>CAZXIX010000039.1:19824-35895 GCA_964640855.1 uncultured Saprospiraceae bacterium
GACCGTCCCCAAATCCCGGGTGAAGGAAGAAGTTTTTCGCCTGCTCAAGGCGGTAAGCTCTTACGAATTCTCCCGGGGTTTGACCCATTTCTTCCTTGATCAGACGATACAGCTGGCGCTCGCTGACAAAGGAAGCATAAGCCATTTTGCCGATACTCAAAGAGGTATCGTGGTAATTTTCCCGGAGGTAGTTCTCAACGCGTTCTCTCCAGGGGGCAACTGTAGGATAATTTTGTTCAGTGTTCATGGGCTTTGCCATAATGATTCCGTTTTTTGGCATTTAAAAATAAAGATGAACCCCAGCCACAAGGTGACGGGAATGGAATAGCTACGGGAATGATGTATGGATAGCCTAACGAAACTGAGGACAGGGCAGACGACTCCTGCTTATTGCCTCTCGAAAATGGGTTGGAATATCAGTCGTACGTGACTGTGGTTGTGATAGGCTACAAATATAGCCAAAAATATCAAGCAAAAAACGGGATCTCCCACTTTTCCCGGCCTATCCCATGAAGATGGGGTTTGAACAGGGGTGCGCCCTCAGGCCTCATTCCGGGGATTTAGAGACAGGGATAATTCGTCCAACTGGTCGGGATGAACGGCTGCCGGCGCATCGATCATCATGTCTCTCCCCTGGTTATTTTTGGGGAAAGCGATGAAATCCCGGATGGAGGTCTGACCGCTCATAACGGCACACAACCGGTCAAAGCCAAAGGCAATTCCGCCATGGGGAGGAGCGCCGTACTCAAAAGCGCCCAGGAGAAAACCGAACTGGGCTTCGGCCTCTTCCGGACTAAAGCCCAGCAATTCGAAGTTCTTGGATTGCAGCCCCCGGTCGAAGATCCGGATGGAACCGCCCCCGATCTCCGCTCCGTTGATCACCAGGTCATAGGCGTCGGCGCGCAACCCCTTGAGCACCTCCCGGTCCGGAGAGGCCATTTTTTCCACGTCTCCGGCTTTGGGCGAGGTGAAAGGATGGTGCATGGCGTAGAACCGCTGGGTGTCCTCATCCCATTCCAGGAGCGGGAAGTCCAGTACCCAAAGGGGTTTGAACACTTTCGGGTCCATCAGGTCGAGTCGCCTGCCCATTTCCAGCCGGAGTTCTCCCAGTTGTTTGCGGGTCGAATCCTTTTCGCCGGCCAGGATCAGGAGCAGATCGCCGGGTTGCGCATTTGCGGATCGGGCCCACGATCGCAGGTCCTCCTGCGAAAAGAATTTATCGACCGAAGACTTGAAGCTTCCATCCGGATTGCACTTCACATAGACCAGGCCTTTGGCTCCGATCTGGGGGCGTTTGACCCAGTCGGTGAGCTGATCGATCTGTTTGCGCGTCATTTCGGCCTGCCCGGGAGCGCAGATGCCGGCCACCAGCTCGGCTTGATCAAAAACCCCAAAGCCTTTGCCCTGGGCCAATTCATTGAGCTCTGCAAATGGCATCCCGAACCGGAGATCCGGCTTGTCGGACCCATACAGGCGCATGGCCTCGTCGTAAGACATACGCGGAAATTCGGGCAGATCGATGTCCAAAAGGGAGGAGAACAGGTGCCGGGTGAGCCCCTCAAAGGTGCTGAGGACTTCTTCCTGGGTGACGAAGGCCATTTCGCAATCGATCTGGGTGAACTCCGGCTGCCGGTCGGCGCGGAGATCCTCATCCCGAAAACATTTGACCAACTGAAAATAACGATCCATGCCCGCCACCATAAGGATCTGCTTGAAGGTCTGGGGGGATTGGGGCAGAGCATAGAACTGGCCGGGGTTCATACGGCTGGGTACGATAAAATCCCGGGCGCCCTCCGGCGTGCTCTTGATCAGAAAGGGCGTTTCGATCTCAACAAACTGCTGACCGGCCAGGTATTCTCGGGTGGCCAGCGCCAGCTTACTTCGGAAGATCAGGTTTTGTTGTACGGGTTTCCGCCGGATATCCAGGTACCGGTACCGCATGCGAAGGTCGTCCCCTCCGTCCGTCTCGTCTTCAATGGTAAAAGGAGGTACCTCGGAGGCGTTGAGCACTTCCAGCCCGGAGACTACGATTTCCACCTCGCCGGTAGGCCGGTTCGGGTTTTTGTTGCTCCGCTCCCGGACCTGTCCGGATACGCTGATTACCCATTCGCGACCGAGCTTCCGGGCCTCCTGGCATAGATCCGGATCGGTATCCCTATTAAAGCCCAGTTGGGTGATGCCTTACCGATCGCGCAGGTCCACAAAGGTCAGTCCGCCCAGATCCCGGCTGATCTGTACCCATCCGGCCAACTTCACCAGTTTTCCAACATCAGATATACGGAGTTCCCCACAAGTATGCGTACGGTACATCAGGAAGTGCTTTTGGTTTTGGAGAGGGCAAAGATAGGATAGAGTTTAGAGTTGAGGGTTTGGCGGGCTCTAAAGTTTATGGGTTAAAGCCGGGGAAATGGCAAAGAAAGCGGCTTACATTTTCTAACTTCCTGCCCGGCCTTTATCATCTGCCACATGTCCACTTCCATTGGTGCGAAAAAGTTTGGAACGGCCCCGGTTTTTTTTACCGCCATATCCACCATTCTGGGGGCTATCATGTTCCTCCGTTTCGGCTGGGCTGTCGGGCAGATCGGATTGTTGGGTACGATCGCCATCATCCTGATCGGGCACCTGGTCACGATCCCGACGGCCATGGCCATAGCCGAAATTGCCACCAATCAAAAAGTAGAGGGCGGGGGCGAATATTATATTATCTCCCGCTCTTTTGGCCTGGTGATCGGCACAGCGATCGGCATCACGCTCTACTTTTCGCAGGCGATCAGCGTCGCCTTTTACATCATGGCCTTTGCCGAGGCCTTTACGGGGCTCTTTGCCTGGCTGACCAGCCAATACGATCTGCAGGATTGGCTGGGTCTTTTGCTTTCCCGGAAACAGACCGTCAGCGTACCCGCCCTGTTTGTGCTGACCGCCATTGTCCTTCTGAAAGGCGCTGACCTTGGGGTAAAGGCCTTGTACATCGTTGTTTTTACGCTTTTTCTTTCGTTGGCCGCTTTTTTTATCGGGCAGACCGAATACAGCGAAACGCACACGCTGGACCCCCTCGAAACCATTGCCAACTACCAGCCGGATGCCACCATTGATCTGGGCCGGACCAGCGAAGGGAGTACCATCCGCGCCGAAGAACCCCAACCGGAAGAGCAGGGAATGCCGGTCGGGTTCTTTCTGGTCTTTGCCATCATTTTTCCCGCCTTCACCGGCATGACCGCAGGCGTCGGGCTGTCGGGTGACCTTCGAAATCCCAGCCGTTCCATTCCCCTGGGTACCCTGGCTGCAACCCTGTCGGGTATGGTCGTTTACTTCTTCATTGCCTTCAAACTCAGCCAGTCGGCGAGTCCCTTGGATCTGGTCAATGTGGACCAGCTGGTGATGGCGGATATAGCCTGGCAAGGTTGGATCATCATCCCGGTCGGCCTGGCAGCAGCTACCATTTCCTCCGCATTGGGTTCGCTGCTGGTAGCTCCCCGCACGTTGCAGGCCATTGCCAAAGACCGGGTACTGCCTTTTCGGCGGATCAACCTATGGCTGGCCCAGGGAAGAGGAAAGAACTCAGAACCCTACAATGCGACGGTCACAACGATCTTGCTCGGCCTGTTCTTTATCCTGTTGGGCGAGTTGGATTTCGTAGCCGGACTCATATCCATGTTCTTCATGGTAGCCTACGGCACCCTGTGCCTGATCTCTTTTCTGAACCACTTTGCAGCAGACCCTTCCTACCGGCCCAGCTTCCGGTCCCGCTGGTACATTTCCCTTTTCGGCGCCATCGCCTGTTTTGTGCTAATGTTCTTCATGAATCCCGTTTACGCCTTCCTTTCCCTGCTTTTGATGGTGATCTTCTATCTGATCGTGGCCTATACCAATCCGGAGAAAAAGAACCTGGCGGCCATTTTTCAGGGGGTCATGTTCCAGTTTAGCCACCAACTCCAGGTTTATTTACAAAAAGCAGAAAAAGAACAGATCATCAGCTGGAGGCCTTCAACGGTTTGTATTTCCGAACATTCCTTCAACCGGCTTTCCGCTTTCCATCTGCTCCGCTGGATCAGCCAGCGTTATGGGTTCGGGACCTACATACACAAGATCAACGGCTATCTTTCGAAAAGCACGCATAAGGAGTCTAAAATGGCCAAGGATCGCCTCATCCGGATGGCAGAAGACAGCAACAGCAACGTTTACATCGATACGCTGATCAGCCCCTCCTACACCTCAGCTATTGCGCAGGTGATCCAGCTTCCGGGGATTTCCGGATCCGAAAACAATCTCCTCCTACTCGATTTTTCCAAACAGGATCCCGTCAATCTGGAAGATATCGTGGACAACTTTAAACTGATCCGGTCTGTAGACTTCGACGTGGCCATACTCGGTACCTGCGAACGCGGTTTTGGGCTGCAGAACAGCATTCACGTTTGGATCACCCCGAGTGATTTCGAGAATGCCAACCTGATGATCCTGATGGCCTACATCATTCTTGGGCACCGGGATTGGAATTCGGGCCACATTAAGATATTTGCGATTTTCCAGGAAGAGACACTCGAAAAAGAGAAGGATAAACTCTTCCGGCTGGTAGAAGAAGGAAAACTTCCCATCTCATATAATAACATTGAAGTATTGCCTCTCAAAACGGATGTCGATCTGCGGGCCATCATAGCCCAGAAATCCGGGGATGCAGACCTGACCATTCTCGGATTGCGGGACGAGGCGGTGCGGCATTCGGGAAGGGCTGTGTTTGAGGGTTATGAAAATCTCGGGAATACCTTATTTATCAACGCTTCCCGGGAAAAGCGCATCAAGTAAGCCCAGGGTTGTTTTTCATAACTTTCAGACTTTGTTGAACACTGATTTACAGATCAATGACATCCAAGCGAAGGCTGGATTTTATTTTTGCCAGTATTGAAAAAGGTATGCTTCAAAAGTTTAAAGTCTTAAGCGTAACGCATAAAAGGGTCAATCTAAAAAGATTGGCTCATTTCGTCGTGGGTGATCCCCAAGCTGAAAATTTACAGCAACTCAAAGAAGAATTCCAACTTCCGGAATTGCTCTACCTGGCTACCTGCAACCGGGTTCTGTTTTTTTTCCTTTCGGAAGAATCCCTGGATATTTCCTTCGCCCGGGCTTTTTTCGGGCAGATCAATCCCGATCTGGGCCAAGAAGAACTGGATAAGCTGGAAGATTCTCTTTTCATGCTGGAAGGACTCGATGCCCTTTTGCACTTGTATGAAGTGGCCGCCTCAATGGATTCTCTGGTCGTGGGAGAGCGCGAAATCCTTCGCCAGCTTCGCGAAGCCTTCGAACAGTGCCGCGACTGGGGGCTGACCGGCCCCTGGATACAGCTCGCCTTCCAGCAAGCGCAACTGGCCGCCAAAGAGATCTATTCCACAACAAGGATCGGTGAGAAACCCATATCGGTCGTTTCCCTGGCCATGCAGCAAATGATGCGCCAGCCACTCGAAAAAAACGCTCGCATCCTCCTGGTAGGTGCCGGTCAAACCAACAGCCTGGTCGGTAAATTCCTGCTCAAGTATGGATTTGAGAATGTAAAGGTCTTCAACAGGACGCTCAGTCGGGCCAGACAGCTGGCCGCCTATGTAGGAGGCGAGGCCTTCTCCCTAAAGCAGCTTTCCGAGTATGGGGAAGGTTTCGATTGCATGATCGTCTGTACCGGGTCCCGAAAATCGGTTATCACGCCCGAGCTCTATGCTTCGCTGGTAAAAGGGGATACCCGCCGAAAAGTACTCATTGATCTGAGTGTGCCGCACAACGTCTCTCCGGAGGTGATCGACCAGTTCCCCGTCCACTACACCGAGATCGAGGGTCTGCGCCATCTGGCCAAAGAAAACCTGGCTTTTCGTGAACAAGAGGTGCAGATAGCCCGTAAACAATTGGAAGGCCTGTTAAATGGATTCCCGGCCGTTTTGCAACAGAGGCGAATGGAAATCGCCATGCGGCAGGTGCCCGAGCAGATCAAGTCGGTTCGGGAAAAAGCCATGTCGGAAGTCTTCCGCAAGGAAATGGATGACCTCGATCCCTCTACCCAGGAACTCATCGATCGCATGATGCAGTACATGGAAAAAAAGTGTATCGGCATACCTATGCGAGTGGCCCGTACCGCCGTTTTGTCGGAATCCTGAACCTGATTTCCTTTAACGCTATTTTTACGCTTTCGAGGGATTTTTTCCTCGATCTTTGCGTTCTAGGCTGTAGAATAAATTGCATCTCTTCATGATCACCCGCTGCATTATCCTTCTTATGGCTGCGCTTCTTCCTCTGCTGGGGATGGGGCAACGCGATGGGTATGTCAGCATCGACGGTCATTATCTACCCTATCGGGTCGACGAAAACGGCGATACCCTTCTTTTGGCTCAGTTGAGGGATATCACCGTGAGCGCGCCTCGCCTTTTTGACGACCCGGATGATATGAGCCGCTACCGAAAATACAAGCGCTATGCCCTGAAAGTGTATCCCTATGCGCTGAAGGCCATCCGGATTTACCGGGAGATTGACGTGGTCACGCACGACATGGTGCGCCGTCATCGCAAAAAATACATTCGTGCCTTGCACCAGGAATTGAAAGATGAATTCACGGATCCGCTCAAAAAAATGTCGCGCACCCAGGGCATGATTTTGATCAAAATGGTCGAAAACGAGCTGGATACGCCTATTTATCACGTTATCAAGGAACTCCGCGGGGGTCTGACGGCGCGTTACTGGAGCACCATGGGTATATTTTTCGGTCACCATCTGGAGCAGGGGTATGAAAAAGGGGAAGATCCGGTATTGGATGCGGTTTTATACGATCTGCCAGTCCAGTACTTTGTGCCCGATCAATTTGAGACCCATTTTGAGGAGGGTACCCCCTTCAAGGTGAGAAAACGCTGGATCCGAAAAGAAAAACGGATGCGAAAGCAAGAGGAACGAAAAAACCGGAATGCTCCTCAGCCGGATTCCTGACTTTCCTTCCTATATTCAGGGGAAACCTCTTTTGCATGCCAACTCCCCCGGCCCTTTCAGAACTCGCTCGCCAATTAAAAGGTGAATTGCTGCAGGACGACCTGAGCCGACGGATCTATGCCACCGACGCTTCTATCTATCGGGAGATTCCCCTGGCGGTTGCCCTGCCGGCAGATTCGGAGGACCTGGGCATCCTGGTCCGCTTCGCCCACCAAAACAAAATGCCTCTGATTCCGAGAGCCTCCGGGACCTCACTGGCCGGGCAATGTGTGGGAAACGGCTTGGTGGTGGATATTTCCAATGCCTTTTCGGGTATTCTGGAGGTCAACCAAGAAGAACAGTGGGTACGTGTTCAGCCGGGTGTGATCCGGGATGAGCTCAACCGCTACCTCCAATCTTTCGGGCTCTATTTCGGTCCCAATACTTCCACCTCCAACCGGGCAACTCTCGGGGGTATGATCGGAAACAATTCCTGCGGCAGCACCTCGATCGAATACGGGACAACCCGGGACCATCTGCTGGAAGCCCGGGTTCTCCTGAGCGACGGAACTGAGACCATCTTTCGTTCTCTGAGCCCCGACGAATTTGAGGAGAAGTGCGGCTTGGAGGGACTGGAGGGAGAGATATACCGGCATCTGCGCAGCCGCCTATCGGATCCTGTCCGCCAACAAGCCATCCGGGATCATTTTCCCCGACCGGAGGTGGCCAGAAGGAATACAGGCTACGCTCTGGACCTGTTGCTTCGTCAGCAACCCTTCGACCCTGCCGGGAAGCCCTTCAATGCCTGTACGATCCTGTGCGGTTCGGAAGGGACGCTGGCGCTGGTCACCGAAGTTAAGCTTCATCTGGATCCGCTTCCTCCTCCACATAACGTGGTATTGGCCGCCCATTTTGATTCGGTGGCCGCTGCGCTGGAAGCCACTCTGTTGGCAATGAAGCACCGCCCTTCCTCTTGCGAGTTGATGGATAAGGTAATTCTGGATTGTACCCGATCCAATCGGGAGCAGGAAAGGAACCGCTTCTTCCTGGAAGGAGATCCGGCGGCGATCCTAATGGTCGAGTTCAAGGGGAAAAACCCGAGCGAAGCCGAATTCAAGGCCAGGGCCTTGATGGAAACCCTGGTAAAAGAAAACCTGGGCTATGCCTATCCCATGATCCCTTCTCCGGGTTCCAAACGAGTTTGGGACCTGCGCAAGGCGGGTCTGGGTTTGCTTTCCAATCTAGAAGGGGACGCCAAACCGGTGGCCTGCATCGAGGATACGGCCGTCTCGCTGAATGACCTGCCCGCTTACATAGCCGAGTTTGAAGGGTTGATGCAGTCCTTCGGCCAGCAAGCGGTTTACTATGCCCATGCCGGCGCAGGAGAACTTCACCTCCGGCCCATTTTAAATTTGAAAACGGCCGAGGGGCAAAAGCAGTTACAGGATATCAGCCAGGCATCGGCAGCCCTGGTCAAAAAATACAGGGGATCGCTGAGCGGCGAACACGGCGATGGCCGCGTGCGAGCGGAGTTCATCCCCCTGATGTTGGGAAAGGAAAACTACGAGCTGCTGCGGGAAATCAAGCAGACCTGGGACCCCAATGGGATCCTGAACCCGGGGAAGATCGTTGAGGCCCCCCCGATGGGCGTTTCTCTCCGATACCGGGCGGGCCAGATTACCCGGGAGTTGGATACGGCCCTGGATTTCTCTCCGGAAGGTGGTCTGCTCCGGTTGGCTGAGAAATGCAACGGAAGCGGCGATTGCCGAAAGCTCCCCTCGGCGGGCGGCACGATGTGCCCGAGCTACCACGCCACCCGACAGGAGAAAGACACCACCCGCGCGCGAGCCAATGCTCTTCGGGAATACCTGAGCTTTAATCAGGATGCCGGCAGTTTTCATCGCCAGGAATTGGGCGAAGTGCTCGATCTGTGCCTGAGTTGCAAGGCCTGTGCCTCGGAATGCCCTTCGAGCGTAGATATGGCTGCCTTGAAAGCCGAATGGCAATACCAACAATATCAACTGTTTCAGCCCGATCTGCGGGATCGGGTTTTCGCTTCCATCGGGCAAATACAGAAAACCGGATCCCGCTTTCCCGGGCTGACCAATTTCTTTCTGGGGCAATTCCCCTTTGGCTTCTGGAACAAACGCTTCCTGAATATTGCTCCCGAGCGTTCCCTGCCGAAGCTTTCCCGTCCCGAATTATTGAAATGGTGGAGGAAAAAGGGCATCAAGGGAAAAGCATCCGAACCCGTGAAAGGGGAGGTGATCCTGTATGCCGACGAGTTCGTCCGCTTCGGGGAGGCTCGAATCGGCATGCAAGCCGTGGCCCTGCTGCGGCGCCTGGGCTACGAGGTCCGGATGCCGGAGGCTCCGTTCAGCGGCCGCGCCCATATTTCGAAAGGTTTTTTGAAGGAAGCCCGTAATCTGGCGGAGCAAAATGTGACCCAATTTCATCTGTTGGCCCGGGAAGACCGGCCGCTTTTGGGCATCGAGCCATCCGCCCTTTTGGGGTTTCGGGATGAATTCCCCCGCTTGCTCCGGGGCGAGTGGCAAGAGAAGGCCCGGGAGCTTTCTCAGCATGCCCTGCTGATCGAAGAATTTCTGATCCGTGAGCTGCGCGCCGGCCGGATCGGGCCTCAGGATTTCCCCGGGGCCCCGAAGCATATATTGCTGCATGGCCATTGCCACCAGAAGGCCCTGGCGGATTTCGAGGCTTTGGTCGAGTTGCTCAGTTTGCCGGAGCAAAACCACGTGGAGGTAATTCCGAGCGGCTGCTGCGGGATGGCGGGTTCTTTCGGCTATGAAAAAGAGCATTACGAGCTCAGCATGAAGATCGGCGAGCTGGTCCTTTTTCCGGCCGTGCGCAATGCCCGCCCGGAGCAGGTGGTCGTGGCCCCCGGAACCAGCTGCCGGCATCAGATCCGGGATGGCACAGGCCGAAAGGCCCTTCATCCGGTGGAGGTTTTGTAAATTTTTTTCCAGTATGCACCAAGATCCATTGATTATGCCCACTCGTACCCTTTTGCTTTTCCTTCTGATCGGTATGCTGTTGATCCAGCCCTGCCGTTTGCTGGCCCAGGTTCCCCAATTCGTATTGACGCACCGCGGAGACCGAGCTCTCGACGGCCGCCTGCTGATCCTCCTCAGCCGGGACAGTACGGCCGAGCCCCGTTTTCAGATCCGGGACGGGCACGACACACAGATCGTTTTCGGCATAGACGTGGAAGCCTGGCAATCGGGTCAGGAATGGACCTTTGATCCAGAAGCGTATGGTTATCCCTTCGAAGATCTCGAATCTCTTCCCGAAGGCGAATACTTCGTCCAGGCTCTGCTCAACATCTACGACACCTTCGAGCGGGGTGACGGCCATACCGTACTGCTTCCCATGGACCGCGGTGAGGGGCAGCAATGGAATCGTAAACCGGGCAACCTGTACAGCACACCCACCAAAATGGAGGTGGGTCCGGGCAGCCTGGTTCGGATCTCCCTGGACCAGGAAATTCCTCCGATCCCACAGCCAGAGGATACCAAATATGTGAAGCATATCAAACTGAGAAGCGAATTGCTCAGCGAGTTCTGGGGGCGGGATATGTACCTGGGTGCGCATGTGCTTTTGCCCGAGGGCTTTGACGAACATCCGGAGGCCAATTATCCGCTGGCCATTTTTCACGGCCATTTCCCGGGTGATTTCGGCGGTTGGCGTACCGAGCCGCCGGATCTGGACGCCCCCTGCGAGTCCAGCGCCCGCTTTGGCGTGGATTGTTACAACCACATAGTGCAGCAGGAGGCTTACGATTTTTACAAGCTGTGGACGGGGCCCGACTTTCCCCGGGTGATCGCCATCGAGATCCAGCATCCTACCCCCTACTATGATGATTCCTATGCCGTAAACTCTGAGAACAACGGTCCCTACGGCGACGCCATCACCTACGAATTGATCCCCTACATCGAAGAAAAGTTTCGGGGCATCGGAGAAGGCTGGGCCCGATTTACCTACGGGGGCTCCACCGGCGGCTGGGAAGCCCTCGCCGTGCAGGTGATGTATCCGGAGGAATACAACGGCTGCTATGCGGCCTGCCCGGACCCGATCGATTTCAGGGCCTATTGCCTGGTGAACATCTACGAGGACAAGAACGCCTATTTCTACGAAAGCGACTTCAAGCCGTTGGAACGGCCGGGCCGTCGGGATTCTCTGGGGCACATTTCCTCCACCTTGCGGCAGATGAACCAGCGCGAGCTCGCCCTGGGCACCAAAGGCCGATCCGGCCAGCAGTGGGATATCTGGGAGGCCGTGTATTCTCCCGTAGGTGAAGACGGGTATCCCAGGCGGCTCTGGGATAAAAAAACGGGTGAAATCAATCCGGAAGTAGCTGCGTTTTGGCGGGAAAACTACGATCTGGCTTATATCCTGAAGCGGGATTGGTCCGAAATAGGCCCTCAATTGGAGGGCAAGATCCACATTTACTGCGGAGATATGGATAACTACTATCTCAACAATGCGGTTTACCTGATGGAAGAAATGCTGGAAGAGACCAGCGCTCCCTATTACCATGGAGAGATAGATTACGGTGACCGGGCCGAGCATTGCTGGAACGGCGACCACAGCCAACCCAACCATATCTCCAGGCTCCGATATAATCGTATGTTTATCCCGAGATGGGCCGAGGAGGTCAAATCCCGGGCACCTCAGGGGGCCGACCTGACCTCCTGGCGTTATTAGAACTTCAGCACACAGGGTAGGAAAATGAAAATTCTGATGACTTCCCAAAAAAATGTAAATCTGGTTGTGGTTCTGGGAGGGATTTTGCTAATGGGGGCTGGATGTTCTTCCTCCGACTCCTTGTCTTCGGAGGCAGCTACCGACAAAAAATGGTACAAAGGAAATCTTCATACGCATTCTTACTGGAGCGATGGCGATGATTTCCCGGAGATGATCATGGAATGGTACAAAAGCAACGGCTATCGCTTTGTAGCCTTGTCTGATCACAACACCCTGGCCGAGGGAGAGAAATGGAAGGTTATCGGTGAGGAATACATTTACCGGGAGGGCTTCCAGCGCTACCTGGATACCTATGGTCCCAATTGGGTCAATTACCGGTCGGAAAACGGTCCTCTGGAAGTTCGCCTGAAAACGCTTGAGGAGTACCGGGGACTTTTCGAGGAAGATGAGAAATTCCTTATCCTTCCTTCGGAGGAGATCACCGATCAATTTGAGGACAAGCCGGTGCACCTGAATGCGACCAACATCCGCAAAAAGATCGAGCCGCAGGGAGGGGAAAGTGTGTTGCAGGTCCTGCAGCGCAACATCAATGCCGTTTTGATGCAGCGGGAGGAGACCGGAATTCCCATGATCCCCCACATCAATCACCCCAATTTCGGATTTGGGGTGGCTCTGGAAGACATCCTGGGTCTGAGCGGGGAGCGCTTTTTCGAAGTGTACAACGGTCATCCGGCGGTACACAATTTGGGCGATTCAACCCACATCACAACGGAGGAAATGTGGGACCTGATCAACATCACCTATCTGGAGAAAGGTCAACCTCTCATGTACGGGCTGGCAACGGACGACTCCCATCATTACCATCGGCAAGGCGCAGAATGGGCCAATGCCGGCCGCGGGTGGATCATGGTGCTGGCCGATACGCTGAGCCCCGAGGCCCTGATCGAGGCCATGGAGGCCGGCCGGTTTTATGCTTCTACCGGCGTAACGCTCGACCAGGTGACCTTTTCGAATGACCGGCTGTCGGTGAAGGTAAAAGAGGAAGAGGGGGTTTTCTACTCCATTTCCTTTGCCGGATGCCGGAAGGGAGAAACCGTCCCGGAGGTATTCGAAACGGTCTCAGCAACCGAAGCAGAATTCTCCCTGACGCCCGATATTCTCTTTGTTCGGGCCAAGGTTACTTCTTCCCAGTTGCACCCCAACCCCATCGAGGAGCTCGTTTATGAAATGGCCTGGACCCAACCGCTCATCCCGGAAGACTGAAGGCTCTTGTCCTCGTGCAATTTTGCGATTAAGGTTGTAGATTGAATGGGCATTAAGGTCAAAACCAGTGACTTTGCCGTGTGGGTTTGAGTGTGTGCCGTGGGATCCAAAGCTGCTTCAACCCTCAAAAATATCAAGGCCTTTTCCATTTAAAAAACACATATCGCCTTATGAAGCTTTCCGTGCAGGTACCCATACAAGCCCGTAAAGAGGCCATCTGGAAAGTGATCACGGATATTGACCGTGCGCCCGAACGCATTTCCGGAATTGAAAAAGTAAAGGTGCTCGAAAGACCGGAAGGCGGCCTGGTGGGGCTGAAATGGGAGGAGACCCGGAAGATGTTTGGCCGGGAAGCGAGTGAGACCATGTGGATCACAGATGCGAAAGAGAATGAATTTTATGAAACCCGGGCTGAAAACCACGGTGCCGTTTACAAATCCGGCATGTACATCCGGGAAGAAGGAGGGCAGACTTTTTTAAAAATGGAATTCGGCTCGGAGGCCACTTCCTTTTTCTCCCGGATCATGGCTGCCATCATGACTCCTTTCTTCAAAGGTGCCACCCAAAAGATGATGCTTCAGGACCTGGAGGATATCAAGAAGGCGGTCGAGGAAAAGTGAAGGAATGAATAACGGCATTCCCCGGATTCACATGGAACTTTATTGGCATGACCCCATTTGAGGTCTTTGCGGCTACTTACCTGCTCTATGCGAGACTGGGTTACCTTACAGACTTGTCGACGGAGGAGGTAAAAGCCGGAGATGAATACATACGGGAAATTCAGCGCGTCATGGATTACCTGGAGCCCCTGGTCACAATGTTTACAGGGGTGCCGGCCTCTTTCCGCCCCATGCTGCATTTTCCCCTCCCGGAATTATCTCCCGAAGAAAGGTACCGGATGTCGATGGATTGGGAAGATATGGTGAAACCCTTCCATCTGGCTGGCCTGAAGTACTACAACGGGATGCCTTTGGTGCATGCGGTGATGTTGGCGGACTCCCTGCCGGTCAATCAAATAGAGATCATCATGCGCAAGGTGCAGGAGTCATTTAAATCCTTTGCCGACGAATACATGCTTGCCGCCACTCAGTACGGCTCCAATCTGTTCACTCTCTGTTTTGCCTATCAGCAAGAGAAAAACTATTCGGCTGCCCAGCGGGAAATTCTTCGTATCAAGGACCGATCCTCAATTTGGCGGCGGACCCACACTACCTGCTGGGGGCTGGATCTGACGAGTTTTGAGATCTGCACTTCCACCGGGTTGGCGAATTTCGGGCTGCGAGCTTCGCATTACCTGTCCGATGTTTTAGGTAGGAAAAAGGGAAAAACCCCTTTCCCCGAAAATACATGGCAGCAGTTCCTCTTATCGGGCTCCATCCCTCCCAAAACTTTTTCTGAGTATTTGAAAGCATTCCACGGAAGATACCGGGCCGGGAGCCTGGACATTCCCCAGCCGGTTTCCGATCATTTGATGAAACGCATTCAAAGAAGAGAAAATCTATAAACTCTAAGCACCCACTCAGCATGAGAGGAGAATGACCCGACTCCGGTACTCCTGACGAAGGGGATGGTACGTATTGCGGAGATCTGATTTCTCACCCGCTTTTCATGATCTCCGCTTCGCTCTGACCCGATATCGGGTTTAATCTCTTAACCCAAGAACCTTCCGGAAATATAGGTCTGTTCTTCGTACCTTAAGTGTACCTTTTCATAAAGATTAAAATCAGGATCATGAAGATCACCCGCATGCTTTTCCTGGCCATTCTGGCCAACTTTCTATGGTTCGGCATTTCTTTTGGTCAGTCAGACCCCGATCGGCAGGCTGTTGAAAAAGCCATTCTGCATTATGTCGACGGATTGTACGAAGCCGATCCGGCACAGATTGAAATGGGCGTTTATCCGGAATTGGCCAAACGCGGCTTCTGGCGTCCGGAAGACGAGCAGGCCTACGCGGATATGAGCCCTATGACCTACGAGGAGTTGAAGGAACTGGCCGGAAAATGGAATGCGGAAGGCTGGCTTCCTGAAGACGCGCCCAAAGAGATCACCATCTTTGAGGTGCAGGACAAAACCGCTACGGCCAAGCTGACCGCCCAATGGGGTACGGACTATTTTCATCTGGCCAAGATCGACGGTAATTGGAAGATCGTGAACGTCCTGTGGCAAAGTCCGACTCCCCCTTCCAACTAGCTTTTTCTGCGAACGAAACCCGAAGTTTTATGCGCACGGCAAAAGTGGCTGCTGCTCAGCTGGCACCCGTATATCTCGACAAAAAGGCTACCACCGACAGAGCTTGCGAACTTATCCGGGAGGCAGCCGGGCAGGGAGCCGATTTGATCGCTTTTCCCGAAGCCTTTATTTCCGGATATCCGGACTGGGTTTGGCTGATCCCCAACAGCAAGCGGGCCGATCTGGATGCTTTGTATGTAGAGTTGGTTGAAAATGCCGTTTCTATACCGGATGAAGCTACCGATCAGCTTTGCAAAGCTGCCGGAAAGGCCGGGATCAACGTCGCTATCGGCATACACGAACGCAACTCGGAAGCCAGTAATGCCAGCCTTTATAACAGTTTATTATTCATCAGCAAGGAGGGGGAGATCCTTGGGAAGCATCGCAAGTTGATCCCCACGGGCGGCGAACGCCTCATCTGGGGACAGGGCGATGGCAGCACCCTGGAGGCTTACGATACCTCTGCCGGACGGATCGCAGGTCTGATCTGCTGGGAAAATTTTATGCCGCTGGCCCGGAACGCCATTTATGCCCTGGGCACGCAGATCCTGATAGCTCCCACCTGGGACAAAAGCCGGAATTGGCTCCAGACCATGCAACATGTAGCCCGGGAAGGCGGCTTGTTTGTGCTGAGCGTCTGTCAGGCAATCCGAAAGGCGGATATTCCGGATAAGTTTGAATTCAAAAAGCTCTATCCCGGGGATCGAGAGTGGATCAATACCGGTAACAGCTGCATCATCGCTCCCAATGGACAGTTCCTGGCGGGCCCCCTGGAGGCAGAGGAGGGGATCTTGTATGCGGATATCGATCTGCAGGACATGCTTGCCGCCAAACGCATGTTTGATGCTACGGGCCACTATGCCAGACCGGATGTGTTTGAGTTTGGGTGGAGAAAGTGAAAATTTAAATCATGGAAAGGAAACC
>CAZXIX010000040.1:0-35540 GCA_964640855.1 uncultured Saprospiraceae bacterium
GCTTCATCTTTTTAACCCAAATATACGAATTCAACTAATTTGACCCATTACCAAAGAAAGAAATTAAAAAGTTGCTCGGAAAGTGGATTGGGATGCTCGGATACCGGCCAAAATCATCAAGGTCTGGCTTTTTCCTCCTCCTTTTTCTCCTTGGGACCGCCGTAGCGCTCGTTCCAGTCCATCACCGCCTTTACCTTGGCCAGCATCTGACTGGGCCGGCCGGCAATGCCGTGGCTGGCCTCCGGAAACCTCACCAGCGCAGTGGGAACTCCTCGTAACTTCAGCGCCCGGTAAAACTGCTCCGATTCCGAGAGCGGGGTCCGGTAATCCTTATCCCCGACCAGGAGCATGGTAGGCGTTTTCACATTTTCTACCAGGGAGATGGGACTTTGCCTGTAGTAGAAATCGGGATCTTCCCAGGGCATCGCGGGCATCCAGTACCGGCTCCAGTATTGAGGCGCATCTGCCGTCAAAATATGACTGAACCAGTTGATCACCGGTTTAGCTACTACGGCAGCGGCAAAGCGGTCGGTTTTGCCGACAATCCAGGAAGAAAGAACCCCTCCCCCGCTTCCGCCGGTGACGAACAACTTTTCCTCGTCGATGAAACCCCGCTTTATGACTGCATCCACGCAGGACATCAGGTCGTCGTAATCCTGACCGGGATAATTGTTCTGGATCAGATCGGCAAACTCCTCACCGTAACTGGTGCTTCCGCGCGGGTTCGTGTAGACCACAACATATCCCCGGGCTGCATACTGCTGTATTTCCATGCTAAAATGATCCCCGTAGGCCGACCAGGGTCCACCGTGGATTTCCAGGAGTAAGGGGTAGGTTTGGGAAGGGTCGAAATCCGGAGGATAGACGATCCAGCCCTGGATGTCCCGTTGATCGTAGGAAGATTTCGTCCAGAACTCTTCGACCTTCCCGGGTTTCTTTTGCAGGAACAAGGCTTTGTTGAAATTCGTCAGTTGCCGGATTTCCTTCTGCCCGGCAATCCCTACAGCAAGCTCGGCCGGGCTGGCTCCGCTTCCCCAGGTCACAGCAAACCGTCCTTTGGGACCTACATCATAGCTCCCGCCCGCATATGGCCTACCCACCGGCGAACCGGTCAGACCGGCCACCACCTCTTCCACTTGCCCGCCGGTACTGACCCGACCTACTTTTTGCGTTCCCTGATCGGTATAGGCAAACCACAGATGATCGCCTTCGGGGGCCCATTTCAGGTTTCCCAGGGTTCGATCCAGGGACTCGGTAAGTATCTTGGCTTCGGCCATGGCTTCGTTCCGGGCCAGGTATACTTCCTGTTGCAGATACCCTTTCATCTGGTCCATGGCGCCGGTGTAAGCCAGCCAGTCTCCGTTGAGAGAAACCCGGGGGTTATTCTCCGGCCCGATCTGCCCGGTAAGTTTTTCCAAGGGGCCGCCCGCCAGGGGAATGCGATACAGGTCCGGATTGCGCGGGTGCTCCTGCAGATGATTGTCGGGTGTCAAGTTGGCCGAAAAATAAACCTGGGAACCCTCATGGGACCAGCTCAGGCTCCCGTCGTGATCGAAATTACCTTTCGTCAGTTGAATGGCAGCGCCTCCATGAGAGGGCATGACGAAAATATGCGTATGACCGGGTTCCACTTCCCCGCTGCCGTCTCTCCGGTATACGATCTCATCCGTGTAGGTGGGTGCAGGTGCCCACTTGGCCCCTTCCGGCTTGCCGGCCACGCTTCCGATCCGCTCCTCCTGGCCGGGCACGAAACGGGTGAAAGCCAGCCATTCGCCATCCGGCGACCAGGTCAAATTCCCCGGCGAATGATTGAATTCAGCGATCATGTTCTGCTCGGCGCTTTCCATGTAGCGAACCATCAGGCGGTGTTTGCCCCCACCGCTGCTGATCCAGGCCAGCCGGTCGCCGGAGGGCGACCATACCGGGCTGCGTTCCTGATCGTCCGTAGCCGAAAGGGGCCGAAGACCCTTGCCATCGAAGCCGACCATCCAGAGGTCGGCCACCCGGCGGTCGGTCATTATATCGTAGCCGTTTTTCAGAAAGACCACCTGTTCTCCATCCGGGGAAATGGCCGGCTCGCTTACGTAGGTGAGTTGAAATACATCCAAAGGACGGAAAGCTTCCTGTGCGCTCAAGGTGGTGCAGACACAGGCGATCAGGTAAAGGAAAAAGGGAAAAGCTCGGTTCATGCGTCAACAGTTTGGGAAAGGGAAAGGCAAACGGGGTTGAGCGGCACCCCATGGGAAAACCATCGGAAGGATTCAGTTCTTGGAAGATAGTTTGGCAGCCATTTCCGGGCTCAGGCCTTCGGCATAAGCGCCATAAGCATCCACCAGAACGCCTTTGACACCATCCGAAGACTGTAGCGCGTAGATCACCGAACTATCGGAGGGATTGCTCATTCCCTCGAAGCGGTGAAACTCCACCACTTCAAATTCTCTCGGGCTTAAGCAAAGGTCAAGGGGTTCACAGACCACCTGACTGGATTCGAGATTGAAATCGTTAACGAACCCTTTTTCACGCAAGGCGGTCAGGGCTTCAACAAGTGTATCGTAGGCATTATTCATAAATCGCGTTTTTGTTGATCAGAAGATACTCTTCTTATCGGATATCCTCAAATCCAGCACAAATAACAAATTTGACTTTCATGACTCTGATTTTTCTTAGGAAAAATTCGGAATATTTGATATTTTGATTAGAATTATTCTTCCGCCGTCGTTGAAAATTACGTAAACAAACAAATCTCCCCTACATGAACGAATTTCCTTCCGTGACCAAATACATGGCCTCCCACCTGATCACCTTCCGGCCGGACACGCCCATCCATTCAGCTATTGATACCATCTTGAAGCGGAAAATTTCCGGCGCTCCCGTAGTGGATAGCGATTACAATCTGGTGGGGATGCTCTCGGAAGTGGATTGCCTCAAGATCCTGGTCGAAAACTCCTACAGTCGCCAGCCGCATATCGGTAGCCTGGTTTCGGATTATATGTCGACCCAGATGATCACCATTGATGCTTCCAGAACGGTCGTGGATGCAGCCTATGTGTTCGTCAAACAGGGGATCAAACGGCTTCCCGTTCTGGACAACGGCAAACTGATCGGACAGATCAGCCGGAGGGATGTGCTGCGGGCCATCCAGAACATGGATCCCAAGGTCAAGTTGATCCCGGACTCCTGGAGAGGTCGCGTACCCGCCCTGGAAGACAACAAAAAGTCCCGTTATACGGAGAATGCCTGAGTGAGGGTGTAGCTATCCGATCAGGTAATCGGTTGCCTCTTTCAGGAAGGAAGCCCCCATCTTGTGCTGGATAGAAGGCTCTTTTTCGGCAGCCAACTGGGAAAAGGGCAAAACAGCACCGCCGTACCCTTCGGGCCAATATCCACAGCTCAAGGAGGACTCCCGGGGCTGCTCGCCATCGCTTTTTTCCAAAGGATAGGCATACAAATAAGGTTCGGAAACGAGGGAGTCCGCTGGCGCCCAGCCCATCCCGAGTCCGCCGATCGATTTATCCGGCAAGGGGATGAATAATCCCGAATCAAAATGATGGGGCCAGACGGCGACCCGGTAGTCGTAGGCTTTGAACCGGATCCGTGGGGCCTGCAGGAGAAACTGCGCGTCCGAACGCTGAGCCACCCATGCCTGCAGTAATTCCGGAGCGGGTTTTTGGAAAGGTTGACCTTCACCGATCGGATGTTCGGGAAGCTCGAAATGAGTCAGGGGCACGATTCGGGACGAGTCCAGATCGAGATACCGCAATTGCACCCCCAGCCAGCTGCTCAGTTCCAGCATCGTACGCTGATGCATCGGGACGGTGAAGATCTCCACGCCGTTTTCTTCGACGATCTGCAACAGGAAGTGCTCTACGTTGACCGCCACTTGCAGGCTGGTACCCCCGGCTGTGATCAACCCGCTGACCAGGCGGCGGGTACCGGGTTCCCATCTCATGCTGGTGTGACGGTCATCCTCTTTGTGAGGCAGGAAAGCATTGCCCGCCATGGCTACCAGTTGGGAGGCCCAGTGTAACTGCTTTTCAGCCTCGGCAAAAGCCGTAAGGTCGACGGGTTTCAGGCTAAACCACTGCATGTGCTATTTTCTGATCCTTTGGATAAATCCCGGAGCGAAATTCCTCCGAATCCCCAAAATAGGGAATTGGTTTAGCATGAGAAAGCGGGGCCGCCTACACCAGCATGGCATCGGTACAAACTTCCAGCAGAGCCGTCCCTTCATGAGAAAGAACCTGCTACATAGCTTCTTCCAAATGAGCCTCTTCAGTAACCCGAATTCCCAGAGCTCCGCAACTGGAAGCATAATCCGCAAAATTCGGATTGGCAAGGGAGGTGGCAAAAACTTCCCAGTTGCCGGCCCGCTGCTCCTTGGAGATCTTGGCTAACTCCGCATTATTGAGCAGGATCACTTTCACGCCCATGCCGTATTTGACTGAAGTAGTAATTTCCGCCATATACTGGGCAAAGCCGCCGTTTCCGGCGACGGCGATCACCGGGCGATTATCGCGCACGGCGGCCCAGGCTCCCAACACCGCCGGCATGGCAAAGCCTATGGATCCCAGATACCCGGACATCAGGAAGGTATGCTCTCGGGCCTCAAAATATCGCCCAAAAGAATAGGCATTGTTGCCCACATCCACGCACATCACGGCATCAGCGGGGGCCAGCCGCGTGAGAGCATCGAAAACAGAAACGGCGCTCAGGCCTTTGCCGCGATAGTGAGTAAGACAGATTTCGTGGTGACCGTCGGCAATAGCGGTCATGACCCGACCTTCCGGAAGCTGTCGGGTATCGTCCAGCACCTTGTGCCAGACTTTTTCGGAAGAAAACATAGAGAGCAAATTTATACTCGAAGGGTAGAAATATAAATCCCCAAATAACATGTTCCCTCCGGATTTACGAGCAGGGTCCGCTTCTCACGCCCTAACGGCCACGATCCCGACCGGCTACATCTTTCCCTTCAACACGACCTCTCCAAGGTGGCGGGTCGTCAACTGCCTTTTATCCAGGCGTTGAAGCAGATCCTCGCTGATGATCAGCTTCTCCCCGTATCGATTACAAATGCTTTGGATGCGGGCCGTGGTATTCATGACGTCTCCCGTATACGTAATGAGCTTTTTGATCTTCCCGATCTCACCTATGGTAACCTCCCCCAGATGAATACCGGCTTTGAAACGATACACGGTCTGGTATTTGTCCAGATATTTGCCGGCTCGCTTTTCGATCCCTTTCTCTATTTCGAAAAAACAGCGAACACACTGATTGGAACGGATTCCATTCTCCAGAGTCCAGGTAATGATCACCTCGTCGCCAATGAAGGACTCCGGAAATCCATAGCAAAAAAATGAGAAGGGCCCATCCTGCCTTGTACCTGATGGATGCTTTCCAGTTGGTTGGATTTTATGGCAAAGATCAGTTGGAAAGACCGGTCAGTATTCTACTAGGTGTGCTTCTCCGGTCTATTAAATCCGGTCGTTTGCCGAAACTGCCTTCGAGAAAGTTCCGCAAAAGAAAAGAAAAGGAAAGGACCTTTCTGTGCCGGTAAACGCATTCCGCGAAACCGCCAACTTCCCGGACCGAAATTATTTTTCACAAGGGATCATTTTGACTCAGGTAAAGAGATTGTTAAAAAATTCTTAACTAATTTTATCGCTGTCTGACTCGCACCTATCACCAAAACGCCGTTATGAAGCTGTCGCACCTTACCCTGTTTGTCTGTTTCTTTTTTTGTGTTACCGGTCCACTTGCTGCCCAGATAACTACATCTACTTTGCTGGGTTCGGTCGAGGATGAAACCGGAGAACCGCTTATCGGAGCCACTGTGGTGGCCGTCCACGAGCCTTCCGGCACGGAATACGGGATCACAACCAACCTAGACGGACGCTTTACGCTCGCCAACCTACGCGTGGGAGGCCCCTACCAGGTCCTGGTCTCCTATGTAGGTTTCGAGACCCAGAATTTCGAAAACCTTTCGCTGAGCCTGGGACAAAAACTGGAACTTCAGATCCGCATGCAGCCGGCTGCCACTGCCCTGCAGGAGGTGATCGTCACGGGGGAAATCGATCCGGTGCTGAACAGTGAGCGCACAGGGGCAGCCACCAACATCTCATCCGAACAATTGACCCGTCTGCCGACCATCTCCCGGAGCACGGCCGACTTTTACCGGCTCACCCCCTCAGCCTCAGGAAACTCTTTCGCCGGAAGAAACGACCAGTTCAATAATTTTACACTGGATGGTTCCATTTTCAACAACCCCTTTGGCCTGGACGCCGCCACGCCGGGCGGGCAGACCGACGCCCCGCCCATTTCGTTGGATGCCATCGAGCAGGTACAAGTCAATGTAGCTCCCTACGATGTGACCCAGGCCGGATTCACCGGCGCCGCCATCAATGCCGTTACCAAAAGCGGGACCAACGAATTCCACGGAACGGTATTCGGCTTTTACCGGAATCAAAACCTGACCGGAAACCGGGTTGACCGTCAAAGCATTTTCGTGCCGGACCTTACCCAGTATCAGGCCGGCTTCAGCCTGGGAGGACCGCTGGTAAAGAATAAGCTTTTCTTTTTCGTCAATTTCGAAGTGGATAATCGGGAAGACCTGGGTTCCAACTTCATTTCGGCAGGACCCGGAAAATCCGGAGAAAACGTAAGCCGGGTGGAAGAGCAGGACCTGCTTGCGGTGCAAGGCATACTCGATTCGGCTTTCAACTATACAACCGGGCCTTACGAGAACTACCTGCACCAGACCAACAACTGGAAGGCGATCGTCAAGCTGGACTGGAATATTGCCGACGGGCATAGCCTGACCCTGACCTATAACACCCTGGACGCTTTCAAGGAAAAACCGGCCCACCCCTCGGCCCTGGGTCGAAGGGGGCCGGACGCCACCACCCTGCAATTTTTCAATTCCGGTTACCGGATCAACAACATCATTCACTCCGCCATCGGTGAGTGGCGCGCCTTGTTCGGAAGTAAATTCGCCAACAACCTGCAGGTAGGATTTACGGCCTTCCGCGATACCCGCGATCCTTTCAGCGACCCCTTCCCAGTACTGAACATCAACCGCGATGGCATCCGCTACATCGTGGCCGGCCACGAACCCTTTTCCATCAACAATCGATTGGATCAGAATGTGTATCAGGTCACCAACAACCTGAACGTCTACCTGGGCTCCCATACGCTGACCGCCGGTTTCAGCTTTGAGCGATTCGATTTCGATAACTCCTTCAACCTGGGCGCTTACGAGCCTTTCGGCGTTCCTTACCCAGGGGGTACGTTCGGCCCCGGCTTCAACAGCGTAGCCGAATTCCAGGATTTTGTACGGGCCGGAAACATGGATCCCGTCGTGGATTTTGCCCGGCAAACTTTTGCCGATAACGAAGCGAACGACAGCTGGGCATTGGCCGAGACCAACGTAGGCCAATTCGGGCTGTACATCCAGGATGAGTGGGCCGTCAACGATCGGCTGAATCTGACCTTCGGCATTCGCATGGATATGCCATTGTATTTCAATACCGCCGAAAAGATCCAGGAAAATATTGACCGCAAGGGAGGTACTGCCGGGCCCGAGAACCCCGGCGCCTCTTACGATCCATCCATTACCTATTTCGACGAGCTGGGCAACCCGGTCCAGTTCGATCACACGGTGCTGCCCAAACAGACTCCCTTGTTCTCGCCCCGCTTCGGTTTCAATTGGGACATTCAGGGCGACAAGTCCATGCAACTACGCGGAGGGACGGGGCTGTTCACCGGACGCCTGCCTTTCGTATGGATCGGCAACCAGGTCGCCAATCCGGATTTCTTTTTCTACACCATCACCGACCCCGACTTTCAGTTTCCCCAGGTATGGCGCAGCAACCTGGGTTTTGATTTCGAATTCGGAGGCGGGTTCGTCTTTTCCTCGGACTTCATCTACACCAAAGACATCAACGGTATGATGGTGCGCAACTACGGCATCAAACCTCCCTCCCGTGTCCTGAACGATCCGGTCGATCAGAGGCCCTATTACGTGGATGCGGACAAGAACGGTACGCCCGGTAACTTCCGCACCCCCAACAACGCCTACGTCTTCACCAATACCTCCGTAGGCTACAGTTTTAATATGACTTTCCAGCTCCAGAAAAACTGGGGTCGCGATTTCTACACCAGCATCGCTTACAACTTCCTGGACTCCCGGGATGCCAGCTCCATCGAGGCCGAGATTTCGGGAGATGCCTTTGACCGGAATCCCGCCCTGGGGCATGTCAACATCCCCGAATTGGCTCCCTCCCTCTATGGAAACCGGCACCGGATCATCGGATCGGCCAGCAAGGTATTCCGCTACGGGCCCTTCGCAACTACCCTGTCGCTCTTCTTTGAATACGTTGAGGGAAACCGGTTCAGCTACACCTATTCCGGCGATATCAACAGCGACGGTTCGCCCGGTTCCGGCCTGAACGACCTGCTATACATCCCGACGGATGCTGAACTGGATCAGATGAACTTTGTAGCCGATGAGCAACGGGAAGCCTATCGGGCTTTCATCGAGCAAGATGACTATTTGAGTGCGAACCGGGGCAGCTATGTGGAGAAATACGGCCTGCTCAGCCCCTGGTACAACAACTGGGATTTTCGCTTGCTTCAGGACTTCAACATTGAATCGAGCAAGCGGACCCACACGTTCCAATTCAGCATCGACATCCTGAATATCGGCAGTTTGCTTAGCGACGGCGACTGGAGTTTCCGCCGACTGCCTACGAATACACAACCCGTAGGCGTGTCGGTCGACCCGGCCACCCTGCAACCGACCTATTCGTTCGATCCCAGTCTGACTTCCAGTTTCACCAACGATTTCAGCCTGCAGAGCCGCTGGCAAATGCGGTTCGGATTACGCTATATTTTCTGACCCGATCGGACGGAAGAACGAAATCGATGGACAGTGGACTTGAGTTCACTGTCTATTTTTTTGCGAGGTTTTATTATGCAGAAATTATTGTCTGAGTAAAAGAGGAGGCAAACATTATTAAGGTTTATCCTCAATTCTCCCCATCATAATCCAGCTTGGTCAGGTCCAGATCACTTGGGTACGCAGGCCCAGAATATGGCCTTTCCGGCTGAGGCCGACCCAGTAGGTGGGATGGTCGGCGCGAGGATACAGCCGCCAGTCGTCTTGCCCCAGGATGAAGATCCGAACCTCGCTCAACTCTTGGTCCAGGAGCTGAACCAGCTGAACCGCTTTACGGCCAAGGGAAGGGTTAAACCGGAGATGCTGGTCCTGAAAGCGATCGTGGAATTCGGAGGGGTCCTCCACGTAGCGCTCGATGAGCTGAGCGGGATCATCCTGGTTGAGGCCGAGAGCTTCTGCAAAGGTGATTTCATTCAGGCGGGTCAGACCCGCTTCCTGAAAGAACGGATGCAGCGGCTCGTCGGCCTCGGAGCCAAAGGCAAAGAAAAAGAGACCTTCTGCAAGCGCCTTCAAGGACTCGATCAGTTCTTCTTCCGGAAGACCCGGGTTGTGCCCTGACTGTAACGCGTATTCTACAGCATATTGCCCCAGTAAAGACATCCGGGAAATCTCATCCTCGGAAAGACCGTTTTGGTTCCGGTCATAGTCATCGATCAGCTTTTCTTTGCTGTAAGCCAAGGTATCCTCTACATCTCGCCGGGTGATGCGGGCGCCGGGGCGATAATCCCGATGGTCCATGAAGCGATAGAAATGTTCCGTCAGCTTCTGTTCCAGACCGGAAAGGCTTTTTACTTTCTCCCAGATATCCCGGCGACTCACGATCCCGTCGGGCCCGGCCGCTTCGAGAATGATCCCGGCGATCCGATCCAGAGCTTCGTGGACCCGTTGCTTGGAAATGCGTCCCATGCTGGTCTTGCTTTATTTGCGGTCGAAATACAGTATCCCGGAAGGAACTCAACGCATCCCATCGGGCTCCCTGGACCCCGATGCCGTTTACTCCCCTCTAAACGGAAAACCTGGACCCCACCCTTTGCCTTCCTTTCCTTTACACCCTACCAAAAAACAGTGTACAGGAAAGCTGTGATCAATACGATCGCAAAAGCGGAAATATTGAATGCCGGTCCGGTTTTAAACGTAGGCCAACTTAAGAAGATACCCTTGGAATCGTTCTCTCCTTTTCCATCCAGGTAACTCACTCCGGCAATGATAAAGCAGGTGATCAGGAAGGTGTACCCCATCTGATCGAGAAACGGAAGCGGATCGGTCTGGGTCCAGACCGGAATGAATTTGAACAATAGGGCGATGACGATCGACAGGATCACACCGACCACGGCCCCCCGGTTGGTGGCCTTCTTGTAGAACAGGCCCAGCATGAAAACGGCGAGGATGCCCGGGCTGACCAGTCCGGTATATTCCTGGATGACATTGAAGATGCCCCGGCTGCTTTGCATCAGGGGCGCCAGAGCGATGGCGATGACCAGAGCGAGAGCGGCTACCCCCCTTCCCACGCTTACCGTCTGGCGGTTGTTGGCGTTGGGGTTGATGTATTGCCGGTAGATGTCCATGGTGAAAATGGTGGACACGGAGTTCATCATCGAGGCCAACGAGGAGACGATGGCTGCGGCCAGAGCCGCCACTACGAGTCCTTTCAATCCGGTGGGAACGAAGGTGCGGATCAACCAGGGAAAGGCATTGTCGTTGGCCTGGTAGGGCGGGTTTTCCACATACAGAGCCGTACCTACGCCTTCTACGATGTTCGTGCCTTCGTTCTGCATGTAATACACGAAGGCAACAATACCCGGAATAACGACGATCAGGGGAATGAGCAGTTTCAGGAAACCGGCCAGAGCCAGTCCGTTCTGGGCTTCCCGCAGGTTTTTTGCCGCCAGGGCCCGCTGGATGATGTACTGGTTGAATCCCCAGTAGTAAAGATTGGCTACCCAGAGGCCTCCGATCAGGACCCCGATCCCGGGCAATTCGGAATAAGACGGGTGATCTTTGCTCAGGATCATGTTGAACTTACCGAATTCGCCATTGAATTCCGGTATGCGCTGGCCGACCTCTTCAAAGACCAATTTGAGCCCGGCTATCAGGCCTCCCTCAGGCGTCAGGTTCACGAGTGCCAGATAGGTGGTGATGGCGCCCCCTATCACAAGCAAGCTCACCTGAAGCACGTCCGTCCAGGCTACAGCGGCCAGCCCGCCCCAGAGCGAATAGGCCGCCGCCACGAAAGCCAATCCGAAAATGGCCCAGTAGAAGAATTCGCCCGGCTCTCCGCCGATGATGGTATCGATGGCCATGGCGCCCAGAAGCAAGACGGTGGTGAGGTTGACGAAAGTGAAAAGGGCGATCCAGAAGATCGCGAGGATGGTTTTCAGCTCGACGCTGTAGCGCTGCTCGACAAATTGCGGGATGGTGTACAGCTTTTTCTCCAGAAAGATCGGGAGAAAGAATTTGGCCACAATGAGCAGCGTGATGGCGGCCATCCATTCGTAAGAAGCGATGGCCAGGCCCAGGCCAAATCCTTGTCCCGACATGCCGACCATTTGTTCGGCCGAAATGTTGGCTGCGATCAGCGAGGTACCGATCGCCCACCAGGGCAAGGCTTTACTAGCCAGAAAATAATCTTCCGCCGTTTTTTCCTGGCCTTTTTTCCCCCGGCTCACCCAGATGCCGATGCCAATGATCAGGAAGAGATAGCCCAGAAAAATGGCGAGGTCTAAAGGTTCGAATCCGCCCATCGCGCAACGAAATGAGGTGAGATGTTATCGAAATAGTTTCGCGCCCGGAAAAACCTCTCTAAAGAGTTCCCGATCCATTCTGCTTTATGACCCCATATCGCTCTTCCCACAGTTTCTCGATCTGTTCCAGCGACCTTCCCTTGGTCTCCGGGATGTAACGCCAGGCAAACAGGATGATAACAACAATGAAGGCAATAAAAATGGCATACGGCAGGGAACCGTTCCAGAAGCTTCCGGGGGCATTGGCCCCGCTTTCCACCACGATGGGGAAGGATTGGGAAACGATGTAATTGGAACCCCACTGAACGGCCACCGCGATGGACATGGCGATGCTGCGGATGGAATTGGGAAACATCTCGGCGAGGATCACCCAAACGATGGGCCCCATGGACATGGCAAAAGAACCCACAAACATGAGGATTCCGATCAGGGAGATCAGGCCTACCTGGTTGTTCATCAAGGTGATTCCCAGTAAGGAAAAGCCGGTGATCATCCCCACGCAGCCTACGATGACGAGGGGTTTGCGCCCCCACCCGTCGACGGTGAACATGGCCAGGAAAGTAAAGGCGACGTTGACTCCGGCCAGCAGGATCTGCTGGGCCAGGACATCTTCCTGGCCGAATCCCAGGGCTTTCTCGAAAATATCCGCTCCGTAGTAGAGTACGGCATTGATCCCGGTAAACTGCTGCAAGCCGGAAAAGATGGTTCCGATCAAAACGATGGGTAGCACGGCGCTCTGAAAAACATCCTTGAACGTCAAGCCTTTATCCTCGCTGATGGATTCCTTGATCTCCTGCATTTCTCGCTGGGCGACTTCAACTCCGTGCACCCGGTTCAGCACGGTCCTGGACTCCTCTTCCCTTCCCTTCAGCATGAGCCAGCGGGGGCTTTTGGGTACCAGGAACAGAAGGATCAGGAACAGCAAACAAGGCACCAGCTCGGACCAGAACATCCAACGCCAGCCGTATTGGGTGTTGTATTCTTCTGTTTGTCCTCCGCCGATGGAGTAGGTGACCAGGAACACCACAAAAAAGCCGATCACGATCGCCATTTGGTAGAAGGTGACCATTTTCCCGCGAATGCCCGCCGGAGAGAGCTCGGCGATGTACATGGGCGCATTCATGGAGGCGATGCCGATCCCCAGGCCACCGATCAGGCGAAAGATCACCAACAGCGTGACCGACTCCGGCAGGATGGCCGGCAGGCCGGAGCCCCAGGCCGACACAGTGAACAGAACCGCAGAGACCATCAGGGAGAATTTCCTTCCGTATATCCGGCTCAACGGACCGGCGATGATGGCGCCCAGAAAGCAGCCCAGCAAGGCACTCCCTACGACCCAGCCCTTGAGGGCGGCAGAGAGCTCGAAATACTTGCTGAAGTAAAACTGCGTACCGTTGATCACGCCGGTATCGTAGCCGAAAAGCAGCCCACCGAGCGCGGCCACCATGGAGATCATGATCAAATAACTCTGGCTGTGCGTGTTGTTCATAGTTGCGTTGGGTTAGCCGCAAAGCCGGTCAAGGCTCGCGGTCCGATTCAGGTTCGTGATTTTGGAAGTAATGAAAACGTTGAGGACGGATACAAGGGTACCGATCGGGTCATTCGTCTTTCGTTTGTCGGCGAAAAATAGGGAATCCCCGCCATAGTCCTAATCAATTACGGCAATAATGCTGACGAAGGGGATTTTATTTGGAAGACGAAGAAACCGGCATTTGGAAGGTATAGTATGATTCATCCCGGGAATGCATACCTCATTTAACAGGGGAAATGGAGAGGGACCGGCTTATTTTTGGTTATGAGTCATAATTAAATCGGTTAAGTAAAGTGTCCGGTCAAATGGGACCACCTCAAACCAGCAAATTCTCCTCTCGACTATAAACCATGACCTGTAAACTATAAACTTTCCACTCCCTCCTTGTATTCATTTGCCTGCTTCAGCAAGGCTTCCTTTTTCTCTGCCCCCATGCGGTCCCAGGTGCTGTACATCATGCCGATGCGGGGATTGCCGGAAAGCTTATCCCGATGGCGATCGTAAAAGTCCCAGTACAGACTGTTGAAGGGACAGGCCCCCTCCTCTCCCGCTTTCAAATTGGGATTGTAGGCGCAGGATTTGCAGTAGTCGCTCATCTTTTTGATGTAATTGGCACTGCTAACATAGGGCTTGGTCCCCACAATACCGCCGTCGGCAAACTGGCTCATGCCGCGCGTGTTGGTGATCTCCACCCATTGAATCGCATCGATGTAAATCCCTAAATACCAGGCATCTACCTCATCGGGGTTCACACCCAGCAAAAGGGCAAAATTGCCCGTCACCATCAGGCGCTGGATATGGTGGGCATAGGCGTGTTCCAGCGATTGACCGATCGCGTGGGAAAGGCATTTCATCTTGGTATCCCCGGTCCAGTACCAGTCCGGAAGCTTGGCCTGGTGCTCGAAAAAGTTCAGTTCGGCATAGTCCGGCATTTTGGCCCAGTAAATGCCGCGCATGTATTCCCGCCAGCCGATGATCTGCCGCACAAATCCTTCCACCTGGGGCAGGCTTATTTCCTCCGGCCGGGACTCCCACTCGGCTATGCAGCGTTTCACCACCTCCAGCGGAGAAAGCATTTTGGTATTCAGGCAAAAGGACAAACGGGAATGGAACAGAAAGGGATCCCGATCCGTGAGCGCATCCTGGTAAGTTCCGAAATCCGGAAGCAGCGTAGTGGCAAAGTGCTCCAAAGCCTCCAGGGACTCTTCCCGGTCGATCGGCCAGGTATAATGTTGAGCGTCTATAGCCCCGATGGTTTCTATGCCTTCCTTACTGAGTAGATCTACAACTGCCTGGGCGGTATGACTTGGCCGATAGGATTCCGGGATCTCCACCTTTTTGGGCAGCGATTTGCGGTTGGCATCGTCGTAATTCCATTTGCCCCCGACCGGGGATTCTCCGTCTTCTTCCATCAGCAGCTGGTATCTTACCCGAATGTGCCGGTAGAAGGATTCCATCAGGAATTGTTTCTTCCCTTTGAAGAATTCTGCGATGGCTTCGCGGTGGGTCAGAAAATGCTCGGTATCGGCCACTTCTACGGGAATATTCTGCCGGTCGGCCCATGCCCGAAGCTCCTGGTCCAGACGATATTCATCCGGCAATTGATAGCCCACCTCTTCTATGTGCCATTTCGGAAGCAGATAATCCAGGTTCTGGCTGATCGATCCCTGGTTTTCGGGATCATCCAGAGCGATGTATTCCACTTGATGGCCCGCTTCCCGCAGTTCCCGGGCAAAGGCCCGCATGGCCAGAAAAAAACCGACCACTTTTTGGATGTGATGCCGGACGTACTCGGTCTCCGACCGGGATTCAATGAAAACGTAAACGATCTCAGCATTTTCCGTTGAGAACCAGCTGTGTTGGCGGTTCAATTGATCCCCTAACAGGAGCCGTAGCTTTTTCATTGATTGCCGTTATTTATTTTACAAACACCAAGTTGGCCGAAAGAAAAGTTTGTTGTACAAAGAAATTTTCCTCTGAAAACTTTAAGGATTTGTTAATTAAATGTTACCTTGCTGGAATAAAGGTTAAGAAACCTTGCCCTTGAAAGAGTTTTCATGGCAATATGGTTTTGTGTTTAAATGTATTGCCGTTTTTGGCGATACGTTTTTTTACAGTCGGGTGATTTCTTGCAGAGCGAAACCTGGAAAGGTATTCGCTCTTTTTTTGCCCAGCCTTTTCAGGACATCGACAGGGGCGTTCGTGAAATGGGCTTGAATAGCTAATTTGGGGGTTCAAAACCGAATTCATTGATCTCTGCCAAGAACGTTCGCAAGTCATACGGCTCCCTGCTTGTCCTCAAGGGTATTGACCTGGAGGTCCGAAAAGCCGAAATCGTTGCCATCACAGGTAAATCCGGCGCCGGGAAAAGTACGCTTTTGCACATATTAGGAACCCTGGACTCCTACGACCAGGGGAGCATATCCATCAAGGGGCAGGCCATACAGGACTTGAAGGGGCGCAAACTGGCTCATTTCCGCAATCGGGAAATCGGCTTTGTCTTTCAGTTTCACCACCTGCTGCCGGAGTTCACCGCCCTGGAGAACGTCTGCATCCCCGGATTCCTGGCCGGACGAAAGGAGCAGGAGGTCCGCCGGCGGGCGGCGGAGCTGCTGAGTTACCTGGGGCTGGCCGAGCGGGAAAAACATAAACCCGGGCAATTATCCGGCGGAGAGCAACAACGGGTAGCCGTAGCCCGGGCCCTGATCAACGATCCCGCCGTGGTCCTGGCCGACGAACCCACGGGAAATCTAGACTCTGCTTCTTCGGGCGAATTACACCGCCTGCTCCTGCAGCTCCGGAAAGACTTCGAGCAAACCTTCATCATTGTGACCCACAATGCCGAATTGGCGGCGATGAGCGACCGGAGCCTGAATATCGTAGACGGCCAAATTGAAAACCATGCCTAGCCCACAGGACCCCAACAAGGATAAGGATAAAGCCACCCGCCAGGCCGGTTCATCCTTTCCGGTACAACCCAACAAGCCCAGGAATATTCTGCTCGGAGAGGGGATCGACGCCATCCTGGAATGGTTTAAGGACCTTCTGGACCTGGAAACCGGCCTCGACCGGGAGGGCACCATCATCTACATCCGCAACAGCAAACGGATGCGGGCCAACAATGCCTGGCTCTTGATCTGTTCCATCTTTGTGGCCTCCATCGGCCTGGATCAGAATTCAGATGCCGTCATCATCGGAGGCATGCTGATCTCTCCCCTCATGGCCCCCATCCTCGGCCTGGGCCTCTCCGTGGGAACCAACGACAAAGAGGCTTTATTCATCTCCCTTCGCCACTTCGGCATCGCCGTCCTGATCGCCGTCGTGACCAGTACTTTGTATTTCAGCATCACGCCTCTCGGATCGCTCACCGAAGCCATTGCCTCCCGGACCAAGCCCACCATCCTGGATTGCCTGGTCGCCATCTTCGGCGGCCTGGCCGGTATCATTTCCATTTCCCGCAAGGAGAAGGGAAGCGCCATTCCCGGAGTAGCGATCGCAACAGCGCTGATGCCCCCGCTCTGCGTCACGGGCTACGGGATCGCCAAGGGAGATGCCACCATCGCCCTGAATTCCTTCTATCTCTTTTTCCTGAACTCCTTTTTCATTGCCCTGACCACCTATCTCATGGTTAGGTACCTCCGCTTCCCCTACAAGCGTTTCATGGATCCGGCAGAGGCCCTCCGCGCTCGCTGGGTTACCGCCTTTTTTACCGTCCTGCTGGTGATGCCCAGCGTTATCATCCTGGCCAACGTCTGGCAGGAAAGGACCGAAATCCGAAAACTGGAATCCTTTGTCCAGGAGTATTTCGGACCGGAAAGCAACACCCACTCCCTGGGGTACCGGATCGTGGAAACGGACAGCACCCGCAAACTTCTGCTGGAGTTGATCGGGGAACGGATCCCGCAAGATTCTACCGACTACCTCTACGCCGGCCTGCAGAAACACGGCCTGGAGGACCTCGAACTCTCCCTTTTCCAAAATCCCCAGGTGGGCCTCGACCAACTTGCTCAGATGGAACTCGAAATCACCAACCTGGAACAAATGGCCACCAACCTGGAGGCAGTAGAAAGTGCCCGGGATGCCCAGGAAAGACAAATCCAGGACCTTAAAACCCAGCTGGAAAAGGGAAAACGGGATTCGCTGGCCTTTGTGAGGTATTCGGAAGAATTGAAAATCCTGTTTCCCAACATCGACCGCATGGGCTTTGCCCGTTCGCTCGAGCGAGACCGGGAAAACAAGGCCCTCATTATTCCCACCTTTCTCGTCCATTGGGACCAGGACATTAGTACATACACCCGGAGAAGGGAAGAGGCAAAATTGTTAGAATACCTGAAACTTCGGATCGGTTTGGACACCCTGCAACTGGTAAATTATTAGCGAAATTTATCCCCGCACGGGATTTCATCCGGATTTTGATGAAGGTTGAAGTCCGCCTGTTGGCGAAACGGATAAATGGATTGAAAATCAGCTTTTTACTTTTTGCTTCTAAACTTCCATACTTTTAAAGGCCTAAACTGGCTTGTCCTCCTTAATTTGTGCCAACCCGCTCGGGAGGAACTTTGACAGAGATTTGGGATGAAGAAACGATCGAATGGGGTAATCCCGTCGTTGGGAAGATGAGGAGACAGTTTTTCAGGCGGAGAGAGGCTCCCGAGCCGACCGCTTTTACGATTAAAATCCGAAGATTATGATTCAAGATTCCGTGCTATCCACCCGGGAATTCATCGACCTGGAAGATCGCTACGGCGCACATAATTACCATCCCCTCCCCGTCGTATTGGCCCGGGGCAAGGGCGTATACGTTTGGGATGTGGAAGGGAAGCGTTATTTCGATTTTCTGGCTGCCTATTCGGCGGTCAATCAGGGGCACTGTCACCCGCACATCCTGGGAGCACTTCATGACCAGGCAGAAAGGCTCACCTTGACTTCCCGTGCTTTTCACAACGAAGTGCTGGGCCCCTACGACAAATTCATCACCGAGTTTTTTGATTACGACCGGGTTCTCCCCATGAATACCGGCGTAGAGGCCTGCGAAACAGCCGTCAAATTATGCCGGAAATGGGCCTACGAAGTCAAAAAGATCCCGACCAACCAGGCCAAGATCATTTTCGTGACCGGGAATTTCTGGGGAAGAACGCTGGCCGCCATTTCCTCCTCCACCGAACCGAGTACGACCCGCAACTTCGGCCCCTACATGCCGGGCTACGAGATCATACCCTACAATGACCTCGAAGCCCTGGAACGGGCTTTGCAGGATCCTCATGTGGCCGGTTTCATGGTGGAACCCATCCAGGGCGAAGCCGGAGTGGTGGTGCCGGATGAAGACTATCTCCCCAAAGCCTACCAGATGTGCCGCGATCACAATGTCTTGTTCATTGCCGATGAAGTTCAAACCGGAATTGCGCGAACCGGCGCTTTGATCTGCTGCGATCATTTCGGCTTCAGACCGGACATTCTCATTCTCGGAAAGGCCTTGTCCGGCGGGGTCATGCCCGTATCCGCTGTCCTGACCCGGGATGAGATCATGCTTACGATCCGGCCTGGAGAACACGGTTCTACCTTCGGCGGAAACCCCCTTGCCTGCCGGGTAGCCATAGCCGCGCTCGAGGTGGTCCGGGATGAGAAGCTGGCGGAGAACGCCCTTAAGATGGGGCAGATCTTCAGAGAAAGAATACAGAAAAACCTGGTGGAACATTCCGACCTGGTCACGCTCGTACGGGGAAAAGGCCTCCTCAATGCGATCGTGATCGATGAAGAGGAAGATAGCCAAACCGCCTGGAACATCTGCCTGAAGTTGGCCGAAAACGGCTTGTTGGCCAAGCCCACCCACGGGAATATCATTCGCTTCGCTCCGCCTCTCGTCATCACGGAGGATGAGCTGAACCAATGCTCGGAAATTATTGAAAATACCATATTGGACTACCAGCCATAGGCCTCTGCAAGCCGGAGTACGGACCTTTTTGAGCCCTGCTAAAAAGAAAGCGTTTACAATAAGGGGCTGCTTCGGAAAGTTTAGTTTCTGAAGCGGAAACTTCCCGGTTGGACATTCGGGAAAGTCGGCTGAAGCAGCCGGGGCAAACAAAAAACAGCTAAAACATCAACCATAAAATGGTGCATAACCCAAAATCTCTGGTCGTGGTGCTTTTCTGTCTGAGCTTGATCCCACTGGCCGGTCAGGAGACCCATGTTTTTCTGGATGCGCAAAAGGACTACAAAGACGGTCTGACCTTCTACAAAAAAGGGCTTTATCCGCAGGCCTACATCGAGTTCGGGGAAGCGATCGAAAAACTGACCCTGCTTTCCGACCCCAAGGCTCCTACCCTCTTGGCCCAGGCCGAATTGGGCCAGGCGCGTTGCGCCATACGCACGGAACGCCCCGAAGGCGAGGTCATGGCGTTGAATTTTGTACGGAAATACTCCCCGGACCCGATCGCCGACGAAGCGCTGGTCGAGGTCGGTAACTATTACTTCAATGCCCGCGATTACAAGAAAGCCCTCAATTTCTTTGAGCGGGCCGATATCAGCGCCCTGCCCCGAAAGCTGCGCTCCGAGATCAATTTCAAGATCGGTTACTCCTACTTCGTTCAGAAAGATTTTGAAAAGGCCAAAAACCATTTCACCCAAACCGCCAACACCGTCAACCAATATTATTACCCGACCAACTACTATCTCGGACTTTGCCATTTTTTCCAGGGAGACTACGAAACCGCCCTCACTCATCTGAACGTGGCAGCCGGCTCTTCGAGTTACGACGACTACGTCCCCTTTTATGTGGCCGAGATCATGTTCGCCCAGCGAAAATACAGTGAGTTGGTCCAGTATGTAGAGCCTCAGCTGGCCCTCGAAAGCACCCGCTTGAAAAAAGTGCCGGAATTGAACCAACTTCTGGGTCAGTCCTATTTCGAACTGGGCGAGTACCGAAAAGCCCTTCCCTACCTGGAGTATTACGAAGAAGAAACCTCGCGCTTGCGGGAAGAAGAGTTCTATCAATTGGCCTATACCCAATACAAAACGGGCAATTACCAGAAAGCGATCCGCAATTTCGAGGAATTGTCTACCGTCGACGGTAAGTTGGGCCAACACGCCATGTTCTATCTGGCCGATTCTTATCTGAAGACGGGAAACAAGACCTCCGCCTGGACGGCCATGGGAAAAGCACGTAAGCTCAAATTCGATCCAGTCCTGCATGAAGAGGCTCTGTTCAACTATGCCAAGTTATCCTACGAGGTACGTGCTTACGGAGAAGCTTCCAGTGCGCTCCAGGAAATGTCTCCCCAGTCTTCGCATTATCAGGAGGGGCAGGAATTACTCGGAAAGATATTCCTCAGCTACCGGGATTACGAACAGGCTCTGGAAGTGTTGAGGGGAATGGAGAATCCGACCCCGGAAATGAAAGCGACCTACCACAAGATCCTTTTATACCGGGGCATCCAGCTTCTGGACAATAAAGATTATCCCCGGTCCCGGGAATATTTTCAGCAGACCGCCAATCTGCCCTATGATCCCCCTTCGAAGGCGATGGCCTCTTATTGGCTGGGAGAGATCGCCCACAGGCAAGAGCAATACGACGCCAGCATCAGTTACGTCAATCAATTTATGCGCGAAGCCTCCGGCATGGCGGATCTGCCACCTCAAAGCTCGATGATGACGGCCAACTACCTGCAGGGATATAATTTCCTGAAGAAGGGAGATTTCCCGGGGGCAGCCCGCTACTTTTCGGAAGCCGTGAAAACCATCGAACTCAACCGCCGATTCCTGGGCGAATCCCGTCTGGTGGATCAGGTTTTGGGAGACGCGACCATCCGGGCCGGTGACAGTTATCTGGAACAGAACCAGTTCAACGAAGCGTTGTACCATTACAACAACGCCATCAGCAAGCGCTATCCCGGTTTTGAATACGCCCTCTACCAGAAGGCCCTTGTGGAGGGGCTGAGAGACGATCCTACGGATAAGCTTCTGGCGCTCGAGCAAATTGCCAACAACTACCCGCAGTCTCCCTGGGCCGACGATGCCCTCTTCCAGCTCGGCAGCACTTATCAGCGGCTCAATCGACTGCAGCAGGCCATCCCCCCGCTTGAAAAGCTGACCACCCAATATCGCAACACCTCCGACCTGATCAATCAAGGCCTGATCAAACTAGGGCTCATCTATTATAATATGGGGAATACCCAGCGAGCCATAAGCTACTACAAGCAGGTGGTCACCAACAATCCGACGACCGAAGAAAACGGAGTTGCCCTGGCTGCCCTGCAAGAGATCTATGTGGAAGACCTGAGCCGTCCGGACGAGTACCTCGCCTTCCTGCAATCCATCGGCCAGGACGTAAGCACAGTTGGCCGGGATTCCGTCACCTTCCGATCAGCCGATATACAGTACCAGAGCGGAAATTACGACCGGGCCATTCAGGCCTTCTCCACCTACCTCCAGCAATTTCCGACCGGCCGATACCGATTGGAGGCCCATTTCAAAAGGGCCGAAAGCTTCGGCTCCCTTCAAAATTGGGGTCCTGCTCTGGCCGACTACGAAGCCGTGGTCAATATGGGCAACAGCCGGTACTACCAGGAAGCCTTGACCAAAGCAGCCATCATTGCCTACAACCACGCCCAGGACTTCCGCAAATCCCTGCAATTGTACACCCAACTGGAGCAAACCGTGCTGTCTTCCGAACAGAAATTCGAGGCTCAACTGGGCGCCCTTCGCTCCGCCTACCGGATGCCGGATCCCATCGGGGTCAGGACCTGGGCCTCCAAGGTGGCCACCAACCCTTCCGCCAGCAATCAGGAAAGGGCAATGGCCCAGTTTTACCTCGGGAAGCTGGCCTACGATCAGCGAGACTATGCCACGGCCACGGCGGCTTTCAACGACGTGATCCAAAACTCGGACAACGAACAAACGGCAGAAGCCCGTTATCTGCTGGCCAACATCTATTTCCAGCAGGGGCAGTTGGATCGTGCACAGCAGCTCTGCATCAATTCCAACAGGGAGAGTTCCGGCCATCCTTACTGGGTAGCCAAAAGCGTGGTCCTGTTGTCGGATGTTTTTGTCCGGAAAGGAGACTACCTGAATGCACAGGCAGCCCTGGAAGCCCTGCTGGAGAATTACCGGGGAGACCAGCAGATCATTCAGGAAGCCAACTCCAAACTGCAGGCCATCAATCAACGCATCAACGAAGGATCCCGCCTCGACCAGGGGGCCGGCAGCGAATTCATGGACAATTCCGGAAACGGACAGTAAGGACCCTTTTTCATCCACCTTTAAGCTGAACAGCTACTATGTTCAATCCTAAATCCACATTAACCCTGCTTTTCACCTTTTTGGCGACCTGGGTCGCTTCTGCCCAACTGACGAACGAAGAGGTGGAAGTTTTCAAGACCTTCGACGCTCAACTGGCGGAAGCCGAAAAGTTGGAGATTCCTGCCCTGCTGCCCCCCCTGGATACGGCCGTTTCCTTCCAGGAATACGACATCCAGGAGGTCCCTTTCGAGATCCAATACCTTCCGCCCCGCATCCGGCCCATCGCCCTGCAGCGCGAAAAAATGCCCGATGCCTACAATGGTTTGATCCGGATCGGGGGCGGTTCTCCCAGAGCTCTGCTCACGGAGGGCTCCTATTTCCTGAATACCGAAAGGCTCAACCTGGGGCTGGACCTGCGGCATTACTCCTTCAAAAACGATCGCCAGATCGAAAGCCAGCGCATGGCCACCAACCGCTTTGGCCTCCGGGGCGCCTATCATTTTGATCAGGGATTTTCGGTGGGCGGAAATTTTGGTTACGACCTGGACTACCGCTACTTCTATGGCTACAATAATTTCCCCACCACCGCCGACACCCTGCTTTCTTTTAATCTCAACGAAGTGCGCCAGCAATTCTCCACCTTTCACGGAGGATTCACCTTCACGAACAACGCCCCTACGGTGGGCGACATCGATTACAAAGCGGCTCTGGACTATTATTTTATGCAAGACAATTATGGCACACGGGAAAACGGGGCGCTGATCGAATTGGAAGGCACGAAGTGGTTCAATGAAAAAAATCCGCTCACCTTCAAATTGTCCACCGATCTCGTCGGATACGAGGATACGGCCCGGCAAAGCCCGAGTATCTTCCACCTGAACGGAAGTTATACCTATCATTCACCCACCTTTCTGGTGAAAGCCGGTCTGACGATCGGGACTTCCCAAAACCGCTTTTCGATTTTCCCGGATGTAGAGGTAGCCGTGAAGGTCTGGGGCAACTACATCACGGCTCTAGCCGGCGGAGATGGAGGATTCAAGAAAAACTCTTTCCGGACCCTGACCGACTACAGCCCTTTCCTGGAATCCCGCGTTCGCCTGCAGAACAGCCGCTACTACCGGGTTTTTGCCGGTATACAGGGTGAGTTCTTCGGGATCAATTACCGATTGCAAGGGGAATGGAAACCCACGGAGGCCTTGCCTTTGTTCGAGACGGTGCACGATACCATCCCCCGATTCAATGTGGTGTACGACACCGGCTCCGTGACCAGCATTATAGCCGAACTGGGGTTTGCCTTCAGCGAAGACCTGACGGTAAAAGGCACGGTGACCCAGAACTTCTTCAGCCTGGATACCAACGAAAAACCCTGGCATTTGCCATCCTTCCTGGTCAATGCCGAGGCTCGCTACGCCACTTTTGAAGGAAAAGTGGAGCTGGTAGCCGGATTTTTCGTGCAAAACGGGGTGCCGGTCCAAAATATTGAGGGCGAAACGGAAAACCTGGGCGCCCTGTTCGACGTGAGCGTCGGAGGAGAGTTCCTGTTCTCGAAAAATTTCGGCATGTTCCTGCAACTCAACAACCTGACCAACAACAAGCGGGAACGCTGGCAATACTACCCGTCGATCGGCTTCAACGTGTTGGCCGGCCTCTCGGCTCGCTTCTGAGTGGAAACCCGAAACGCCTGAAGGAAATAGATCGCCTTTTTGCCCACCAAACGCAAACCCAATGCCAGCTGGCAGGACCTCCGGTTTTGCACTGAGTGCCCCGCCGGGAAGAAAGGCTCCCGAAAAGAGGATGCGCCCGGAGGAGTATTTTCTATGATAAAAAGCACCTTTTGCATTGTTTTTTATTGTCAAAAAGTCTACCTTCCAAAGGGTAATTTGCCGTTGGCATTCGGAGCGATTGCCTTTTGCTCTGGGAAAACGGCCGCTGGACTTTGCGACCAATCCTTTCCGTCCGGCGGCACAAACGGAATGATATCATCATTGTCTCACTAAATACTGATACCTATGAAAATTACCTTCAACGAGCTTAGGGACATCAAGCACAAGCTCCCTACCGGTAGCGTTTCTCGAATCGCCTCGGAATTGGGCATAAACGAACAGACTGTAAGGAATTATTTCGGTGCCAACAAATTTGAAGATGATGGCGAAATCGTGAACAAACACGTTCAACCCGGTCCCGGGGGCGGTATCGTTGAATTGGAAAGAACCGATATCCTTGACATGGCCCGCCAGCTTATTGAGGAAGCCAACGCCAATGTAACCAACTAAAAATTTCAGCTTAGTAAAAGAGAACGGAAAATCGGGGAATGACCAACAGGTTCTTCCCCGATTTTTATTTATGGACGATCAAAAATGCAGGTAGAAGTCCTGACAAAGTTCCCTGTAAGCGTCCGACCACTTATCCTTTCCCTTATCCTCCTGAACGTACAGTTGCTCTTTCTCCAGGGGCTCGCTGCTCCGCTTGAACTCCATCAGCAATCGCTCCACCGGTTTGGAAGGGCGGGTCCGCACCTCGCACTGGCGAACGCAGAAAAACTGATAGCTCTCCGCCAACTCCCGGAAGCGGAGTCCCTCGATGAGCGGCAATATAAGCCCGAAACGACCGTCGGGCGCTAACAGTTGCTGCACGGCCCGGAGCAGATCCCCGTGAGGCAGCTTGATGGTGTGCCGAACCTGATTTCGCTCCACCTTATCGGAGAAAGTACCACCGGAGAAAAAGGGCGGGTTGCTGACAATGAGGTCGTAGGGGCCGCCGGCATTCCGCGCGTGATCCTGCACGGCCTCCTCCACAGCATGCAGCCGGGCAGACCAGGGGCAGGCTTCCATATTTTCCCGGGCCTGCCGGGCGGAATCGGGATCCAGGTCGATCCCGTACACTTCAGCTTCCTGATTCCTCTGGGCCAGCATGATCGCAATGACGCCCGTACCGGTACCTACGTCCAGAATGGATTGGGCGCCCCCGGCTTTTACCCAGGCCCCCAGCAGCACTCCATCGAATCCCACTTTCATGATGGTGCGATCCTGATGTACCTCGAATTGCTTGAACTGAAATGGTGGTTGTACAGCTTGTTCCAAAACGTCTCTGTTTATCGTCCCTTAACACCCCATCCGGGCTTTGGTTGATTTTAAAAATGCAAACATAAGTTTTTGCTTTGCAACAACCTTCCATTCCGAAGAATTGAATGGTATCCCGTATCTTCCAAAGTCAGGATCAGCGCCTATGCCTTCATTTTCCAAGCCGCCCCTCCTACTGGGCCCCGAATTTCGCCTGGCTCTCGAAGCCCTGGAAGAAGAGGGTAAAAATCTGTTCGTTACCGGCCGGGCCGGCACCGGGAAATCAACCCTGCTGCGCCTGTTCCGGCAAATGACCCGAAAGCGGGTTGCCGTTCTGGCTCCCACCGGTATAGCCGCCCTGAACGTCGGAGGCCAGACCATCCATTCTTTCTTCGGCTTCCCCCCCCGACTGTTGCAAAGCCAGGACATACGCAAAAAGCGCTCCCGCAAGATTTACCAAAAGCTCGACCTGCTCATCATAGACGAGATCTCCATGGTGCGGGCCGATATGCTCGACGCCATCGATCTTTTCCTTCGGAAGAACCGGGAGAAGCCCGAGCCTTTCGGAGGAGTGCAGATAGCCTTTTTCGGGGATCTTTTCCAGCTACCGCCCGTCGTGGCCGATCCCATCGAACGGCAGCATTTGCAAATGCAATACGACTTCCCCTACTTTTTTTCTGCCCACGTGTTCCAGCGCTCTTTTCCTCTCCTTATGTGGGAACTGCAGAAGGTTTTTCGCCAGGAGAACCGGCAATTCCTGGAGCTCCTGGAGGATATCCGCATGAATACCGCCGGGGCCGAGACCCTGGCCGCTTTGAACCGGCGCTACGATCCGGACTTCAGCCCCGGGGAGTTCTACGTTACCCTCACGGCGCGAAATGCCACCGCCAATGCCATCAATCAGAAAGCCCTCAACGATCTGCCCGGCACAGCCCGCATTTACAGCGCCCGGACCTCCGGCAATTTTCGCTCGAGCCTCTATCCTACGGAAGCTTTCCTCGCTCTCAAACCCGGCGCGCAGGTCATGTGCATCAAGAACGATCCGGAGGGAGCCTTCGTGAACGGTACCCTGGGGAAGATCGTCCGCCTGGAAACCGACTCAGTGACCATCGAGGTGGAGGAAAACGGTCAGAGCAAGGCCATCGAGATCGTGCCGATGGAATGGGAGATCTTGCGATACAAGTACGATTCCGCCCAACCGGATCAATTGAAAACCGAAGTCCTGGGCAGCTTCATCCAGTTGCCGCTGCGACTGGCCTGGGCCATCACCATCCACAAGGCCCAGGGCAAGACCTTCGAGCGTGTGATCCTCGACCTGGGAACCGGTGCCTTCGAAACCGGCCAAACCTATGTAGCCCTCAGTCGCTGTACTTCGCTGGAAGGGTTGGTCCTCAAAAAAAGACTCAAACCCTCCGACATCCGCACGGATCCCAGGATCATTGACTACTACCAGCAAAATAGATAAAGGCAGGCTTGCCAATTGCCGGGAATTTGAGGACATTAGGAGAGCGTCCTTTTGGGCGCTGCCAACAACTGCCAGCCCTATTCTTCCTGACCTTCTTCATTCTTTCGATCTGAATTCTTTCATTCTATCGCTCTAATCGTTATTTTCATAGGAAAAGCGACTTGCCATGAGCAAAAGAAAAAGCCTCCGGCAGAAACAGCGTCTGGCTGCCAAGGACCGCCGGGACTCCCGCCGGATCCTATATATCGTGATCGGTGCCACGGTCGTGCTGCTGGTCCTGCTGTACCTGACCTTCCAGTCCAGTTTTTAAGGCATCGGGAAGTCCGATCCAAACCCATTGAGTGCCACCCGTGCTCAATGGGTATTGCCTTGCGTAGCGTTTGTTGCTCTGCAACAGACCGATAAAATGGGTATTTTAATGCCACAATTTGACGCCCATGTCCCGTATTGCCTTACTATCCCTTCTCCTAAGCTTTTCTTTGGCTTGTACGCAAAGCCCGGAGCCCGTTCCTCCGGCACCTTTTAGTTTGGACCTGCGGGCAGATCCGACCCTGGAGTTTGAAAACCTGCGGCTGGTCCCGGTCGTAGGCCAATCCTCCTTTCTTCAGGAACAGGAAAACCTGGGTTCCCTGATCGGCCTGGAGCAGGCCCTGGCGATCTCCCGTTTTCGCATCACGGAAAAGAAGCCCTACGGTCGGTTCCAGGATACAGAAGCCGTAAACCAGCTTAGCGTTCAGAATAAAACGGACCATGCCGTGTACCTTTTGGCCGGCGAAGTGATCCGGGGTGGCAAGCAGGATCGCATCCTAGCCGAAGACCGGGTCATTGCCCCGAGATCGATCACCGATCTAGCGGTTTTCTGCGTGGAAGAAGATCGCTGGGAATACCGCCAGGCGGAGGGAGTTGACACCTCTCCCAACAGGCAAGAACCTGTGTTTGCCTTCCGGGGGTATTACCAGATGGCTTCCCGCGACCTTCGGTGGGCGGCTACCCGCCAGCGGGATCAACAGGAGGTTTGGAAACAGGTGGCGGAGATTCGCAACGAAGGCGGGGCCGTTTCGGATTCAAAAGGCTATGCGGCACTGGAAGAGGCAGCCGGTTTTTCCGACAAAAAGAGACAATATGAAACCTATTTTCGGGACAAATTGCTTGACCAGAAAGGGGTGATCGGATTCGTCGGTGTGAGCGGGAACCGGATCCTGGGTATGGACCTGATGGGAAATCCGGAACTGTTCCGGCAGCAATATCCCGCCTTGCTGGCCGGATACATCACCGATGCCATTACCCGGGGTTCACCACCTGAATTGAGCCCGGAAGCACTGGATGCCTACGCCGCTGATTGCGGTCCCCTTTTCCACAAAGGGAAAAAACTGATGTGGCAAGGCCAATGGATTCATTTTCACGACCTGTAGGGGTCGCTCTAAATCGCAGAAGAACAAGGGATGAAACTCAACCTGGATGTAAAGGCCCCCAGCCCGAAAGCCTGGGTAGATGCCGTGATGAATGACTTTCCCGCTTTTTTACAGGATCATGCCGACTGCGAGCGCAAGGCCTCGGCCATGGCCATGAGCTTCGTGGCCAAATACCCCGACCGCAAGGAGATCCTGCCCGAACTGATCGAAACGGCCATCGAAGAACTGGAGCATTTCCAACAGGTTTATCAGTTGATGGAAAGCCGGGGCATTGCGCTGCCTGCGTCCATGGGGGAAGACCCCTACGTCAAGGCCCTGCTGCAACGCTGTCACTCGGGCCGCGAGGAACGCTTCCTGGATCGACTCCTGATCGCTTCGGTGGTGGAGACACGCGGTGCCGAGCGCTTCCGGCTGGTGAGCGAAGCTCAGGACGAACCGGAGATGGAGCGCTTCTATCGTTTGCTCTGGGCTTCCGAGGCCAAGCATGGGCACATCTTCGTCAAGATGGCGCTGAACTACTTTCCGGAAGATCAGGTTTACGATCGGCTGGAATGGTGGATGGAGCAAGAGGGAGAAATCATGCGCGGATTGGAGATCCGGGCGGCTTTGCATTGATCAGTAGATCAGTAGATCAGTAGATCAGTAGATCAGTAGATCAGTAGATCAGTAGATCTTCAAAAATAAACATTTTGTTTTAAATATCATCTTCTCATCTGCATATCTTCTTATTTACTTATTGCCATCTGTCGTTTTCTTATCTTCCAAAAAAAATCCGAACCATGAAAGCCATATCCTTTTTAGCCGTTGGTTTGATCATCCTGGGTTCAGGTTGCCTATATTCCCAGGCCGATGACGGGACCGAACTTTTTCCAGGCACCTGGCAGAGCAGCTACCTCGATGACAGCGGGGAGGAGGTAACCATTTCCGTTATCATTGCGGGAGAATTCTTTGCGGAAGCGGCTTATAAGGAGGATGAGTTTCTCTGGACGCAAGGGGGGATCTGGAAAGCAGAGAATGGGGAATTCCTTGAAATGCGAGAGTTTCATTCGAACGATCCGGAAGTGGTCGGAAAGACAGTCTCCTACCCGTACCAATTTGAGAACGGCCTTTTACGATTCGAAGGGGTCGATCTGGACTGGAAAAAGGTCGACGATGGCACTCCCGGAAAGCTCAACGGCACCTGGCTGTTCAGCGGACGGGAACGCGACGGGGAGATGACGCGCCGCTCCACCGACGGCCCTCGCAAGACCATGAAGATCCTCTCCGGCACCCGCTTCCAGTGGATTGCCTACAATACGGAGACCAAAGAGTTTATGGGTACCGGCGGTGGCACCTACACTACTCAGGATGGCCAATACACCGAGACCATCGAATTCTTCTCCCGCGACAACGATCGCGTGGGGGCTGTCCTGCCTTTCGAATACGAGCTACAGGGCGACGACTGGCACCATAAGGGCAATAACAGCCGGGGCGAACCGATGTACGAAGTGTGGAGCCGGAGGGAATGAAAATGTGAAATGTAAAAAGAAAAGGAATTTTAATCTCTACACTCACTTTTACATCCAGCATTTTCCAATTTACATTTCTCCGACTTCCTCCATTTTTTCCAGCTTAATGGATTCGGAGTTGATGCAGAAACGGAGTCCGCTGGGCGGAGGTCCGTCCGGGAATACGTGGCCGAGGTGCGCATCGCACACATTACAAAGTACTTCGATGCGGCGCATACCGAAAGAATTATCCTGAATGTACTGAATGACATTCTCCTCGATCGGCTCGGTGAAGCTGGGCCAGCCGGACCGGGAGTCGAATTTCTGTGTCGAATCGAACAGAGGGGTATCGCAACTGATGCAGTTGTACTGTCCGGGATCGTAAGCGTGGCAGAGTTCGCCGGAAAAGGCCCTTTCCGTCCCGTGCTGGCGGGTGATGCGGAATTGCTCCGGAGTCAGGAGGGCTTTCCATTCGGCCTCGGTCTTTTCGACCCGACGCGGAGGCTTGGGATTTCCTTTGCCGGCAAAATTCAGAACGTCGTTCCAGTTCATGTTGTGGTGACTTTTGGGTTGTATAGGAAGGAAACAGTTGGTCTTTAGGAATAGGTTCTGAAAGTACCGTTAAATTCCTGGACTTGTTGGCAAAGAGGTGTCCCACTCCAACTCCTCCCGCTGGATTGCAGATGGCGGAAAAACCGTTTGCCCGAAAATCCTCCGTATTTTGAAGGATAGATCCAAAAAGGCACCTCCCCATGATCAAGCCCTTATCCCTCACCTTTCTACTCGCAATCCTTCTTCTGGCTTGTGGCCCAACTTCTTCTCCCGAAAAAGAAGAGGCCGAAGCGAATAGTCTGGACTGGGAAGCCCTGAGCACCCGGTTATTGGCCCAGGCTCAACTGACCGAGGGCGAAAAGGTCCTTTTGCTGGCTGAACCCGGCCGCTTCGATTCGTTAGTCGTTTTCCTGGCCGACGGCATCCGGGAAACCGGAGCCGAATACCTGGGTACCTTCAGCAACACAGAGGAGCAACCCGTCGACTGGAAAACGGAATTCACCGAAGCAGGCTCCAATCTGAATGCGGAGGCGCTGAAAGTCCACCTCCAATCAGCCGATCTCGGTATCATGATGCCCGGGCCTAGTCCGGATAACTTGATTTACGGACTCATACAAGACAATCTGAGGGAAGGCATCGGTCGGACCATCCACTTTCACTGGTCCGGCGCCTACGACCTGAACGGCAAGCCCCTGGCGATGACGCCCGAAATCGACGCCCTGTACCAACAAGTTGTCCTGGAGACAGATTACGAACAACTCGCGCGGGACCAGCGCGCTTTTCAATCGGCTGCACGGGAAAAAAGGGTCACGGTGACCACGCCTGCCGGCACCCACGTCTCGTTTTTGATCGGCGATCGACCGGTCACGAAGCAGGACGGAAATGCTAGCCAGGCCCATATGGACAAAGCCCGCAACCTGATCGATCGCGAGATCGAGATCCCGGCCGGAGCGATCCGGGTAGCGCCCATCGAAGAGAGCGTGGAGGGCATCATCGTTTTTCCGGATGCCGAATGGGACGGTGAAGCCGTGACCGGGCTGCAACTCAGCTTCCGGGCAGGAAAAGTCGTGGAGATGCAAGCCGCCAGTGGCCTGGAGGCGGTGCAGAGCGAAATGGAAAAAGCCGGAGAAGCAGGGAAGTCCTTCCGGGAGTTTGCCCTGGGATTTAATCCCTTGCTCGCAATTCCCGACGAAAACCCCCACATCCCCTACTACGGCTACGGCTCCGGCATCGTCAGGCTCTCCCTCGGCGACAATACCGAATTGGGCGGCGAGGTCACGGGCGGCTACGTCCGCTGGAATTTCTTCCCCCGGGCGACCGTCTATGTCGGCGATGAGCTGTGGGTCGAAGACGGGAAGCTGATGAGGGAGGATAAATGAATTCCGATGGGTGTGGGGTCCTGCTCGTGGCGTTCTTGGCGTCTTCTTCGTGCGCTTGGCGGTGAAGGACGGCTTTCCCCTCTACCGCGAAGGACGCTAAGGAGACGCAAAGGCCGCGAAGATTGTAGGTGTTGGTTAAGTAGTTGAGTGGGTATCGGGTATCGGGTATTTGGTATCGGGTCAGAGCGAAGCGCAGATCCTGACAAGCCAGGTAAAGATCAACATCCTGGTAAAACCAAGATTCGCTTCGTCAGGGTAGCAGAACGCTGTTTTTCGGAACGGCGGGCAGGCCTTCCTTCCAGGAAATCCAAGGGCGCGGGGGGTAAGTACGGCTACTTGCATTTGCATTAATGCGTAGAGCTCTTTAATTTAAGAAGAATCCCCCCAAGCCAAACCTTTTACTCCCAAGGAGAAAGCGACCAACACCTTTTCTTCCCACAAGCCTACTTTTATGGATTCATTGCACGGGGTTATCCAAATGAACATTCCCGCCAAAAGCCGGGAAGCCTTCCGGGAAATTGCCCAGGCCTGCTTCGAGAACGTCCGGGAAATGGACAGCGGCACCCGGGTTTACGACTGGTATTTCACCCAAGACGAAACCATATGCATGCTCCGACTCACCTTTCGGGATTCCGAAGCCGTGCTTGAGCACATGGCCAACCTGGGCGAACTCTTCGGAAAACTCTTGTCGGTCGTGGATCTGGAGATCAAAGTCTTCGGCGAACCCTCTCCCCTGCTCCGGCAAGCTCTCGAAGGCATGGACGTGACCTACTACGAGCCCTTCCTGAAACTCAACGAAGTCGAACAAACAGCCGGTTGAACCGAAGAACACTTGTCTATGCGGCAACGTCGGCGGGCAGATTTCCCTTTCAGGAATCCAAGGGCGCGGCTGGAAAATGCTGTAATGCTGTAATGGGATAATGCTTGCGGGTGGATTTGCCTTTAGGGAAAAAAAGGGCGCGGGCGGAAAATGCTCCTACATTTTCACCTTCTAATTCAGCGCAATGGCACGATAGCCTGCTATTGGGAAACCCGGCTATAGAAATGTTCATACACCCAGTCGAATACCTGCTCTTCCGGTAGATAGAAAGCAGAACGCCGGCCGGGAGCATGATTGGACTCGCTGTAGTAGCCGTTGGTCAGAAAGATCAGGCCGAAATCCCGATGGGCATCCCAGTGCATACCGCCGATCAGACCGTAGGCTTCTCCGGCATGACCGACCATGGAGACGCCCGGAAAAACAAAATCCCGGTGGCCCGGTTGGCCCGTCCGGTGAAAACCCAGTCCGTAGGCGTTGAAGAAGTCCTTGTAGTTGTCGCCGTTGGTGCCGTCGTAGGTCCAGCTGGCCGCATGCATGAGGGCGAAAGTCTCCGTTTTCAGGATGGGGTTTTCGAATCCTTCTCCCCTACGCATGTGCAGCCGCAGAAAGCGACTCAACTCGCGGGCACTCACCCGCAAGCCGCCCTGGGGTGCGAAGATGGATCCGTTCCGACCTGGGGCATAATCGTCGGTAAGTGCCTCCCGGATATCTTCCGGATAGTGATCGGCCGTGGGTTGCCCGTTGCGGTAGAGCGTGGCGACGGTATTCAGATCCTCGATATCCCGCACGTTAAAGCTACCCGCAATGCCCAGGGGAATCAGCACGGCTTCCCGGACATAGACATCGAAACGTTGGCCGCTGAGCTTCTCGATCAGGGCGCCGAGGAGTCCATAGGCCAGGTTGCAGTAGGTAAAATAGGCGCCCGGGGGCTGTTCCCCCCAGGTATCGGCCGCATAGAACATCCCCTCCGGCAGCAGGATGTCCCGCATGTCGGGCAGCGTATCGCGCCGGTAGGTGGTCATGAGATAATCCCCGTATCGACTCCCGTCGCGCAGGCTGGAGGTGTGATCGAGCAACATCCGATAGGTAATGGGCCGGTCCGGAAAGCGCGGGTTCCGGATGGTGTAGCCCATGGCCGCACTGATGTCTTCATCCAGCTCAAACAACCCCTTTTCATAGAGCATCATGAGGGCCGTCGCCACCACCGACTTGGAGATGGAAGCGATGCGGTAGCGGGTGTCGGCCTCTACGGGCCGCTCCGACTCGATGTCGGCCAGTCCGTGGTAGAACTCGTCGATGATCTCTCCTTCGCGGATCACCAGCACCGACAGGCCCACGAGTTGGTTCTGCTCGGCGACCCGGGCCAGGGTTTCATGCGAATGGGGAGCGGAGGGTTGGCAGGCGGAGAGGAAGAAAAACAGAATGACGCCCAAGAGGAAAAGGTGGAAGCGGGTCATGCGGCAAAGCGATTTTTCTCGTCCAAACCGAATGTAAAAAAAAGTTGAGGGACGGAACCCATAAAGAACGGAAGGAGTCTTGGGCGATATTGGGGAAAGTCCTATTTTGGAAAAGCATATGAGTATGCTCCCGGGAGCCTACTCCCCCTGTAATCAAATTCTTTGCTAACACCAGAATAATGAAACCCTATAGCTCACCTTTTTTTGCCCTGGTAATCCTTTTTTCTTTAGTCAGTTCCTGTGGGCCGGCCGGCGAATCCGACCGGAATGAGCGCGTCTCGGAAGGAGACGGAGCTTACACCAAGCTGAGCACCTATGATCCTGCTCAGCAGGACCAGGGCGGTAGGATCGTTATGAAGGAATTGCGCGATCCCCAGACCGGCCGGGTGAATATGTATATGCCCTTTCCGGCCGACTGGCGGGTTACTGAAAACGCCATTTTGGGACCGGGCGGAACCGCCTTGCAGGAATTGCCCGGGGGGTCCTTCAACGGCCAGCAGCGTTACATCCGGTCGATCGACGACATCCTCCAGCAAGACATCCACCCCCTCATCCAGCAAACCGGCGGACAGTACGTGGGCACCATCGACCTGCCGAAAGTCGCCCAGCGGGACGAGCGCCTCGGCATGCAATACTGGCAGGCCATGCCCATGGAAAAGATCTATCAGGCCAAGGGTGTGGAAGTCCGGGACGCAGACGGCCGACCGGGCATCCTGGTCGTCCACTACACCCAATCCCGCAATCAGTACGGCAGCCACCACTTCTACTACCTGCACGCTATGACCTCCAGCGAGAGGCGCTACGAAGCCGACCGGGAGATCCTGCTTTTCGCCCTGGCCAGCCAGCAGTCCAACCCGGAGGCCGTGCAGGCTTTCAACCGGAAAATGCAGGAAGAATACATGCGCCGCGAGCAGATGCATGCCGCCAAGATGAAACAGGCCTGGGATCACTTCAACGCCTGGAACCGCAACCACGTCGAGACCTGGCAGGACATCAACGAATCCTCCATGGCCAGTTGGCGGCGGCGGGAAGCCATGCGCGACGCCGGTCGGGCCAATGCCATCGACGGCATCCTGGAACGCGAGCGCCTCGTCAGCCCCTTCGACGGCAAGGAACTTGAGGTCGATGCCGGCTACAAATATTACTACACCAACACCTTCGGTGAAGTGATCGGCAGCAACGACGAATTCTTCAATCCCCAGACCGATCCCAACCTCAACAACCAGGAATGGCGACGGGCCGATGCCGGAAATTAATGACTGGAAGGCAAATCCGGGTTGAGTGGAAAAAGCCGAATCCAGAGGATCCTGAATGAGGTTTCCAGATGGTTTTTCCCCCATACCTTGCATTGCCCCTATTCCCGTCTGGTAATGGGTCAAATTAGTTGAATTCGTGTATTTGGGTTAAAAAGATGAAGCAGTTCAAACAGATCCGATGTCGGTATTGTCAA
>CAZXIX010000041.1:0-34438 GCA_964640855.1 uncultured Saprospiraceae bacterium
AGCGGAATCACGAAACGTAGAGCGAGTCCTGCAAGAGGCTTGCTCTTTTTTGTGGATGACCAATAGGATTGGGGCGAGAAGTTTATCCCGACATCGCAGATCGTCGGGAAGCCCCAGCGGAATCACGAAACGTAGAGCGAGTCCTGCAAGAGGCTTGCTCTTTTTTGTGGATGACCAATAGGATTGGGGCGAGAAGTTTATCCCGACATCGCAGATCGTCGGGAAGCCCCAGCGGAATCACGAAACGTAGAGCGAGTCCTGCAAGAGGCTTGCTCTTTTTTGTGGGTGGCTAATAGGTAAAAGTCTTGAAAATAAAAGAAGCCCCAGGTCAGAGACCTGAGGCTTTTCTTTTTGAAACGGGCAATTATCTGCGTTTTGTTTCTTTTCAGCCCAGTGTTTTGATCAGTAAGCTGAACGGACTCCACCCTCGGAGGATTTGTTGTCGGTCCAACGTGTAAAGATGCGCGCACTGGCAATAAAAAGCAATACTGTGGAAAACTTTTTAGCTATTCACAGGCTTCGAAAGACATATAAGTGTCTATTCGATGAGCAATCGGCTTTTGATTGGCCGGGAAAGGTCTTTATCGGTTACCAAGTGGTCGAGAGGCGGTTTTGCTTCTATACTATTGAGAATCGTTCATGTCCCCCAAAACCCTGGCCCTCATCCTTTCAATCGCTTGACCCGGCTTCGCCTTCGACCGGTTTACCGATGTAGACGCGCATAGGGGCTTCTGTCGCGTCGGTGCGAAAACTGGCTTGGGAGGCTCCTTCGATCCGGAGTACTTTCTTGAGCCGCATCAGCAGACTGGGAGGAACATCCTTTCCTACCTCAACCAGATACCGGTCCCCGGTTGGCTGGCCCTCCACTTGTTCAAAGGTGATCACGTCTGACTGTCCTGTTTTGAGGAACTCTGCCTTCAGGGCGGCTTCCAGTTCATCTGCATTGGGAAGTTGCGCATTGATCTGAATCTCCAGGGGTGTAGCCTGAAACCCCGGTTGTTGATCCTGGCCTCTGGAATTTCCTGCCTCTGCCGGGTTGTTGCACGACAGGCAAGTGGTTGACACGATCAGGAACCCTAACATTACATATTTCATGGCGTTCGTCTTCTTTTTTTGATTAATCTTTTTTCCAATTCTAAAAGCTTTGCGATTCAAGGGCTTGTATTCCGTAGCCTTCGGGGATCTTCCTGGAAGGCCATCCTTCGGGGAGCCTTTTCGATCAATTAAAAAACCCAGGGTTTTGACCCGTGGATTTGGGTTTGAGGGCAGGTGCGATGGGCAACAAGACCAGTGGGCCCTTCTACACATTGGGCTTCGCAAATAGTACAAATAATTAACCCTAATTTTTCCAAATCCATTCCCAATTGTACGGACAAGGTTCTAATTTAACCTTCCAATCTGCAAATACTATCCTGAACAACCAGCGAATGAATCTTTCACAACAGCCTCCCCTCAAGCGCATTTTCATCGAAAATGTTTTACCGCAAGAGCTTGAACCGCTGAATAAGCTTTCGCACAATTTATGGTGGTCCTGGGACCCGGAGGCGACCCGCTTATTCCATGACGCCAAGGAAAATGGTTTGGAGCAAGCCGGATACAACCCCATTCAGCTTTTGAATGATCTGACAGCCGAAGAGGCGCAGACATTGATGGAGGACGGCAAATTCATGTCTCGCATGGATGAGGTCTATCGCAGTTTCCGCGACTATATGGATGAGCCCCGGCCGCTGGATAAATCCCTCATCGCCTATTTCTGTATGGAATACGGGCTGCACTATTCGCTGCGGCTGTATTCCGGGGGGCTCGGGATACTGGCCGGCGACTATCTCAAACAAGCCAGCGATTCCAACGTCCACATGATCGGCGTCGGATTGCTGTATCGATACGGCTATTTCCAACAATCTATTTCCTTGTATGGCGATCAGATCAGCGAATACCACACGCAACAATTCAGCAATCTGCCGGTCTTTCCGGTGCGAGATGAACAGGGCGAGTGGATCAAGATCGAACTGGCTCTGCAGGGGGAGAACGTAACCATTCGGATCTGGGAACTCAAGATCGGCCGGATAAGCCTTTATCTATTGGATACGGATACCTCCGACAACTCACCGGCTGCCCGGACCCTTACCCATCAACTCTACGGGGGAGATAACGAACACCGGCTGTTGCAGGAAATGCTGCTGGGCATAGGTGGGGTACGGGCGCTGGATGCCATCGGTATTGAGCCATTCCTTTTCCATTGCAATGAGGGGCATGCGGCCTTGCTGGGCATTGAGCGCATGCGAAAATACATAATGAGCGGTTTGTCTACCGAGGAAGGCCTGGAAGTGGTTCGGGCATCTTCCTTGTTTACCACTCACACCCCCGTGCCTGCCGGGCACGATCATTTTCCGGATGCATTACTCAAACGGCACGCAGAGCCGACGGTCAATATGATGGGACTGAAATTTTCCGAATTTCTGGCCATGGGTAAGCTGCACCCGGACGATCCGGAAGAGCTTTTTTCCATGAGTCACCTGGCCATTCGATTGTCCCAGGAGGTCAATGGGGTAAGCAAGCTGCATGGTGAGGTATCCCGGGAGATGTTCCAGGAGTTGTATCCGGGCTACACGGTTGACGAACTGCACATCGGGCACGTGACCAATGCGGTTCATTATCCTTCCTGGATCGCTCCGGAATGGCGGGAACTCTTTCTGGAGCAATTCGGCTCTCAATTTGAGCAGGATCAGTCCAACCCGGATTATTGGAAACGGATTCGGCGGGTATCCAATAACCTGATTTTCGAACTGCGGAACAGACTCAAGAAGCGCTTGCTCAATTATGTGCGAGAGCAGTTAAAGGCCGACCTGACCCGCCGGGGGGAGAAGCCGGCCACCATTTTTGAAATGGTCAACGGGTTGAAAGACCATGCGCTGATCGTCGGCTTTGCCCGCCGTTTCGCAACCTACAAGCGGGCCCATTTGCTGTTTTCCAATCTGGAGCGCCTCTCCGAGATCGTCAGCCATGAAGAAAGGCCGGTCATTTTCATCTATGCCGGCAAGGCCCACCCGGCCGACGAAGGGGGGCAGCATTTGATCCGGGAGATCGTACAATTGAGTAAATCGCCGGATTTCATCGGCAAGGTCATTTTTTTGGAAGGATATAATATGGAAATGGCCAAGCTATTGGTCCAGGGAGTGGATATCTGGCTGAATACGCCCACCCGGCCGCTGGAAGCCTCCGGTACCAGTGGCATGAAAGCGGCCATGAACGGGGTCATGAACTTTAGCGTACTCGACGGCTGGTGGGATGAGGCTTACAATCCCCGGGTAGGCTGGGCCCTTCCCAAAGAACGCACCTACGAAGATCAGGAGCTTCAAAACGAACTGGACGCCGAATCGATCTATAATATTTTTGAGAGCGAGATCATACCGACCTATTATGATCGCGACGGGTCCGGAGTGCCCATGAAGTGGATCGAATACGTGAAAAACATCATTGCGGAGGTCGGCCCCTATTTCACCATGAAGCGGATGCTGGATGATTATTTCAAGGAATTCTATCACAAAATGGATGCCCGCAGCAAACTGTTGCAAGCGGATGATTTCTCCAAAGCCCGTGAACTGGTTATCTGGAAGAACGAAATGAGAGAAAAATGGAACCGCATAGGCTTCGAAGAAGTAAATGTGATCAATCCGGCATACGGTAACCCTCTCCGTCCGGACATGCCTTTCCAGGCACAGGTCAAAGTTTCCCTGGGATCCATTAAGAGAGAGAACGTAGGTGCGGAAGCGGTCTTCTACAAGCGCGACGAACAGGGCAAGTTAGATCTGGTAAGACGGGAGGACTTCCAGTTTACCGGAGAGGAAAATGGAATTGCCAATTACGAGATCAACCTTCCGCTCAAGTTATCCGGGACTTTTGAATACGGATTCCGGCTCTTTAGTCAACATCCCCATCTGCCGCACCGGCAGGATTTGAATCTGGTGCATTGGATGTGATGGGATTAGGAGGGATTGGGAATCGGTTAAGTAGTTGAGTGGGAAACGGGGCGAAGCGGAGCGGAGATCCTGACAAGCGGGGAAAACATCAGCCTCCTGGAATAACTATGATTCGCTTCGTCAGGGTATCAGGGTAACAGGTATCGGGTACCAGAACGCTGAGCTTTTCGGAACTGCGGGCGGATTTCCCTTTAGGGAATACAAGGGCGCGGGAGGGTAAGGCGGAATCAGTTGAGTAGTTGAGTGGTTAAGTGGTTGAGATGGGAAACGGGTATTGGGTAGCTGAAAACGTCAGACGTAGCCGAGGAGACGCAACATTTCTCCGGCGCCCTGTTCTTCCTGATAGAGCTTGTCTTTGAGGTTGCCCCGGCTATCGCGGTAAATGAGTACGCGTTTGGGGGACGGGATCAAGCAGTGTTTGATCCCCCCGTAGCCACTCAGGGCATCTTGGTAGGCGCCGGTATGGAAAAAGCCCAGGTAAAGCGGCTCCTTGTCATCGGAAGAATAGTCCGGGAGATATACCTGCGCTTCATGCGCTTCGCTGTTGTAATAATCGGAATTGTCGCAGCTCAGTCCACCGATATTCACCCGTTTGTATTCATTTTTCCATTTGTTGATGGGTAAAAGGATGAACCGCTCTCCCGTACCCCAGGCATCCGGGATGGTGGTCATGAGAGAATTATCGATCATGTACCAGGTCTCCGAATCGTTCTGCTGTTTTTGGGCCAATACGGAAAAAAGAGTAGCTGCGCTTTCGCCTACGGTATACTTTCCGAATTCTGTGAAGATATCGGGTTCTTTCACTTCCTCCTCTTCGCAGGATTCCTTGATTAAGCTGACGATCTCCCGGATCATGTATTTGTAGTCAAACTCGAAACCGAGGCTGTTGCGGATCGGCATGCCTCCGCCGATGTTCAGGGCGTGCAGGCTGGGCACGAGGCGCTTGAGTTCGCAGTAAAGCTTGATCGCTTTTTTCATTTCGCCCCAGTAATAGAGGCTGTCCTTGATGCCGGTATCCACAAAAAAATGGAGCATCCGGAGATTGAATTTGGGGTTGTCGAGTATGCGTTCCTTGACAAAAGGAACAACCTTGGAATTGCGGATCCCCAGTCGCGAGGTGTAAAACTCGAAGTTGGGTTCTTCCTCCGTAGCCATGCGGATACCCAGGTTGCAGGCCCCTTTTACGTTTTTCGCGTAAAAATCCAATTCGTGATCGTTATCGCAGACAGGAATGACGTTGGTAAAGCCATCGTTGATCAACCCGGCGATCTGCTCCAGGTAGTTCTGAGGCTTAAAACCATTGCAGATAATGATCAGGTCTTTGGAGATGACTCCTTTCTCATGAAGTTTCCGGATCAGTTCGATGTCGAAAGCCGATGAGGTTTCCAATTGTACGTCATGCCGGAGAACCTCCTCCAATACGTAATTGAAGTGGGAGGTTTTGGTGCAATAGCAATAATAATATTTACCGTGGTAGCCCAGGCTTTTCATAGCCCGTGTAAAGAGGTTTCGAGCCGTTTTGATCTGGCTGCCGATCTTGGGCAGATAGGTCAGGCGAATGGGGGTCCCGTATTTTTGGATCAGATAGATGAGGGGGATGCCGTTGAAGGTCAAGTATCCGTTCTCCAGATCAAACCCTTCCTGCGGGAAGTAAAAGGTCTGGTCGATCAGGTCGAAATAGGTATTGCTTACTGCCAATGACTTAGTAGTTGATATAGGAAAATGAAAACCTGCAATCCGCTTTAATGTTGCCCAAAAATAGATGAAATTATCCTTTGCCAAAGAGCTTTTTACAAGACGGTTCCCAAGTGCCAGGTCAGCTTTGCAAAAAGCCTTTTTTACCTTTACCCCTATGAAAGAACACAAAGTTTTTGAGGAGCCGGATCCGCTGAATAAGGTGGCGGAATTTCATCGGACCTTTCAGCATCCTATACTCGAACGCCCTGCCATTCCGGCTCCGGAGCGTTGTGAATTAAGGGTCAACCTGTTGGCAGAAGAACTGGAAGAGCTTCGCAAAGCCATCGATGACCGCAACTTAGTTGAAATCGCGGATGCCCTGTGCGATCTGCAGTACGTACTGAGCGGAGCCATATTGGAATTCGGCCTGGCGGGTAAATTCGGCGACCTGTTCGACGAGGTGCAGCGATCGAACATGAGCAAAAGCTGCTCCAGCCGCGAAGAGGCGGAGGAGACGGCCCGGTATTACAAATCGGTGCGGGGCATGGACAGTTACATCCAGGAGGTGGACGGCCACTGGCTTGTTTTTCGCAACGGGGACAACAAGACCCTCAAATCCGTCAATTATTCGCCCGCCGACCTGAAAGGAATACTGGATCGGGACTGACCCGAGGGTTCGAAAATCCACATGCTGCCTTTAGGCGGGCGGTTAGCCGTTCAGCAGAAAAGTAACCGTTCTTCTTAGGTTAAGAGGAATTCCAGCTCTTCCCGGCTGAAAGTTGCCTTGGGGCCGGTTTCGAGAATGTCTTCTACCAACTGGGTTTTTCGCTCCTGCAGGCGAAGGATCTTTTCCTCAATGGATTCGCGGGTAATGAACTTCAGGGCGATCACATTTTGTTCCTGGCCGATCCGATGGGCCCGGGCAATGGCCTGCTTTTCGATAAAGGGATTCCACCACGGATCCAGGATGAACACGTAATCGGCAGCGGTTAAATTCAAGCCTGTACCTCCCGCTTTGATGGAGATGAGGAAAGATTGAAGGTCTTTTTCCGACTGGAAGGCTTTGACTTGTTTTTCCCGATCGGCCGAGCTGGTCTGGCCGCTCAGCCAGGCAAAGGGAAGCCCTTGTTCCTCGAAAGAACCCTTGAAGAGTTCCAAAAACCGCACCATGGAGCTGAAAAACAGCGCTTTGTGTCCGCTTCGCCGTACCTGATCCCAATGATCCAGGACGCTACTGAATTTACCGCTTTCCTTCTCGTATTCCGGTTTGGCAAGGACAGGATGATTTACGAGCTGACGAAGCCGGGTTAGGGTTTTTACGACAATGGCCCGGTATTGAAAATCGTCTGCTTTGTAATTGTCCAGGAGGTAATTTCGGGCAGCCGATTTTTCCCGTTCGTACAGCTTCTTCTGCTCGCTCGTCATTTCGCACCAGAATATCTGGGTGGTCAGCTCCGGCAGATCTGAGGCAACCTCTTCCTTGGTCCGGCGAAGTAGATAGGGGCGGACCAGCTTTTTGAGTTGCTCCTTGCGGGTTTCGTCCCCTCCTTTCTCGATGGGAGTGATGAAACGCCTTTTGAAAAAGGAAAAGCTTCCCAGCAAATCGGGATTGATGAACTGCATTTGCGACCAGAGGTCGGAAAGAGAATTTTCGATCGGGGTTCCACTCAGGGATATCTTATGATGGCCCTCCAGTTGACTGATGGATTTGAAAACCTTGCTGTTCCTGTTCTTGATCTGCTGGCTTTCGTCCAGCACGATGTATTCGTAGGTCAGTTGGCTGAGGAGTTCTACATCCCGAAGCACGGTTTGGTAAGTCGACAGGATGATGTCCCAGCGTTGCAAAAGTTTGAGGTCCTTCGACCGGCGGATCCCAACGTGGGCGTAAACGGTCAGGTGGGGGGCGAATTTCCTTATCTCTTCCTGCCAGTTGAATACCAGGGAGGCCGGCAATACCACCAGAGCTCCCAATGGATTGATCCGATCCAGGTCGGTAGCGGGGTTAAAAAGATCGAGCTGCTGTTCTACAGCCGGCGAATCTGCTTGCTGTTTTGCCTTTTCTTCTTTGGCATACAGAAGCACCGCCAGGGTTTGCAGCGTTTTGCCGAGCCCCATATCGTCGGCCAGACAAGCTCCCAGTCCGTTGTGGTATAGATTGACCAGCCACTGGGCCCCTTCCAACTGATAGGGGCGAAGGGTCGTCTTGAGTTTGTCAGACGGCACAAAGGGCTTTTGAAGGATGGTAGCCTGATGTTCTTCGGTCGGATGGCCCAGCCCCTGCAAAAGCATGTATTTGTTTTTGTGCAGGCGGAGTCGATCTTTTTCCTTGCGGGTGAAGGAGAGTACCTCCTTGTATTTGGAAAACCATTCCTCCGGAATGAGGAAGCAGGTCCCGTCCGGCAAGGGAAAAAAGCGGTTGCCTTCCTGGATGAATCGCGCTATCTGCTGAAAGGGGATCCGATGCTCTCCCACCAGGACTTCTCCTTTCAGATCGAACCAGTCGTTTTCTTTGGAAAGGCCCAGTTGAAGGACGGGCTTTTCGAGTGTGATGAGGCGGTCTTCCCAGGAGGGTGGGATGATTTGAAACCCTTTTTCCTCCAGCACTCGTCTGTTCTCGCTCAACCATTCCGGCAGAGACCAGTCGGTGGTCCTGTCCGCGGGCGGCAGATGAAAGTGTCTGCCGTTCTTTTCCAGTCCGCAGGCTTCCAGTTTAAACCTCCAGTCTGCTTCCGCCTCCCGGTCCCGATTGATCTGTAGAATGCGGACCCCTTCGCCATTGTTGAAAATGAGTCGGCTTCGTTGATCCTTGGGGTCGCTCCATTCAAAAGTATGATGGTCGTAGACGAAATCGAGCGTGAGGACCCAGTTCCCCTGCAAAAAATCCTGGACCAGGCGAACCTCAGCCCGGCGTAGGACATCGTGTTGTTCAATCTCGAAGCCTTCTGCCTCCACCTCGGATTTTTCGGCTACCTTCAGAATGAACTTTTCGAAATAGGTCTTGACCTTATCCGGCGGTATCGTTACCTCGTCTTTTTCCCGGAAAGGCTTGACCAGGTTGCCATTCAGGTTGATCAATCGGTAGAGCTTCCCGTCGACCATAAGCCAGGCCGGTTCGTTGGTCAGGGGCTGTACTTGCCTAGCGCTGATACGCCAGGCCTGGTCGCCTTCCTGCAGCATTAAGCGGTATTGAACCGTACCTTCGGGCGTTTTGAGAAAATGGAGTTTGGGTTCCAATTGATGCCCGGGGTAGGTCACCAGGAAATCGCTGACCAGCACCTTCCGCTCCGCCTCCATACTCAGGGAGCAGCCATGGCGGACGATCAGTTCGAGCCACTGACTGAGGTGACGGTCTATGTAGGGGGACATTAGCTTGCGGATCTCCCGGTCATTCCACAGCCTTGACAGGCTGACCCGCTTGCGACGAGGCGAAAATTTGGCCTCCAGATTGGCCGGCTCCAACAATTCCATCAGTTCGAAGAGGCGGTTGGTGGTTTCGTCGGCCTTCAGGTCATATGCCCCGATGGTATCCGGGAGCGCCCGCTGCTTGATGTGGGCCGGAAGTCCTTCCTGGTCCTGGCTTACTACGAAGGCATTGGGTAAAAAAAGGTCTTGTCCCTGTTCGGTCAGGTTGTAAACTATCAGGTGATCATATTCGGTTGAAACAGAAAACATGGGACCGTGCCGGGGATTTTCAGATGACTTTGGAAATACGAGCAATGGGTTTTCCGGAATACCGGGCTTCTATCTTGTCGGCCAGGACCCGGGCGTGGCCTTCTGCGGATTCATGCGACCACCCCGCTATGTGAGGGGTCAGAATGACTCGCTCCGAGGAGCTCAGATATTGAAACGGTTCCGGTAAGCCGGACAGATCCAGTTGGGTAAAAGACATTTCTTCATATTCCAGCACATCGAGTGCTGCACCTTGCACGCGTCCCGAGCGAAGCCTTTCTACCAGATCCTGGGTATGGAGCACCGTGCCCCGGGAGGTGTTGATCAGGAAGATCGGATGCCGGAAACGATCCAGAAAAGCCCCGTTGATGAAAAAATGGTTCTCTTTTTGGTAGGGGATGTGGATACTCAGAACCTGGCTTTCTGCCTGCAGGGTTTCCAGATCCACTTCCTGGGCAAATTCGTCTCCATATTGGCTCCGATACCGATCGTAGGTGATCACCCGGGCACTGAATCCGGACAACCGTCGGGCTACGGCCTGCCCCATATTTCCGTATCCCAGCAGTCCGATCGTCTTACCTTTGAGCTCCGTCCCGGTATTGGGTTGGCGCAACCACTGACCGGCCCGGACTTGCCGGTCGGCCCGAAAAAGATGATTCATCAGCCCCAACATGAGCCCCAGGGTATGCTCGGCAACCGTATCGCGGCTGCCCTCCGGGGTGGTGATCAGCTCGATGTCTTTTTCTTCACAGGCTTCCTGGTCGATATGTTCAATCCCCACCCCCAATCTGCCGATAAAGGCCAATTGGTCAGCCCGCTCCAGAAAGGCCGCGTCGATACGGATACGACTGCGAACCACCAACCCGTGGTAGGCGGGTAATATTTCCAGAACCGCTTCGCGGGAAGCACGGGGCTGGTAATTCACCTCCCAATCCTTTGAAAGATGCTCGAAGAAAGCGGGATGGGTTTCATCCAATACAAGAATCCGGCCTGTTTTTTCAGGAGGTGCTGACACAAGGGAAAAATCTTAGCGAACAGCTAATTTACTATTCTTGGTAACCCTCGACCAGCCTTTTTTAAATGGTTACAAAAACTTAATGTTAGGAACCGGCAGGGATTACCGGAAGAATGAAGAAAGCCGATCTTTTGGGACCGGCTTTCGTTTTGATTTTAATAGATTGGTTACCAGCGACTTACTTGTTAGGCTGGGGAGTCATGCGGAGGTAAGGCTTGATCTTGTTATAGCCTTTCTTAAATTTCGAATCGGCTTCTTCGTCCGACAAAGCCGGCGAGATCACCACGTCTTCACCATCGACCCAGTCTACGGGGGTGGCCACGCTGTAGTTGTCTGTTAATTGCAAAGAATCGATAACCCGCAGGATTTCGTTGAAATTCCGACCGGTGCTGGGCGGATAGGTGAGGGTGAGCCGGATCTTTTTGTTGGGATCAACCACAAAAACAGAGCGCACCGTAAATTTCTCCGTGGCTTCCGGATGGATCATGTCATACAACTGAGCCACCTTTTTATCCTCGTCGGCGATGATGGGGAAATTCATGTTTACATTCTGGGTCTCCTCAATATCTTTCAACCATTCCATGTGGTCTTTCAAAGGATCTACACTCAGAGCAATTACCTTGGTCTTCCTTTTGGCGAATTCCTCCTTGAGTGCTGCAGTGCGACCCAGTTCGGTCGTACAAACAGGTGTAAAGTCAGCCGGGTGGGAGTAGAGTACCCCCCAGCTGTCTCCCAACCATTCGTGGAAGTTGATCTCCCCTTCGGTGGTTTGAGCTGTAAAGTTGGGTGCGGTTTCTCCTAATTTAAGGGACATAATGTTATGGTTTTTGATGGATGATTAATGAATAGTTCCATACTGAATCCGGGCGCCCCTGGTCGGATACGCCTGACCTTAAGATCGGCCTTTCTGCTTTCATAAGCCAGGGTCATCAAAAGGTTTCGCTTCCCGGAAGGGCGATGGATCCCAATCTGGGCGCCAAGCCGTTGGCCGAAAAAGCAGCTCCTTCGATCCGGTCTTCCAGAAATGCCATGACGACAGCGCCAATAGACTCCAATTCTACTAAAAATCCGTCGTGTCCAAAGGTGCTTTCGATCACATAAAGTCGGGCATCCGGGATTTTTTCAGCCAATTCCACCTGCTCGGCCAGTGGAAACAAGAGATCCGAATCAATTCCAATGATCATCGTTTTAGCCGTAATGCGGGAAAGCGCCTGATCGACCCCTCCCCAACCTCTGCCCAGATTATGGCTGTCCATGGCTCTGGTCAGGCAGAAATAGCTATGGGCATCGAACCGGCGACTGAGTTTCAACCCTTGGTATTGCTGGTAGCTGGAGGCCTTGAAATTCTGGTATTCTTCGTCGGAATCCTCCGATTGGGTCAGGCGATAGGCGTGATAATGCCGATAGGAGAGGAGAGCGATCGCCCGGGCCGCTTCCAGACCCATGCGGGCTCCCTCTTCGCCCCCTCGCGCCCGGCCGGCCAGAATGGACATGCGCTGGGTTTCGTTGAAGGCAATGCCCCAGGGCGAATGCCTGGCATTGGTGGCCAGAGGTACGATGTAAGAAAACCTTCCCGGCTCCTGCACACTCCATTCCAGCAGTTGCTGGCCTCCCATGCTGCCCCCGATGCCCAGAGAGATCTGCCCGATACCGAGTTTGTCGGCCAAAAGTCGATGGGCAGCCACCATATCCTTTATCGTGATCAGGGGAAAGGCCTCGGGGCTCGGAAAATCACCCGAATGGGTGGTGCCATAGGGCGATCCGAGCATGTTGGCGCAAAGGATGCAGAACTTGTCCGGATCCAGCAATTTTCCGTTTCCAAAAAGTTCGGGCCACCACTCGCTGACGTCCGAGTTGGCTGTCAGGGCATGGAACACCCAAATGACGGGCTGTCGGGACGGATCTCCCCACAGGTGATAAGCCACCTTAAGTTCGGGGAGAGATTCGCCGCACTCCAGCTCGAATGGGCCGGGGAAGGTTTCTTGTCGCATAGTGCTTAAACTGATTTTTATCGGAAATCAGCTTACCAGTTCGGGTTCGGGAATGACCGAAAAGGCTTGCTCACAATCCGCAATGATGTCGTCGATGTGTTCGATGCCCACGGAAACCCGCAAGGCGTTGGGCTCCACGCCGGCAGCCAGTTGCTCGGCTTCGCTGAGTTGTTGGTGCGTCGTGGCGGAAGGCTGTATGATGAGGGTTTTGGCATCGCCCACATTAGCGAGATGGCTGATGAGTTTCAAGCTGTCTACGAAATGGGTGGCGTTCTCTTTGGTTCCCTTGACCTTAAACGAAAGAACCCCGCCGAATCCGTTTTGCAGGTATTTTTTGGCCGTCTCGTGGATCGGATGGTTCTTGAGCCCGGGGTAGGCCACGGAATCCACTTTGGGATGTTTTTCCAGCCATTGAGCCAGAGCCAGTGCATTGTCAGCTGTGCGTTGTACCCGTAGCGAAAGCGTCTCCAATCCCTGCAGCATCAAAAAGGAGTTGAACGGGCTTAGCGCTGCACCGTAATCCCGCAATCCTTCCACCCGCGCCCGGATGGCGAAGGCTACGTTGCCAAAAGGACCTTCCGGACCGAATACATCCCAGAAAACCAGGCCGTGATAGCCTTCTGAAGGTTTGGTGAACTGAGGGAACTTCCCGTTGCCCCAGTTGAAGTTTCCGCCATCGACGATCACGCCGCCGATGGAAGTGCCATGGCCTCCGATCCACTTGGTAGCCGACTGGACCACAACATTCGCACCCCACTTCAAGGGCTGGCACAGGTAGCCGCAGGCGCCAAAGGTGTTGTCAACGAAAAAAGGGATGTCGTGCTCCTTCGCTACCGCGCTCAACCCCTCAAAATCCGGTATGGAATAGCGCGGATTACTGATGGTCTCCGTATAAATGGCTTTCGTATTTTCATCGATCAGCCTGGCGTAATCCTCCGGCCGTTCACCTTCGGTAAATCGGACTTCGATGCCCAGACGTTTGAAGGCTACCTTGAATTGATTGTAAGTACCGCCGTAGAGATTGGGGCTGCTGACGAAGTTGTCTCCTGCCTGGAGGATATTGTTGAGCGCCAGGAATTGAGCCGCTTGCCCGGATCCGGTGGCCAGTGCCATCACACCGCCCTCCAGCGCCGCCACCCGCTTTTCGAAAACATCCGTCGTCGGATTCATGATCCGCGTGTAGATGTTGCCGAACTCTTCCAGCGCAAAAAGCCGGGCCCCGTGCTCGGAGCTTTCAAACGTGTAAGATGTGGTTTGATAAATAGGTACGGCCCGGGATCGAGTGGTGGTTTCCACCTCTTCCTGTCCAGCGTGCAACTGGAGCGTTTCAAATTTTAAATCGGACATGGTTTTGAGTTTTAAGAATGATAGTAAAGGTTATATGCCTGAATCCCGGGGTACAAGCGTGCCCCGGCCCGGCCAAAACTTCATTTGGCGCAAGGATTAATTACAACAACAGGAAATGCATCTCTTGGTATCCATCGGATATCCTGGAGCGGGTAGAACCGGGGAGAGCGGCTGGGAAAAAGAGAAATGGAAGATCATGAGATAGTTGATTTTATAGTTCCGGGCCCATTATCGGTCCTCCGGCAGGATTTGGCACCTTAAATTTTTTCAGGTTGCCAGGGTGTCAACGAGCCTGTTCTCTCGACCCTTCTGTATAAAATCAAGCCGCGATTCAAGATGAAGTGCAGTTGATAAGATAAATGTAGCGATTGGCGGACCAATTCGCAAGTCTTTTCCCAATTCCCGCGGACAAGCGGTATTGATTCGGTAGAAACTGTCCTCCCAATGACGTCGAAAGGCTTTTCAAGGGATGGCGAGCGGATTTCCGCCGGCCAGTTGCATAACCGAAAGCCTTGAGGTGAGGGGGTGCCTATGGTTTGAGCCCGGCCTATGATGCATTTGAATAACTTTCCGTTTCTTATGATCCCAACCGATACAGTTGAATACCAAGCCATGAAAATCACCATACGCAGACTGAATGACCAGGTCCACTTTGAGGCCCGAAACGAAAATGGAAATACCGTGCTGGCCGATGGGGCTCCCCCAATCGGAGGGCAAGGGCTGGGTATGAGGCCCATGGAGCTGCTGGCCAGCGCATTAGGAAACTGCAGCGCCATGGATGTCGTGGAATTCCTTCGGAAAATGCGTCAGCCTCTGGACAACCTTGACATTGAATTGGAGGGGAAACGCCAAGAAGGCCAGCATCCGTCTCTGTTCACCGAAATTCACCTCCACTATCGGCTTTCCGGAGAATTGGACCCGAGAAAGGTGGAAAAAGCTTTATCTCTTTCAGTGGATAAATATTGTAGCGTGGCCCGTCATCTCGAAAAGACGGTTGCCCTGAGTTGGAGTTTCTCGATCAATGGCGGAGAGAAAGTTTATCCCGGGAAGCAAAACGAGGATTGAGAACCCCCAACCCTCGTTCTGAAAGACTTCCGGATGTACAAACTCCATCAAGGCTGGTTGTACAATTTTTTTCCGGCCTCCTCGTACTTGTCGCCCGGTACCCAGAAGGGCCTTTCCTTTTTATTGGCCACTTTGCGAGAAATCTGGATGAAAGCCTGGCAGTACTTCAGGAAATACTCCATATCTACGGATTCGGCTTCGTCAGCTGTTTGATGATAGTATTTGCCTATCTCTTCGTCAAAGGAATCCAGACCCGGGCTTATCGTCAGGGCAGGCACTCCTTTGGCGGCAAAGGATACATTATCCGAACGATCGAAAAGGTTTTGCTCGGGAGCGGGGTTTACCACTACTTCCAGATCGACGGCAGCAGAACCCGATTCAATTTCTTCGTCGATGCCGGTACGGCCATGCCCAAATACCGAAATGGCCTGGGTATTGTTGTATCCGGCACCATCGGTATTAACGTTAAAAACCGTTTTTTCCAGAGGGATGATGGGATGATCCGCGTAGTAGCGACTTCCCAGCAAGCCTATTTCCTCTCCTGTCACGGCCAGGATGATAATGGACCGGGCGGGTGGCTCCTGGGCGAAGCACTTGGCCGCATTCAGCAAGGCGACCGTTCCGAAAGCATTGTCACGGGCCCCGTTGAAGATGCTGTCCTTCGGACTGTAGGGCCCACCTGCTTCCCGACCAATGCCGACGTGGTCGAAATGAGCGGTTAAAATAACATATTCATTCTTTAGTTCCGGGTCGCTGCCCTCCAATATACCCATCACGTTGGGCGATGTGAAATCGATGGTCTGGGCCTTGCCCGCTTCCAATTTGGCCTTGATGGCTTTTCCTTCCTTTTCGGCTTCGGCCAGTTCGCCAACTTCGTCTTCCTTGATCCATCCGTAGTAAAAGTCGTTGGACGGTTCTCCTTCCTTTTCCCGAAGGCTGATGGATTCCCGACCGAAATAATTGACCCAGATCTGCCAGGGGATATTGAGACGATAGAGTTCGATCAACCCGGCAGCCCCATTCGCCTGAGCCCATTCCCTTTTTTTGGCCATAGCGCCCACGACGGCTTGGGGAGATTGGCTTTCCGGGGTGCCGGGCAGCACGATTACCAGCTTTCCTTCCACATCAATGTCCTGATAATCGTTGTGGCCGGCATCTTCATCGATCCATCCGTAGCCGGCAAATACCGCCTTGGTTTTCAACGAGGTACCCGGGCTGTTGATCAAGACCAGGTTCTCTGACTGTTTGTATTCCTGCTTTCCAAGTTTTAAGGTCCCGAAAGGAGCCGGGATGCTCTTTCGAAAAGGTACTACCTGGAAATAGTTTTCTTGTCCGGGCGGGGTGGCATAGTCCCAACTTTGGAGGTAGGACGCGATAAAACGGGCGGCCAGTTCATTTCCGGGAGATCCGGTACGGCGCCCTCCCATTTCGTCGGAGGATAAAAAGCGAAGTGGAAATTCAACATCCTCAACTCCTAAACGCAATTCGGGTGCCAGCTGAGCCTGGCTAATGGTCAGACTGGAAAAAACCAGGCAAAGGCCCGGGAAAATGGTTCTGATCATGATTGGATTTATGTTTTGAAAAGTTAAAATAGCGCTTTTCCGAAAAGGCACCGGGGCTTTCGACCGATTCCCCGGGCTATTCGACAGAGCAGCCGGCTGACTCTACATGTCTGATAAGCCAAACCCATGAGCACTCCCATGATCCGGATAAAGGTACAAATGAGGCCCGACCAAATTGAAAATTGCCCTTCGGGTGTACGGCCTTTTCATACAATAAAAGCCCTGCTCATCCATTTTAAACATACGAGGTTCCTCACAAAAGTGGGGTGGCTTCTATTCTGCTTCAATGACCGGGTAAAACTCCCAAGACGGTATCCAGGGAAGGAAGCCAAAGGAAAAGAAAATGGGAGGGAAACCGATCACAAGCCCTATGAATGATTATTTTGGAGGAGGCGATGATCTTTTTCATAGGCTTTGCGACGGGTCTGAGAGAAATTACGGACGTGACAGAAAGGATTTTCCCTCCCGATAGCCCCATCAAAATGAGCGAAAGGGCTTTGCCCAACCTGTCTGGCATACCCTTAAAAGCATAATTTTTCAATTCCCTATAAAAAAAGATTGAATGCTTAAGTTTGGAATCAATGACCCAAGTGCAAACCTGGAAGATTTGGGTATTAGGAATTACAAGCAGTGCTTTTGGAATCTAAGCCCGGAAGAGCTGGTTGAGGAAACCATTAAGCGCGGTCAAGGTGTTCTGTCCAATACCGGAGCGCTGGCCGTGAAAACCGGAGAATTCACCGGTCGCAGTCCCAAGGACCGCTTCATCGTTCGGGATGAACTCACAGAGCATACGGTGGATTGGAATCCCATAAACGAAGGGGTATCGCCGGAGGTGTTCGATAACCTCTACCAAAAGATCACCGCTTACTTTGAGGGGAAGGATGTTTTCGTCAGGGACGCCTACGTTTGTTCAGATCCCAATTACCGGTACAATGTGCGGATCGTCACCGAATATCCCTGGAGCAATATGTTCGTCTACAATATGTTCCTCCGCCCTTCGGCTAAAGAACTGATGAGTTTTCAACCCGACTGGAAAGTGATCTGTGCACCAGGATTCCATGCCGACCCGGCCGTAGACGGCACCCGGCAGCACAATTTTTCCATCCTGAACTTTTCCAAGCAAATTGCCATCGTGGGAGGCAGCGGTTATACGGGGGAAATCAAGAAAGGGATTTTCGCTTCTCTGAATTACCTCCTTCCGACTCAACACGACGTGCTGGCTATGCACTGCTCGGCCAACATGGGTGAAAAGGGCGATACCGCCATATTTTTTGGCCTTTCCGGCACGGGCAAAACCACTTTGTCAGCCGATCCCAAACGACGGCTGATCGGCGACGACGAGCACGGCTGGTCCAACGAAGGCGTTTTCAATTTTGAAGGCGGCTGCTATGCCAAGACCATCGATCTGAGCGAAGAGAAAGAACCGGAGATCTATCGGGCCATCAAGCATCACGCCATCCTGGAAAACATCGTTTTCCACGAAAACACCCGGGTACCGGATTATGAGAATGACCATATTACTCAAAATACGAGGGTTTCTTATCCGATTTACCACATCGAAAATGCCCTGACTCCCTCCGTGGGCGGTCACCCGCGCAACATTTTCTTTCTGACAGCCGATGCCTTCGGTGTATTGCCCCCCATCTCCAGATTGAGTCCGGAACAAGCCATGTACTATTTCATCTCGGGCTATACGGCCAAAGTGGCGGGTACCGAAGCGGGGGTGGTGGATCCGGAAGCTACCTTCTCTGCTTGCTTCGGCGCTCCTTTCATGCCCCTGCACCCCACGCGCTATGCCGAAATGCTGGGTGAGAAGATGGTTCAACACGATACAAATGTCTGGCTTGTCAACACGGGATGGTCCGGGGGGAGCTTCGGCGTAGGATCGCGGATCAAGCTCAAGTACACCCGGGCTATGATCCATGCCGCGCTGGACGGCAATCTGGATCATGTGGCCTACTCAACGCATAATGTCTTCGGCCTTCGCATGCCTAAGCATTGCCCCGATGTACCCAACGAGATTCTCAATCCGAGAAACACCTGGGAGGATCCCGAGCAGTACGACAAAACGGCGGCCGATCTGGCTTCCCAGTTCCGCAAGAACTTTGACCAATTTGCCAAACTCGCTGACCGCAAGATTATTGAAGCAGGACCTAAAGAATTGATTACCTCTTAGTGGATTCCTTTTTTGGGGTGAGAGAGATGCCGGTCCTCCAGAGGAGGGTCGGCATTTTCTGTCAAAATTAGACCGGAGCTGGGACCGGATTCCATTCCGGAGGGGAATTCCCTAATTTCATGGAGTGAATCTCATGAATCATTTCTTTTTCGCCAGCCTCTGCTGTTTCCTCGCTTTTGGGGGAATGACCTGTACGGAGCTTTACAGTCAACCCGTCTATTGGTCGGATCTGGGGTCGGAGGATCAGAAAGAGGCTCGAAAGTGGACTCTAAACACGGAGCGACTTGTTTCTTTCTGGCAAAAAAGCCTTTTCCGGTTTCCTTTGCCCCGCCCCGATGGGACTACCGAATGGGCGATCCTGCAAGAAGATACGACTCTTCTCCCGGCCTCTCTTTCTTCTCGTTATCCGGGTATTCGGATCTTCAAGGGGCACATGCTGGATAAGCCCGATCAGCAGGTTCGACTGGATTTCGGGCCGAATGGTTTACATATCCGGGTGTTTGGCTCAGCAGGTTGGTCTGTATCTCCTCAGGCGGGTTTTTACCTTTCGCAGGGTGAAAACAGGCAATCCCATCTCAAACCCCTCTTCTGCCGGGCCCCGTCCGGCGAGCCCAGGGGTTCCGCCCCGGATAGCCTATCCTGGATTTCTTTCGGAGATACTCTTATTCTCTATCGGCTGGCGATTGCGGCAACCGGCGAATACTCCCGCTATTTTGACGGGGATAAAGCTAAAACCCTGGCCGCAATGGTGACTGCCCTGAACCGGGTCAATGCCATTTTCGAACGCGATCTGAATATTCGGTTCGAGCTCGTGCCCCGGAATGACACGCTTTTTTTCGACAATCCCGATACCGATCCTTTCGCAGGGGATTTGTTGCTGGGTAATACCGAGCTTTTCAATCGTTACCTGGGAGTCAATAATTATGACCTGGGGCACGTCTTCAGCATAGGCGAGTCGGGTGCGGCCTTGCTGGGCGGCGTATGCGATGATCGCCGAAAAGCCGGAGGCTTTTCTTCCTTTCCCGATCCCGGAGACGACCGGTTTTTCCTGGACTTTTTTGCTCACGAATTGGGCCACCAATTGAGCGCGGAGCACACTTTCAACAATTGTGGTTTTACCAGTCCGGTTCCTTTCGAGCCGGGAAGCGGATCTACGATCATGAGCTATGCGGGATTGTGTCAGGAGAATAATCTGGCCTCGCAGGTAGATGCCTATTTCCATGCCGTTTCTCAGATCCAGATCGCCCGGCATACGCGCAGAACCGAAGGCAAAACCTGTGGGGAAAGAAAGCCTGGCGGAAATACCGATCCGCAAGTTTTCCTGCCGGCAGGAGAGGTGCTTCCGTTCGGTACCCCCTTCGAGCTGGAGGGTGGGGCCTTTGACCTGGAGGCGGATTCACTTACCTATTGCTGGGAGCAATGGGACGTAGGTCCTCAGACCCCCCTGGATTCTGTTTTCGGAAGCGCCCCCCTGTTTCGGTCCTTTCCGTCCCAGCCAGAAAGCAGAAGGAGTTTCCCCCGCATCCCTTTTTTACTGGGAGAGGACGTCCGACCCGGAGAGGGGCTGCCGGAATATCCGCGGGACCTGAATTTTCGCTTGACGGTTCGGGATCAGGCCGGAGGGGTAGGGTCCGGGTTGTTGAAGATGAAAGTGACGGATCAGGCCGGGCCCTTTCAGATCTTGCCCTTTGCCACCCCCCGGACATGGATAAGCGGGAGGGCTTATACGCTCTTCTGGGAGGTAGCCGCTACGAACGAAGCGGCTGTCCTTGCCGATTCGGTCCTTCTCCTTTTTTCAAGAAATGGGGGGCTCACTTTCGAAGACACCCTGGCTACTGCAGCTAACACGGGAGAAGTCCGGTTTCTGGCGCCGCAGATCCAGGACAGCCTGTCCAGGGGCGTCCTGAAAGTAAAGGCCCAGGGGAAAAGCTTCTTTGCCCTTTATCCCGACTTCATATCGGTGCTACCGGATCAGGCTACCTCTTTGCCGGCCAAGCCCGACCCCACCGTTTCTTTTTCTCTGTACCCCAACCCGAGCCGAGGCCGGGTTTTCCTGAATATGCATCTGAGAAGGGCAGAAAAAGGATCCTGTTTCCTGGTGGATCTATTGGGAAGAACCTTCCCTTTGGCGGGGAATTTGCCAGGGAGGGCCGGAGAAAACCTATGGGAGATCCTTTTGCCGGAATTGCCGGATGGCATGTATTGGCTGATCATCCGCTGGGACGGTCAGGGCAGACCGAACCGGATGCCTTTGCTGATCGGGGAGGATCTATGAAAAGCGAGCCGGAAAGCGTTCGGGTTCAGCTTCGCCCATGATCCGGTATACGGTTTCAAAAACGTCCTCGGCCGATGGCTTGGTGAAATAGTCTCCGTCCGATCCATACGGGGGGCGGTGCGCCTTGGCAGTCAATGTGGCCGGCATGGAGTCCAGGTAACGATATGCGCCCTGCCGCTCCAGTACTTCCCTCATCATGTAGGCGGAGGCTCCTCCGGGTACGTCTTCATCCAGCAGCAGCAAGCGGTTCGTTTTCTTGACGGATGCCAGAATTCGATTTTCCAGGTCGAAAGGCAACAGAGTCTGCACATCGATCAGTTCGACGGAAATTCCCTGTTTTTCAAGCAGGTCGATGCCTTCCTGGGCTATCCGGACGCAGCTTCCGTAAGTCACCAAGGTGAGATCGGTACCTGGCCGGAGTACTTCGGGAATCCCCAGCGGGACAGTAAACTGACCGAGATTTTCGGGCAATCTTTCCTTGAGGCGATATCCGTTCAGACATTCGATCACGAGTGCGGGATCATCGCTTTGGAGCAGCGTATTGTACATACCTGCGGCCTGTGTCATGTTTCGCGGTACCAGAATGTGCATGCCTCGCAAAGCGTTCAGGATCACGCCCAATGGAGAGCCGGCGTGCCAGATCCCCTCGAGGCGGTGGCCGCGCGTCCGGATGATGGCCGGCGCCTTTTGCATGCCTACGCTTCGCCAGCGGAGCGTCGCCAGGTCATCCATCAAAGGCTCCAGACCGTAGATGAGATAGTCGAGATACTGGATCTCGGCAATAGGGCGCAATCCCCGCATAGCCATACCGATGGCCTGGCCCATGATCGTCCATTCCCGAATACCGGTATCGAAGACCCGGGTTTCACCGTATTTCTTTTGCATACCGGCAAAACCCTGGTTGACATCGCCGATCTTTCCGACATCTTCGCCAAAGGCAAACAGGTTGGGGTATTCAGCGAGGGCTCGATCAAAAAAGGCATTGAGGATCTCAAATCCATTCTTCAAGGGGGCGTCATCGGCGTATTTCGCCGGGATGATTGGTACACGCAAGGCTGCCTGCTCCGAATGGCTGTACAGATGGGAATCGTATCGGGAATTTCCTTCCTCCTTGTGGGCAACAATCCAGTCTCGCAAGGGGATGAGCTCCTGATGATACCCCAGTGCCAGGTAGCGTGCCTGTATACGCCTCGCTTGCCGCACCAACTCGTAGAATTGAGGGTGCCGCATTCTTTCCAGTTCCTTTTTCAGGTTTGCCAATTCAGCATCCTCAACTTGTGGCAAGGTCTCCAACAAGGATTTCAATGTACTCAGCGTCTGAGAGATGGGCTTATTGTAGGCTTTCCAGGCGCGATCTTTTCCCGCCCGGGCTGCTTTTTTGGCGGCCTGCCGAATCTCGTTGACTTCCTCGGCACTGAGAATTTCTTCGGCCATGATCCAGTCAGCCATTTTTTCAATGCAATCGAATTCGGCCTCCCAGGCAAGTCTTTCTTTACTTTTATAACGTTCGTGTGAGCCGGAAGTGGAGTGCCCCTGGGGCTGGGTGATCTCCTGTACGTGGATCAACACGGGCCGGTGATCCTTGCGACATAGTTCGATGGCTTCCTGGTAGGTCTCCAGAAGGGCAGGATAATCCCAGCCTTTCGCTTCAAAAATCCGGATGCCGCTTTCACCCTCTTCGCCCTGAAGACCGGAGGTTGCTTTGGAGATGCTGCCGCGCGTCGTTTGATATTCTACGGGCACCGAAATGCCGTACCCGTCGTCCCAGACCAAAACGGCCAGCGGGACCTGCATGACGCCGGCTGCATTCAGGGTTTCCCAGAAAATACCCTCCGAAGTACTGGCGTCTCCGATGGTGCAGAAGACCACTTCATCGCCATTTAACGAAAATCCTTCCTGCACCTCTTCGGGGCTTTCCCGATATTTTTTGGAAGCCAGGGCCAGCCCGAGCGCCCGGGCCATCTGGCCGGCGGTGCTGGAAATGTCAGCCGAGATATTGTACGTTTGGGTATGGTCGAGCCATTCGCCCTTCTCGTCGAGCAGAGGCGTGGCGAAGTGATTGTTCATCTGCCGCCCTCCGCTGAAGGGGTCATTCTCCACATCCGCATACAATTGGGCGTAAAAGGCTTCCAGGCTACAGAGATCCAGTGCCATATGGAAGGTCTGGTCGCGGTAATAGCCTGACCTGAAATCTCCCGGACGGAAAAAGCGTGCGAGCGCAACCTGGGGTACTTCTTTTCCATCACCTATGATGCCGAATTTGGCCTTGCCCGTCAAAACTTCCTTCCGGGCGATCAGGCTGGCTTCTCTACTGATGCAACACAACTCAAAATCTTTGCGAATCTCTTCATACGTCAGGCCCGTTCCAGGATGAATGGGGCTACTAACGGCCTCGTTTGCCAGGGATGGTTCAAGCATGGGAGTGAACTATTGCAATCTTAAAAAAAGAACTTTCGCCGGATATGGACTCCGACCTCTAAAGCAGCACAAAAATATAAAAAAATGCCCCAAATTTTGTTATGACAATAGTCATGGATCGTCCATCAATCTGGGCCATTCGGGTTTGGATGGTGGATTTTCCGGATAATGAGAAGCAAAAAGCCACAGGCTTTTTGAATATCCTCCTTAGTAAAAGCAGTTAATAACCCATTTCGTTCAAAAAAGAAGCCGCTCTCTCTTGAAGAGGAGCGGCTTCCGTTCTTTTATTCTGGCAAAAGAGGGCGATCCGGAGGATAGAACGGATTCGATTATTCTCTTATCCGGAAAGCCTCTGCGCCATCCCGTGGATCATTTTCCGGGATCAGAAATTCTCAGAGGTTCGGGCGGCTACATCTGTGAAGAGGTTGCCCCCGTCCCGCAGGTCCACATAGGTTGCGTTCAGACGTCCCGTGCGGCGCAGATCCACCCAACGGTGACCGCCTTCTGCCCAGAGTGAGTAGCGGCGCTGAAACAGAATTTCGTCAATCAGTTCGTCTTCGGAGGTACCGCCGGTATAATCTCCGACCCCCCAGGTATTGCGCACCACATTGATCAGGTTGACCGCTTCCCCGGTATTGCCGAGGCGGGCTTCCGCTTCGGCGCTGATCAGGATCAATTCTTCATTGCGGATGAAAGGGATCGGGCTGGTATTGGTTGCCCAGCGGGCATCCTGATACCTTCCTTCCAGGTCCGGCAGGTTACCGTTGGTAGCGGGATTTTCAACCCTTTCGGCAAATTTGGCCAGGCGACCATCGTTCGGCAAAGCGTCTTCGATCACAGCCGGGTGTACAACGAGGATGGTAGAAGTCTCCCGATCCAGCGGATAGAAAAGGGGATTATTGATATCCGGAGCTTCTCCGTAAACGTGCTGCGGGCCTACCATCATCTTATCGGCAGAACCGGCGTCGACCTGGGCATCGATGAAGGAATCGGCCAATGCAGCCTGCGCAGCGGCCCAGTCTTCCGCATACAAGGCTGCCCGGGCGGCGATGGCGCGGTTTACCTGCGCAAAGGTGGCCGGAGTGTTGAAACCTTCGAAGCCGGAAGACAGGGTAAAGAAGAAAGAACTCCCTCCCTGGTTGAGTTCGCCGTTGGCCTCGTCGAGAATCCGACGGATTTCCGTCAGGGCCTGATCGAAGTTAACGCGCGGGCCCAGGTTATTGAAATCGGCTACGTCGACCCGGATGCCTTTTTCGCCTTGCTGCAGCAAGGGCCAGAGTAATTGGTAGGCTTTGATCGTTTTGGCGAAGCCGGATAGCCCATTGGCCTCTTCGGCGGTGAGCACATCCGTATTATCAGCTGCATCGAGGATGACATTCGCCTGCTTGACGGCCAAATAAGGCGAAACGTACGTTCCCCCGGAAGCAAAAAAGTCCGGGTAGGTTTCGGTGATGTTAATCCCCAGCCAGTCTACGGTGAAGCGCGGGTCGGAGCCGAAGAAAGCCCAGACCTCCCGGCCGAAACAACCAAACATCTCGGTGGCATTGTCAAAATATTCCCGGTGGCGGGCTTCCAGGCCAGTGATCAAACCCTGAAGTTCGGCTTTGGAGGCTCCATTGAGCACGCTTCCCAGAGAGGGATTGTTGGGGTCGGTCACCTCATCGATCTCGCAGGCGGAGAAAGCCAGCAGGCCGAGTGTGAAGGTGAGGACCAGCGAAAATTTATGTTTGAAATTCATACTGCTTTCGTTTTCAGATTAAAAATCGAGTTTGACGTGGAAGAACAGGCGGCGAGAGCTGGGGTAAGGAGTTACTTCGATGTTACCCGTTACCGGCTGCGTACCGAAGTTGGATACTTCGGGATCGTAACTGCCGTAGTTGGTCCACAAAAGCAAGTTGTTGGCCGAACCTCCCAGCTTGATCCGCTTCAGGATGCTGTTCTGCAACGGGATCGTGTAGTATAGACCGAGTTCCCGCAGCTTCAGATAGCTGGTAGGCTGGATGTACACGCCGGTATTTCCTCCGGACCATTCAGCAACGCGTTGGTTTGCGAAGTCCAATCCTTCGGGTGTCGTTCCTCCCAGGTCCCAAAGCAGAGCCGATAGGTTGATGGCATTTCCACCCTCTTGATAGTGGAACAAGAAGGTGAAATCGAAATTCTTCAGGAAAGTGATCTGGTTAAACCAGGACATACTGAAATCCGGCTGCCGGTCTCCGTAGGGAGTCAGGCCCAGCGGCGTGTCTTGGGTATCGGTGCCCGTATTGGGGTTACCCACGATAAGCGTTGGGGAGAGCCCTTCAGCGAATACGTAAGTTCCGAGCGAGGGTCCGAATCCGCCGGTTGTTTGAGTCGGTACGTCCAACCGGGTGATCTCCGAGCGGTTTTGCCAATACATGATCCGGAAAGACCAGTTGAAGTTTTCGGAGAGGACCGGATTAGCTCCCAGGCTGAGTTCGAATCCCCGGTTAACAAGATCTGCGGCATTGGTTGCCAGAATGGTTTGTCCTGCGGATTCGGGAAGTTGGCTGTCCAGGATCAGATCACGGACCACCTTATTATAGTAGGTTCCTTCAAACGTGAGCCGGTTGTTCAGAAATCCGAGATCTACACCGAACTCAAATTCTGCAGAAGTTTCAGGAATCAGGTCGGGATCAACAGCCCGGGTACCGACCTGGGCTCCGGTCTGCCCGGCGATCAGCTGCGCATCGAGCGATTCAAAGGTTTGTCCAAAGTTGGGCAGACCCCCGGTTTCGCCGTAAGCCGCACGAAGCTTAACCTGATCAGCAAAGCCCAGGTCGAAGAAGTTATGCAGATTCAGGGCCAGCGAGGCCTTGGGGAAAGCATAGTATCGGTCTTGATCCCGGTTGAGGGTGGACTTGTCGAAACGAATCCCCAACGAGACGGCGATCCGGTCCTTCCAGTTCAAATCCTCCTGAATGACAAACCCTACGTCGGTAACGGTTGCCTCTTCCTGGTCCTGGATCGAAACGACCCGTGCCCAGAACAAGTTGGTCTGGCCGGCCGAAAGACCGCGTCCGCGCGTCAGCTGAAATACTCTGCGCTGATCGAGACGGACCGCCCCGGCAGAAGTGGTAGAGGTGATTCCGCTGTTGCCAATGTCCGCATTGAAGACCAGAAAACCCTGAATGTTGGTATTCAGGTCGTCCTGGCGGCCGTGCATCACATCGCCCGGGTTGGCCTGGGCTTGTTGGTGCTGCAGGATTTCCGGGAAATAGACGAGGGTGTTGCCGCTCAAATAATCCACCCCTCCGTTCACTTTGAACTTCAATCCGGTTTTGTTGGTGGTAAAGATGTCCCATTCAAAATCGGCCGCGGTGATGAAGCGGTCGACCGCCTGTTCGTTCCGTCCCAAATCGGCAACGGCGATCGGGTTGTCATTGAAATAAGGACTGTTGGGATAGTTTCCGTTCTCATCCGGAAACAGGTCGGCATAGGTCGGGGTGTAGGCGATGTTGTAACCGATGGACCCGCCTGTGTTGTTCTGGTTTCCGGTGAAACCCCGCTGGTTTTCGGAGCGTACGTAGTTGGTGTTGAGAGAAACCCGTATCCGGTCGGAGAGCCGGGCTCCGACATTGGCCCGGATGGAGTAGCGGTCGAAGCCGGTATTACGCACGATACCCTCCTCTGAGGTCCATCCCCCGGAAACGTAATAGTTCACTACTTCGCTTCCGCCGGAGATGCTCAGTTGGGTATTGGAAAGCAGGGCGTTGTCGCCATAGAAAAACTCTTCCCAGTCCGTGATGCGTCCTTCGGCCTGTGCTTCGGCCAGGCGCTGCTGTTCGAGAGCGCCCCGGTCGCCGGTTCCGTAGAAGGCTTCCACCTTGGCAGCATCCCAGTCGTCAAAATTCTGGAAATTCTGGCCCTGGGCCACACCAATGTCTTGAGAAAGGGAAATGCGCGGCGCGCCGGTTGTTCCTTTCTTGGTGGTGATGATGATTACCCCCGCATTGGCTCGGGTCCCGTAGATGGCCGCAGCGGAAGGTCCTTTCAGGACTTCAATTTTCTCGATGTCGTCGGGGTTGATGTCGGCGATCCGGTTGGAGCTGCCGTCCTGCGAGGTAGCGTTCTGGCCGCCGTTGGCTCCGGATACCTGGGTACGGCCGTTTCGGATGGTGGAGTTGTTGACGTATACTCCGTCGATGATGTAAAGCGGCTGAGAGGACCCTGCCCCCAGGGTAGATACCCCGCGGAGTTGAACGTTGACGCCTCCGCCGGGAGCTCCTGAATTGGCGCTCATCTGCACCCCCGGAATTTTGCCGAAAAGAGCGTTGTCAACGGACTGCTGTTGGGTTTGCCCGTGAAGTTCCTCGGCATTTATCGAGGTGACGGCATTACCGGCGTTGGCCCGTTTCACTCCGGAGGCCAGGCCGGTCACGACCACCTCCTCCAGTCGGGCAAAGTCTTCCTCCATGGAGACCTGGACCACATTATCGGAAGGAGAAACCGGTATTTCCAATGACTTGAAACCGGTGTAGGACAAAACAAGCGTTCCTTCGTCGCCCGGTACTTCGATCGCAAAATTGCCATCGAGATCGGAAACGGTACCTCGGGTAGTACCTTCTACGATGACCGTAACTCCGATCAGAGGCTCATCCGTTGGATCCGTTACGTTTCCCGTAACGGTAAATTGCGCCTGGACAGCCCCCGCAAGGAGGATTAGGCCAAGCAGCATACCAAGCCTTGAAAAGTACTTCATACAAGTGAGTGTTTGGTGATGGAAAAAATGATCAGAATCTTTGCTGGCAGGTTGTCCCTGTCTTTGTGTTAGCAAATGTTGGTTCTTCAGTTGGATTATCGATGTAATTATATTTTGAAATAGCCGGCAAGTTAGGGCAATACTGTGGGTTTATTGTTGTTCTTCAGACAAACCCGGAAAAATTACCCGGATCCCGGGCCCCAACATTCTGTTTTCTGGACTGAAAACAGGAATGACAGGATTAACAGCCCTTTAACCAAATAGCCCAGGGAAAACTTTCTAATCCGGGCTCATGGGCCTAATTTTGTTTTGAACCAAGCTTAATTCATAAAGTGACATCCATGAAAAAGATCATTCTCCTCCCCGCACTCCTGTTGTGTGTGACTTTCCTTTTTGCCCAGGGAACAGTCGCAGGACCCGGCCTGCAATTTGAACAAGAGATGCTGGATTACGGTACCATCGAACAAAATTCAGACCCTTTCCGCGTTTTCACTTTTGTGAACAACGGGAATGAACCGCTTGTGATCAAGCAGGCCAAAGGCTCTTGCGGCTGCACTGTGCCGACCTTTCCCGACAAGCCGGTCATGCCAGGCGAAAAAGCCGAGATCAAAGTGCGCTACGATACTCGTCGGATCGGTAAGTTTCGTAAAACCGTTACTCTGGTGACCAACGCCACCCCGCCTACTACGGTACTGACCATTTTCGGCGAGGTGAAAAAACCGGCTCCGGAGCCCGAGGGGGTACCTTCGAATTCCCAGGATCCCTTCAACAATTGATCTTGGACCGGGGCATGAACCCGGGAGCCCGATTTACGTTATACTTGCAGCCTGTGTCGATCGACACGGGCTGCTGTCATTAAAAAACCCTTGCTTTGCAAAGCAAGGGTCTCTAACCCAAACAAATAAACACAAAAACTACTTTTTCGATACTGTACAAGTATAACCTGTTTCGGTTACAATCACAATTGTTTTTATTGTTTTTTTTAGCAATATGTAGCTGTCACGTTTTCGAATCTTTAGGACAGGAAAACCCATGTTTTCCAATTGCAAACCGGACGGGTCATGCCTTTACCTTATCCAAAATCCCTTTTCGCTATGATAGCCGTTTTATCCCCGGCCAAACGACTCAATGAACAAGTTGCGGAACCATTGCCACACACTTTTCCCCATTTGCTCGAGCAAGCGGAAGAACTGGCCGGCGTTATGAAGAAAAAATCCAGTCGTCAGCTGCGCAACCTCATGAATATCAGTGAGGATCTGGCAAGTCTGAATGTGCAGCGATATCAGGACATGGAGTTTCCTCCCCAGCCTGGTCGGGAAAAACAAGCTCTTTTAACCTTTGAAGGCGATGTTTACCAGGGCTTGCAGGCCCATGAACTCTCGGAAGAAGATCTGCTGTTTGCCCAGGAGCATGTCCGCATTCTTTCGGGCTTGTATGGCTTGCTGCGCCCGCTGGACCTCATTCACCCCTATCGCCTGGAAATGGGCACACCCTTGCAGGTGAAACGAAAAAAGTCACTCTACCAATTCTGGGACGATCAAATAACCCGGCAGTTGAACGATGATCTGGAAGCATCCGGAACTCCGATTCTTCTGAATCTGGCTTCCAAAGAATACTTCCAGGCCATCCGGCCCGAAAAGGTCGGGGGCAAGATCCTCCATATCCACTTTAAGGAGGAGCGGGGCGGCGAGCTCAAGATCGTTTCGTTTTATGCCAAGAAGGCGAGAGGGATGATGGCTCGATTTTTAATAGACCACCGGATCAATGACCCTGAAGGCTTGAAAGATTTTTCAGATGAAGGTTACGGTTTTCGAGAAGAACTGAGTTCGCAAACCGACTGGATATTCAGCCGGCAGAGTTAATCCGATTCGGTCAACCGCAGAAAATCGGCATAGACCTGCCGGAAGTAGTTCTTCATTTCTTCTTCCTGCCAAAGCGGGATTTCAGCCCCTTCCCGGACCAGGTAGAACTGCCGGCCCTGCTCCCAACTCTCCAGAATGGCCAGTACGGCATCCCGGTGCTCCTCGGGGGATAGTCTCTCTAGGGAAATTTTCCCTTCTTCCTGCTCCGATTCCCAGCGGATGTCCCATGCCCGGTTTTTCAATGCCGGCGGATGCGATAACAACAACAGGTAAGCCTCATCTTCGAGCCAGTGGTCGGCAATGGATGGTATCAGTTCTTGCGGATCTGCTTGCTGAACCATTTTCTGCAATTGGAATACGTCGGCGCGGCTTTCCGGGAAGGTGCGACTCTGGTAGTGATAGCTCCGGATGTTCTTGAAATAGATGCGAGAGGGTGGGGTGGTATGGAAATAGGCTTTGCCCTGAAAAGAAAAGATGTCCTTCTGATCGGTCTGGCATCCAAAAAACAGGCAAATTAGTACTATTGTCGGGTATCTCATTGTATCTTTTTTGGAACCAGAATCCCAACAACATGGCTCGCGTTAAGTTTCTGCTACCTTTTGCCTTACTTCTTTTTTTTATTGGATTTCTGAACACCCACCAGCCCTTCGGTCTTTCGGTACCTCCGCTGGGGCCCTTGCTGTCTCCTTTCAGCGGATTCTGGACCCTGGCTGAGCCGAAAGTTCCGGTAAAGGACGAGACCTGGTTGCTGGAGGGCGTGGAAGATGAGGTTACTGTGGTTTTTGACGAAAGACTGGTACCGCATATCTATGCCCAAAAAGTCACCGACGCTGCCTTTGCACAGGGCTACGTAACGGCTGCTTTCCGACTTTGGCAGATGGATATTACCGTGAGGGGTACAGCCGGGCGATTAAGCGAAGTATTGGGTGATGTAACCCTGGAAAACGACAAACGTCAGCGTCGGTTGGGTTTTACCCGGGATGCTCATTTGATGGTGGATGCCTGGAAAAGCAGCCCGGAGGAACTGCAGGTGGTCGATGCCTATGCCCGAGGGGTAAATGCTTATTTGCGGCAATTGGACCGGGCGGATTGGCCCATCGAATTCAAGCTACTGGATTATGCCCCCGAAGAATGGAGTCCCTGGCATTCCGCCGTTGTGGTCAAATCCATGGCCCAAACCCTCTGTATGCGCCACGACGATGTGGAGGCTTCCAATAGCCTGAGACTGCTGGGACCGGAGGAATTTCAGTTCCTGTTTCCGGAGCGGAACTCCCGGCAATCCCCGGTGATCCCCGAAGAGGTGGAGTGGATGTTCGATCCGCTTCCCTTGCCGGAAACCGAAACCCATGCGGAAAAGGATCTTCTGAGCTATGATCACAAACTTTTTCCCTTGCCGCCTCCCTTCATGGGAAGCAACAATTGGGCTCTGGCCGGGTCCAGGACGGCTTCGGGCGCCCCCATGCTGGCCAACGACCCCCATCTCAACCTGACCTTGCCGTCCATCTGGTATGAAGTCCAGATTTATACTCCCGAATACGAAGCCTGCGGGGTCTCTCTACCCGGTTTGCCGGGTGTGGTGATCGGTTTCAATCAACAGGTGGCCTGGGGTGTGACCAATGTATCGCAGGATGTACTCGATTGGTATCGCATAGAATGGGTAGACGACAATCGTACGACTTACCGCCTGGATGGCAAAGAAATTTCGGTAAGCTATGCACGGGATACCATTCGGGTTCGGGGCGAAGATCCCATAATCGAAGAGACCAAAATGACCCGATGGGGCCCTGTGGTTTATACGGATAGTGCCCATTCTCATAAAGATCTGGCCATGCATTGGCTGGCAGCCGAAAAAGCACCGGAGCAATCCTTCTATGAACTGGGTGCCTTTCTTCGCCTGGGGCGGGCCAAAAACCATGCGGATTACCAGGAGGCTCTGAAAGGATACGGGGCTCCGGCTCAGAACTTTGTTTTTGCCTCCCGGGATGGCGACATCGCCTTGCAGGTCAACGGCCGTTTTCCCCTGAAAGCCGAAGGTCAGGGGAAATTTGTTCAGAATGGTAACCGGTCTGCTCAAGCCTGGGCGGGGTACATCCCCATGGATCAGGTACCCCAGGCCAAAAACCCGCCCAGGGGGTTCGTGGCCTCTGCCAACCAGCGTTCTACCGGTGCTGACTATCCTTATTACTACAATGGTTTTTTTGACGATTATCGCGGGCGTTACATCAACCGGGTTTTGGAACAGGCAGAGGGGTGGACGCCTCAGGACATGATGGCCTTGCAGCAGGATTCGCGAAGCCTTTTTCCGGAAGAACTGCTGCCGCTCATGTTGGAAAAACTGCCCCGAAGCGGCCTGTCTGATACGGCCCGGCAAGCGGTGAACCTGCTGGAAGATTGGGATTACACCTTCGAGGCCGGAAAGGCAGCTCCGGTGCTTTTTCAGGAGTGGTACCGCCATTTTTACCACATGACCTTTGACGAGTTGCTGGCAGCTTCTGAAGAAAAGGCATTGCTCTTCCCGGAGAAATGGCGTCTGATCGAGCTGGCCGATTCCTTCCCGACCCACCGGATATTCGATCAGGCGGACAGTCCGGAAAGAGAGGATGTTGCCCTCATACTCAAAAAATCCTTGTCCCGGATGCTGGTGGACTACGGTGAGTCCCTGCTGAAAGGGGAGCTTCAGTGGTCAGATTACAACAATCTGCAGATAAGGCACCTGGCGCGCATTCAGGCCTTTTCAAGCGATCGGATCTTTTCGGGAGGGTACCGCGATGCCCCCAATGCCATCAATGGATCCAACGGACCTTCCTGGAGGATGGTGGTTGATCTTTCGGAGCCCATGCAAGCCTGGGGCGTCTTTCCCGGCGGCCAGTCCGGCAACCCTGGCAGCTATTTTTACGACAACAACATCGAGGTTTGGGCACAGGGGGATTACCATCCCCTGGTACGGGCCGAAATGCCGGAAGCTCTTCAAAGCCTGGCTACCTGGACTTTCCTCGAAAAAGACAAATAAACATCATGCAGAATTTTTTGTATTTCATCACCGTTTTTGCGGTAGGCCTGTTATTTCAGCTCATTATGCCCTGGTGGTCTCTTGCAGTGGCCGTCCTTATACTGGTCGTTTTCGTTCAGGTGAAACCTTCTCCGGCTGTGGGCCTGGCTTTTCTGGCCGGTCTTCTGGTTTGGGGAGGATTTGCCTTCTTGCTTGACAGCCCCAACCAGGGCCTGATGGCCGAGCGAATGGGAAGGCTGTTTGGCAACATCGGCCGTTGGGGCATGTTGGGAGCCACTGCCTTAATAGGTGGCCTGCTGGCCCTCCTGGCAGCCTGGACTGGGGTTTGGGCTCGTCGGTTGTTTTCCCCACGTTAGTCTGAAATATGAATCCTCCGTCCGATTTTGTGGCAAGCCGGCTGTGCTTGCATTACCTTGAAAGAAATCTTATTATATGAAAACCGACATGAAATCAAAGCAAAAGTTCTATAAGCATTTGAAGATCTTTCTGATCGTTATGGGCCTGGTGGTCTTCTTATCTTTCCGCAACGGTACCTATTTTACCCTCCGCCCGTGGATGGTGCTTTGGGGTATAGGTTTGGTGGCACACTATCTGGGCGTCTTTGGAGGTGGTTGCCAGGGAAACCGTCCGGAGCCGCTGGAAGACCCCCGGTCCGGAGATCAATGGAAAGATTCGGATTTAGTATAAAAAATGAGAAGAAGACCCTACCGCCCGCATCGGAGAAAGCATCGAAAAAGGGATCCAGAGCCCAAAACGCTTAGACAGGAGCGAAAGGAGTTCCATAAGCATTTGGCGACCTATCTGGTTATGAGTGCCTTTTTCATAGCCATTAATCTGTTTAGTTCCCGAGGCCCCGGCTTTTTGTGGTTTCAGTGGCCTATGCTGGGATGGGGGATCGGAGTGGTTTTTCATTTTATGAAAGCCTACGTCCCGGCCTTCTATGATGAGGAGCAGGAGGAGGAATACCTCGAGCTGAAAGAGACCGAATCAGAAGCCGAATCAGAAGAAAAGGAAGAGGTCGAACTGGAGGAGTCTGCCCGCCCATGGAAAGATCAGGACCTCGTCTAACGATCTTTCCCGATTTTAACCACCAGGCCGGCTCCCCACCGGGTCGAAAGTCCTATATTTCTCCCCGACAAGAAGTGGGCCACGTTGGCCACAGCACCCAACTCGGGTAAAATGGGTACGTAGAGGGTTCCGCCTAACCGCCACCAATTGGAGCCGCTTCCCCCCTGAATGCGACCGTCTACTCCGGCATTGAAAGTATACAGGTTCTCTACCCAGGCATCCAGATAGATCCGTTTGCCTCCATACCCGAAACGAAGCAAGGTGGGCAGGGAAGCCAGGGCATCCGGGATCAGGCGAAAATCCAGGCCGCTCTGCAAGGAAAAGAAAAAGCCTTTGTTCCCTTGATATTGCAGGTTCAGCCTGGCATGGAAGACCGTATTTTTTTGTCCGATGGGCGTTTCCGTGTCGATTCGGTAATTGGAGAAAGGAAAGGTGAGCCCGATGGCAGTGATCAGGCTGAGGGAGCCGGACGGCTTAGGCTGATAAAGATTTCGGAATTTCAGAAAAAAACTGCCGTCTTGCAACCCTTTGTTGATTTCATCGATCCATAGATAGTTGCCCCTGATAAACAATACTTCCAGCTACAAGCCACTGAAAATTAGCAGC
>CAZXIX010000042.1:0-10746 GCA_964640855.1 uncultured Saprospiraceae bacterium
GGGGCCTTTATGGATCAACTGCACCCGGACTTCACCGGATGGGGAAACGACCAGCCGGTGCCGGACGATCGGCAAGCCACGGAAAAATGGATCCGATATCAAATGGCCATGCGCGAAACCATCATGCACGAACTCAAGCCGCTCAAGATCCAGGTCGTTGGAAATACGGCGGTCGTACATTACTATTTTGTGCAAGTTTCCCAAAATCCGGATGAGACCCATGAAACGGTTCGGGGGCGATTCACCGATGTTCTGGTCCGGACCGGCGATGGCTGGAAGTTCCTCGCCTGGCACGGCGGAGAAGAAGATTGAGAGCTTATCGGGCGACCATAAACTTGGCCGTGGAACGGGTTTCATTATTTCTGAGTCGCAGGAGGTAGATCCCCGGGCTAAGGTCTGCCACTCTGAGGTCCAGTTGTGCCGTTCCTTCCCTTCTTTCCTGCAGCAGCCTGCGCCCGGCGATGTCCCAGATCTCAATGACCAGATTTTGCCCGAGGAAGCCGCCTGATAATTCGAGGGTCAGCAAACCGCCGGACACCGGGTTTGGGAAAAGGGCGACGGTACCCGGTCCGGTTTGGGGTAAAGGCTCCCGATCCCATCCGATGGCCCGCATGATGGCTTCGCTGATCGGCCCCAGGCTGTGGATGACCTCTCCTCTGCCGATCTCTGCCGTCATCAGGCTGTTGGGATCACCTGCCGGGTATACATCTCCGTCGAGATGCGAAAGCGAAGACCCCCGGTTATATTCCGGCGGAGCGTACAAGGCCGGATTATCACCGCCGTTGGCCAGGGCAGCCTCCGGGTCGCTGAAGGCGATCTGCTCGCTTTGGAAGGCTTCGAGCAGGGTCAAAGAGGGCCTGGGGTAGCGAGATCTATTGATGAGTTGCACGCTGTCTGCATCGATCATGAAGGCATCGTAAATGCTGGGTCGGTCCTGGATCAGGAATAGCCCTTCTCCATCGTCGTTTTCATCGGAGGTATCGAAAAACCCCAACCCGTGAGCAAACTCGTGCAGGACAACCGTTACCAAATCGTATTGACTCCGGGGAGCCTGTCCGTCGGTACCGAGATACCAGTTCTGGTTGGAATTGAGAACGATCCGGATGTCGAAGCTATCGGCTTCGTTGAGAGGCTCCCCCAGAATGGATTCGGCCAGGGCCACCGGATACCACAAGTCGGGCTCGGGCAATTCGGTAGACTGGAAAACGACGGTCGGTTGTCCTGAGGCCAGGGAGGTTCGTTCCAGGGGAAGCCATTCTACGCTGGCCCGGATCGGGACATTGGATACCAGGATCCCTTCCCAGATCTCCGCCGCGAATCGAACAGCCGGCTGCACGTTGACCGGAACTGTAAAAAAGGTAAGGTCTATGTCTGCCGTCCCTTGCCCGGAGCGGGCGTTGCCCATAAAGGCAGGCGGAGGAACGTAGGTCTGGCTCACGAAATCACCCGCGTCACAAACGATGGGAGGCACGGACCGGAACTGCTGGCCTGATACCAGCGTCGGCAAAGCCAGAGCCAGCCACAGAGCCCATGCCTTGCAGGATCGATGAGGAGACGGGTTTTTACCGGCTTGTCGAACGGGATGCATATTTTCCATTCTGCTTTTCCAGGGATAAAAATCTGGGTCTTTTATAGAACACAATTTAGTTCTTTGGATTTTGCGTACCGACCCGGGAAAAGTGCTTGGCAGTATTAAAAGGCGTTTTACAGACATTTTTCCCGGGTTGGGCCAAGATACCGGCCTTTTGACCGGGAAAAGCGGATGAGGATTAATGCCAAAGCAAGGATTTGACCTAAATGGTCTCCTTTCCCCACCCATCGAAGGGTCTGAGAATGCAAACCGGGACCAGCAGGAGCTTCTCAACCTTTTCCGAACAGACAGGCTGCCGGATTTGCCAACTCTCTGTCAACATTAGGATTCGAGGGCAACTTTTCGTTTATTAGCAAATTGAACAAAATTAAGATGTGTCGCATTATTAGTATCGAACAATCTGCTCACGAAAATATTTAGGTTGATCGAATCCTTCATCCCTGTGGATAAGGATTTGGTGAATCTTCGGATCCCGGCCTGGTGCCGGGATCTTTCGTTTCCGGGCTCATCCTTTTTGGCTGAAAAGCTCCGGTGGGTATTTGCGGTTTTTCGTATTATGGGACAGAAAAAGAGAACACCATGGCCCATCAAGACCCATCCCATTCCGGGGAGACACCTTCGGAGTCCACACCATCGATTCACTATTGCGGCGTTAGAATAACCGAAGCCCGAAACTTTCCGGCCGGATTCAACCCCCATCGAATGGGGTTGATCATAAACAACGATAAAAAATGGGTCAACGGAACCGAGTTACGCTACTACTTTTTTAATGAAGACCGGGATCGATCCGTCCAATTTCGCGGAGGAGAACGGATTTTGTTGAGTTGGAAAGGCACCGAAGAGGAAAAAGAAGTAGTCCGCCGGGCATTCCGGGAATGGGCCGATATCGGGATCGGATTGAAATTTGAAGAGGTGTTAACCCGGGAAGAGGCCGAGATCCGCATCGGCTTCCTGGACGGAGACGGGGCCTGGTCCTACATCGGCAGAGATGTACTTTCTATCCCCAGCAACGACCGGACGATGAATTTCGGCTGGGACATTTCCAAATCCCGGGATGGCTATGACACGGCCCTTCACGAGATCGGCCATACGCTCGGTTTCCCTCACGAGCATCAGAATCCTTTTTCCGGGATCGTCTGGGACGAAAATACCGTTTATTCCAAACTGGCAGGCTATCCCAATTATTGGTCACAGGAAAAAACCTACCACAACATCATACGCAAGCTCGACCCGGATACCGTGCAGGGTTCGAACTGGGACCCGGATTCGATCATGCATTATCCCTTCGAGGCCGGCATGATCCTCTCTCCGGCCCAATACAACCGAAACGGGCTGTTTCCGCAAGGGGGGCTTTCTTCCCGGGACAGGGAGTGGGTCAAACACTTCTATCCACCCATCCCCAAAGAAGAAGAGGAGAATGAACTGAAGCCCATGGAGTCTCAGACATTCAACCTGGAGCCCAGCGAACAGAAGAATTTCCTGTTTATCCCGGATACCACGAGAAATTATACCATAAAGACCTTCGGCGAAATGGACACCGTCATGGTTCTTTTTGAAGAGGTAGACGGCAAGATGCGCTACCGGCAGGGAGACGACGACAGCGGAGAAGATTTCAATGCGGAGATCCAGATGAAATTGATTGCCGGACACCGGTACGTCATCCGGATCCGGATGTATTTCAAGTTCCAGTCAGGCAGTACCGCCGTTATGGTCTACTGATCCCGGTAAGGTTTGCAGGAGGATTGTCGTTTCGCTTAAAAGGGGGAGGAGGTTATGGAGGAGACCTATTCGCTATTGGAATTAAACAAGCACCTGAAGCAGGTGATCGCCTTGAACTTTCCGGAACCCATCTGGGTCAGGGCAGAGATCGTCCAGTCCCATCTTGCCAGGCGGCATCGGTACATGGAATTGGTCCAGAAGGAGCCTTCGGGCGAAATCACGGCCCAGGCCTCCGCCGTGCTTTGGGCCGGCCGGCAAGCCGGACTCGCCGCCCGGATGCAACAAGATCTGAGCGCCCTTCTTCAACCCGGCCAGGAAGTGAGGCTGATGGTGCGCGTCGACTTCCACGAGCGCTACGGATTGAAGCTCGTCGTTGAAAACCTGGACGAAGCATATACCCTGGGTCAACTGGAAAAACAAAGGCTGGATACGCTGAGAAGACTGCAAACCCTGGGGCTGATGGACCGAAACTCTGGCCTGCCCGTCCCGATCGTCTTGCAGCGCATCGCAGTGATCAGTTCTCCTACCGCCGCCGGCTGGGCAGATTTCCGCCATCAACTGACCCATAATCCCTATGGTTTTGCCTTCCATTTGAGCCTGTTTCCTGCATCTGTGCAAGGGGTGGCCGCCGAAGCAGAAATCACAGAACAGATAGAGAAGATAGGCCGGAACCGCGAAAAATTCGATGTGCTGGTCATCATTCGGGGCGGGGGATCCCGGCTGGATTTATCGGTTTTTGACCGGTTTTTGTTGAGTAAGGCAGTCGCTGAATGCCCTTTGCCGGTGCTGAGTGGGATCGGCCATGAAATCGATACCAGCGTCGTAGACGGGGTCGCTCACACCTCCTTGAAAACCCCGACGGCGGTCGCTGAATTTCTGATCGAAAGAAACCTGCAATTTCTAGTCCGCCTTCAGGAAGCGGGAAGCCTGATCCGGGAGCAGACCCTAAGACAAACACAAAGGGAGCGCCAACGACTCCGGCAACTGCAGTTCGCCCTGGAGAAAGAAGCGGGGCGGAGCCTCGCTCATGCCGGGCGTTTGCTGGATTTCGTGCGGGAGAAGTCCTTGCAACTGAGCCGGCAAGCTATGCGGGAAGCAGATCTGCAGCTTGTGACCCTGGAAAAAGAGGTAGAAAGCCTGGATCCGGTCCGGGTGCTGAGCCGGGGATACGCGCTGGTCCTCAAACAGGGGAAGCGCCTCCATTCCAGCCGGGATGTAGAGGAAAATGAGCGCCTGGAAGTGCGCCTCCACGAAGGTCGTCTGAGGGTAAATGTGGAGAAAAAAGAAACGGAAGATCCTTGAGAATTTAAGCCCCACAGGCCTGGAAGTCGGTTGCGGCCTTAGCCCATATTGTCGTATGTTTGCTAGCAATTTGAGATAAACCAGCGGCTAAACTGCGATATGACCCATTATTACGCCAAACAAGACGGCAGCCTGATGCCCCTGGTGGAGCCTGAGTTGGGTTGCTGGGTCAACATCTCTTCTCCTTTCAGTCAGGAAGAACTGGAGGAAGCAGCCAATCGCTTCGACGTTCCTCTCGACTTTTTCATCGACTCCCTGGACCTGGAAGAGCGGTCCCGGTACGAACGGGAAGAGGACGTCCGCCTGATCGTGATCAATACCCCCGTACTGAATACCGAATCCGAGCACAGTGAGGATGCCCTCTACATCACCGTGCCTATCGGCCTCATTCTCACCCCCGACCACCTGATCACCATTACTGCCTACGATAATCCGGTCGTAGATCTCTTTCTGGACAACCGGATCAAAAACTTTGACCCTTCGGATCACAATCAGTTTGTCCTGCAGATCATGGAGCAGACGGTCTTCCGCTTCCTGGCTTGTCTGAAAAACATCAATACCCGGCGCAATCATATTGAAAAAGAGCTTTACCATTCCAGCAAAAACAAGGAACTGAGGGATCTGCTGGGTATAGAAAAGTCCCTGGTCTATTTTGTCAATGCCCTCCGGTCCAACGAGTTGCTCCAACTCAAGATGAAACGGGTGGACATTCTACAGATCCGGCAGGACGAAGACAAGGTGGATCTTTTCGAAGATATCATCATCGACAACGGACAGGCCCTGGAGATGGCCAACGTGTATAGCAATATCCTGAGCGGCACCATGGATGCCTACGCTTCCATCATTTCCAACAACCTCAATGTCACGATTCACCGTTTGACCCTGGTTACCATCTTTCTCTCCCTGCCTACGCTCATGGCCAGCATCTACGGTATGAACGTTCCCTTGCCCTTCCAGGAGGAAGGCTACGCCCTGCTGATCGTCCTGGCGATCGCTTTGATCCTCAGCCTAGCAATGGGCTATTATTTTGTTCGAAAACGACTTTTCTAACGGCTTTTCCCGACTTGCAAGCCCTGTTCATTATTTGGTTACAACCCCTCCCTTGATGGTTCTTTGAGTTTTCCACAATGTGGATAATGTATTTCAGTCCTATAAGGCACTGTTTTTCAGTATATTGCTAGTTTTACTAACAATTTGTGGAAAAATATCCCGTCACTTTTTTTCCGATGCCGGTAATTTAGAGTCCATCCTAAACATAGGATTTACATTCGGTGGGCTAAGACCAGCTTTTGGTTTTTGTCCCGGAAACCACCCCTGAGCGTTGAAAGCAGCTTCTGGCAGAGTCGGTCAAGTGCGCCTTGACCGGGGTGAGTATTATTTGACCTAATCAATCTGAATTACATGAGTGCGTTCGTTGAGCCCATTTTACAGGAAAATCCCAATCGTTTTGTGTTGTTCCCCATCAAGCACGATGATATCTGGGCCTATTACAAAAAACAGGAGGCCAGTTTCTGGACGGCCGAAGAAATCGATCTGAGCGCGGATCTGCAGGATTGGAACCACAAACTCAATGACGATGAGCGTCATTTTGTCAAGCATGTCCTGGCCTTTTTTGCCGCATCAGACGGGATCGTCAACGAGAACCTGGCCGAAAATTTTGTGAACGAGGTCCAGTATACGGAAGCTAAGTTTTTCTACGGATTTCAGATCATGATGGAGAATATTCACTCTGAGACCTATTCTCTGCTGATCGACACCTACATCAAGGACCCCGAGGAGAAAGACTATCTCTTCAATGCGATCGAGCATTTGGACTGTGTGAAGAAGAAGGCCGATTGGGCGCTGCGGTGGATCGAGAAAGGCTCCTTTGCCGAGCGGCTGGTCGCTTTTGCGGCGGTGGAAGGCATTTTCTTCTCCGGCTCCTTCTGTTCTATTTTCTGGTTGAAAAAGCGAGGGCTGATGCCCGGTCTGAGCTTCAGCAACGAACTGATCAGTCGAGACGAAGGCATGCATTGCGATTTTGCCTGTCTTCTCTACAACGATCATCTGGAGCGCAAGCTGCCCACCGAAACGATCCGCAAAATCATAACCGATGCCGTCGCCATCGAAAAAGAGTTCGTCTCCGACGCCCTGCCGGTCAATCTGATCGGAATGAACGCCGATCTCATGTGCCAATACATCCAGTTTGTGGCGGATCGGCTTCTGGCAGCTCTGAATCAGGATAAGGAATACGGCGTAGAGAATCCCTTCCCCTGGATGGATATGATCAGCCTGCAAGGCAAAACCAATTTCTTCGAAAAGCGGGTAGGAGACTACCAGAAGAGCGGAGTGATGACCGATCGGGAGAAGCAGGTGTTCTCGCTGGACGAAGATTTCTAACGCTCGACTACGGGTTTCGCCTTTTTCCGATCTGATGCCCCCATTCCCCAAAACCATACCCAATAACTCTTCTAAAACCACCATGTAATGCAGGTAATAAAAAGAAGCGGCAAGCAGGAGGATGTCAGCTTTGACAAGATCACCGCCCGGGTCAAAAAGCTTTGTTACGGCCTTTCCGGATACGTTGACCCCATTGAGATAGCCAAGCGGGTCATACAGGGTTTGTACGATGGAGTAGCGACTACCGAGTTGGATAATCTGGCAGCCGAAACGGCGGCTACCATGGCAACGGTACATCCGGATTACGCGCTGTTGGCCGCCCGGATCGCAGTCTCGAATCTGCATAAGAATACCGACAAGTCCTTTTCCCGGACCATGAAGGCCCTCTATGAGTACATCGATCCCAAAACCGGCGAAAATGCCGGGCTGATCGGTGAGGAGACCTTCCGATTGATCTGGGAGAACCGGGATGTCCTGGATTCGGCAGTCATCTACGACCGGGACTATTCTTTCGATTATTTCGGATTCAAAACGCTGGAGCGCTCCTATTTGCTTCGAATGCACGGCAAGGTTGTCGAACGCCCTCAGCAAATGCTGCTCCGGGCGGCCATCGGCATCCATGGTGACGACCTCGATGCGGCCATCGAGACCTACACCCTGATGTCCGAAAAGTGGTTCATCCACGCTACCCCCACACTATTTAACGCTGGAACACCCAAACCGCAGCTCTCGAGCTGCTTTCTGTTGAGCATGACCGAAGACAGTATTTCGGGCATCTTCGAAACCCTGTCGCGCTGCGCCAAGATCTCCCAGTCTGCCGGCGGTATCGGCCTGAGTATCCACAACATCCGGGCAACCGGATCATACATCAAAGGTACGGGAGGCTCCTCCAACGGGATCATCCCCATGCTGCGGGTGTACAACGATACCGCCCGCTATGTCGATCAGGGCGGCGGGAAACGCAAAGGGGCTTTCGCCGTTTATCTGGAACCCTGGCATGCCGATGTGTTCGAATTCCTCGATCTCAAGAAGAACCACGGCAAGGAAGAACTGCGGGCGCGCGATCTTTTCTATGCCATGTGGATCCCCGATCTGTTCATGGAGCGGGTCAAAGAAGACGGAGACTGGTCTCTTTTCGATCCCAACGAGGCGCCCGGCCTTTTCGAGGTCCACAGCGGCGAATTTGAGTCGCTCTACCACAAGTACGAGCAGGAAGGTCGCGCCCGTCGCGTAGTGAAGGCGCAGGAATTGTGGTTTGCCATCCTCGAAAGCCAGATTGAGACCGGTACGCCTTATATTCTGTACAAAGATGCGGCCAACCGGAAAAGCAACCAGCAAAACCTGGGTACGATTCGCTCCAGCAACCTGTGCACGGAGATCATCGAATATACCGCTCCGGATGAGGTGGCCGTGTGCAACCTGGCCTCCATCTCCCTGGCGAAATTCGTCAAAGTCGGCCGGGATAAACGGGAATTCGACTTCCAGAAGTTGTACGAGATCACCCGGGTGGTGACGCGCAACCTCAACAAGGTCATCGACGTTAATTATTACCCGGTGCCGGAAGCCCGGAACTCCAACATGCGCCACCGTCCGGTGGGCATTGGGGTACAAGGCCTGGCCGATGCGTTCAGCCTGATGCGGTTCCCTTTCGATAGTGAGGAAGCCCGCCAGCTGAATCAGGACATATTCGAGACCATTTACTTCGCAGCGCTGACTGAGAGTAATGCCCTGGCCGAGCGCGATGGTCACTACGAATCCTTCCCCGGGTCCCCTGCCAGCCAAGGCGTATTGCAATTCGATATGTGGGGGGTGCAGCCCTCCGATCGCTGGGACTGGTCCGGGCTGAAGAAGAAGATCGTCAAGCAGGGCTTGCGCAACAGCCTGCTCCTGGCCCCTATGCCTACAGCCAGTACCTCTCAAATCCTCGGTAACAACGAGTGCTTCGAACCCTATACTTCCAACATCTACACCCGCCGGACCCTGAGCGGTGAGTTCATCGTGGTCAACAAGCACTTGCTGAAAGACCTGATCGGCCTCGGCCTCTGGGATGAAGATATGAAGCAGCGGGTCATGGCTGCCAACGGATCTATACAGGATATTGAAGAGATCCCCCAGCACATCAAGGACCTCTACAAGACCTCCTACGAGATCAGTCAGCGGGTGATCATCGATATGGCGGCGGACAGGGGGGCCTATATCTGCCAGAGCCAAAGTATGAACCTGTTCATGGAGAACCCCAACTTCAGCAAGTTGAGCTCCATGCACTTCTACGCCTGGCAGAAGGGCTTGAAAACGGGCATGTACTACCTGAGGAGTAAAGCGGCAACAGATCCGATCAAGTTTACGATTGATCACCAAAAACGAAAGCAGGCCATGCAGCCGGGTAAAACCGAGGCCGGCAAGGCCCATGGAGATGCCGCTTCGCCCCAACTAAAGGATCAGCCGGAAGCTCAGGACAACCTTCTGGAAGATCAGGCGGCCAACGGGCAGGCCTGCAATCTGGATGATCCGGATTGCCTGATGTGCGGATCCTGATGCATGGGGAAATGGCGGTAGGTGCACGGGAGAAATAGCCAGGGATTGCCCAGTCTGCTCAACTCCCGAATGCAAAGATACAGCGTGCATTTTTGAAACGCCATTGTGGCCACTTCGCCGTCGGCAAGCCTTGCTCCGGATTCACTTCATTGGGACTAGGGTGATCGGGACAGTGGGGCGGCCGACGGTCGGCTACAAGTTGAATCGAGTTTTCCTCTCTTTTACTTACTGATACCGGCACCCGGGCCCGTTTACGGCCCGGGTTTGCTTTTCCGGGAGCCAAAGAAAAGGTGGCATGTGGAATGCAGTTTGAGTCTGGGGAAGGGAAAGACGGGCCTAAAACGACAACTGCTTCACGGGTAAGTGAAGCCGAAAACAAAATATAGGTAGTGTTACAGTATTCTGTTAGAAGTCAGAATCCTGTGCTTTTTGATTTTTGTACTGTGCTTTGAGGATCTCATTGCGACGGCGCACGGATGGCTTGGTGAAGTGCTGACGACGACGCAGTTCCTTCACGACTTGTACATCGCGATGCTTGCGCTTGTAGCGCTTCAGCGCCCGATCAATGGATTCTCCATCTTTAACGTTGATAATGATCATATAAGAATTTCCTTTTTTGATTCAACTTTACAACAAATTGTTTAGGGCGAAAGTTCCCGTTACACTTTTTACGGGCTGCAAAGATAATAAAGCCCTTTGAATTCGGCAAGCGGGTTTTTGGCTCGTCCCCACGCCAGCTTTGGGAAGAAGAGGCTTTTCAGGGAAGGTCGAAAAGCGAAATGGACATTTGATTAATGCGTATATTTCTATAATCCAAAACCCAGAAGACATGGCCCCGCTTTTTACGGATCAGCAACTGGATGCGCTGGAGATCCGGCACTTCATTTTCCACGTCCTCCGTCCCGAAGATGATGCCCCTCAATTACTTAAGGAAGTTAAGCTCAGCGACAAACACCTGGCTTTTTTCAAGGAGCAGTTTCGCATGGCCTCCCAGCATGCCGGGGAGTTCGAATTCACGTCCCAGCATCATGAATTTGTGGATCAGGTGCGCCATCTCCTGAGCGATGTGGATGAAGCAGGATTCTGGACCCTGTCTACTGAGTTGTCGACCCGTTTTCACGATCAGCATCGGGGCAATATGTCCTCCGGGATTTTCATTGTAGCCGTTGTGAATTTACCCTCCGGCGGCGACCACGTTTTTCTCGTCAAGCTAGACCACA
>CAZXIX010000042.1:10756-30806 GCA_964640855.1 uncultured Saprospiraceae bacterium
AACTACTGGAAGTGTTGGGAAACTGAGTGGAAGCAAAGAAGTACTGAATTTCCGGATGACCAACGCGGCGCAACTGGCCGAGGTTGTGCTGGAATCCGTCACCAACCCCATCGTGCAGAGCCCGGACGCCATTCAGAAAGTAGCCATCGTCGGTTGGGAAGGTCCCGGAGAGGTGGACCCGGATACCGGAGCGATCGGCGACCCGGTCTGGCACCTGAGAGCATCGGACCGATCTACGGGAAAACGGACGGAACTGACCCAGTATTTCGCCAAGTTTTTGCACATGAAGCCCAAAATGACCGATGAGATCTGGACTTCGCAGACCATCAAGGAGGTGGACCGCTGGGCCGACGAACACCGGGAGGAGTTGTCGGTATCGGTGGCGGACATCAACGATCGCGTAGCTGCCTATGTCGAAACCAGCCCGGTCTATGAAACGGAAGATTTCGTTGTTCACGTCCTGCAGGGAGAAAAGGAAGAGAATCGAGCGGAGTTGGAGAACAGTCTGTTCGAAGCCCTGGATTCCAGGGGCATCGCACGCACCGCTTTCGTCCCCCAACTCAAGGAGGCCCGAAGGAAGCTGACGACTGCCGACGGCGTGACGATCAGCTGGGTGGGCTCTATGGAATCCAAATTCATCGAGATCTTACCCCCGGCCGAAACCGGAGATGGCACCTATCACATCCTGATCAAGACCGAGGAGATCACATGGAGAAGCTAAACCCGAAAATCGTAGCGGTCTCCAAATGGCTTTTGAAAACGGGGGCCGATGAGGTTGATGTTTTTGAAACCGAGGATCAATTTCGGTTGAGTGGTTCCCGCGTTTTTGCGGGCTTTTCACAGTGGATGGAAGAAGGATGGCATGTGCTGGAAGCATCCGGCGCTTTGAAAATGAGCAGTTTCCGGCTGGATGGCAAAGGCCGAACCCGGGAAGATCTCCCCGATCTCAGGCAGCGCAAGGAACCCCGGGAAGGGGACTGGCGCTTCAGCCTGAACAAAGCGTCCTGGCTGCAGTCTCTCGAGCCACCCTCTACGACCCTGGTCTTTTTCGGGGAAGATGCCCTGATCCGTTGGCAAATGGACATGGACCCCTTTTCCGTTTTTCCGGAGGCCGCCCGAATTCGGATTTATTGTCCTTTTTTCGAGGATTCGATGGGCGGCAATGGCTTTCAGCTCATTGGTTCCCATGGACCGGAGGACCCGGCTTGGCCGGGTCTGGAAATGCCTACGGAAACGGAAGTCCGGGAGGAAGTCCTGATCACCCGTTCCAAGGTACTGATCCGGCCGCAACTGTTTCAGATCATGAGCTGGAAGCCGGAAGGCCATCCGATCAACGCCCTTTTGGCCCATCCTATGTACCGGGTGCTGGCTGCTTCCCTGGCGCGGGAATTCGAAGGACCGGAAAAGGTGGTTTTCAGAGGGGAACTGGTCAAAAGAACGTACTCGCTTCCCGGACCCCAACCGGCAGGAGAAAGCGTAGACCCCTCTCCCTTATCCGATTTGGAGCATGCCGTTCATTGGGTTTACGATAAAAACGCATCGACCCGCATGACGCTCTTATCCGACCGGTTGACCATTGAGATGGAGCAGGAACAACCCCTGCTGCAAAACTTAAAAAGTCATTTAGCGTCCGCTCTCTCCAAGGCCAAAGAGGACTACATCCAGGTAGTTCGCGACCGGAAAACGAAATACTATAAGGAACTGGGCGATCTGGTAAAAGACATCCAGGGACAGGCGGCACGGTATGGAGAAAAGATCCGGTCTTTGACGAACAACTTATTGAGGGATTTGCTCGGTTCGTTCATTCTGGTTGTATTTGACGTCGTTATCAAGTCTCAGGATAAAGATCTCCCTCCCAATCCCTGGGTCTTGCTTTTAATCGGTATCTACTTCCTGGTATCATTTTTTATACAGTCCTATGTAAATGGGAAGGACTTGAGGTTCTCCGATGAAGAATTGGAATATTGGCAAAGATCTACCCGTACCGCTCTGGATCAAAAGAAGATCAAGCAGAAGATCGATCAAGTCCTGAATCCCCGAAAAGCGCATTACAGATTGGTTAATATGCTTGTCGGAGTTTTTTATGGCCTGATCACTTTGGTGTGCGTTTTTTGGGCCTTCAGGATCGGTTTTTAAAGGCAGGGAAACGCTTACGATCTTTGCTTTACGAGTAGGAAAAACGGGCAGCGATCTTTATCTTTTAGAATTACTGTATCATTCCTAATAACCCGATCATGTTAGCACGAAACTTCATATTAGTATTGGCTTTGTTTCCGGTTGTTTTTTCCTGTACCCCATTTACTGGAGAGGAAGCGCCTTACTCCGCCCAGATCGATTCCCTCCTGAACGTGATGACCCTGGAAGAGAAACTGGGGCAGCTGAATTTGCCCTCTGCCGGGGACATTACCACCGGGCTTGCCCAGAGCACGGGGATTGTGGAAAATGTACGGGCCGGCAAAGTCGGCGGGCTTTTCAATATCAACGGTCTGGAGCCTCGAATGGCCATTCAGAGAGTGGCGGTCGAAGAAAGCCGCCTGGGCATTCCCCTGATCTTTGGCATGGACGTGATCCACGGCTACAAAACATCTTTCCCCATTCCGCTGGGCCTCTCCTGCACCTGGGACATGGACCTGGTGGAAGAATCTGCCCGGATCGCTGCCATCGAGGCCACGGCTGATGGCGTTTGCTGGACCTTTTCCCCCATGACCGATATCAGCCGGGACCCGCGCTGGGGCCGGATCGCGGAAGGGGTAGGGGAGGACCCCTATCTGGGATATCAGATCGCTGCAGCCATGGTGAGAGGGTATCAGGGCGAAGATCTCAGCGCCAACAACACCCTGATGGCCTGTGTCAAACACTTTGCCCTGTATGGAGCATCCGAAGCCGGGCGGGACTACAATACCGTCGATATGGGCCGCTTGCGCATGTTCAACGAATTTTTCCCACCCTACAAAGGAGCCGTCGACGCGGGCGCCGGCAGCCTGATGGCATCTTTCAACGAGTTGGACGGCATTCCGGCCCACGGTAATAAATGGCTGCTGACAGAAGTGCTGCGCAATCGCTGGGGATTCGACGGATTTGTGGTCAGCGATTACACCGGCATCAACGAGATGACCGCTCACGGCATGGGCGATCTGCAAAAGGCATCGGCCCTGGCGCTGAAAGCCGGCATTGATATGGACATGGTAGGCGAAGGATTCCTCACGACTCTGGAAGCTTCTCTGGAGAGCGGCGACGTAAAACTGGCGGATATCAACCAGGCTTGCCGGCGCGTATTGGAAGCCAAATTCAAGCTCGGTCTTTTCGACGATCCCTACCGATATTTAAACGAGGAGCGCTCTCAGGAGCTCATCTTTACGGACGAACACCGGGCGAAGGCTCGGGAGATCGCGGCTCATTCCTGCGTATTGCTGAGAAATGAGGACGTACTTCCCCTGGAGAAAAAGGGCAACATTGCCCTGATCGGCCCGTTGGTCTCCAACAAAGAAAACATGCTCGGTACATGGAGCGTCGGCGCAGATCCCCAAATGGGAGTTTCGCTGGAAGAAGGCCTCCGAGCAGCCGTGGGCAGCTCGGCATCCATACTCACGGCCAAAGGTGCAAATGTGGTTAGCGATCCGGAACTCGAAGCCCGTTTCAGCATATTCGGCAAACCCACCAATCGGGACGAGCGCTCCGACCAGGCTTTGAGACAGGAAGCCTTATCTGTGGCACGGCAGTCCGATGTGGTGATCGCCGCCCTGGGCGAAGCTTCCGAAATGTCGGGCGAAAGTTCCAGCCGCACCCGCATCGACATACCCGAGAATCAGAGGGATCTGCTCAAGGCGCTTCTCGGCACGGGCAAACCTGTGGTTCTGGTCGTCTTTACCGGTCGACCGCTCGCCCTTTCCTGGGAGCAGGAAAACGTTCCTTCCATTCTGAACGTCTGGTTCGGAGGTACGGAAACCGGTCATGCGGTTGCTGATGTCTTATTCGGAGATGTCAATCCTTCGGGTCGGCTGACCGTGACCTTCCCCCGCCATTTGGGGCAGGTTCCCATTTTCTACAACCACAAAAATACGGGCCGGCCCCTGGAAGGAGAGTGGTTTCAGAAATTCCGCTCCAATTATCTGGATGTACCCAATTCACCGCTCTATCCTTTTGGTTATGGCCTGAGCTATACTGATTTTGAATATGGGCAGATGGAGTTGAGCGATGCTTCGTTGAGCGGCGAAGCAGATACCCTGGAGATCTCGGTCGAAGTGACCAATAGCGGAGAGCGTGCAGGCCATGAGGTCGTTCAGTTGTACGTCCGGGATATGGTCGGCTCTACTACCCGTCCGGTGCAAGAGCTAAAAGGTTTCCGGAAGATCTACCTCGAAGCGGGCCAGTCGGAGGTGGTCACTTTCCGTTTGAGTGCGGAAGACCTGAAGTTCTATACCTACGACACGCTCGACCCGGAACAGGAAATCGTTTATCGCTGGGAGCCGGGCGAATTCCGCATTATGGTAGGGCCGAATGCCGGAGAAGTGCAAGTGCGGACCGTCCAATGGGAGTAAACCGGCCTCACCTTTAGTGTGTACCCAATTCTTTTTCCGCACGGATCAGGCGAAAACTGACCAGAAACACGGAAAAAAGAACCCCTGCCGAAGCCAGGAATATGGTGGGGCCAACCTGCTGATATACCAAGCCACCGGCGATCAGTCCAAATATACTGGCCAGGCTTCCGGTGCTGTTGGCATATCCCTGGAGTGTACCCTGCACTTCCGGGGCCCCGCTTTGGGCCAGGATGGATAAGAAAGAGGGCCACATGAGCCCGTTACCGATCGAAAGCAGAACGACGGCGGCCCAGACGCTTACCGGTGTCCCGAGGTACAGGCACAGAAAGTTGAGTCCTATGAGAAAACTGCCGAACAGCACCAGGCTTCCATCCGAAACCTTGTTGGACAAGTAACTCAGTACCGGACCTTGAAACAGAACCATGATCCCGCTGGAAACCGTGAAGAAAATACCTAGTTGAGCGGAATTCCAGTTGAGCGTGCCTGAGGCAAAAACCGGAAAGGAGGCATAGAAGAAGCTGAATCCCAAAAAAGTAAGGAAGTAGATCAGGAAAAGCATAGGTACGAAGGGGTAGGCCAGAATTTCTTTGAGCCCCACGGGAGAAGGGCAGTCTTCCATCTCGTAACAGGCCTTGTGCTCGATCTGAAATACTTTGCTGATATTGAAGATATTCAGGTTGGGATCCACCAGTTCCGGCCGGGATTCCGGCAAATAACGGCTGATGACCACAATGGCCACCAAGGAGATGAGAGCGGCTACGGATACCGGCAATAACTCCTGGTAAACGGTAACGCCCAGGACGCCGGACAGGGCGGGGCCGATGATAAAACCGAGGCTGGTGCTGGTAGCCATTTTTCCGAAATTGGCTTTCCGGTTTTCGTCGGTCGAAATATCGGATAAATAGGCATTGGCCACCGAGACATTCCCGCCTGTCAGCCCGTCGAGAGCCCGCGCGGCGAATAGCGCCAGCAGGGGCAGGGTAAGAAGGAAAGAACCCGTCAGGGAGGTATCGACTCCCAGCAGGGTGGTTTGGGGTAAAAAGAGGGCCAGGATGAACAGCAGCCAGGCCAGAAAAGTCCCTGTCTGGCTGATTAGCAGGACATTCCGCCTCCCGATTCGGTCCGACAGCTTGCCCAGCATCGGGCCGCCTATCAATTGAAAACCTGGATATACTGCTCCCAGTATGCCGTACATGAAGTCGTTTCCGCCAAATCGTTCCACCAGAAAAACCAGGAAAGGCAGGATGAGGCTGTAGCCCAGCATACCGATGAAATTGACCAGTAAGACCGGGAATAGCGCAGGTTTGGTTGGGTTGATCATGCCTTCGGGATCATATATTCAAGGGCACCTGATATAAGGCGGATCTAAAGGTGGCGATTAATCGTAGATATATTATTTTAGACATATGTTTACCCTCGACTTTTCCACCCTATTCCTGGCTTTCGGATCCTTTTCGGGGTTTTTAATTGCTCCCATACTGATCTTGTCCCAGCGTGGGAATGTAAAGGCCAACCGGCTGTTGGGTTTTGCCATTCTGGTTACCGGCTTCATCCTGGTGAATCCGGTTTTGCTTCAGATCCTGGATCCGAGGGAACATGCCTATATGATCCGGTCCACTTCTGCGCTTTTCTTCTGTATTGGCCCGCTGGCCTACCTTTACGTGCGCGCCTGCACGGAACAGGAATTTCGGTTCCAATCCCGTCGGTGGCTCCATTTTGTGCCTGCCCTGCTGGACCTGGCATACAATCTCCGGTTTTATCTGGCCGATCAGGATGTGAAAATGGCCTATTACGAGCAAATGCAAAACGGCAACCCCCAGCCCGAGATGTTGATCCTTTCGGGTCTAAAGGTATTACATCTCTTCATCTATTATCTTCTGGCTGATCGCGAGATCAGACGATATTACCGAAATCTGAAAGAGGTCAAAGCCAATATCGATACAGATTACGGGACCTGGCTTCGCATATTCACCCTTGGGATGCTTCTCATTGTGATCATGGGACTATTGCTCGTTCTGACCAGATTCAACAACACCCTGGAGGTCGGTACCTTCCTGGCCTTTTTTCTGCTGGTCATGTGCGTACAAGTCACTGCCCTGATCAAACCCGAGATCTTTCATGGTTTGCCGGAACCCGGGAGGATAGAGGAAAACCGCGAGAACATCCGTTCGCTCTTGTCGGAAGAAGAAAAGCAAAAGCTTTATGACCGGCTATTGGCTTACATGGATGAATCCAGGCCTTATGAAAATGGGGACATCTCGCTGGATGGCCTGTCAGACCAACTGAAAACGCACCGCAACTATTTGTCCCTGGTCATCAACGAAAAGGCAGGGCGAAATTTTATGGATTTCATCAACTCCTATCGGGTAAAGGAGCTTCAGAAACGGTTGCAGGATCCGAAATACGAAAACTGGACCATTCTGGCCGTGGCTTTTGACGTAGGATTCAACTCCAAATCCGCCTTCTACACCGCCTTCAAAAAGGTCACCGGTCAGACCCCTTCCGAATACCGGAAATCCTTAAAGGTCGAGGCTCGGGCCTGACAACTAAGCTTGGTATAATGAGGCTTCTCTCCCTTCCTTCCGGCCTTCCTCCCATTTTATGACAATAGCTCTGTTTTCCAATGGTGTGATCATCCGCACAATACAGCTTTCTATTCGTCCGGAATTATAAAAAAGGATATCCCACCGATTCAACAGGACTTCCCACCAGGTAAGGAAAAACGCATACGGACTCATTCAGGGCCACCTTTGCTTCGACAACGGGAATAAACCCGGAATTAAGAATTGAAAAAGTTACCTGAAATGAATTTTGCACAGCGTCTGATCCTGCAGAAAGAAAAGGAAGATCTGATCGTCCAATGGGGCCGGGTTTTCGGAGGCTCTGAGGCGGCAAGCATTATTTCTTTCCGACAAGCTCTGGGTCGCCCTCTGCTCAATGAATCGGACGACACCATTTTTCAACGGGAGGAAGATCAGGCACTGGCTTTTCGAAAAGCCCTGGGCGACCAGGCTTCGCCAAAGCCTCCGAGGAGAAACCCCGAGGCGCAGTCTCGCCGCACCGCCCGTTCGAAAGTCAGGACTGAAACGGGAAAGATTTAAGATAAAGCCGGGTTGGGGTGTTGAAGACCCTGGAAACAGGCAGTACCTCCGGGTACGCATGTAAGCCAGGGCTTCAGGCAGGAACATCTTTGATCCGGCCTCAAGGCAGCTCTTCGGAGCTGCCTTATTTATTGGGGGAGAATTTGACTTTGGCTTTGCGTCGGGGGTAGGCTTGGATTCTTGAAATGGGTTCTTTCCCTGCCATCCAATCACCCTCAGGCCTTCTCCAGCAAACGTTTTGCCAGTTGGGGTGCGCCCAGGGTAGCCGGCTGGGGAATGACTTCCAACTGGCTCCGGTAGTTCAATTCTCCGTTTATCGAAGGCTTGGGGTCAATGTAGTAAACCGGGGCCTCTCCCGGCGCGAACGCTACCAAACCCGCTGCCGGATATACCTGCATACTGCTTCCAATCACGATCAGCAGGTCGGCGCCGGAGGTGATTTCCGCTGCGACTTCCATCATGGGCACCATTTCCCCGAACCAGACGATGTGGGGGCGCAGTTGGCTGCCCAGTTCGCAGGTATCTCCCAGCAGGATGTCTTCCTCCTGGTCGTAGATCAATTCAGGGGAGACCGTGCTTCGGGATTTTTTCAATTCGCCATGCAAATGAACGACCTGGCTGCTACCGGCCCGCTCATGCAGATCATCAACGTTCTGGGTGATGACGGTGACCTCATAGGCCGACTCCAGTTCAACGAGGGCTAGGTGACCGGCATTGGGCTCCACCTCTTTCAGTTTTCTACGTCGGCGGTTGTAAAACTCCAGAACGAGCTCCGGGTTTTGGTTCCAGGCCTGCGGACTGGCTACCTCAGTGATGTCATACTTTTCCCACAACCCGCCCATGTCCCGAAACGTGGGGATGCCGCTTTCGGCGCTGATGCCGGCTCCGGTCAGCACCACCAGTTTCTTTTTGGTGTTAGTTTCCATGATTAATATCTATCGTCGTTCATCCGTCGGAAGGCTTCCCCAAGATAAGCAATAATATCTCCCGCGACCATAGCCTCCGGGCTGAAGGCGTCTGCAGCGAGATCTCCCGCCCAGCCGTGGAGGAAAACGCCCAGCCGGGCTGCCTTCGCAGGAGGATATCCTTGGGCCAGCAGGGCCGTCAGCATACCGGTAAGTACATCTCCGGACCCGCCGGTAGCCATGCCGGGATTGCCGCTGCTGTTCAGCCACAGTTCTCCGTCGGGCAGGGCTATGCTGGTATGCGCTCCTTTCAGAACCAGTACGATCCGGTACTTATGCGCCATCTCCCGCTGTACTTGCCAACGGGCCAGGGCAGTGGGTTGATCGCCGAAAAGCCTTCGGAACTCCCCGGGATGAGGGGTCAGAATGCTGCCGGGGGGCAGTGCTTCCAACAGTTTGGGTTGGCTGCTGATCAAATTAAGAGCGTCGGCATCCAGTACAATGGGTTTCGTATAGCTTTCCAGGAGCGTCCGGAGGGCGTCGAGGGTAAGCGGGTGCTGACCCAAACCGGGACCGATTCCCACAGAGGCAAAAGACTCCAGCTCCGGGACTCCCGAAAGGTGTTCCTTCTCGGGGTCGATCTGAACCATAGCTTCCGGAACGCTTTGTTGCAGGATTTCGTATGCACATCCGGGAGCATACACACTCAGCAATCCCGTACCTGTACGCAGGCAGGCCCGGGCGGAGAGGATGGCGGCACCGACCTTTCCGTGGCTTCCGGCCATCAGGAGAGCGTGCCCGAATGTCCCTTTGTGGCTGAAGCGTCTGCGCCGGCGCAATAAAGGCTTGAGCTCTTCTTTTTGCTGAAAATGAAAGTCCGACCTCATCTGATTCAAGCCTTCACGGCTGAGGCCGATGTCACCCAGGGTCCAATACCCGACCCGGTCCTCATTTTCGGGAAAGAAAAAGGCCAGCTTGGGAAGTTGAAACGAAAAGGTAAAATCCGCTTTCAGGGCGGTACCGGTCGAAGGCTGATCTGCGAACAGGCCGGAAGGGAGATCAATGGCCACCCGGGTGCCTTCGATCCCATTTAAATGCCGGATCAAAGCTTCCGGGAGCCCCTCCAGGGGGCGGTTGAGACCGGATCCAAACAGGGCATCTACCAGGATGGGATTATCCGGCAAATCCGGAAAGGGATCCTCTTGCCGGATCTTAAACCGGGGGATAAAGGCCGGCGAGGGGAGCCGTTCCAGGTTGGTGGTGAAGTCGGGCGAAGGATCCCCCAACGACACCAGCCAAAGGGTGACCGGATAGCGAGCCTGATGCAGCAAGCGGGCCAAAACCAACCCGTCTCCGCCATTGTTACCGGAACCGCAAACCACGACTACGGGGTGCTCCCGCGAAGGGAATTGCTTCCGAAACCAATGGAACAGGGTATAAGCAGCGCGCTCCATAAGATCGATGGAAGCTATGGGTTCTTCCCGGATCGTGTAAGCATCCAGCTCGCGAGTTTGTTCGGCACTCAGGATTTTCATAATGGGCTTTTTCCATCGAATGGAAGAAAGGTAATTCCTTATGAAAGTACAGGCAATTTCCCAGATCTGGAACGTCGGTCGTTCTGTGGGCAGCGAGAACCGGCTGCCTTTCTTAGCAGGACGGATTCCCTGAAGGGGCAGAATACGAAAGTCCCCGGCCTCGCGTTTCTTTTGTATTCATGATCATCACTCGATTTCTCCCGACGATCTTTTTTTTTCTCCTGGCCGGAACGATGGTTCACGCACAGGCGTATCTGGGTTTTGGGCTGGGCGGAAGCGTCACCAGTCAGTACCTCTTTCGAGCCGGGCTTCATACCGAATGGTTTTTTCGCGAGCCTTTCGGTCTTCAATCCGATCTGGCCTTTGCACAGCGCACCAACCAGGCGCTGGCTCAGCAAATTTCTCTGGAAAGGGAGTCGATCTCGGAAGTCAAACAGAGCATGCTGGAATTTCCCATCCTGTTCCGAGGCACCGTTTACTTGAAAAAATGGGGCTTCTTCGGTTTTGCCGGGCCTCAGGTAAGCTGGTTGCTCAACACCCAGGCCTGGACAGAAAAAGAGGGCGAACTGGTATTAATCCCTCTGCCAGCGGAGGCTGACGAAATCCGTAAATGGGATGTCGGGCTGATTACCGGTTTAGGCGTTGAAAAAAGGATCACGGCCATCCTCTATTTGTATGCCGATTATAGGTACTACCTGGGCATGCGGGATCTTTATCGGGCTGACCGGTTTTCGCTATATCAGCAGGGACATTACTTTCAGTTGGGTGCCCGATTCCGGCTGGGTAAAAAGGGGAAAGATCCAGATGGGGGTTTGCCCGGACGCCCCGAGTGATAAATGAAAAGGCCACACGGATGATTCCGCATGGCCTTTCTCCTCCGTTGAAATGGCTTATTAGCTTTTCACGCTTTTGCCATTGGTAGTGGATGACTTCTTTTTCATTTCTTCGCCCAGTTGCTGGGAGGCGGCAAATGAGGCTACCATTTGAGACAACATTTCGCTGCCAGCAGTGGGGTTGTTCGGCAACAGGATCAAGTTGCTGTTGGAGTGCTCGCCCATGGACTGCATGGTATCGTAATGCTGGGTGACTACGATCAGGGCGGAAGCTTCCTGGCTGTTAATACCTACCCGGTTCAACACTTCCACAGACTCCTCGAGTCCCCTGGCGATTTCCCGCCTCTGATCGGCGATACCTTGACCCTGGAGGCGCTTGCTTTCGGCCTCCGCCTTGGCCTTGGCTACAATTCGGATGCGATCTGCTTCGGCATCGTACTCGACCGCTTTCTTGTTCCGTTCGGCGGCATTGATCTTGTTCATGGCGTGCTTGACCTCGTGATCCGGATCGATGTCGGTGACGAGAGCCTTGATGATGTCATAACCGTATTCGTTCATGGCTTCCTGTAATTCCCGCTTGATGGCCAATGCAATGTCGTCTTTGCGTTCAAACACATAGTCCAGCTTCATTTTGGGAACCTCGGCCCGCACCACATCGAATACGTATGCCGTGATCTGCTCCATGGGATACTCCAGCCTGTAAAAAGCTTCGTACACCTTTTCCGGCAAAATGAGAAACTGTACCGATACTTTGAGCTTTACGAAAACATTGTCGTGGGTCTTGGTCTCCACCATAACATCCAGTTGCTGGATTTTGAGACTGATCCGACCGGCGATGCGGTCCAGAAAAGGGATCTTGAATTGCAGGCCCGGGCGCTTGATGCTATGAAAGCGTCCAAAGCGCTCCACAATGGCGTTGGTCTGCTGCTTAACCGTGAAAATGCCCGAAAAGAGGATAATCAGGCCGGCGAGAACACCGATTATTAAAGCTGTGGGAAACATAGCTGATTCTTTTTGATTGCGAGAAAATGAGTTCTTTTGAATATACCATTAATCGCCGGTCTTTTCCACCTCAATTGGACAAACGGAAGGAAAAAGACGATATTATGATGCGCTAATGCTGTAATGTGCTAATGCTGTAATACTTTTGATGACTACCGGATTATAAGCCTTTAATTTCCGTGACGAGTTTGCTGATGGTATCCTTGGCGTCTCCGAACAGCATGCGATTGCGCTCGTGGAAGAAAAGCTGGTTCTGGATGCCGGCATATCCGGGGCTCATGCTTCGCTTCAGCACGATCACGTTTTTGGCTTGCCAGACCTTGAGCACGGGCATGCCGTATATGGGGGAAGAGGGATCGTCTTCTGCCGCGGGATTGACCACGTCGTTGGCCCCGACTACGATGACCACATCTGTGCTGGGCAGAGCGGCATTGGCGTCTTCCAGATCCAGGAGTTTGGGGTAGGGTACATCGGCCTCTGCCAGCAGCACGTTCATGTGACCCGGCATACGGCCGGCTACGGGATGGATGGCGTATTTGACTTCCACCCCATTGGCTTCCAGCAGGTCGTCCACTTCCTTCACCACCTTCTGGGCTTGGGCCACGGCCAGACCATATCCCGGTACGAACATGACGGAATTGGAATAATAAAGCTGAATGGCCAGGTCATTGATGGTGACTTCCTTCACGATTTGTTCGCCCTGTGTTCCGCCTCCTCCGGCGGCACTGGTGCCAAACCCGCCGACCAGGACATTGAACAGGGAACGGTTCATTGCTTCGCACATGAGCACGGTCAGGATGGTACCGGCAGCGCCTACCAGGATGCCGCCTACCATCATGAACTGGTTGTTGACGATCACCCCCGCTGCGGCCGCCGAAAGCCCGGTAAAGGAGTTCAGGAGGGAGATGACCACAGGCATATCCGCCCCGCCGATGGGCGCCACGAAGGAGAATCCGTAGAACAGGGTCAAGCCTGCAAAAACGAAGAGTAAGATGCTGCTGGGGTCGGCCTTTCCATTGATCACCAGGAAGACCCCCAGGACCAGAGTGGCCGCCAGAACCATCAGGTTGAGAATATTATGCCCCCGGAAGGTGACCTTTCGGTCATTCACTTTACCGTCCAGCTTGAGGTAGGCGAGCATACTGCCGGTGAAGGAAACCCCGCCGACCAGCAGGGTCAGGTAAGAAATGCTTAATTGCTGTGCGTCCATGAAGCCGGAGAGGAAGTAATATTTAATCAACTCTACCAGGGCGAGCATGAGGGCCGCAGCACCTCCGAGGCCATTGAAAATGGAGACCAGTTGGGGCATGGCGGTCATTTGGACCCGCCTGGCCGTCGGCCAGCCGATAACGGCTCCCAGCAGGAGCCCGCCGAGAATCCACAGGTAATTGTTGGCCGGAAGTTTTCCGGCTTCGACCTCTTCCGGCGAAAATAAAAAGGCAGGCGGTGCCAGGAGAGAGGCTATTATCGCGATGCCCATACCCAAACCGGCGATGATGTTCCCCCGGCGAGCCGTGTCCGGGGAGGCCAGCAGGCGCAGGCCCCAAACAAAGGCGACCGCTCCGAGCAGATAAGCGAGATTTATGAGGAAGGGAAGGAATTGATCCATGTCGTTTGGCTAGTCGTTTTGAAAGCTTGATCTGATCCGGTGTTTTCCGGCATTTGAGATCCCTATTTTTTCTTTTTGAACATTTCGAGCATGCGATCCGTGACGGCAAACCCGCCGACTACGTTGACCATGCCGAGTACCAGGCCGATAAATCCCAATCCGATGGTCAGGTAATCGTCGGGCGCGGACTGTCGGATCAGAATGATCGCCCCGATGACCACGACCCCCGAGATGGCGTTGGCCCCGGACATGAGTGGAGTGTGCAGTACGGTCGGCACCTTGGATATCACCTCGAATCCCAGCAGGATGGTAAAGACCAGCAGGAAGATGAAGAGGTAGTTGACCGGGTTGTTGAAATACTGGAAGAATTCGACCATGATCGAGCGATTGGTTGGTTTAGGATTCTGCTTTTTCCGTCTCGGCAGTGAAGAAAGCGCCGCGGATGATCTCGTTTTCCAGGTCGGCATGGATCTGGCCTTCCTGGATGAGGGTTTTGAGGAAATTCAGGCAATTGTTGCTGTAAAGAGTGCTGGCATCCTGAGGCATGAGGGAAGCCAGGTTGGAGTTTCCGATGATGGTTACCCCATGATGTTGGATTATGGCATTGTCCCGGGTAAGCTCGCAGTTGCCTCCCGTGGAGGCGGCCAGGTCCACCACCACGGATCCGGATCGCATTTGTTCTACCGTTTCTTTGGGCAGCAAAACGGGTGCTTTGCGGCCCCGGACCTGGGCCGTGGTAATGATCACATCGGCTTTGGCGGCGCGTTTCTGGACTTCTTCGCGCTGGCGCCGCAGAAAATCATCGGACTGTTGGACCGCGTAACCGCCGGCGCTGGTGTCATCTACTGCACCCTCCACTTCCACAAATTTGGCTCCGAGGCTCATCACCTCTTCTTTGGCGGCCAGGCGGGTGTCGGAGGCTTCTACCTGTGCGCCCAGACGCTTGGCGGTGGCGATGGCCTGCAAGCCGGCTACTCCCGCGCCCAGCACCAATACTTTAGCCGGTCGGATGGACCCGGCCGCGGTGATCATCATGGGGAAATAACGCGGTAGGTGTTTGGCGGCTTCCAGTACGGCTTTGTATCCGGCGATGGAGGCCATGGAGGAGAGAACATCCATGGATTGGGCCAGGGTCGTCCGGGGGATCATGTCCAGGCTGAAAGCGCGCAGGCCCATTTGTCTGAGCTTCCCGGTGATCTCTTCATCGCGGAAGGGAGCGAATTCGGAGATCAGGAACGTTTCCTTCTTCAGTTTGGCCAGTTCGGCCTCCGAGAGCGGGTGGATAGATAGCAGAATATCCGCTTTTTCCAAGACGGTATTCCGATCGGCTATCTCGGCTTCTTCGGCATAGGACGCATCCGGGAAAAAGGATTTTTCCCCGGCTCCTTTTTCCACGACTATAGAAAGACCCAAAGCTTTTAGCTTCGGCAAGGTGTCTGGAATAACGGCCACCCTTGGATCTTGGTCCTCTTTAAGGACGCCTAGCGTAATCGACATGGGCAATTATGTGTTGGATCGGGAAGATAGGAAAGAATGAAGAACTGGAGAAGGCAAAGGGACATTGCTCCTGTCCAAGAGAAATCTTTACGATTCTGTGGTGATCCCAACAGGGGTTCAGTGGGCCGTTCGGCAAAATGAAAGGGTCCCGAAACCGGCGGAATGAAAACTCCTTTTTTACGCTGATTCATCCAGAGAACTTCGATCCGTTTATCCTCTTTAACAGGAGTTATCCATACCGGGCAAGAAAATAGGATTCACCAAAATCCCACTACCCGTTCGATCAGCCAGAAAGCGGCCACCGATCCGATGGCATAGGCCGGGATGCGCTTCACGGCAGGGGGCCATTTATTGTAAAGAGAAAGCAGGGCGATGCCCCCCAGAGCAACGGCAACGAACAACAGTTGTCCGATTTCCACTCCCACATTGAAGAAAGCCAGGGCCAGGGGGATCTCCGTCTCGGGCAGGCCTACTTCCGCCAGTGCTCCGGCGAAGCCGAAACCGTGCAGCAACCCGAAAGTAAAGGCCACCAGCCAGGGCCGTTTGCCGGTGAGGGTTTATTCGCCCCGCTGGTTCTTGAGGATCTCCATGGCCAGGAAAACGATGCTCAGGGCATGACCGCTTCCACCGGCGGGCCGGGCACGTGCACAAAGCCCAGCACGGCCAGGCTCAACGTGATGCTGTGCGCCAGGGTAAAGGCCGTGATGGTCTTGACCAGTTTGCCAAATCCCCTTGTGATCAGGATCAGAGCCAGCACGAAAAAGAGGTGGTCGATGCCGAAGAGGATGTGTTCGATGCCCAGTACGGTGTAGGTTTGGATCACGTCCCAGCTCTTGGTTTCCCCCGGGATGAAGGCTTCGGGACGGTCGGGCTTAAGGAGGGTGGCCTTTTCGCCGTTGAGGTATTGGACCTGGACCAAGACGTCCACCTTGGTGCGAGGCAGGTTCTGAATGGAGACGCTTTTCCCGGCGAGGGCTTCCGAACCGGAAAGCCGATATTCATAAACTACGAAGCCCGGTACGGGTTTACCGATACCGGTCCCTTCTAGTGCAAACTCGCCTGGAAAAACAGGCTGGATGGATAATACCAGATCGCCGCGCCGGGGCACCTTCCAATACAACTTATAGGACTGTTCGTCTATTTGCTTGATCTGCAAATAGGCGGGGCGCATTTCGTGGGCGAATACCTCTTTCGGGATGGCCGATCCCAGGGTGGTCAGGAGCAGGGGGAGGAATAGGGTTCGTATGGGAAAGCGGGATGTCAATTTTTAGTTTTTAGTGCTTAGTGCTAGTGCCTACTGCTTAGTGGTTTGAAATTGACAATTAAAAATTATTCCATGGAGACCAGTTCCTTCCTTAGGTCTTCATCCAAATCTTCCGCCTAGATCCGGATTTGGTATCCTTTTCGCAATTCGGCATTGATTGCTTCGCGGCTTTCGCGGGATTTGTCGTATTCAAAATCGCGCTGAACTTCCTGTCTCACCTGTTCGAATTCGGGTATGCGAGGCTCTTGGCGTTCCTGCAGAAATACCAGATGCCAGCCATCCATGGAAATATCTGTATGCAAATGGGTGTCACCCCAATAGACCTGGGTGGGAAAATTCCGGTCGGCATAGGGGGAATAGCTTCGCTTGTTTAAGGCATCGGTAACGTCATCTTTGTTTTTGGGAGTCAACTGAGCCTGCGCGGGAAAGATGATCAGCGTGGAAAGAAAAAGACAGAGAATATGGAAGAAAGGGTTTTGGGTCATGGTATCAGGAGGTTTTCTATCAATATACGTTTCTTCTTCCAAAACCGGAATAGCATACCGTTGGCAGTGATTTAGGTTGTATCTGAAAAATATCCTTTGGGCTTCAAAAGTTCCTTTTCGGACCAGCCTGTGATGCAAAAAGCCTCAGGTAGCTAAGGCTATCCTCGGTTTTTGCGCCTTGCCTGGCCACAAAAATGAACCTTTTTCGCCATCAAAAACATTTTCCAGACACACCCTAGTTCAGCAAAGCTGGAGCAACCCCCCGGGAGGGAAGGACAGAAGCAGTCCATTTGCCACTTGCTGTATGCTTTTATCCTTCCGCTTCTTCGATCTGGACTACTTCGTATATTTCTTTACCCTCTACCTCCACGGGCTGGTAGAAGGTGTCGCCGTACTGGACGTAGGTGACATCTCCGACCTTCACTTCTTCGGCTCCTTCCGGGAGATTGGTGACCAGGGATCCTGCCGTTGGGTCTACGACGGTATATTTTCCGTCTTCTTGTTCGTAATAGGTGCCGCCATAATAGTAATTGTTGGTCACGTTTTGTTCGATGACCACTTGCTCTGCTCCGTCGGGAATATCTCCGACGACGGCTCCATTTGGAGCTTCAATGGCGGTATATCCTCCCTGACTTTCTTCGTAAAACACCCCCTGATCGTAGTGGTATTGCTGATTGTTTACGGACACGACAATGGCCGTAGTGGTCAGGGCGGCTACGAAGAAGCCCCAGGGGTGCCAGGTTGGGCCCCAGTAATAGGGCCGGAAAGGATGGTAGGAATAGCCGAAATGGCAATAGAAATGAAAGCCGCCATAGGTGTAAGGTGGGCGGCGGTAGGTGTAGGGGCTCCTTCGGACGTAGTTGTTATTATTCCGGACATAATTGTTCCGGTTTACATTGATGTCTTTGCTGTTGTCCACATTAATATTGACATTCTTGTCCCCTTTGTCAATGTTCACCCGATTGTTGGAGCCGACATTTCGATCGCCCGTATTGATGTTCCGGTCGCCGATGTTGACATCCCGGGACCCGCCTTTGTTTTTACTTTGAGGCAGATTGTCCTTATTGACCTTGGACTTGTCCACGTTTTTCATGCGATCGGAAGATTGCCTGGATCCGCCATTGATCCCTCCCGAGGGCCGGCTGGGCCTGGAAGTGGGCCGGGTACTAGTGGAGGGCCTCGAGGGGCGCGTGGAGGGTCGTGAACTGGTGGAGGGCCTCGATGGGCGTGTGGAGGGTCGTGCTGCAGGGCCGGAACTGGGCCTGCTGGTAGCTCTTCCGGTGCTGGGCCGCGCATGATTCAGACGCTGGGCATCCATCTTTTCCGGAACCAGCAGCAGGGTCGTGAGCAAGATGATCGTAAAGGCGAACAGGGTGTAGGTGGATTGGGTTTTCATGCGAGCATTCGGATTTTGCGAGCGGATTTACCTGGAATCAGTTTTGAGGTTTGGGCAGGATGTTGATCTCCCGGGCATTAGGCGGCGGCATAAAGCGGAAAAGGGAAGGGGGTAGATTCGGATTGAGTTGCCAGTCGGTAAAGGTGACCTCATACTGAGGATTGGGCACTTCATCCAGATAGGTGATCACCATTTTCAGAGGAAGAGTCAGGCCATCATTGGAAATCCAAAGCTGGGTGCTGAGCTCTTCCCCGGCGGCGATCAGATGGAAGCAGGATTTACCCCTGATCTGGGTTTCTCCCAGATAAACGAGGTGGGTACTGTTTTCCAGGAGATCATCCACGAAGTAGGGATAGAAAAAATCAGCTGCCGGGAAGTCGATCCCGTACAACTCATTGACCTCGTCTATGGCTGCGATCAACTCTTCTGCTGCCGGAATTAAGGCGAAATTATTTTCCGAATAGGAATAATAGACCATGCGTTCGCCGTCGTACCAGTAGCCGCGGTGCCCCTTGTCGCCACGGGAGTTGATCATCATTTGATCCGAACCCCCTATATACACTTCGCTGGTCCTGAAATGCTTCACCAGACCGATCCCCTCAAGGGGTACGAAAAAACTGTTGTCGGGTACATCTTCGGAGATCTCCAGGGAAAAGCTGCAGGCGTTGAGGTCTCCGATCACGCTGCTCATGCGGTCGAGGATCATGATGGCAACAGAGTCGACCCGTACGACTTGGGCATGGGCAGCAGACGCCAGCATTAGAAACAAAAAAATGAGTTTGAGGTGTTTCATATGGGTTTCCGGATTTGTGACAATTTACGACATCGAAGCTTTATTATCATGTATAAGAACTCCTTATTCAAAAAGGGATTTTTTTGCTGCAGCAGAGACGTTCAGTTGGCCATCGGGCATGATGACTCGGTGAGTGGTTGAGTGGTTATCAGGTATCGGGTCGGAGATCCTGACAAGCGTGGGATATGTCACCATCCTGGAAGAAGTATGATTCTCTTCGTCAGGGTATCGGGGACTATCCACTCCTATCAACTTCTACTCCCTTTCCCCGGGATACACCACCTTCCAGTCTTTTGCCATATCCACTACGGTCCAACCGTAGGAGGGGGCGTCGTTGAGGCCTTTGTCCAGGCGGCCGATGGAGGCATTCCGGTCGTAGGCCCACTCCCGCAACGAATCGGTATGATGAACCAACAGGCCGAAACGGGGATATTCCATGCCGGAGGTGGTCCACTGGAGCATGGCGTAGTCGCCGTCCGAATTGCCGCCCGCAAATACCGGTCGCTTGCCAATGTACTGGTAGATGCCTACGGGTTTACCTTCCTTGTCGTCAATGAAGTTGATTTCGGGAAGCTTGACCAGCGTGGGCCTCCCGTCCCGGACCCGGTATTCTACCTTGCCCGAACTGCCCACGATCTGATCGGGCGGGATGCCATAAGCCACCGGTGCCCAGGCCCGCATGAAATCCACTCCGCCGCCGGAAACGATGAAAGTTTTGTAGCCATTGGCCCGCAGGTAATCCAGCAGTTCCAGCATGGGCTGATAGATCATTTCGTTGTAGGGCTTTCCGGTTTTGGGATGGGTGGCCGACTCCAGCCATTCAGAAACGGTTCGGTTGAAGCGTTCGGTGGACATGCCGGCATGGGTGGCTATGATGATCTCGAGAATGGCGTGCTCCCCCTCGGCCAGGGCTGTTTTCACATCCCCTTCCAGCAGGGCTTTGTAAGGTTGCTGATCCTTCCACTCGGGATGGTCCGGCGCCATTTCCTGGATCCGGTCTATGGCGAAGGCCAATTGGAAATACAGGGGTTGCTCGCTCCAGAGCGTCCCGTCGTTGTCGAAGGTCGCGATCCGGTCCGCCGGGGTCACGTA
>CAZXIX010000042.1:30816-34434 GCA_964640855.1 uncultured Saprospiraceae bacterium
TGTCGAAAACGGCAATGCGGTCTGCTTCAGGAATGAAGCCCGCGCTTCCTTCCCGGCTGGTTTGCTTGACAAAATCGAGGATGGCCTGTTTGGTGGGGCCGTCGGTCCAGGAAGCGAGGGGCGTAGCTCCAGAGGTGGGGCTGCCTTCGTTTTTCGAACTCCGGGTTTCGAACTGAACACAGGCGTTAAATACAAGGATTAGCACGGGAAGGGCCAAAAATCGGATCATGGCAAAACGGGTTAGAAGAAGCGTTAAGAATAAGGAAACCGGCTCGAAAGCAATATCCCGAACCGGCTCCCCCGGAAAACAAATGCTTGAACTCTCCGAAATTTTTATTTCCAAATCAGAAATTCAACGGCAGGGGACCTGACTTAATCCATCACTTTCCTCCCACCTTGGTCATTTCTTCTATCTGCTTCTGAACCTTGTTCAAACTCCAGTCGCCCGGGGTTTGGCTGGGCGGAAATTCCTGGAAGGTGGACAGCCAGTTGAAGGCGTAAACTTGCATAGCTCCCAGGATGTAGGCCCGGTCGATGTACCAATCGTAGTAGGTATTGGATCCTTCCAGTGCTTTTTCGAAGGGATCCCGGCGCAAGTTCATCAGATAGGGAGCCCGGAGTGCCACAAAAGGTTCCAGCCAGATCTGAAGCTGATCGGCGCGATTTTCCAGGAACATGGCTTTCCAGTCCAGATAACGCAAGGCGGCGATTTCGCCTCCGTCATTCACATAGATAAATCCTTTTCTAGCGGATTCTTCCGACTCACCTTTGAGATAAGCCAGTTGATTGACTCCGTCGACATAATTTTTGTATTGCCTTCCGATCAGGTTGACCCCGTTTTTGAGTTGGTCTTTGATGTTTTCATTTCCGGCCATGGCCGCAAAAGTAGGCAGCCAGTCTTCATGGGCTACGATCCCGTTCCGGGTTTCGCCGGCCGGAAACTGACCAGGCCATTTGATAAAGGCCGGCACGCGGAAGGCGCCTTCCCAACTGCTGTTCTTTTCGCCGTGAAAAATGGTAGTACCGGCATCGGGCCAGGTATTGAAGTGAGGTCCGTTGTCGGTGGAGTAAAATACGACGGTTTCGTCTGAAATACCCAGCTCATCGAGCAGGTCAAGCAATTCACCTACATGCATGTCGTGTTCGATCATGCCCGCGGTGTATTCATCGGCGTTGGGATACTTCTCCTTGGCCATGGCCATTTTTTCCTCGCTGACGTGGGTGCGGAAGTGCATGCGGGTGCCGTTCCACCAGCAGAACCAGGTATTGCCTGCTTCTTCCTGCTCACGGATCCAGCGCTTAGCTTCGGCCAGAGTCTCGTCGTCGACCGTTTCCATACGCTTCCTGGTGAGGGGGCCGGTATCTTCGATGCGCTGTCCGCCGTTGCCGTCGGCCCAGCTGTGGATGACGCCGCGGGGTCCGAAGCGCTCGCGGAAAGTCTGACCGTTAGCGAGAACCATATCGCCCGGATAGTCTTCGTTTTCGGGCTCTTCTTCGGCATTCAGGTGGTAGAGGTTGCCGAAGAACTCGTCAAAGCCATGCATGGTGGGAAGGTGCTCATCCCGATCGCCCTGATGATTTTTTCCGAATTGGGCGGTCGAGTACCCCTGACCTTTGAGTACGGCAGCGATGGTGGCATCACTCATCTGCCAGCCCTCCGGTGCAGCGGGCATACCTACTTTGGTCATGCCAGAGCGAACGGGAACGCTGCCGCTCAGAAAGGCGGCGCGCCCGGCAGTGCAGGATTGCTGGCCATAGTAGTCGGTGAAGGAAATTCCCTCGCGGGCTATGCGGTCGATGTTGGGGGTTTTGAAACCCATCATGCCGTGGTTGTTGTGGCTGATGTTCCAGTAGCCGATATCGTCTCCCCAGATGACGAGGATGTTGGGCTTTTCCTGGGCATAAAGACTGCCCACGAAAAAAAGGAGGGTGGTTAGGGTACAGATGATTTTCTCCATAGTGATTGATGGATTTTAGGAATTACAAATAATAGAAACTCGCATAAAAATAGAACTTATTGACTATTCAATAGATAAACGAATCGTTTCTTTCCTTTCCGGCATAGATAAGTTTGGGCCGGTCCGCCTCCGCAGGTCTGTGCCCGGTTTTTAATCATCTGTTCCTTTGGCTGGTAAATGTTTCAGACATGGTCCCCCTAAATATTTGGTCTCAGCTCGGAAATAGACTTCCCAAAACTCCTCTTTCAGGCCGAGCTTGCGGGGACTTCATTTACTTCGGGAACAGCAAGACCAATACCGTTCTCACCCCCCATCTGGCGCGGGCATTTTCCGGAGCCGCCAGGTTGAAACGGGGGCCGACTGCCAATTGCACCTTTTGCTTGCCGAAGCTGGTGACACCATTTATAAAAGGGTTAAACCACAAGACCGTCTGACCGGCCGTCCAGTTCTGGGTGAGCTCGAAGTTGGCCCCCGCACCGGCTCCGCTGGGCCAGTTGTAGATGGCAAAGGGCTGGAAAAAGAGCTGATTCACATTGGGGCGATCGTCGCCGCCGGCTACGCTCCAAAGCTGGTTGAGGAGCCCGCCGTAGGTCCAGCCGCCGGATTGCTTAAGGACCACCGCCGTGGGGCCGATGGCAAACTGCTTGCTTGCGAATTCTTGCCGGGTGGCGATAGGCAGCAACATCGCCGGACCAACCCCCCAGATGATCTTACTCTCTTTGGGACTGAAAAACCCACTGTAGAGCGCATCGGCCAGGCCGGCCTGCTGCTCACCGGGCCCGGTTATGCTGTACTGGGCGACGACCGGCAGAATGACCCGGTTGATCAGGTTCCACTTTTCGTTGATGGAGATGGGGATTACCGGCTGAAAGTTCATGGTGTTGCGAGTGCCTTCCCACTCCCCGATGCCGAAGTCGGCATTGTTCTGAAAGGGCACGCTGATCAGAGAGGCTACCGGGTTGGCCAACTGCTTGGCCAGGTCGGCGGCGTCCTGCTGGGCGAAAAGGGGAAAGGAGATCGCCCACACTACCGGTAAAAGAAAAAGCTGGATGCGTTTGGTTTTCATTTTTTTGTGTTTGTGTGTTAAAAATTAGCTATTCGTTCATGCCCAGCGCCTCAGCGCCCCGCCGGTAAACCGTCTCGCCTTCTTTGATGGTTTCCAGCACCTCGATGTCTTTGATAGCCATCGGATCCACTTTGAGCGGATTCTTATCCAGGATCACCAGGTCGGCCAGCTTTCCGGCTTTCAGGGAGCCTTTGGTATCCTGCTCATCGTATTGCGCTGCCGCCCACAGGGTCATGGTTTGCAGGCCTTCATAGGGTGCTACGCGCTGGTCGGGCCCCACATCGGCCCCGGCTCTGGACACCCGGTTTACCGCCGACCAAAGCATCATCATCTGATCGAGTGGCGCCACCACGAAATCCGTGTGGTTGGTGGGGCGAAGTCCGGCATCAATGGCATCGCGCATCGGACTGATGTACATGGCCTCCGCTTTTCCGCGGTTAACCACGTGCGCTTCTGCAAAATAGTAGGTGTGCAGGGTATAGAAAGACGGACGTACCTGGTACTCCACAAATTTTGGAATCTGGTCTTCCCGCATAAACTGAGAGTGGATGGTGGTCACGTTCCAGGGCTTGCTATAGTCGCCATCGCGGGTGT
>CAZXIX010000043.1:0-34218 GCA_964640855.1 uncultured Saprospiraceae bacterium
GATAACCGAAATCTTTAAAAACGGTCAACACTAATCAGGGAAGTGCACCCACTTACCCACTTACCCACTTTCCCAATCAACCGATCCCCCTACCCGTAAACTTCCAGCATCCCTTTGAGATCTTCCAGAGTATTGGCCTCCTCAATGGGTTTGTCCCTGCGCCAGCGGCTGATGCGAGGGAACCGAAGCGCGACCCCGGATTTATGCCGGGAACTGGCCTGAATGCCCTCAAAAGCGATCTCGAATACCCAAGCGGGTTTGACGGATCGAACCGGACCGAAGCGCTCCAGGGTATTTTTGCGTACCCAGGCTGTGATCTCGTTGAACTCCTTATCGGTGAGTCCGGAATAGGCTTTGGTGAAGGGGACCAGGTTCTCTTCGTCTTTCCAGACCGCGAAGGTGAAATCCGTGAAGAGATTGGCTCTTCGGCCATGTCCGCTTTGGGCATAGATCATCACGGCATCGATCACGAGAGGGTCCACTTTCCATTTCCACCAGTCTCCTTTTTTTCGACCGCTTTTGTACGGGCTGTCCAGCCGTTTGAGCATGATTCCTTCGCTGTAGTATTGACGAGCGTTTTGTCTTTCCTCCTCCAGTTGCGTCCAACTTTTTATGGGTACGGTCTCCGAAAGGGTAAGGATTCCTCCGTTGGGATTCATCTCCACCAATTCCTCCAGGAGCAGCCTCCGCTCCTGCATCGGCTTTTCCCGTACGTCTTTTCCCTCCCACTCGAGCAGGTCGTAGGCCATCAGGATCACAGGGGCTTTTTCCATGACCTTCTTCGTCACCTTTTTTCGACCGATCCGGGTCTGTAAAGCTTGAAAGGAAAGGGGTTTTCCGTCCCTGAACGGCAATATCTCTCCGTCGATCACCGTACCGTTGGGAAGAAGATCAGCCAGCACCCGGTATTCCGGAAACCGATCCGTGATGAGTTCCTCTCCCCGGGACCAGACAAAGAGTTCATCCTGCCGCACGATCACCTGGCCCCGGATGCCATCCCATTTTCGCTCGGCCTGCCACAGGCCGGGGTCACCCAGTTCCTCCTCGGGTGGTTTTTCCAGGGCATAGGCCAGGTAGAAGGGGTAAGGTTTGGAAATATCCTCCAGCGGGTCTTCCGTCAGGATCAACTTTTCGAAGGTGGTTTTATCCGGGCTCCAGTCGCCCATGATCCGGTGAGCCAGGCTGCTTTCGTCGATGTCCGTAGCTTTGGAGAGGGCCCGGGTCATCAGTTTTTGAGAAACCCCGATTCGAAATCCACCGGTGATGAGCTTGTTGAACAAAAAGCGTTCAGTCGTGCTGAGTTGCTCCCAGGCAGCCAGTACTTTTTCTTTTTTCTCTTCCTCCTCCAGGGCACCCAGGGACTTGATGTACTGGATCCAGTAGGAAAGAGGCTGATCCTGCTGCTTTTTTTCCTGGGGCAAAACCAGGGCAATGGTCTCCGCCAGATCGCCCACGATGGGATAGGATTCTTCAAACAACCAAAGCGGTATCCCCGCCATTTCGGCTCCCCAATGGCGCAGTAAAGTTGTATTCACGGTCCTTTTGGGCCTCCGATGAGAAAGGATGGCCACCGTCCAGAGTCGATCTTCCGGCTTCGCCTCCCGAAAATAGCGAGCCAGCGCCTCCACCTTTGCATTGGTTTTAGTGGTTTGATCCAGTGCGGTGAATAATTCTGCGAATCGCCTCATTCTTCCTTATTCATTTCCTCCGAATCCTCCTCACCGTATTCCGTGCTCACCACATGCGCTTCATAGCCCTCTTCTTCCAGCCATTTTCGAAAAATGTCGGTATAACCGTGCGTAACAAATACCTTCTCCGCCCCGGTCTCCCGGATGGCTTGATTGAGGCCTGGCCAATCGGCATGATCGCTCAACACAAATCCCCGGTCGGCAGCTCTCCGCCGGCGGGCCCCGCGCAGGGTCATCCAGCCGGAGGCAATGCCAGTGGAGGTCGGCCCGAACCGCTTCATCCAGGGAGAGCCCAAAGCCGAGGGAGGCGCAATCACCATAGCCTTTTCGAAATCCTGGCGTTTGTGTTCCGTACTTACCCGGGTCGTTTTCTTCAGTGCAATACCCTGTTTACGCATCACCCGATTGGTATTCTCGACGGCACCGTGGGTAAAGATCGGGCCGATGGACTCGTCCAGCCCCTGTAGCACACGCTGGGCTTTGCCCAGCGCATAGGCGGAAATCACACTGACCTTACCCGAGTCGGCATTGGCCCGCCACCAATCGTTGATATCCTGCATGACTTCTTCCTGCGATTCCCATTTGTAGACCGGCAGACCAAACGTGCATTCCGTAATGAAGGAGTGACAGGTAATGGGCTCAAAGGGGGTGGATAGCCCATCATCCTCCAACTTGTAATCCCCGGATACCACCCAAACCTCCCCCTTGTATTCCACCCGGATCTGAGCCGAACCCGGGATATGACCGGCTGGGTGAAAAGAGAACTTCACCCCATTCAGGGTGACCGTTTCTCCGTAGGCTATGGTTTGCAACTGAATATCGCCCAGGCGATACCGAATGACCGGAGCAGCCAGATCGGTGCACAAATAACTTCGATGCCCCCAGCGCGCATGATCCGAATGGCCGTGCGTGATCAGGGCTCGCTCCACGCGGCGCCAGGGGTCGATGTGGACCTGGGCTTTTGGGCAAAAAATTCCCTCTTCCGTGAATTGCAGTAACGACACGCGAAGAAAACAGGCCCCTTCGCCCGGATGTTCATCCGGACGAGGGACCTTAATCACTATAATGAGCAATCGTCAGATCAAAAGAGCAGCAACAGCCTCCGGTTCGAAGCGGGAATTACCGCCAAAGGGAAAAAAGCGGATTGTTTTCAAGGATTGAATTGGGATTAAGACAGGGTAGGGTTTTCCATCAGGGTGACAGGCGAAAATCCAAAGGCAAGACCATCGAGGTAGCCACAGGCATGCCGCTCAGGGTTCCCGGCTCCCAGCCCGGCATGGACGCAAAAATTTCTGCGACCCGTTCATCCATTCCAAACCCCAGGCCCCGAAGAATTTCTACCTCGGTCACTTTTCCCAGGTAGTCCAGAAATAAACGCAGCACCATCCGACCTTCCACGCCATAAGCTCTTGCCAGTTCGGTATACTGGAACCGCTCGTGGAGGTAGTCTTTCAGAGCTACGGACCCACCGGTAAAGACCGGGTTCTCATCCAGAATATAAGGTGGTACAAAGGAGGGTTTGTCGAATGGCGTATCAACGCTCACCGGAGAAGCAGATGTTCTTTCTGCCGCGTAGGCCACATATGGCGTATCCGTCTGGGCGAGAAGCCAAACAGGGAGTGAAAAAAGAAGAAAAAGGGAGTTAACAGCTTTCATGGTATCCGATTTAATTTCGTTCAGACGGAAGGTAACCGGATCTCCAATGGCAGGTTTTTTACTATGTCCTAAAGGTTTATACAAAGACCTTATCGAACATAAACATTTGTTTACCAGCAGTTTGAACTGAAAAACATTTTAAAGCCCCCCTTTTCGTGCCCACTCGCTTCGCGATTTGTCTTCATGTCGCAAAAGCAGTGCAAATGGCCAGGAGGGAAAGCAATCTACTTGCGAAGCAGTTCACTTGGGGGAAAGCCGAATTGATCGTGAAAAGATCTTGAGAAATAGGGAAGGTTGGGAATGCCCACTTCGAAAGCCACCTGGGAAATATTGCCCTGCTTGCCCTCCAACAGGCGGTAGGCTTCCCGGAGGCGAATGCTCCTGACCAAGGCCGAGGGGGAGAGGTCTGTCAGGGCTTTGACTTTCCGGTGCAGCTGACTTCGGCTCATGTGCACTGCCCGGCCCAGGTCCTCGATACTAAATTCCGCATTATCCAACTCCTGCATAACGACCTTTTCGATCTTTTCCAGAAAGGCAGCCTCCTTTTGGGTATGAGGATTCATACCCGAAGAATGGGGGCCGCTTGACAAGGCAAACTTTTTTCGAAGCATCTGCCTTTGTTCGATCAGGTTTCGGACCAGGATCTGCAATTCCTCCGGATCGAAAGGTTTGGTGAGATAAGCATCCGCACCCGAGGAAAGCCCGGCCAGTTTCTCCTTCTGCTCTGCCAGGGCCGTCAGCAAAATGACCGGTACGTGGCTGGTCCGCTCGTCTTGCTTTACTTGTTTGCAAAAAGCCAAACCGTCCAGATCCGGCATCATGACATCGGACAGAATGAGGTCCGGAATAAGCTCGAGTGCCTGATCCAGGCCCATTTGTCCGTTCCCGGCCATTTCCACCTGGTAGTCGCCCCTGAGTTGGTTGCTGATGTAGGTTCGCAGATCCGGATTATCCTCCACGACCAACACCACCGGTTTTTTACTTTTCCGGGAAGCCGCCAACCCTTGGGAATTCTCTTCCGGAGCGGAAATCAGGTCGATCGGGGCATGCTCACGGAGTTGGGCATCGCTTGCTATCGCGAAAGGAATAAATACCTGAAACGTAGTTCCTGCTCCCAGTTGACTGTTGACCTCTATTTCACCCCCATACCAGCTAACCAGCTCTTTGGTGAGGGCAAGTCCGATCCCACTGCTGTAGACGCCGTCCTGATGGCCGGCACCGCTGTAAAACCGATCGAAAATATGGGGTAATTGTTCCGGAGAAATGCCCGTCCCATTATCCTGGACCTCAAACCGAACCTTCACTTCTTCCGGCTTGCGTTCCACGATCTGCATTCTGAAATAGACCCTTCCTCCGGCAGGCGTGAATTTGAAGGCATTGGACAGGAGATTGACCAGAATCTTCTCGAGCTTGTCTGCATCCACCCAGGCGGCCAGGGGCTCGGATGGGAACTCGGTTTGGAAATGGATCTGTTTTTGGGAAGGCCAGCTTTCGAAGGAAAGGACGACCGATTTGGTCACCTGGACGAGATCCATGGGTTCTTTTTGCGGGCTCAGGGCTCCGCTTTCCAGCCGCGCCAGATCGAGCATCTGGTTTACCAGGCGCAGTAGCCGGTCGGCATTCACCAGCATGATCTGCCGGGTTTTTTGCAGATCACCGTTAAAAGTACCGTCTACAATTTGCTTCAAAGGGTTCAGGATCAGGGTCAAGGGCGTTCGGAACTCGTGACTGATGTTGGCAAAAAATGCCGATTTCACCTGATCGAGCCGCCTCAATTGATCCGCTTCGGAATTTTTCAATTGAAGCTCCATTTCATTCTGGCGCTTTTGAATGCGCATTCGGGCCTGGAAATACAGAAAAAGCCCAACGGCCAGGACCAGGGTCATCAAACCCACGGCCAGAGAAAAATTGCGCCGGTTGACCTCTTCCTGGATCTGTAGCTGCTGCCGTGCGATTTCAGCTTCTTTCTGTTGGGTTTCGTATTGAACGGTTAGCTCAGCCAGGTTTTCCTGATACCGGATTTGATCCAGCGAATCCTCGACTTCATTTTTCAGATCCAGGTAAATGAAGGCGCTCTCGTAATCTTCCTTTTTTACGGAAGCTTTGATAAGCTGCATGTAGGCGTCTGTCTCTTTTCCCAAGTCACTAAACCGGCGCGCCTGCTCCAGGGCTTTTTCTGCATAGAACAGCGTACTATCGGGCTGGTCTGCTTTAAAGAAATATTCGGAAAGAATGTAATAGTGGAAAAACAACCCTCTTTCGTCCTCTTCAAAACCCATGGCAGCCCGCTTGTCGATGTACAATTTGGCCTGGGGAAGGTCTTTCAGGAAAAGGTAGGTTCCGGCCAGATTGCTGTAAATCCGAGCGAGATTCCTTTTTTGATTAAATCGCTCGGCTGCGTTTAGAATTTCGTGGGAATAATAAAGGAGTGAATCGAAACTCTCGATTTCAGAAAAATAGATCTGGTAGTAACCCAGCGTGTAAATGATGTTTGCCGTATCCACCTCTTCCCGGAAGTAGGCATAGGCTTCATCCAGGTAGGGTTTTGCCTTGGGATGCTCACCGGTCCGGATGTAGATCATGGCGATCTCCACCTTGGTTTCATTCAGGCCCTTCTGATTTCCCGTGCCTTCATACATCTCAATCGCCTTGAGATATTGTTGCATGGCGGTAGAGTAATCCCTCTTATTGGCATAGGCTAGCCCCAACTCAAAATGGCTTTTTCCCAGGATATCCGGATGACCCATTTTTTCGGCCAGGGACATGGCTTTTTGGGCCCAATGCAAGGCGGAGTCGGTTTGGATAAAAGCATATCCGTAGACTATGTCCTGGGCGATCCTCCAGCGAGCGGAATCTTGCCTTGCCTGGAGGAAATTTTGCTTCAGGCTGTCAATAGGCGCGCCCTTCTGAGCGAGAATGCCCGAGATCGGGAAGCACAGTAAGAAAAAAGATACGGATAAGCGGAAGATTGAGCTCATGGGAGGCAATTCAAGGGAGGTTACTCTCTTCCTACAGAGTACTGTTTCTTAAATATAAATCTTTTCCTTGATCCAAAAAGGTAGAAAACGACCTATCCATAAGGAAAGGGGTGGCTGTTTTCTGCCGTTCAACCAGGCTTTTGAAGTTGATCCCATCCTGCCCGGCTTTTTCGGGTATCGTAGATGATCTTTAATTCCGAAATTTTTCCTTCTGCATGCAGGGTTATGACATCCACGACTTCGAAATCCACCTCTTTACCGTTGGCCAAAGTCCACCTATAATGAAAGAACAGACAAAGTTGAGGCGGTTGATCCGCCTCAAAGGTCTGCAAATGGGTCAAGCAGGATCTTTGGGTATCCTCAAACAATTCGGTGTAGAAATCCCGGACCGGTTTGGGCCCGTAGAGCGGAGAAACAACCTGTCCGCCCGGCGCAAAAAGCGCCAAGACCGAATCCAGGTCTGCCTTTTCCAACGCATTCAAATAGGCTTTTGCAATCTCTTTTCCGGATAGCATATCCCCATTTTGACAGTCGGCAAAAACGAAGGGCATACCAGCAACTGCCGGCATGCAGGCTTTCGAAAAGATTAAACATGCTCCGAACGGTCTGAGACCGCTATTCAATTGCCCAGGCCCATCAGCTTCCGGTTCATTTCCCGGTCTGTTCCCTGCCCGGCAAAGTCATCGAAGGTTTTGGTGGTTGCTTCGATGATATGCTCCTGAATGAATCTGGCTCCTTCCCGGGCCCCTTGTTCGGGAGACTTCAGTACGCATTCCCATTCCAAAACGGCCCAGCTTCCGTAATCGTACTGGGTCAGTTTGCTGAAAATTCCTTTGAAATCAACCTGACCATCACCCAGCGAACGGAAACGGCCGGCGCGGGTAAGCCAGGGCTCAAAACCGCCATAGACTCCTTGCCGACCATCGGGGTTGAACTCCCCGTCCTTGACGTGGAAAGCCTTAATCCTTTCGTGATAGATATCGATGAAGGCCAGATGGTCGAGCGCCTGCAGAACAAAATGGCTGGGATCGTAATTGATGCAGGCTCGCGGGTGGTTGTCCACTTCCTGGAGAAAACGCTCGTAGGAAATGCCGTCGTGCAGGTCCTCCCCGGGATGGATCTCGTAACACAGGTCTACGCCCTGCTCCTCATAAACATCCAAAATGGGCCGCCAGCGGTTGGCCAGTTCGGCAAAGCCTTCTTCAATCAGTCCATCGGGACGTTGGGGCCATGGAAAAACGAAGGGCCACAGCAGGGAACCGGAAAAGCTGACACTGGCCGAAAGCTCCAGGTTCCGGCTGGCTGCAGCAGCCCACTTCAGTTGCTGAACGGCCCATTCTGTGCGAGCTTTCGGATCGTTGTGCACCGCCTCCGGGGCAAACGCGTCGAATTGTTGGTCGTAAGTCGGATGAACGGCTACGAGCTGTCCCTGCAGATGAGTGGAAAGTTCGGTGACCTCCAAACCGTATTCCTTGATCCGTCCTTTCCAGTCGTCACAGTAGGATTTGCTCATGGCGGCCTTTTCCAGATCCATCAGCCGGGAGTCCCAGGTGGGGATCTGTACGCCTATATACCCCAGACCGGCAGCCCACCGGCAAATGTTTTCCAACGTGTTGAAGGGCGGCTTATCATCCATGAACTGAGCCAGAAAAAGGGCGGGTCCTTTGATCGTTTTCACAATGCTAAATTTTAGGTTGTTAGTGTTGAATATCTTTATCTCCAGGGGTTTTCACCAAGCCCTGGGTACGCATGACTAAGCGTTCATGCCGATCCACTTCTCGGAGCTCTTGCCGGACCGGATGACGGCATCGATAAACTCCATGCCCCGAAGACCGTCCTCCACCGTGGGGAAATCCTGGTAGATGGGATCGGGATCCTCGCCCGCAAGACGAGCCTGCAGACAGAAGGCAAAATTCCGGTAGATGTTCCCAAAAGCTTCCAGGTAGCCCTCCGGATGACCGGCCGGGATGCGGGTATGCGCTTCCGCCTCCGGATACAAGTCGGGACCACCGGTACGGTACACTTCAACGGGTTGGTCCAACCAGCGAACGATCAGGGTGTTGGGCTCCATTTGCCGCCACTCCAGCCCCCCTTTTTCGCCATATACCTTTATGTGCAGGTCATTCTCTTCTCCGGCCGATATCTGGCTGGCGTAAAGAACACCCCGCGCGCCGTTGTTGAACCGAAGCAAAACGTTGCCGTCGTCGTCAAGCTTGCGACCCTCTACCAGGATCGAAATGTCGGCGCACAATTGCTCAATCTGAAGTCCGGTAATGTATTCCGCAAGGTTTTCGGCATGCGTACCGATATCTCCCATGGCGCCGGCAGCCCCGGACCGGGAGGGATCGGTCCGCCAGGAAGCCTGCTTTTGGCCGCTTTCTTCAAGCAAAGTCGATAACCAGCCTTGCGGATAGGCGACCAAAACCTTCCGGATTTCACCCAGATCGCCCTGCGCCACCATCTGACGGGCCTGTTTGACCATGGGGTAACCCGTATAATTATGCGTCAGAGCAAAGATCAGGCCGGTCTCCCGAACCGAGGCAACCAGATCACGGGCTTCCTCCAGATTGAAAGCCAAGGGCTTATCGCAAACCACGTGGAATCCGTTTTCCAGGGCCATCTTGGCCGGGCCATAATGAACGTGGTTGGGCGTGACAATGGAGACAAAATCCATGCGCTCCCCTTCCGGCAAGGTTTTCTCCTTTTCGATCATTTCGGCATAGCTGCCGTACACGCGATCCGCAGGAAGGAAAAGATCTTCCCCCGAAAGCCGGGATTTTTCCGGATCGCTGCTGAAAGCTCCGCAGACCAGTTCGATCTGGCCGTCCAGGGCAGCGGCCATGCGGTGTACCGCCCCGATGAAGGCGCCGCGGCCACCGCCAACCATCCCCATTCTGATTTTTCGTTTCATGTTGTCAAGTTTGAGAAGAAAGCTCAGGTCGTCGAAAGAGTTGTCTCTCTATTCCCAAAGGAAACCAACCCGAATTCCCGAAACCCAATCTTTTCATTTTTATATAAAAGACCAAATAAGACCCTAACAATCGCAATCCGTGCCGACGGAATATTCGCTTCAAAACCAGGTAATGATCTCTGCCTTTCTGAGGGCGGAGTCTGAAACTTGCTTTCGGATCCGATCTTTCTCTCTCTCATTTGTAGCATTCAGGAAGGCCTGAGCTGATTCCCAAACGTTTTCCCTCCAGGCTGTGATCAGAGACGAAAGCAGACGCTCATCCAACCGACCTCCCAGTAGATCAACCCATTTCATCAGGGGAGATCCCACTTCAAGGATCTCATCCTGAACCCGATCGATGGTTTCGGCGATAATACAATTGACTTGACGGTGATCCTGCAATCGGATCCGCTTGTCGCTCTCGGTCGAAAGCCCCCACTCATCCTCCAGAATTTCCGCCAGGCAAAATACCAGGTCATAGTTGATATGCGCATTGATCCCCAAAAAGAGGGCTTGAGTTATGTGTAAGTCTCTTTGCAGGGTCTCTTCGAAAGCTCTGCACCAGATACTTGGACATTGATGGTTGGAGTGAAATCGATCTAAAGCATCGAAATAATAATCGGCAAACCTCACCAAAAGCCGATGTACCCAAAACGAATCCAGAAACCGGCCTTCCTGAATCCCCCACAGCATATTACCCGTCATAAGGCAGTAACACTCCAGAAAGACCACCCTCGGGTCCTCTTCCAATTTCCATTGTTCGATCTGAGCTTGCATCCGGTTAAGATAAGACTTGTTCCAAAAGAAGGATAAATTGACATACCCCGGGTACTCCAAATGGGGAAGATAAGGCTCATAAATACGGTTTTATGTCTCCCTTGCCCGTCCGCTTAAACCCTTCCTACTCCTGCCCGTTTTGATCGTATGGAAAAAAGGCGGATTCAAATTGTCTGGTTAAAAAAGGACCTGCGCACGCGCGATCACCAGGCTTTCCGGGAAGCCATCCGGTCGGGAGTTCCGATCCTCCCCATCTATGTGTTTGAACCCAGTCTGGCCCGACTGCCGGAATGGGCACAAAGGCACTGGCGATTTGCTTTTGAATCCGTCCGACAGCTATGCGACGACCTGGGTAAAATGGGAATTCCTCTGTTGATCGCGCAGCGGGAGGTACTCCCGCTGCTGCAAGATCTCCGGGAAGATTTTGAGATCCTCGGACTTTTCTCGCACCAGGAAACCGGTCAAAAGATAACCTTCGACCGGGATCGGGCGGTGAAGAAATGGTGCCGGGAAAGCGACATCCCCTGGCAGGAGTTCCGCCAGGATGGGGTTTTTCGAGGCTTGAAAGAACGTAGTCACTGGCAAAGCCAATGGAAAGACGATATGGAAAGCCCTGAGGCGGAGCCGGATTGGGCACATGCCCGGGGAGTCGAGCTGGAGCCCGACCGGATCCGGAAATACCGGGGCCTTCCCTTGCCGGAGTGGATGCACCAGCCACAAGACGATTTTCAGCCTGGTGGGGAAACTAACGCTCACCGCTACCTGGCCGGATTCCTCGAAACCCGGGCCAAAAACTACGGTCGCCACCTTTCCAAACCCGGTCCCAGCCGGAGGAGTTGCAGTCGATTCTCTCCCTACCTGGCCCACGGAAACCTATCGGTCAAGCAGATCCTTCGTGGTACGCAACCCTTGTTGAAAGATCCCGAACTGGGTTGGAATCTGAAGAATTTCCACTCCCGCCTCTGGTGGAGGAGCCACTACATCCAAAAGCTGGAATCCGAGTGGCAGATAGAATTCGAGCCGATCAATCGCGGCTTCCGATCCCTGGATCGAAATCAGGATGAGCTTCGTTTTGAAGCCTGGCGCAGCGGCATGACCGGGATTCCGATGGTCGACGCGACCATGCGTTGCCTCCGGGCCACCGGCTGGACCAATTTCCGGCTGCGGGCCACCATGGCGACCTTCGCCACTTTCGCCCTCTGGCTGGACTGGAAACTGGTGGCGGAGGAGTTGGCCCGGCTCTTTACGGATTACGAACCCGGTAGCCATTTCCCCCAAATGCAGATGCAAGCCGGGCTGAGCGGCTACCATCCCATGCGGCTTTTCAACCCTGTTTACCAAAGTGAGCAGCACGATACCGACGGAAATTATGTACGCCGATGGGTTCCCGAACTGAAACAGGTACCCGCTCCGCTGATCTACCGGCCCTGGGAGATGACCCCGCTGGATCAAGCCTATTATCATTGCCGGATCGGCAAGGATTACCCAAAACCGATCGTCGACTACGATACCGTCATCCGGATCAATAAAGAGCGTTACTGGACCGCCCGCCAGACACCCGAGGTGCAGGATCGCCTGCCCGCCCTCTGGAGGCGCCACTGCATCCCGGAGAATATCCGGCAATACGAAAAAGGGGAACCTCCTTCGATAATGTAATCGCTATCGTTGAAAACGGGTTGAGAAGTATCCGGAGCCGGTCAGGCCCGGCTCTTTTGCATGCTTTTCGCTCCCCTTTTGTTTGACCAGAGGGTATAACCTAAAGCTGCGATGGAAAGGGCCAGCCCCAGGAACTCGCGGGTGTATTCGATGTGAGGTTCCGTGGCTTTCATTTTACCCACTATGGTAGGCATCCCCATCTGCACCCATTCGATGAACTGCGGCAAAATGTAGATCAGCCAGCCAACACAGAAAGCGATCCCAGCCCAGGTAGCCCATTCCCTGAATCGCCCAAAGGCCGCAAAACCGATAACGGCGGCTACATACAAATACAAAACCACCCAAAACCACTTCTCGCCATCCTCGTCATTGAGTTGCAGATAAGAAAACAAAATAAATACAAGGGTGAGAATGATGCCAACGGTTCTGTTCATGACAGGCTTCGTTAATTTGAGTTAAAGCTAGTAAAGTCCGACGGATTGAGGACCCTGATCCACCGGAATTCAAGAATCGTAAATCATCTGCCATCCATCATCGGGCACTCCGCCCTATCTTTGCAGTGACCTCAACTTATCCATCATGGAAATCTTCAAGGAATTCACTTTTGATTCGGCCCACTACCTCCCCCATGTACCCGAGGACCACAAATGCCGGCGCATGCATGGGCACACCTACAAGGTGAAGATCGTTCTCGAAGGCCCTCTGCATCCCAAATTGGGCTGGGTAGAAGATTTTGCAGATCTGAAAGAAGCCTGGAAGCCTCTGGAAAAGAGACTGGACCATCATACGCTCAACGAAATCGAAGGATTGGAGAACCCGACGGCCGAATACATTGCCGTCTGGATCTGGGACAACCTGAAAGAACGGCTTCCCCTGCTGAGCCGGATAGAAGTATTCGAAACACCCACCTCCGGCGTGGTTTACCGGGGAGAAAAACTGTAGCCTTAACTTCTATGGGCTGGGAGGGTTTTGCCTTTACCTGCTTGCTCCTACCAGCTTCCGGAAGTCTTCGATCTTTTCGTTGGGAATGAGTACGGCCAGATTGTAATGCTTGAGCCTCCATGCCCCGTCGACCTGCTGAACGACGCCCGAACCCCGGCAGGGCCCCATCCAGGTATCCAGCTTTTCCTCGAACCAGGCCGTCTTTTTATCCGACGTGAAATACAAGGTCCGCTCCGACGGGGTGAATGCCCAGGCTACCTCTCCCTGAAAAGCCTCCTTCGCCCATTCCCGCAACTCATCCCGCAGCCATCTTTCCGTCGCGTCCGTTCCCAGGTAAATGGCATCCTCGGCCATGGCTCCGAAAAAACCGTCCGCATCCGCCGTCGCAGCCGCCTGATGCCAGTCATCAAGGAAGGCATGTATCTCTTGCTCCGGCTGAGCCATCTTGGTAATACATCCGTCCTGCCGGCGGGTATCCGTAACCTGGTAAACCTTCCACTTGCCATCCTTTTTTACCAGTTGAAAAGCATTGATGCCGCAGTGGTGCAGATCCTCACCTATGTACAATGAGTAATCTGTCCAGGCATTAGCCAGGGGACCGTCTACGAGTATATCCAGGGTCCAGATGCGCTCGTCCAAAACTTTCTCGTGCGGGCTGCCCACTCCGTCCAGCCAGCCTTGCATCGTCCCCTGGCGAATGACGGTTTTCCCTTCCTGGTCGTAGAAGACCGATTGCAATCTGGCGCCGGGAATGAACAAGGGGCTCATCGAAGCCGTATCGGAAGCTCGCATCCCGTCGAACAATTGAGTGATCAGAGCCGCAATGGCCTTTTCGTCTTCTGTGGTTTGCGCCAAAGAGGAGGCCAAAGCGGCAGACAAAATGAAAAGGATAAGAAAAATTCGCATGTCGGATGATTTTGGGTTTCAAAATGAACGGGTAAAATTAGCACGCACAATCCGGAATCCCATTTTGGGAACGTACTAGAGCGGAAGAGGATAGCGTTTTTCCCTAAATTAGAGCTTATCAACAACCCAATGTAGCTTACGGCAACGGACCGGGCTTAGCCGATGGATATTTACAAACAAAAGGACCGATGGAAGATCTACCTGGCCATTGGCGGGCTGGGCATCATATTGGTTTCGATTCTGTACACCAATTATCTGGCTCGTTCGCTGGGTGATGAAGAAAGGAACAAGATCCGGAATTGGGCCCTCGCTCAACAACAGATCATCGACGGACAGGCTGAAGAGCTACAGTTGCACCTGCAGGTCATTCAGTCCAACCAGACCATACCGGTCATTCTCGTCAACAACCAGGGCGAGATCGAAGCGGCCGATAATTTCGGCCCGGAACTGGATCAGGACATGGACTTCCTGAAGCAGGAACTGCGGCGGCTTCAGGAATCCGGCGTGGAACCCATCCAGGGAGAGGTATCCTCCATCTACTACAAGGAATCAACCCTTCTGCGCCAGCTCCGCTATTTCCCTCTGATCCAATTCCTTCTCATCGGGGCCTTCATTTTTCTGGGTTATATCGGTTTCTCCTCAGCGCGTAAATCGGAGCAGAACCGGGTTTGGGCAGGTATGGCCAAGGAAACCGCTCACCAGCTCGGAACGCCTATCTCCGCTATTTCGGCCTGGGTAGACCATCTGCGGTCCCTGCGCGAAAAAGACCCGGAGGTGGTCGAGGTGGCCAACGAACTGGAAAAGGACCTCAACCGGCTCGAACTCATCACCGAAAGGTTCAGCAAGATCGGGTCCCAGCCTGAACTCCAAACCGTCAATCTGATGACCGAACTCGAGGGGGTTCGCCTGTATATGAAACAACGGGCTCCCCGGCAGATCAACTTTGATTTCCCCGATACCGGCCAGGAACTGCTTGCCCGCATCAATCCTCCCCTCTTCAACTGGGTCATGGAAAATCTGTTGCGGAATGCCCTCGACGCCATGGATGGCAAAGGATCCGTGCAAGTGGACGCTTACCCCTGGCAAGGACAAGTGGCCATTGACATTACCGATTCCGGGAAGGGAATTCCCAACGGAAAACGCAATACGATCTTCAAACCGGGCTATACCACCAAAAAACGGGGCTGGGGGCTGGGTTTATCCCTCGCCAAACGGATCATCGAACAATACCATCATGGCAAGATCTTTGTCAAATGGTCGGAAGAAGGAAAAGGTACTACCTTTACTATCCTTTTGGCAAGCGGGGAACCTTCGCCCAAGGAAGACATCCGAAAAGCCGAATTCTCAAAAGCCTGAAATCCGAATCTACCAAGCCGTTGAATGACGAAGGCATATGCGTTTGTGGGAAAACTGGCTGTGGGTGAGCCTGCTGATGATCTCTGCCAATGCATTCACCCAGGCCACAAAACTTATCGTAACCGATCCGCAAGGCATCCCCCTGGAAGGGGTGACGGTTTATTCCCTCGTGCAGGAGAAATCCTGGTTCACAAATGAGAAAGGCGAAGCTGTCTTTTCTCTGGCATCCCCGAAAGACAGTCTGATCGTGTCATTCTACGGCTACGAAACCCGGCGTTTCTCCAGCGCCAAGCTGCCGCGGGAAATAAGCCTGAAACCCTTATTTCAGGACCTGGAGGCGGTTGTCGTAACAGGGCGGCGCAACGATCCGCTGGATCAATCCATGCAGCAGATCCGGTTGCTCTCCCGAAAGGCCGTTCAACTTCGGCAATCCACTTCCACGCCGGAAATGCTCGAACAAAGCGGGGAGATCTTCGTACAGCGCAGTCAATTCGGAGGCGGAAGCCCGATCCTGCGCGGGTTCGAGGCCAATCGCATTCTGTTGGTCGTCGACGGCGTACGGCTCAACAATGCCATTTACCGGAGCGGCCACCTCCAAAATGCCATGACCATAGCCCCCCGCAGCCTGCAGCAGACGGAGGTGATCCTGGGCCCCGGCTCCCTCCTTTACGGAAGCGATGCCCTCGGCGGAGTGATTCACTTTCGTACCCAGGAGGCTCCCCTGGCCTGGGAAGATAGCGAAAAGGTCTTCCGCGGAGAAGCCGGCTACCAGTTCGCTTCCGCGGCCCGGGCCTCCACCGCTTACCTTCATATGGCCTACGGAAACTCAAAATGGGGTGGATTCACCAGCATCAGCGGCTCGGATTTTGGCGACCTCCGCGCCGGGGGAAATCGCCCGGCCGACTGGCCGGAGTTCGGAAGGCGAAACTTCTACGTGCAACGGATGGAGGGTATCGACAGCATCGTCCCAAATCCCGACCCGGAAATACAGCGTTTCTCCGGCTATTCGCAGCTCGACCTGGTTCAAAAGGTCCGATTCCAGCCCCATGCCATGCTGGAGGTCGAAGGCAATTTTCAACTGTCTACCAGTACCGATATACCCCGGTACGACGCGCTCACCGAAACGCGACAGGGGCAACCCCGTTTTGCCGAATGGTACTATGGCCCCCAAACCCGGATCCTGTCTGCCCTCACGGCAACCCATCGCCGCCGGAACGCCTTCTACGACCGGGCGCGGTACCAGCTATCCTTTCAGTTCGTCGAAGAAGATCGGATCAACCGGATATTCCGGGATGCATGGCGAGAGATCAACGAAGAGGACGTTTATGTGGCCGGGTTTACCGCGGATTTTGATCGAAGGCTGGGCAAGACCAGGCAGTGGCTGTTGCAATATGGCGCAGAAGCGCAGTTCAACCAGGTCCATTCGGATGCCCGGAGGGAAAACGTTGCCAGAGGAGAAGAAGACTTCAACTTAAACACTCGTTATCCCGGTGGGGGCAACCGTTTCTGGCAAGGCGGACTTTATGGCCTGCTGAGGTGGACCTCCCGGGATTCGGTCCTGCAATGGGAAGGGGGACTCCGGTATTCTTTTACCCATTCATACTCCCGATTTTCCGAACAGGGACCGATCGAATGGCCTGCGGAATTTTTGGAAGGCATACGTTCGTTCAATCAGGCCCCTACCGGATCTTTCGGCCTGCATTGGCGCCCTGGTCCGGGTTGGTCGGTTCACTTCCTCTCGGCCACCGCTTTTCGGGCGCCCAACCTCGACGATTCCGGCAAAATCCGCGAAAGCGGAGGTTTTGTGACCGTCCCCAATCCCGGTCTGAGCCCCGAAACCGCCTGGACCAACGAGCTTCGTCTGCAGAAAAGATGGATCTGGAACGGGCATCAGTTTTCGGTAGCCGCAGGTGCTTTTTACACCCGGGTAGACGACCTGATGACGCGCACCGACCAAACCCTGCCCAATGGAGACTCTTTTTTCATCAGTCGCGGCGACACGCTTTTCGTACAGTCCAACGTCAATGCCGACCAGGGGCGGATCTGGGGAGGATCCACCCGGCTGGAATGGCGTTTCCAGGGAACGCTGGATGCCCAATGGGCACAAACCTATACGCACGGACAGAAAAAACTGGCTGACCCGCTCTCGGGTGAATCCCTCTGGGTGCCTCTGGAGCACATCCCCCCTCTGTTTGGCCGGGTCGGTGTCCGGTGGACACCGGCCCCGTTCCGGCTGGAAGCGGCCCTCCGTTACCAGGCAGCCAAAAGACCGGCCGATTACGGGGTCGTCAGCATCCAATACGATGATATCTGCGGTCGGCAGTACGTTCGGGCGGGTTCATCCGACAATCTGGAGAATGGTTTGATCCGACATTCCACCGAGCCCTGTATCAGTCCCTACCAAGGTCTCTACGCCTGGACTACTCTTGACTTTTACGCCTCCTGGCAGCCTCTGGGCTGGCTTCGCCTGGATCTGGCCGTGGAAAACATCCTGGACAAGCATTACCGTACCTTCAGTTCCGGTATCAGCGCCCCGGGCCGGAACTGGAAAGCGGGCCTGACGCTAAACTGGTAGGCCTCTCCCGGAGCGCCCACGCTTTTGATCGATAGAAAAGGGCCGGATATCCAAAAAGAAATGGTCTCTCCCTCTACCATTTTATATTGAGCGCATAAATTCAACTCATGGAAGCTTTTTTTCAATTTCTGCAGGTCCTGGTAATCGGGTTTGTGGTGGTGGTCGTGGTCTTCCTGATCCTCATGGCCCTGCCGAAAAGCCGGCTGCGGGATTTCATCATGGAGATCCTGGGCTGGACCACAACGGCGACTTCCGCCGTATCGGTGATCAGTCCGCTTGACCCGATTCCCGACTTCATCCCCCTGGCCGGACAGATGGACGATGTAGGCATGCTGGCCATAGGGATCGTCAGTGCCCTGTTTGCCTGGCGAATGCGGAGGCACCGCAAAAAGTTGGAGGCCCAGGCCGTGGATCGTTGAGTTTCGGCAATCAAACTATCCTTTGCAAACTTCCAAATTCACGAAAACATACCTCTGCATCCGGGGCTCCACAAAACCTGCGGGCTCCTTTGATCGTTAGTAAGATGTTTACTTAAAACTGAATCTATGCCCGGCACAAAAGAATATTCCAACGGCGAGGTAACTATAGTCTGGAAACCCAATCTCTGCATTCATTCCAAGAATTGCATCCAGGGCTTACCTTCTGTATTTGACCTGGAGAAGCGGCCCTGGATCGATCCCCAGGGCGCATCATCCGAGGAGATCCTGGCACAGGTTGCCAATTGCCCTTCGGGAGCTCTGTCGGCCTATCGAAATGCGGAGCGCGAAAGCAAGACCGAAGAGCCTGCCCAGGAAGCGATGGAATGCCGGGTCATGCCCAATGGGCCCCTGCTGGTGACCGGTTCGCTCAAGATTGAGCTCCCCGACGGGGAGATTTTGGAAAGAAGCAAACGGACGGCATTCTGCCGTTGCGGTGCTTCCCGAAACAAACCCTTTTGCGACGGTTCGCACAGCGATGTCGGATTTGTGGACTAGGGTATGGGGTTGGGCAATACGCCCTTTGAAAAGAGTTAATCATGGACGAACAACGTGTATTTATGGTCGAATTCGAACTCCCCGCCGTTTTTACGGAGGAGTTCACTTCTCGCATTCCGGATCAGCGCATGGTTATCGATTCCCTGCTGGCCAAAGGACAGATCCAGTCGTATTCGCTGGCCCTGGACCGCCGGAAATTATGGGCGATCGTAAACGCGGATTCCGAATCAGACGTCTGGTCCCTCCTCGATCGCTTCCCCCTGCGGGATTTCATGGAGCCCTTTATCCATGAGCTGATGTTCCACAATGTGACTTCCCCGGCCATGAGCTTTTCCCTTAATTAAGAAGCGTCTATAATCCCCTTTTTGTCGACCGGCCAGAAAAGTTGCTTTCCTCAAAACTTTTACAGGAAGGATCCGTTTTAGTTGCATTCGCAACCATAAAACATGACCTCTTCTCCGTTCAACCCTCTGGACTCACTTGTTTTTCTCACTATCCGGGTGGGAAAGCTGCTGGTCAATCGCTTTAAGGAGGACGAACGTATGGACAACCGCGAATTCCACCCCCATCACATGGGAATTCTGGTGGATCTCTGGACAAGGGACGGTGTCCGGCAGCAAGATCTTGCCATCTCCAGCATCAAAGATAAATCTAGCATTACCAGATCGTTAAATGTTCTGGAAAAACAGAATATACTTGTCCGGATCCCCGATCTGAAAGACAAGCGGACCAAACGGATTTTTCTTACTCACAAAGGAAAACAACTACAAGAAGAATTAGAGCCCATGGCCCGGGCCGCCATTCAGCAGGCTATTTCGGGGATCGATCCGGAACAAGTGGATATCTGTAAGCGAGTTTTAAGGAGCATGTACGAAAACCTGAATCGATAGTTGAAAAAACAACTAATAAGTGGCAGCTTTGTTGCCTGAAATAAAAATCATCAAATCATGAGCGTTCGGAATAGGAGAATCGGAGTGGTCGTCGGTTTTGCCGTCCTGATCCTGGGGGTCGGGGGAAGTTATCTGCTTCAGCAGATGAAAAAACCGCCTCCTTTGAAGCCCGAGACGGATCAAGCCAAAGTCATCGATACGCTTCATGTCCAGAACCAGGATATTCCCACCTCCCTGAGCGTGCAGGGCGAGTTGGTTGCTTTCGACAAGATCGATGTCTTCGCGGAAGTTTCCGGCATCCTGCTGGAAACCTCAAGACCTTTCAAGGTTGGAAGCACCTTTCCCAAGGGAAGTGTTCTGATCCGGGTCGATGATGAAGAAGCCAGATTGAGTCTGCTATCCCAGAAAAGCAATCTTCTCAATGCCATCACCCAAATGATGCCCGACCTGAAGGTCGACTATCCCGAAAGCTTCCAGAACTGGTCGGAATATCTTCTCGAATTTGAACTGGAAGGCCCCATCGAAGCTCTCCCGGAGCCGCTCGACAAGCAGGAGCAGTATTTTGTAGCTGCCCGCAACATTTACAGCCAATTTTACACGATCAAGAGCACCGAAGAACGACTGGCCAAATACGTGCTCCGGGCCCCTTTTACCGGGGTGATCACCCAGACCAGCACCAATCCGGGAGCATTGGTCCGCTCGGGCCAGAAATTGGGCGAATTGATGAACACCGATCGCTACGAACTGGCTGTCACCGTCCCGCTTTCCGATCTCAACTACATACGCCGGGGGTTCAAAGTGAACCTCTATTCCGACGCCTTGCAAAAAAGCTGGTCCGGGCAGGTCCAGCGGATCAACGACCAGGTCAATCCCGGCACGCAGACCGTGCAGGTTTTCATCGATGTCCGCGGCAACGGGCTTCGGGAGGGCATGTATATGAAAGGCGAGGTCCTCGGCACGGAAGTGCCCTCCGCCATGCAAGTCCCCAAGAACCTTTTGGTCAACCAGACCCAGTTGTTCGTAGTGGAAAACAGAACCCTGCAGCTGAAAGAGGTCGATGTAGTGCGGCTCACGGCCGACGGTGCGATCGTTCAGGGATTATCCGATGGGGAAGTTCTGCTGGCCGAACCTATCCCCGGCTCTTTTTCGGGGATGCCGATCCGATTCAGGGATCAGGAGACTGCACCCTCGGCTTCCGAGACCAATCCCTCCACCATTAGCAGTACCCGATAAACCAACAAGCACATGCAAGGGATCATTCGCTATTTCATTAAAAACCCCATTGCTGCGAACCTGCTCATGTTCGCCTTCTTGCTGATCGGGCTGGTGAGTGCTTTCGGCTTGAAGTCCACCTTCTTTCCCGAATTCCCCAGCCGGATCATCTCCATCCAGCTCGTCTATCCGGGCGCCTCTCCCGAAGAGGTCGAAGAAGGGGTGATCAATAAGATCGAAGAAAACCTGATCGGGGTGACCGGAATCGATCGCTTCACCTCGGTAAGTCGGGAAAACAGCGGCACGATCACCGTGGAAGTGGAGCAGGGTTACAATACCGAACTGGTACTGGACGATGTGAAGAATGCTGTCGACGCCATCTCCTCCTTCCCGGCCGATCTGGAGCCGCCGGTGGTATACAAGCAGGAAACCCTGGGCCGGGCCATTACTTTTGCCTTGAGCGGAGAGGTCGACCTGAAAACCCTCAAGTCGACTGCCCGCAAGGTCGAAGAGGACCTCCGCGCCACCGACGGCATCTCCAAAGTAAGCCTGAGCGGTTTCCCGGACGAAGAGATCGAGATCGCCTTTCGGGAAACTGACCTGCGAAATTATCAACTCACCTTTCAGCAAGCCGCTCAGGCCGTCCGCTCCGCCAACCTCGACATCACCGGCGGCACCGTCAAGGGCAAAGACGAGGAACTGCTCGTCCGGGCCCGGAACAAATCCTATTCGGCAGAAGGAATTCGGGATATCGTATTGAAAACCGCCGATGACGGCAGTGTGGTCCGCCTTCACCAGGTCGCCCAGGTGCGCGATAAATGGTCGGACTCGCCCAACCGGAGCTATCTGAACGATGAGACCGCCGTAGTGGTGACTGTTCAGAACACTATTGAAGAGGATATGATCGGCATTGTGGACAAGGTCCAGGCCTATATCGATAATTTCAACGAACAAAACGACCTGATAAAGGCCACGGTAGTGAACGATGCTTCCATCATCCTGCGCCAAAGGATCAATCTGCTGACGGAGAACGGGATCATCGGGTTTATGATCGTACTCGCCCTGCTTTCCATCTTTCTCCATTGGCGGCTCGCTTTTTGGGTGGCCCTGTCCATACCCATCTCCTTTGCCGGGATGTTCATTTTTGCCAACATGCTGGACGTGACGATAAACGTGATCTCGCTTTTCGGTATGATCCTGGTGATCGGTATCCTGGTGGACGACGGCATCGTGATCGGCGAAAGTATTTTCCAGCTCCACGAACAAGGCAAACCTCGCTTGCAGGCGGCGGTTGAGGGTACGATGCGGGTCTTACCGGCGGTTTTCGTTGCCATCGTGACCACCATGCTTGCCTTTTCCACTTTCTTTTTCATACAGGGTACGCTGGGCGACTTTTTCAAGGAAATGGCGATCGTCGTCATGTTCTCCCTTCTTTTTTCCCTGATCGAAGGGGGGCTCATTCTGCCTTCGCACGTTTCGCACTCCAAGGCGCTGGAGCGGAATGCCAAACCTACGCGGGTACAAGCTCTTTTCGACAAGATCATGTACTGGTTGCGCGACAAAACCTATATGCCCACCCTGCGTTTCGCCGTCGAGAACAAATTCCTGACCGTATCGGTCGTTGTGGCGCTGCTCCTGCTGACGTTCGGCGCCCTCGGCGGCGGCTTCATAAAAACAACCTTTTTCCCGGTCATCGACCGGGACGATATCGTAGTCACCTTGCAAATGCCGGCCGGTACCCGGGAACACATCACCGAAGATTGGCTGGACCACATTGAATCGGCGGCCTGGCGGGCCAACGAAGTGATCAGCGAGCATTTTTTCAATGGAGAAAAAGATGCGGTCCTGCGGGTACAGAAAAACCTGGGGCCTACCACTTACGAAGGGGATTTGACCATTTCCCTGCTGGACGGGGAAAGCCGCGACAGCCTGAGCGTAAGACGCATGATAAGCGAGATCCGAAAGCAAACCGGTCCGATCTATGAGGCCGAAGCGGTTACTTTCGGCGGGGCCGGTGCTTTTGGAAAGCCCATTTCCATTTCCCTGGTGGGCGAAGACTATGAAGAATTGAAACGCGCGGCCACGGCCGTGAAGGAAAAGGTCAGCACGCTCTCCGACTTGGCCGATGTCGTCGATAACAATCAGGAAGGCCTCAAAGAGATCGACCTGGAGCTTGCCGAAAAGGCACGCTTTCTGGGTCTCCGGCTCGATGAGGTGGTCGGACAGGTGCGAGCCGGTTTTTTCGGACAGGAGGTGCAAAGACTCCAACGGGGCCGGGATGAGGTCAAGATCTGGGTGCGCTATTCGGAGGAAGACCGCTCCGACCTGACCCAGTTGGAGAACATGCGGGTGCGGTTTGACGACGGGCGGGAATTCCCCTTGTCGGAATTGGCTACGCTAAATATCCAACGCGGTGTGACCAGCATCGGCCACCTCAACGGGAAACGGGAGATCAGGGTAGAAGCGGATGTCTCCAGCGATGATGTATCCGTATCGGACGTAACGGCTAATCTTAAGGATCAGGTCCTCCCTGCGGTCTTGTCAGACTTCAACGGTGTGACCGCCCTTTACGAGGGACAAAACCGGGAACAGGAAAAAGCATTCCAGAATTGGCCTGCCTTCCTGGCTATACTCATGCTGATGTTCTTTGTGATCGCCCTGCTTTTCCGGTCGGTGAGCCAGACGGTTCTGGTGCTGGCGTTGATCCCCTTTTCCCTGATCGGGGTCGGTTGGGGGCACTTCATCATCGGTCTGCCGATCAGTTTGTTTTCCGCGCTGGGATTGATCGCCCTGGTCGGTATCCTGGTCAACGATTCCCTCGTCTTCGTGAGCACCTACAATGATTTGATGAAGGAGGGCCTATCGCAGAAGGAGGCCCTTATGGAGGCGGGATACAGCCGGTTTCGGCCGATCGTACTCACCTCTGTAACGACTTTTGCCGGATTGGCGCCTCTGCTTTTCGAAAAGAGCTTGCAAGCGCAGTTCCTCAAACCCATGGCCATATCCGTGAGCTTTGGCTTGCTGGCCATTACGGTCATCATTCTGGTATTGTTGCCGGTATTGATGATGTTTGTGAACCGGGTCAAGGTAAATGCTGCCTGGCTTTGGAATGGCGTAAAGCCCTCCTACGACAGCGTGGAACCTGCTATTCGCACGGAGCGAGGATACGAGTTCCTGTGGGGCATACTGGCTTTCTTCCTGGTCGTCATGGCGGGCATCAGTTTTTTGACGTAAACCCAAAACCCGAAATACATGAAGAAACGGATTGCCCTGGACATGGACGAGGTCATCGCCGATGTAGCGCCCAAATTTCTGGACCTTTTCGAATCGGAATACGGAAGACGCCTGGAAAAGGAGGAATACTGGGGAAAGAAGATCTATCAGATAGACGGCGCCCTGGACATTCGCGAAAAACTATTTGACAAAGGCTTCTTCGCCGATCTGCCGGTTGTTGAGAACAGCCGCGAAGTGGTCAGAAAACTGCAGAAACACTACGAAATATACATCACCACCGCAGCGCAGGAATTCCGGAACTCCCTGGAGGACAAGTACGACTGGCTGCAGGAACACTTCCCCTTTATTCATTGGCAAAACTACGTGTTTTGCGGGGATAAGAGCATGATGAATACCGACTACATGATCGACGATCATCCGCATAATCTGAGAAGCTTCAGCGGGAAAGGCATCCTGTTCACCGCTTCGCACAACGTGCATGAGACCGAATTCACCCGTGTGAACAACTGGCTGGAGGTCCAGGAATTCTTTGAGCACGAACTCGGTCACCCGCTATAGCGACTCTGCCCCGAAAAGAGCAAGACTTCTTTTTCCGTTTGAATGATAACCTTATTATCATGAAATTTTTCCTGACCCTTTTTTTTAACCTGATTTTTACTTCCTTCCTGCTTTCCCAGGAGGCCCTGAGCATGACCGACGCCATACAGCTGGCCCTGGAAAATGTGTATCAGATGGAGATCAGTCGCAATGAATTGGAAATCGCACGAAACAACAACGACTGGTCCATCGCCGGAAAATATCCGACCATCGACTTTGACGTTCAATCGAATTTCCGGTACAATAACGTAACCAACCCGGCCTCTGTAGTCATCGAGACCAATGCTTCCAGGGTGGGCGTCACACCCAACCTGGGGGTCAACTTCATCGCATTCGACGGTTTCCGGATCCGTTTCAACAAACAGCAGCTGGAACAACTGGAGGACCTAAGCGAGGGCAATCTGCGCCTGACCATCGAGCAGACCATCCAGGATGTCATGCTGGCCTATTACGGGACCCTGGCACAGCAGGAGAACCTTCGCGTTTTGCGAGAAACCCTCGACCTTTCCCGGGACCGGGTCGATTTCGACAACCTGAGGCGGGAATACGGGCAGGCAGCCACCTTCGATGTGCTCCAGGCGCAAGACGCCTACCTGAGCGATTCCACGAGCTACCTCCTGGAAGTCACCAATTACGAGAATGCGCTGAGAAATCTCAATCTGGCCATGGGACTGGATGACATAGACCGACGGTTCAATCTGACGGATACGCTGGTTTTCGAGCCCCTCACCACGGAATTATCCGCCTTGGAAAACCGGATGCTCGCCAACAACGTCAGCTTACAGAATCTATTCATCAACCGGGAGCTGGCGGCCACCAATACCTCATTGCAGCGCAGCGAACTGTACCCAACGATCGGCCTGGGGGCCGGAACCTCCTACGACGTCGGTATCTCCTACGGAAGCCAGACCTTCAATTTCGGTGGCGACATCAACGAACAAGAGATCCCGTCGGTAGCCGCCAAGACCTTAAATGCCTTTGCCAGCGTAAACCTGAGTTACCGGATTACGGATTTCGGTGGCCGAAAGCGAAGGATCGAGAGCGCCCGACTGGCAGAGATCACCGCCCAACTGGATGTAAAGGATCTTCAACGTGCCTTGCGAACCCAACTGACCAATACATACGCCAACTACCTGAACCGGATCGAGCTTTTTGAGGTCAGCCAGGCCTCCCTGAAGAATGCCCGGCAGAACCTGGAGATCGCGACCGAACGCTTCCGGGGCGGACTCATCAACTCATTCGATTTCCGAATCGTGCAGGAGAGTTACATCCGGGCATCGCAAACCCGCCTGCTGGCTGTCTTCAACCTCAAAACGGTAGAAACAGACCTGCTCCGCCTGGTCGGCGACCTGGTCTTGTACGGGGAATGACCCTTGATCCGTCGGGGCGGTGAGGAGGGAGAAAGATTAGGGTGTGTCTGAAAAATATCCTTTGGGCTTCAAAAGTTCCTTTTCGGACCAGCCTGTGTTGCAAAAAGCCTCAGGTAGCTAAGGCTATCCTCGGTTTTTGCGCCTTGCCTGGCCACAAAAATGAATCTTTTTCGCCATCAAAAACATTTTCCAGACACACCCTAGCTGAAATGCTTCAGCATGATCACCTCTCTTTCGGAAAGTTCCCGGTGAAAGCCACGAGGCAGATCTTTTTTGGTCAGCCCCCCGAAGTAAACCCGATCCAGTTTGACCACGGTATAGCCCAAATGTTCGAAAATGCGGCGCACGATGCGGTTGCGACCGATGTGCAATTCCAGGGCGATCCGTGTATTGTCTTCCGGATCGATATAGTCTGCCGCATCCACCTGGGTGGGGCCGTCTTCGAGCAAAAGCCCGGCCCGGATCTTTTCCAGGGCTTCTTCCGGCACAGGTTTTTCCAGCTTCACATGATAGACCTTTTTGACCTGATGGCGAGGATGGGTCAGGCGCTGGGCAAGGTCGCCGTCGTTGGTCAGAAGAAGCAGACCGGTCGTATCCCGATCCAGCCGTCCCACCGGGAAGATGCGCTCCGGGTACCGATCGCCCAACAAGTCGAGCACCGTCTTGCGCCCCTTCTCATCTTTGACGGTGGTGATCACTTTGCGAGGCTTATTGAGCAGAATATACACCCGTTTTTCCTCCGGCTGGATCGGTTTGCCCTCGAATTTGACCTGATCGCCCGCCTGAATCTGATAGAAAGGCTCCACCACTGTTTGGCCGTTCACTTCCACTTTTCCGGCCTTCACCCATTCAGCGGCCTGCCGACGGGAAGCTACCCCGCAATGGGCCAGGTACTTGTTGAGCCGCATGCCGATCACCTCTGCGTTTTCAGGCCTCTTTTTGCGGGTACGCGCCGGCGGGCGCCCCGGTTTCGGCCTTCGGTTGAAGTCGACCGGCCGTTTTTTCTTTCGATTCGGGTTGGTTTTTTTTGGCATGAAAGATCCGATTCGCAAGGTTCAGGGCTCCAGGGAACGGCACAGTCCGGCTGACCATGGAGCCTTATCCATTTAAGTAATCAAAAAGGAATGTCCTCATCCACGTTCGGCGACTCCTTGTTCATGCTGGAGGGAAGCGTAATGGTGGTACCGAAGGTAGAGCTTTCGAAGGTCCCTGCCGGCAGATTGGCAAAATCGGGCTCATCCAGATCGGAGAAGCGGGCATATTGCTGGGTGAACTTGAGTTTGACGGTTTTGACCTCCCCATTCCGGTGCTTGGCGACGATGAGCTCGGCCACATTCTTGAGAGAATTCCCCTCTTCGTCCTCGAGAAGATCGTAGTATTCGGGCCGGTAAATGAAGGAGACGATATCTGCATCCTGTTCGATGGAACCGGATTCCCGGAGGTCGCTCAACATGGGTCTTTTGTCACCACCTCGCGTTTCGACGGCCCGGCTGAGCTGAGAAAGCGCTATGACCGGGATGTTGAGCTCTTTGGCCATTCCTTTAAGCCCCCGCGAGATGGAGCTGACCTCCTGCTCCCGGTTTCCGCGGTTCTTGTCGTTGCCGCCGCTCATCAATTGCAAGTAGTCGATCACCACGAGTTGGATATCGTGCTGCATTTTGAGGCGCCGACACTTGGCCCGGAGTTCGAAAATATTGATGGCGGGGGTATCGTCGATGAAGATTTTGGCATCGCTGACGTGCTCGATGGCATGCTGAATGCGCTCCCATTCATCTTCATCGAGCTGCCCGTTTCGCAATTTGCCACCTTCGACCTCGGCATCCATGGAAATCAGGCGTTGAGCGAGCTGGAGGGCCGACATTTCCAGCGAAAAAATGGCCACCGGCCTGCCGTATTCCGTCGCGGCGTTTTTGGCCAGGGAAAGGGTAAAACTGGTTTTCCCCATGGCCGGCCGGGCCGCCACGATGATCAGATCGGAAGGTTGCCAACCGGAAGTCAAACGATCCAAGTGGGTAAAGCCCGTGGGCACACCGGTTAGCCCGTCGGTCCGGTCGCGCAGTTCCTCCAGTTGTTTGAGCGCCTTGGAGGCCAGCGAACTCATGTTCTCGACCATGCGCCCCATATTCTGCTGGGCGATATCAAACAATCCCTTTTCAGACTTGTCGAGCAGCTCGAACACATCGGTACTTTCCTCGAAAGCATCTTTGATGGTCTCCGAAGAAACCCGTATCAATTCCCGCTGGATGAATTTTTGAGCGACGATACGGGCGTGGTATTCCAGGTTGGCGCTAGAGGCCACCCGATCGGTAAGGGAGGTGAGGTAAGCCGGCCCCCCGGCCGCTTCCAGATCACCGGACTTCTTTAACTCTTCGGCTACGGTGAGCAGGTCGATCGGATGGGTGCGTTCAAAAAGGCGTTTCATCGAGGCGAAGATCACCCGGTGACTATCCAGGTAAAAGCTGTCTTCCCGCAGGATGTCCAGCACGACGGACATCGCATTTTTATCGAGCATCAAAGCCCCGAGTACGGCTTCTTCGAGCGGAATGGCTTGCGGAGGGACCTTCCCGAAGACAAAATCAGACAATTCTTCCTGTTTGCGTCGGCTTCCGCGCAGACCCACCTTGTTGGACGTTTTTTCGGACTTCGGAGGCTCCATAGTGTTTTTTGGGCGTTTTTCCGGTTGTTTTCGCGAATCTAAGCTTATTTGGCTCCTTTCTTTTCCACATTTGTGTACAAGGAAGGAAGGGAATGTGGAAAACCGGCGGGGATTGTTAGTTGTTTGTAAAGTATTTGCTAACGGAAGGTTTCGCTGTTGAAAAAGCCATTCGCACTTCCGGCAAAACCCAAAACCTTTCCCAACCTCATATTAGCAATTCGGGGAAAATAAAAAAAGTTCCCGTTTGCATCAGCCCGGTTCGGGAGCGTGAAATTGTGAAAAAGTAAATCATATTTTTTTTTCTTTAAATTGCTTCGAGCCTTGTGGCCCTCTGCTCGCTGCCCAAAAATTCAGTATAATTGACCCTCTGAAATTCATTCCCTTGACACCCACTATGGATCCCATTCTCCATATCGACTCGGTAAGCAAAGCTTATGCGAATCACCAGGCCGTAGATCAGGTAAGCTTTGATGTGCCCCGGGGCAGTATTTTTGGCCTTTTGGGACCCAACGGGGCCGGCAAGACCACCCTGATCCGCATCATAACGACCATCATCAAGGCCGATTCGGGCCAGGTATTTTTCAACGGTACTCCCCTGAACAGCAATCACCCCAAACAGATCGGCTATATGCCCGAGGAGCGGGGGCTTTACAAAAAGATGAAAGTGGGCGAACACCTGCTCTACCTGGGCAGGCTGCGCGGACTGGAAAAAGAAGAGGCCAAAACCTCCATACAATACTGGCTGGAGCGATTCGAGATCAGCGAATGGCAAGACAAGAAGGTGGAGGAGTTGTCCAAGGGCATGCAGCAGAAGATACAGTTCATTTCCACGATCCTGCACCGGCCGCCCCTGCTCATTCTCGACGAACCGTTTTCCGGGCTGGACCCTCTGAATACCAACCTGTTGAAAGAGGAGATCCGAAGCCTGAACCAAAACGGGACCACCATCATTTTTTCCACCCACCGGATGGAGCAGGTCGAGGAAATGTGCGAGCACATCCTTTTGATCAATCAAGGCCAAAACGTTCTGGAAGGACGGGTGGAAAAGGTCAAAGACCGCTTCAAGGAAAATCTGTTCTCCGTAAGCTACCAGGGCGATCTTCCCCAGCCCCTGGCGGAGGACGTGCACATCATTCGAAAAAAGCCCGGCCAGCTTGTTTACCAACTGGAAAGCGGTCACTCGCCCAACGAATTGATCCAACGACTGCTTTCGGCCGGGATCCAGATCAACGGATTCAACGAGATCCTCCCTTCTCTGAACGAAATATTCATTCGCCAGGTGGAACGATCAGTGCCCGCAACCCTCGAAATACCCAACTGAATGAAAAAGCCTCTACGCACGCTCTGGCTCATTTTCAAAAGGGAATACCTGACCCGGGTCCGGCGCCGGACCTTTCTCCTGGCCACCTTTCTCACGCCTCTGGGCATTGCCGCCTTCATCGCTGTTGCCAGCCTGATCTTCACCTACCAGGGCGACGATCGCAAGCGGGTTGCCGTCATTGATGAGGGGCAGGTCCTGAACCGGATCCTGGCGGATTCCGACAATCTTTCCTTCCAGTTCGTGGATTTCGATCTGGAAACGATGATCGACCTGATGGATACACTCCGCTACAACGGCATCCTGGTGGTCCCCCCGATCGAGGATGTCATGAATCAAAAACACCTGGTCTATTACTATTCCGATGAAGTGCCCAATTTGGCGCTGGAGATCAGCATCCGGGAATTACTGGGCAACCGGCTTCGGGAATACAAGATCCAGCAACTCGGCCTGGAAAGGGATGCCCTGCAAGCCATCAATACGAGGATTGACATTCAGCCCCGCACCATCAGCGAGACAAAATCACGGGTCAGCACCCTGACCGGGGCCATCGGAGCAGGCATTGGCTTCCTGATGGGCATGGTCATGTACATGACGGTCTTCATTTACGGCATGATGGTCATGCGATCTGTGATGGAAGAAAAGACCAACCGCATCGTCGAGGTCATGATCTCGGCGGTAAGGCCTTACCAACTCATGCTGGGCAAGATCATTGGGGTGGGAGCCGTCGGCCTCACCCAGGTGGCGATATGGGCCGTTCTGATCCCCTTACTGGTGTTCATCGTCCAGCTCGTTTTCGGGATCGAAAGCAGCGGGTTCGGAGGGCAGGCGGAACTGCAAGCGGAACAGATCGATCCGGAAGATGCGGAGGCCTTGATGTCCCTGGCCTTTGCCGAGTTCAAAAACCAGAATTGGGGTTGGATGATCGTGCTTTTCGTAGGCTATTTCCTGGGAGGTTATTTCCTTTATTCCTCCCTGTTCGCCGCAGTGGGGTCGGCCATGGGCGACGACCTGGGCGAAGGCCAATCGCTGACCCTGCCCATTTCCATCCCCGTCATTCTGGCCCTTTACATCATGATTGCCACCATACAGTCCCCCAATTCTTCGCTGGCCGTGTTCTCCTCCATATTCCCGTTGTTCTCGCCCATAGTCATGCCGGCCCGTTTGCCGTTCAGCCCACCCATCTGGGAGGTGGTTCTTTCGCTCGTTATCCTGGTCGCTACCGCCGCTTTTTTCGTCTGGCTATCTGCCCGGATCTACCGGGTCGGCATTCTGATGTACGGGAAAAAAGTGGGTTTCCGAACCCTATGGAAATGGTTTTTCTACCGGGATTAAAGGCAGAGATTTTGAGTCAGCAGGAAACCAACAACCCATTGCTCCTGAGCAGATCGAGGCTGCCGGATTTCTGTCATATGTCTATCGATCAACAACAATTTATCCCCAAAGACATTTTCCTTAGCCGGAGAGTTCTTTTCCGAATTCCCCTACACCGGAGGAAAAAAATACCTTTGCCGTATGAGTCATTCCATAAACACGAATCGGACCCTTCATCCGGAAGATCCCACAGCTTCTTCCCGGAAAAAAGATCACATTGAGCTTGCCTTCCAGTCCCAGACGGGCGCAAGCGAACTGGACCGGCGTTTTTACTACGAGCCTCTGCTGGCTGCTCATCCGGAAAAGGGCTCCTGGCCCCCTATTCCCTTTGCCGGGAAAATCCTCAAAACTCCCATGTGGGTTTCGAGCATGACCGGGGGGACCGAGTGGGCCGGGACGATCAACCACAACCTGGCCCGGGCCTGCCGCGATTTCGGGATAGGCATGGGTCTGGGGTCTTGTCGGGGATTGTTGTACAGCGACGACACCCTGCCCGATTTTGACGTACGGCCCCTCATCGGGCCTGATCAACCCTTGTATGCCAACCTGGGTATCGCCCAGTTGGAAGAACTGATCCAGAAGGGGCAACTGGATCGATTGAACGAGCTGATCGACAAGCTGAAGGCGGACGGGCTGATCATCCACGTCAACCCCCTGCAGGAGTGGCTCCAACCGGAAGGGGATCGCTTTCGGCAACCTCCCATCCAGACCATTGAGCAGATCCTGGCCTTCGCCGATTTTCCCCTGATCGTAAAAGAGGTCGGCCAGGGAATGGGGCCCGAAAGCCTGAAGGCGTTGTTGCAACTCCCTTTGGCAGCCATAGATTTCGGCGCGCACGGCGGCACCAATTTTGCCCTACTGGAACTGCTCCGCAATTCGGATCACGCCATGGAGAGTTACGGCTCGCTGGTCAGGGTAGGCCATCCGGCGCAGGAAATGGTGGAATTGACCAATACCTGGGTCGAGTCGCTGGGAGCCGACCTTCGCTGCCGGCAGATCATTGTATCGGGCGGGATCAAAAATTTCCTGGACGGATTCTATGCCATCGAACGAATGCAATTGCCCGCGATTTTCGGTATGGCTTCCGCTTTTCTGAAACACGCCCGGGGAGATTACGAAGATCTGGCCCGCTTTGTCGACCTTCAGGTTCGCGGATTGGAACTGGCCCGGGCTTACCTGACACCTCGCGACTAACACTTTCCCGGGCATTCAGCAAGCTGGAGATCATGAAGGATAAACTGATTAACGGATTTTCGAAGCTCACCAAAAACGAAAAGATCGAATGGCTTTTGGCCCATTTCAGCGAAAATCCGAAAAAGGCCATCGAACAGATCGAAGGATTCTGGCATCCGGATGCGGACCTGCAGAAAGTGCTGGACGGATTCAGCGAGAATACGATCACCAATTTCCCGATGCCCTTCGGCATTGCCCCCAATTTCCTGATCAATGGGGAACCTTATGCCGTACCCATGGTGATCGAAGAAAGTTCGGTAGTAGCTGCCGCCTCCAGTGCGGCCAAGTTCTGGCAAATGCGCGGTGGGATCCAAACCCGGGTCCTGTCCAGCAAGAAGGTAGGCCAGGTCCATTTTCTATGGAAAGGGGAAGGCACTAAGCTCCGCAGCTACCTACCTCAGATCCGGGATGTATTGAAGCAGAGAGCAGCTCCCCTGACCGTCAATATGGAGAAAAGAGGAGGCGGTGTCCTGGATATCGACCTCTTGGATCTCGCTGCGGAAGAGCCGGATTATTTCCAGTTGCGCGCCACCTTTGAAACCTGCGACTCCATGGGGGCCAATTTCATTAACTCCGTACTGGAGTCTTTTGCCCGAAGCCTGTCGGAATGGGTTTCCCGACAGGAACAATTCCCGGAGGAAGAACGCCGGGTGAAGATCATCATGGCCATACTGTCCAACTACACACCGGAATGCATCGTCCGGGCGGAAGTAGAGTGCCCGCTGGATTTGCTCCAAAATGCGTGCCAGGACATCGACGGGGTCACCTTCGCCCGCAAATTTCGCCTGGCCGTTCGGGCCGCCGAAGTGGATCCCTATCGGGCCACCACCCACAACAAGGGTATCTATAATGGGGTAGATGCCGTGGTACTGGCGACCGGCAACGATTTCAGAGCGGTAGAAGCAGCCGGGCATGCCTACGCGGCGCGGGACGGACAGTACCGAAGCCTGAGCCATTGTGAAGTCACCCAGGATACTTTCCGATTCTGGCTCAAGCTCCCATTGGCCCTGGGTACGGTAGGCGGTTTGACGCATCTGCACCCTCTGGCCAACCTTTCGCTGGACATTCTGGGAAAACCTTCCGCAACTCGTTTGATGGAGATCGTCGCGGCCACCGGTCTGGCACAGAATTTTGCCGCTTTGCGCTCTCTGACCACCACCGGCATTCAGAAAGGCCATATGAAAATGCACCTCCAGAACATCCTCAACCACCTGGGAGCTACCGAAAGCCAGAAACAGGAAGCGGCCGTTTTCTTTCAGGATCGAACGGTTTCCTTCCAGGCGGTCCGCGATTTCATCCTCTCCGGCAATACGAGAACAGCCTAATATCCAAGCCCATCGAATCGACCTTTCACGCACGGGGAAAATTGCTGCTCAGCGGAGAATATGTAGTTCTGGACGGGGCACTTGCCCTGGCCGTGCCCACTCGCCCGGGCCAATCCATGCAGGTGTCGGAATCCCCGGACGGCAACTTCCACTGGAAGGCCCGCAATCACAAGGGGGATACCTGGCTGGAAGTACAGATGGACGTGCCCAGGCTGTCATTGTTGGCCACTTCGGATGAGCAGGCAGGAAGAAGGCTCTTGGACCTCTTCCGGGCTATCCGCGAGCTCCGGCCGGATTTCCTGGAAACGGCCCCCCCCTACCTTTTTCAAACCCGTCTGGAATTTCCGAATGCCTGGGGTCTGGGCACCAGTTCCACCCTGGTCAGCCTGCTGGCCGAGTGGGCCGAAGTAGACCCGTTTTCGCTATTGGCCAAAACCTTTGGCGGATCGGGTTATGACCTGGCATGCGCAAGAGCCGCCGGGCCGCTGCTCTACCGGCTCCGGAATCAACGGGCCCAGTGGGTCGAAATTCCTTTCCGACCAGCCTTCCGG
>CAZXIX010000044.1:0-34206 GCA_964640855.1 uncultured Saprospiraceae bacterium
TGCTTCATCTTTTTAACCCAAATATACGAATTCAACTAATTTGACCCATTACCGTCCAGAGTAACAACAAAAGAAGCAGTGCCTGTAGCGCCGGACTCAACGGAGATGATGTTGCTTGGGGCAGTAACCCTAGGCTGATCGAATGATGGTGCGGGTTCGTCATCATCGTCACAACCCGTAAAGGCCACCATGGCAATCGCCAGGAGGGCAAAAATTGAAAATCTCAACTTGATCATAAAAGTGAATTTTGTGATTGGAAGTTTTTTTAGGGTTACGCGAAACGGGCTGAGGCAGCCCAAACTCGCGTGGTATCTAATTCCGCTGCAACACTAGGATGAGATTTTAGGATGCACTCTACCTTTTCGTTTAAGTTTATGTAAAGAACGTTAACTCAGTGTTAACTAAAGAGGCCCCGTTTTCCTGCCTTTTTCCTCCTCTCTTGCCGGCTTGGTCCAAATGTAAAACCTTACTTATTCCACCCTCGGAATAACCTGCAACCCGACAAATCATCTTAACTTTAGGTCCCGTAACAGACGCAGGGGGGTTACTCCGGCACGAAAGCAATCGGCATGACCAAATACATCTTTGTTACGGGAGGCGTAACATCTTCTTTAGGGAAAGGCATCATCGCCGCTTCCCTGGCAAAGCTTCTTCAGGCCCGCGGCTTCAACGCCACCATTCAGAAATTCGATCCCTACATCAATGTCGATCCCGGCACGCTCAATCCCTACGAACATGGTGAGTGCTACGTCACCGACGACGGAGCGGAGACCGACCTGGACCTCGGCCATTACGAACGCTTTCTGAATCGCCCCACTTCGCAGGCCAATAACGTCACCACCGGCCGGATCTACCAGACCGTTATCAACAAAGAGCGCGCCGGAGACTACCTGGGCAAGACCGTGCAGGTCGTACCCCATATCACCGACGAGATCAAACGCCGGGTCCAGCTTTTGGAGGCCAACAGCGATTTTGACATCATCATCACCGAACTGGGGGGTACCGTTGGCGACATCGAAAGTTTGCCCTATCTGGAATCCCTGCGCCAGTTGCGCTGGGAACTGGGTACCGATAATTGCCTGGTGATCCATCTGACCCTGGTCCCTTACCTGAGCGCGGCCCGCGAGCTGAAAACCAAGCCCACGCAACATTCCGTAAAAGAATTGCTGAACACCGGGATTCAACCCGACATACTGGTCTGCCGCACCGAGTATCCCCTGACCATGGACATTCGCCGGAAGCTGGCCCTGTTCTGCAATGTGGATGTTTCCAGCGTGATCGAGGCGATCGATGCCGAAAGCATTTACGATGTGCCTCTCCTCATGCTGAAGGAAAAACTGGATTCCACCGTGATTTCCAAGCTCCGCCTTCCGGATCGACGGGAACCCAATCTCAAAGCGTGGAAAACCTTCCTGGGTAAACTGAAAAGCCCGACCTATCAGGTCCGGATCGGATTGGTCGGTAAATACAACGAATTGCCGGATGCCTACAAATCCATTCACGAGGCTTTTGTCCATGCCGGGGCTGTCAATGAGACCCGGGTTGAGGTGATTCCCGTCCATTCGGAGCAGTTGGAAGGCACCGAAGCCGATCTCTCGCGCTTCCTGGGAGAATTGGACGGGGTTTTGGTAGCGCCAGGCTTCGGGGAGCGAGGCATTGAAGGCAAAATTCAGGCGATCCGATATGTCAGAGAGCACCAGGTCCCCTTCTTTGGGATCTGCCTGGGCATGCAATGCGCCGTGGTGGAGTTTGCCCGCAACGTACTCGAGCTGAAAGGGGCTTCCTCGACGGAGGTCGATCCCCGTAGTCCGCATCCCGTCATCGATCTGATGCCCGATCAGAAAAAGATCACGCGCAAGGGCGGGACCATGCGGCTGGGCGCCTACGATTGCGAACTGGGCCGGCAGACCCAGGTCAGCAAAGCCTATGGTAAACTCAGGATCAGCGAACGACATCGACATCGCTATGAATTCAACAACGCTTACAAAGAACAACTGGAAGCCCAGGGACTCTGCGCCAGCGGGATTAACCCGGATTCCGGTCTGGTAGAGATCGTGGAACTCAGGGGCCACCCCTGGTTTGTGGGCGTCCAATTCCATCCCGAACTAAAAAGCACCGTCGAAACCCCACATCCCCTGTTCGTGGGTTTCATTCGCGCCGCACTCCAATACAAACTGGCCCATTCATGATTGCCGGAAGCCGGCTGAAGGGATCCGAACGCATTTATCCGGTCCTGTTCACCCTCTTACCGGCGGTCTACGTATTGCTCGCCCTGAATCAGCCCTTTTTCTGGGATACCATTCAGCTGGCCTCCAAGCACGCCCACTTCTTTTATGAGCATCGATTTGAGCGCTTCCTTTTGCCCGAGCCAATCGACTCGGGGCATCCTCCGCTATTCGGGGCTTACATTGCCCTGCTTTGGACCCTCTTCGGGAAATCGCTTTGGGTCAGCCACCTCGGGATGCTACCCTTTGCCCTGGGCATTGGCTGGTTGTCTTACCAGGTCGTGCGGGATTTACCTGTTGAACAACCGGTTTTCGGAACCCTTTTGCTGTTGTGCGACCCGGTCTTAGCCGCCCAACTTACTTTGGTCAGTCCGGACGTAGTGCTGGTCTTCTTCTTCTTGCTGGCCGTTTTCGGGATCTGGAAAGACCGACCGGTCTGGCTTTCCCTGGCGGTACTGGGGCTCGCCAAGGTCAGTATGCGGGGTATGATGGTAGCGGCGGGCCTGTTTTTGTATGTCTTGCTTCGGGATTACCAGCAGGGCAAAAGAGGATGGCCTGTATTTTTCAAACGGCTTTTGCTTTTTATGCCTTCCGGACTGTTCGCTTTGATGTTTTTGGGCTGGCATTGGCAAGCGGCGGGCTGGATCGGGCATCATGCCCAATCCGAGTGGGCGCCCTCTTTCGAACGAGTCGACTTCCGGGGCTTTTGGCGGAACGTAGGCTTGCTGGGCTGGCGAATGCTGGATTTTGGTCGTGTTTTTATCTGGCTGGGCATTTTGCTAGTCCCGCTTAGCGTTGGCAGATCGGTTTTGAAAGCCGGCGATCCGAGCCTTCAGAAAACAGCCGGCCTCTTTTGGATCCTTCTGCTGGTAAGCTTGCCGTCTTTTTTATTCTACCAAGGGCTCAGCGGACATCGGTACCTGCTTCCGGTTTTTTTATCCTTGAGCCTGGTCTTGTTGGCTCTCCTGCAGAAAATCCCATCCCAGGGCAGGAGGTGGTCTTTGTTGCGGGCCCTTATATGGCTCGGACTCATCAGTGGCCATCTTTGGGTTTACCCCCGCTCCGTTGCCCAGGGATGGGATTCGAGCCTGGCCTATTTGCCCTACAATGGCTTGAGGAAAAAAACGATTGCCGAACTGGATGCGGCGAAAGTTCCACTACATAAGGTAGGAACCTGGTTTCCTGCCGTCGGCCCTATGGAGTTTAAAGACCTCAACGAAAGACAGGATGGTTTTAAGCCGGCGGACCTGGATACCGACAGCCTGATCTTTTACAGCAATGTGTTCAACGACCCAACGGACGAAGAGCTGGCAAGGCTGAAAAAATGGACAATCGTGAAAAAGCTGGATTCCTGGACTGTAGAAACGATCTTGTATAGAAAGCCATTGGACCCATGAAAAAATTAAGCCTGGAGGAATTGGGAAGGCTCAGCCCGGAGGCTTTTCAAAAAACACCCAAAACGCCCTTCACTCTGGTGTTGGATAACATCCGTTCCGGCTTGAATGTCGGTTCCGCTTTTCGGACCGCGGATGCCTTTGCCATCGAACGCCTGATCCTGACGGGGATTACGGTCAAGCCTCCGCATCGGGAAGTCCTCAAGACAGCCATCGGAGCGGACGCCACCGTAGCCTGGGAGTATAAAGAGAACATTGTCTCCGCTTTGGAAGAACTGAAAGCCGGCGGCTATTTTTTGGCGGGCGTAGAGCAAACCGATCAAAGTCAGGCTCTCCAGGAATTTGAGATTCCGCCGGGCAAACCGCTGGTCCTGGTTTTTGGGAACGAAGTGCAGGGCCTCAGCGAAGAGGCTCTTCCGCTCCTGGATGCGGCGCTGGAGATCCCCCAGTTCGGTACCAAACACTCCCTGAATGTTTCAGTCTGTCTGGGGATTGTAGTATGGGAGTTGTTTCGGAAGTGGAAAGACAGGCAAAGCGGCTGACGAAGGGATTAGGCTTTGGAATGACCTGAGGCCAAAGCCGGGAGCGGAGGGTCGTTTGGAGGGTAGGGTTTAACGTTTGGGATAACAACCCGGAAAGCCTCCGACTGTGATACCATGCCTCCGTGGCACCCTCAACTCGTCAAACCAGCATCCCCGCCACGGCGGCCGTCATGAAACAGGCAACGGTACCGCCGATCAGGGATCGGATACCCAACTCGGTCAGGGTTTGTCGCTGACCGGGGGCGATGGCGCTGATGCCTCCGATCTGGATCCCGATGGAAGCGAAGTTGGCAAAGCCGCAAAGGGCGTAAGTGGCGATGATGACGGATTTGGGATTGGTAAGGGCTCCGGCTTCCCGGATCATCTCCATTTCAGAATAGGCCACAAATTCGTTGATCACCGTTTTGGTACCCAGCAATTGCCCTACGATCAGAAGGTCTTCGGCAGGCGTACCCAGAATCCAGGCCAGAGGAGCAAAGATCAACCCCAGCAAATAGGTGAAGGTCAGCCCTTCGAACCGCCCCTCGGTGGCCAGCCGGATGTCTTCGTTGATCCCTATTATTTCGCCCGGGATGAGCAGTATTTGATTGGCCATATAGATGAGGGCGGTGAAAACCAGCAGCATGGCGCCCACGTTTACGGCCAGCCGGACGCCGTCGGTCGTACCCCGGCTGATGGCATCCAGGAGGTTGGTACCGGTTTCGCCAGTCATTTCCAATTGGGATTCGATGGATTTTTCTTCCGTCTCCGGCAGCAGGATTTTGGCGGCTACAATCGCGGCAGGGGCAGAGATCATGGAGGCCGTCAGCAAATGCTTGGCGAAATAGGTCTGTTGCACCGGATCATCGCCGCCCAGCATCTGGATGTAGGCCGCAAAAACGCCTCCGGCAATGGTGGCCATGCCGCCCGTCATAAGCAGCATGACCTCTGATCGGGAGAATTGTTCCAGGTACGGCTTGACGACGAGCGGCGCCTCCGTCTGACCGATAAAAACATTGGCGGCGACGGCCAGGCTTTCGCCCCCGCTCAAACGCATGGTTCTTTTCATGAACCAGGCCATCCCCTGGATGACCCACTGGAGGAGTCCGAAGTAGTATAAAATGGAGGTCAGGGCGGAGAAGAAAATGATGGTCGGCAGGATCTGAAAGGCGAAAATGATCCCAAAGGTTTCGGTATCCTCGACCAAGGAGCCGAAAATGAATTCGGCGCCTGCCACGCTGAAGTTGAGAACCCGGGTGAAGAATTGGGCTATCCGCTCAAAGCCGGCATTGACAAAGGGCACCTTCAGCAAAAGGATGGCCAAACCAAACTGAAGGCCCAGGCCTACCAAAACCAGGCGCCAGTCGATCCGGCTTCTATTGCTACTGAAAGCATAACAGATCCCCAGCAAAACAGCAATCCCCAACAATCCGCGCAAGACTTCCATAGAGTGGGTGGTCTCTCGTTTTGAAGGCCTCAAAGTACCAATTTTCCTTCTAAGGCCTTCCGCCCCCTTCCGAATTGGCTATTTTTGGATCGATACCACCCATCGGATGAAGCAGTCACAAAAACCTTTAGTCATTGGAATTGTAGGCGGAAGCGGCTCCGGCAAGACCCGCTTTGTCCGCCAACTGGTAGGGCAGGTGCCGGAAAAGGCCGTTTGCCTGCTTTGCCAGGACAATTATTACCTGCCCAGGGAACTACAGGCCCGGGATTCCGAGGGAGTGCGCAATTTTGACCTGCCCTCCTCCTTTGCCCGGGAAGAGATGGCCCGGGATCTGAATCATCTGCTGCAGGGGCGGCCCGTTGAGCGAACGGAATACGTTTACAACAATGCTCATGCCCCGTCGGAACGGATCCGTCTGGACCCCGCTCCGGTCATCCTGGTAGAGGGACTCTTTGTATTCCATTTTGAGGAAGTCAATGCCCTGCTTGATTTGCGGGTGTTTGTTCATGCCAAAGAGAACCTGAAAGTCATCCGACGGATCAAGCGCGACCGGGAAGAGCGGAACTACCCTTTGGAGGATGTGCTTTATCGCTACGAAAAGCACGTTCACCCCACTTTTGAGCAGTACATCAAGCCCTATATGGAAGAGTCGGATCTCGTCGTCAACAATAATGAATCCTTCGACCGGGGCCTGCAAGTGATGGCCGGCTTCTTGCGCGATTTTTTAGCGGACTAATCCCCCTTACTGCACTTCCGCCCTTTGTAATCGAATCCGGCGGGTAAGGAGTTGACGATTATCAACAAATGAAAAAATGCTCATCATTTTTAATGCAATGGATTTTTGAGAATATGCGGTTGAGAGAAAAGGGCTAAGCTTTTCTCGACTGCTGTTTCATTAAAAATCAGGACTATGAAAACCTTCTTTGTTGACCTTTTGCCGAAAAGAGACGATGATTTCGTCGTTCGGGATAAGGATAAAGTGGTGGAGATGCAAATTCCCTGCTGCGATGGCAGCTTATTCACCTATCTCATTCCCCGGGAAGAAAATAAGATCTGGGTTGCAGCTTGCTGGGACGATACTTTTGACTTCATCGAAAGCATGGATTCGGACGACGTTATTTCGCATCTGAAGACCAAGTGGCCTTTCCTGGCCAACCAATTGCAGAATGGGGTGAACGAAAATTTTTCCGATTCAGGTTTGGCGAAGGTGAACGATCCGGAGGAGTCCAAGAAAAAATGGGCCGTATTGACCGAGGTGGAAGGTTCGAATTTTCCCAAAACAACCGAAGATTTCTGGGCCAATCCCTCCCTACTGACGGCCGTAGAACGCGTCCAGAAGGCTTCCGGGCGCTTGTATGAAGAATTGGAAAGGGAAAGACCGGATTACCTCGATGGCAAAACCCCCGGCTTGGTCATCGAATGCGAGCGAAAAGAGGAGGCTCTTTTCACTCAATTTGGATTGATTGAAATTTGACTTGTTTTATAGCTAAGCCAATCTACCCGTCAAGAGGCTTTGGTGCCCCTCATCCCTCCTTTCGTGCCAAAGCCTCTATCTCTTTTTCCTTGGCCTCCGCTTCAGCCATTTTGGCAGCGTAGCCTTTTATGTCGCCTCCCCGCTGAAGTTGCATAGCTTCTTCCAGCAATTTCTGATGTTCTTTTTCCAGCTTTTTTAGCGGATCTTTCTTGAATAATCCAAACATGGTATTGATTTTTGGCCTGGGCGGATCTTATCTCGCCGACCTGGTCAAGGATGCAAAGGAACCGAACCGGATATTGTCAGCAGCCACCTGTGTCCCTACGCTTACAGGATTTGATCCGTTGATCGCGGCCTCCAAAGGGTTATTTGCCGGATACAGCCAAACACGGACACCTGAATGCCTTGGCTTGTTGAGCAGCTGCTATAGGCGGTTTGGGTTATAAACAAAGTCTTTAACAGGTTATTTTGTGCTGGGTTCGCCCGATTGACCGGAATTTCATGCCCATTCGGCCGAAATGATCCTTTGATTTTGTCCTATCCTGCCAATGTTCTGTATATCCGCCTCAAGAAGACTTAAAAACAAAAGGAAGCATTTATTTTTACGACATCTATTCAGAGGCACATCACGACCAAGCGCTCAGACTTGAAAATTTCAGTTCGATCTTTACCTTGGATGAAATACCCGATGCGGGGAGCCGATCAAATTTGCTTTTGAGCAGGTAAACGTTCAATTTATCCATATCGGATAAGCGGTGAGCAAGCTGAGCAAACTATCATTCCGTTTTCCGGGGATAATTTGGGTATAAGCCCCAAGAACCGATTCCAACCCAGCCTTTCCTTTCCGGAAAAGCTTCTTCGTTCCATGTTTACAGGGCGGAATACGACATCGGTTTTCAGTGAGCGGAACCTTCGGATCCTGTAAGGATGCCCAACCCGGCTTCCGGACTCGACGGAGAAAAATTTTCCCGAAACGAAGTTCGTTTCAGGCATTATAATCACATGGAACTTTATAAAGACTAAAACAAGAAACTATGCAGGAGAGAAAAAAAGCTCTGATCACGGGCGTCACGGGTCAGGACGGCGCCTATCTCAGCGAATTGCTTTTGGAGAAAGGATATGAGGTACATGGAATCAAGCGTCGCTCTTCGCTTTTCAATACTTCCCGTATTGATCACCTCTATCAGGATCCGCATGAACAAGACCTTCGTTTTATCCTGCATTATGGTGATCTGACGGATTCCACCAACCTGATCCGCATCGTTCAGGAAGTACAACCCGATGAGATCTACAACCTGGGAGCCCAAAGCCACGTACAGGTGAGTTTCGAATCGCCCGAATACACGGCCAATTCCGACGCCGTTGGAGCTTTGCGCATCCTGGAGGCCATCCGCATTCTCGGGCTGGAGAAAAAGACCCGCTATTATCAGGCTTCTACCTCCGAGCTTTACGGCATGGTACAGGAAGTACCCCAGACCGAGCGCACGCCTTTTTATCCCCGCTCCCCTTATGCCGTGGCCAAACTCTACGCCTACTGGATCACCGTCAACTACCGCGAGGCTTACGATATGTTCGCTTGTAACGGCATCCTGTTTAATCACGAATCTCCGCTGCGTGGTGAGACTTTCGTGACCCGGAAGATCACGCGGGCCGTAGCCAAGATCGGATTGGGGCTTCAGCAGAAGCTTTTCCTCGGCAACCTGGATGCCAAACGCGACTGGGGGCATGCCAAGGACTACGTCGAAGGTATGTGGCGCATGCTGCAGGTCGATTCTCCCGAAGATTTCGTCCTGGCCACGGGAATCACCACCACCGTACGCGATTTTGTCCGTATGGCCTTCCGCCAGATCGGAGTCGAGCTTGAATTCCAGGGAGAGGGCGATAAGGAAGTAGGCCTGGTGGCTTCTTCTTCCAACCCGGATTACCCCATGGAGGTCGGTCAGGAAGTCTTGGCAGTAGATCCCCGCTATTACCGCCCGACGGAGGTAGATCTTCTGATCGGTGACCCCGCCAAAGCCAGAGAGAAACTGGGATGGGAACCCCGCTATGATCTGCAGGCCCTGGTAAGCGAAATGGTTGAATCCGATATTGAGAACTTCCGCAAGGATCAACTGCTGTTGGAGGCCGGTTTCGAAGTGAAGAACGAGTTCGAATAAATAGAAAAAACCTGTCGACACCCATGGAGAAACAAGCAAAGATCTACGTAGCCGGACACCGCGGCATGGTCGGATCAGCCATCTTGAGAAAGCTTCGAGAAGAAGGGTATGAGAATTTGTTGGTGCGCACCTCCAAGGAGTTGGACCTTCGCAACCAGCAAGCGGTCCTGGATTTTTTCCGGGAAGAAAAACCGGATTACGTCTTTCTCGCCGCGGCTAAAGTGGGAGGCATCCTCGCCAACAATACCTATCGGGGTACTTTCCTGTACGATAACCTGATGATCCAGACCAATATCATCCATGCGGCCAAGGAGGTTGAGGTGCAAAAGCTGATGTTTCTGGGCTCATCCTGTATCTATCCCAAATTGGCTCCCCAGCCGCTCAAGGAAGAATATCTTTTGACCGGCGAACTGGAGCCGACCAACGAACCCTACGCCATTGCCAAAATCTCCGGGATCAAGTTGTGCGATGCCTATCGGGATCAGTACGGTTGTAACTTCATTTCGGTCATGCCGACCAATCTTTACGGTCCCAACGACAACTACGACCTGAAGAATTCACATGTGTTGCCCGCCCTGATCCGCAAGTTCCACGAAGCGAAGCGAGACGGTAAAGAAAAGGTAGTCATGTGGGGTACGGGTACTCCCCGGCGCGAGTTCATGCATGCGGATGACCTGGCGGATGCCATGTTCTTCCTGATGTTGCATTTCAATGAGCCCGGCTTTGTTAACATTGGCACCGGCGAGGACATTCCGATCATTGAGTTGGCGCGCCTCATCAAGAAAGTCGTCGGCTTTGAGGGGGAGATTGAACACGACCTCAGCAAGCCCGACGGCACGCCACGCAAGTTGATGGACTTCAGCAAACTGCATAGCCTGGGATGGAAGCATAAGATCAGCCTGGAAGAGGGGATCCGGTCGGTATACGAAGATCTGACCGATCAGCCCTGGTTTCGGGTAGATGCCGAAGCTTCCAGCTTCTCAGCCTGATATGGATCATAATTATAGCATTGTGTTTGGTTGAACGGGCCCTGCTCAGCTTTATGAGCGGGGCCTTGTTCATGGCCGGAAACCCTTCCGTTGCGGGGATTGTTACCTGCGTGATTTTACATTCCCTTGCATGAAACGGTACCTGCGCAAAGGCCTTCGAATCCTGGCTGTCGGGACATTGGGCTGCTTCTTTTCTTCCCTGGTCTTGCTTCTCCTGGTCAACCCGATGGGGTGGCTGACCTTTCGAAAGCCCAACGCGGAAATGCGGGCGGCTATGCCCGGGGACTACGAAAACCTAAGCTCCCGGATCGATACCCTGAGCCTGGAAGGGTGGTCGGTTTGTTACTCGGCCGTAGAGCGGAAAGGAGCCAGACGCCCGTCGGTTATATTCGTACACGGTACCCCCGGGTCCATGGATAACTTTCTCGTCTATTTGAAGGACGGTACACTTTCCAGGCGGGCAGATCTCTACTCCCTCGACCGGCCGGGCTTTGGCCAATCCGATTTTGGAAGGCCCTTGCCCCGCCTGGAGGATCAGGCTCGTATCCTGCACCGATTGGTACAAGAGGTAAGCGGTGAACCGGTCATTTTGGTAGGGCATTCCCTGGGATGCTCGATCATCGGGCGGTATGCCATGGATTATCCGGGCGAAGCAGCCGGCTTACTCATGGTTTCCGCTCCTATCAACCCGGAATTGGAACCTCCCAACGGTTGGCGAAAGATAATGCGCTGGCCTGTTTTTCACCCGTTTATCCCAACCTCTTTTTGGGTCTCCAACGAAGAACTCGTCATTCTGGAGGAGGAGTTGAGGACCATCGAGGATCGGTGGGCTGAGATAGCTATTCCGGTTGTCTTTATGCACGGAAAGGACGATATGCTGGTTCCGGTAGAAAATATGACTTTTGCCCGTCAGAAATTAGGACAGAATCCCGCTCTAAAACTGGATGTCATTCCAAATGGCAGTCATTTCATAATATGGTCCGACCCGGATCGGGTAAGCCGGCATATTCTGGAGTTGCTGGATCAGGCAGAGCGGTCTATCCAATAAGGCTTATCGCCTGCCCGGCCGCTACCACGAAAAAAGTTAGCCCCAACAATCGGGAAGCCCAAAGATCCAGTTGGGGCGCTTTTTGATGGGCCCAAGATCCCAATTGAGCATAGCCCAACAATACCCCGAAAGTACCTGCCGACACGCCGACGGAAAATCCCAGGATGCCGATCCCCTGTGCGAGGTCTACCAGTCCGGCTCCCGAAAGAGAAGCACCGTAAAAGACCCAAAACGGGACGGCTAACATATTCAATCCACTGATCAACATGCCGCCTCCCAACAGGGAATAAGCGGATTTTCTTCCCAGCCGATTTGGAGAATCCTTCGGAGCGGATGGTTTACCGGGATTTTTGATGAAAAAATGGATGCCCAAACCCAGGAATACCGGGATGCTGAGCCAGGCGAAAAAAGATCCCGATTGCAGGTGGTCGAGGATCCACTGGGAAAAGTAAAGTGCCAGCAGAGATTGGAGAAATTCAACTCCGGCCGCCCCCAACGCAAAAAGGGAAGCAGAGGCGAATCCTTTCTTCACGGTCACCTCTACCGTGGCCATACTGATAGCCCCCGGCGGCAAGGAGCCAAGGCAACTGATAAAAAACCCCCATGCAAAAACTATTATCAGTTCCATCCTATAAAGGTGTTCCGTTTTGGGAAGGAGAAGGGAAGAATGATGATCGCCGATTGCATTGGTGTCTTCCAGGAAACGTTTTTCCTGCCGCAAGCCTCCAATTCTCAATCATGGGTCTTTCGGGCGGCTTTCTTATAACGTTTATAGTCCACTACCGCTTGCCAGGCTTCGCTCAGGCTCATGGCCCGGTAACCTTGCTTCCTTTGGGCTTCCCAAATGCGCCGCATAATGGAAAAATGCTTCCATATGACCCGGTAGACTTCCCCGATGGAGTGCCGGGCGTCGTAAATATGGGCCGGATCGCTTCCCACACCGTTAAATTCGAAGACCAGAAAGTTACGGCCCCTTCGAAGGTCTTCGAGGCTGGTGGTGCGAAGGTCGAAACGCCCGTAGTGGATACCGTTCATCTGATCCAGCATGCCGGCAAAAATGGCTGTCATGCGTTCGTCGATTTCCTGCTGGGCATCCCTGAATTGGGTTCCCAGGCAGTGATTACCGATCGGTTCGAGTAGAAGCGTTTCTCCTTTCGGAAGGATTTGTTGCCATTCTCCGGCAAATCGATGGCGTAATTTTTCATATTGAAGAAGGGCCCGGGCTTGCTTCCGAACGAGTTGTTCCAGGGTCGACTTCCCGTCTCCCTTCACTTCCAAAAAGCCTTTTACGCACAAGGAAGTCAGACGAGCCTCTGCGGCATTCGGAATTCGGTAAACCAGTCCGCTTACTTCTACGGGATACGAAATATATTCCTGGATCATCATATCCACTTTTCGTTCCCGGAAATACGCCATCAACTCTTCCTCCGTCCGGATCAACTTGACCAGAAAACCTCTTTCGCCCACATCCGGCTTGGCAATGCAGGGAAACCCGATCTCGGCATCCGAGAACCGTCTGAGGATCGCCTTCTCCTGAGTTCCTCCCTTGATAAAAAGAGTCTTGGGCAGGTAGGGGTCCGGAATTCGGTTCAAAATGTCCCATTTGGATTCGCCCAGCCAGCCCCCGGTCGGAATGGACGGGTTGACGGCCGAGAAGAAGAAAGGTGCCCGTGCACGGATGGCCTGGATGAGCCAGATAAAAATTACCGGGCCATACATCAGCCAGGATGGCCAGAATTCTCTTTGGCTGTAGGTTATCCAGAAAGATCGGAGCCGGACGCGGTCAGGGAGAAACCTGCGCATGGGGCGGTAAGATGGTCTTCCTGGTCGCGCAGTTGGATGAGATCGAAATAGGAAAAATCAAGTTGCTCTTTTTGGTGAAAAACGGAGGTGATGCTGAGTGTCTTGATCTGGTCTGCCCGATTCATGAGCAACCCGTTTTTGGGGTCCCCGGCGCCCCCGGACCGATGAAACTCCAGAATGCCTTCCCAGGTGAAATCGCTTTGTTGTTTCAGCCATTCGGTGAATAGACTTTCTCGCCAGGCTCGGACAGGAGGGGGATACAGGGTGGACGAGGACCAAATGTAGGGTTTGCCGGGGTCGAGTTCCTCGACGTAGGTTTGGTCGTTATCCCAGATCTGCTTGGTGCAACTGCCGTGCCGAAGGATGATGAGGGTAAAGGGCGCCAGCCCCGACGGGTCGAAATGCTCGAGATATTCTTTCGTATTCCCGAAATCAAAAAAGTCCAGGATTACGGATCCGCGACTACGGGGAAAGGTTCGGTCATGCGGAATGGTTCCGAAAGCGCCGTTCAACAGGCAGAGTACGGTCCCCGAACTGGAAATGCAGATCCAGGAGCCGGGGGTGTCAGGTACCTCGGGGTAAAAAAGCGTCTCTTCCCTTTTGGAGAGGGTTTGAATGCCCGACCCGTGCCTTCCGGGAGATTCGTCCCGGTTGGAGGTCAGCAGGAATTTCCCCTCTTCCTTGGGTAGATAGGTGACCGTACACATCAGGACTGGTATTGAAGCGTGGAAGGCATATAGCCGAAGTGCTCCGGTAAGTGAAAATCCGGCTTCACCGCCAGCAGGCCGATCTTGATGATCGCCAGGTGATGAATAGTATTGTCCAGGTTGTACAGGAGTTCCCGCTCCAGAGAGGTGTTGATCCAATAACCCGCCTGGCCGGGTGTATGCTCTCCACAATTGAGTCTGCAAGAAAAGTTTTGTTCCAATGAGGCCAGTTGCTGCTGAATAGCGCGCACCTGCTTGCAAGCGTGGAGAGGATCGTTCTCGATTTGTTTATCCCGTTTTCTTCTGGAATAATCGATCTCCCGGGAAGGCGTATCCCATTGGCTGAGCAGGCACTGAAAGAACTCGATGAAATGCCGGCTGTGCCCCCCGATGGATGATCCGAGTAAGAGTTCCTGATCCATTCGGTAGGTAGGGATATCGATCTTCTCCAGGAAAAAAACAGCATCCTCCAAAAGATCCCGGGCGACATGATGCAACTGAAAAGGTTCGTTCATTCTATCGTTTTGGTTTGGGCCATTTTATTCATGAAAACAATTTCATGTACGGAATTAGTTTTGACACATGGGGACGGGAACGTCTGATGCCCAGGAGGGAAGACGAATAATGTCTTCCCCGGAACCAATCCGAAGGACATGCCAGTCGTCCAATCGGGCCAACTCGCCGCAGATCCTTACGGGATCGGCCACGTAGGGCAGCACTTCCTGATTTATAGGTTCTCCCTTCGGACCGGTGAGCAAAAAGTAGCGATGCCGGCCTTCGGAGAGTTGTACCCGAAGCACAGGCGGAATGCCCCCTGAAAGGCATCTTATGGCGCAAGAACGGTGTGGCTTTCCGACTCCAGGCTTCATAACCCCGAGAGCGCATTTGGGGTCTAGGATCTCGCCGACCAATCTTTGCCGGCCCAACTCCTGGAACACATTTTCCGGATAGGCAATGCTTTCATCTCCCCAGCCGTCAAATGCATCCTTTTCTTCGGTTAGCTCCAACGCTCTTTTTCCTTCGTGATAAATCAAGGTTCCTCTCAGGCGAACGGCCTTGCCTTGAAGAGGCCCCTGTTCGGCTTCGATCTTTCCGATGGCATGCAGGGCCGTCCGTTTTCCAAATCCCACCAGCAGGATTCTTTCATAAGCAGGCTCCAGCGGATTGGAGTTTACGGACCGGATCTTCAGCATGGGAACCGGATCGGCCTGATAAATTCCCTCCCAGCTACGGATTTCTCCAAATTCAAATACCGAATCGGCAAAACCGCGCTGGCTGATGACCAGCGCTGCGCCGACGACGGCTACCCATCCCGAAAGGAGAAGGATGTTGCGCCGGAGGAAACGATTTTGTCCGGCCGGCACTTTGTCTCTCCAGCCGACAAAAAACTCATCTTTGGCTTGTGGTTTTTGGCTCATATCCCGGTGAAATTTGAAGGATCTCCTAATGCCACGCCTGGCCTTTGGGTACCTTCCGGATGAGGGTTGGGATTTACCCAAACGGCTCCCTGCCCAACCCGGAGGTCGTAGGTGTTTAACTTTTCGGTGTAGGGTGGGGGAGATTGACCATTGTGGGGCAAGTACTGGTACCCGTGCCAGGGGCAGGTTATGCAACCGTCGATGACCCGGCCTTCAGACAGGGGCCCGTGCTGATGCCGGCACAGGTTACTCACCGCAAAAAGAGTGTTTTTGTGACGATAGACCGCGATCTGTTCCGTTCCGATGACCGCCAGTTTGGCCTTGCCCTCTTCGATCTCATCCAACTGCGCGACCCGGAAAAAACCATCTTTCTCCGTTTCGGCCTTTTTCCTGTCCAATGCGCCTGCTTTTCGCCCGGCCAAAAGATGCAGTCCGATCACCCAAATCATTCCCAAACCGGTAAGGCCAGCCCAAACCGGTGAGCTTTCCAGTTGAATAACCCCCAGCATAACGTGCATGACCAGCAAGGCATAGGCTCCGTACACCAGCATATGCAAACTTTTCCAAAATCCGGGCCCCAGGTTTTTCAACCAGAAGTCATGGCTGGTGGCAGCCATGAGGAAAAGGATCAACAAAGCGAAGAAACCCAGTATCTGAAAGGGAAAGCGGATCAGGGAAAAATAGTGTGTGTTTGAGCTGAAGAGGGAGACGAGCGGGTCTACATTGCCCAGGGAGTGAAACTGTAGAATGTTGAAAACGCCGTGTATCGCGGCGATAAGAAAGAGGGTAACCCCCAGGTGCCTTCGGTTGTAAAGCAAGGCGGCAAATCTTTTGTCGAGGCGAGCCAAAGGCCCAATGCTCAGAACGATGTGCAACATTAAAAAGGCCAGAGAACCCGTAGCCCGGATGACCAGCGTCTCCCCGGTAATGCCCGGAAAGAGCAGAGCTTGCATACCGACGAAAACGAGCAAGTACAAGGCGATCAGAGCCAACATAAGGCGGTCATATCGCCTTTTTTGTCGGTTCCAGAGAACAGCTTTATACTGGTTGGCCATGATTAATGGGGTTTGGGCGAGAGGGTGAGAGAATCCAGCTTGCTTTCGGGAAGCGGATCAGGTTGGGTCACTTCCTGGGGCCGGAACCACAAGGCAGCCAGGAACAAAAGGGGAAGCAGGATGGCCAGCAATCCCCAAATGAACCGATGCCGTTGCCTTTGCTTAAGATCCATACCTACTTAGTTTCTGCTGCTTTTTCGAAGAAGTTTTCTCAGCATTATGGGCCATAGCATAGCCGAACCCGGCAGGAAGAGCAGACGTACATACCATCGCGCGGACCTGGCGGCCGGGTCCAGACCATTCACCCCCCGGAAAACAAACCATAGGCCAAAGATCAAACCCATCAGGAGGTAGAGATAAAAGATATACACGATCAAGACCGGAAGATCCATATTAATGGTATGTGCTGGGTTGACCCTAAAATAGGGACTAATTTGCCTTCGTTGCGAAGATGAGCCTTACTTGTTGACGGGCCTTCAGCAGGGAATCCCAATGCAGGTATAGCGTGCCGATAGCTGCGAGGAGTACCACCAGACCCAGGAAAAACAGATAACCCCCATCTCCCTGCACCTCGATCCCCAAAACGGTCAGGTGGGAACTGATAGCACCGATCATGAGTCCGATGGCTCCCAGGGCTCCCAGGGAAGCGGTGCGCGGCCATAGCAGCAAGATGCTTGTAATCAACTCAGCGATTCCCGTGGCGATACGGCCCCAGGGCTCCATACCCAGTTGGGTGAAAATGTAAACGCTTTCCTCGGCTCCGGTGAATTTGAAGAAGAGGGTTTGTAAGAGTATGGCAGCCGCAACGAGACGCAATGCCCAGGAAAGAAGGGTTCTTAACTTCATGATCGGAATGCATTTTCGGAGACAAAGGGTAATAATGGCTCCAAAAATAGGCACGCACGAAGACCCGGGCTGTTACCGGGGTAACACGAGAAATGCTTTAACAGGATTTTAAAGGAAAGCCCGAAATGAATCGGAGCAGGTAGCCTTATCGGGATCTATTTTACCGGATCAGAAGTCGGCAACAAGCCTTCGTTCAGGAGAAATTCTTTGGTAAACGTACCGAAGAAATCCATGCCTGTGGCCACCGTTCCCGTCCAGCCCGTCTGGTGGCTGGCCCCTACGCCGGAGCCATTGTCTCCGTGGAAATACTCGTAAAACAGGATCAGATCTTTCCAGTGGGGGTCTTTCTGGAAAGTCTCGAATCGTCCGTTCACGGGGCGGTTACCGTTCTCATCCGGCAGGAAGATGCGCAGAGCTCGTTGGGAAATTGCCCGGGCTACGTCATACAAATCCAGGTGGTGGCCTGAGCCGGTAGGGAATTCCACTTTGAAATCGTCGCCATAGTAGGTGTATTGGTGAATGAGGGAGCGCAGGATCAGGAAGTTCATCGGGAACCAGACCGGGCCGCGCCAGTTGGAGTTCCCGCCAAACATAGGCGAGTCCGAGTCGCCGGGCACGTATTTGACTTCGTAGGTAACCCCTTCCCAGCTAAAAGCGTAAGGGGTCGTCTCATGGGCTTTAGACAAAGATCGGATGCCGAAGGGGCTTAGGAATTCATCCTCTTCCAATACCCTGGACAGCACCCTTTTCAGCTTATCCTCATCCATGATCGCCAGCAGCCTCCTTCCCCCTTTACCAGGCTCGACGGGGCAGGCAATGTTCTGGGTGAGGTCCAGCCTTTTTTCGACCAGCCAGTCGTATTTGGCTTTCAGGCCGGGTAGGCGCTTCAGGGTATCCTCTTCGATGACGGTAGCGGCACAAAGGGGGAGCAGGCCTACCATGGATCGTACCTTGATCCGGGTAGCAGAGCCGTCGGGAAAACGAAGGACATCGTAGAAAAAGCCGTCTTCCTCATCCCACATCTCGTCTTCATTTTCGCCGATCTTGTCCATAACGGCTGCGATCTGGATGAATTCATCCAGGTACTTGATGGACATGTATTCGTATTCCGGAAGGTGCAGGGCAAGCTCGGTAGCGATCTGGAACATATTCTGGGCGTACAGGGCCATCCAGGCCGTGCCGTCGGTTTGTTCGAACTTTCCGCCGGTAGGCAATTCCTTACTTCGGTCGAACAGGCCGATGTTATCCAGACCCAGGAATCCCCCCTGGTATACATTTTCCCCGGCTGCCGTTCTTTGGGTCATCCACCATTGGAAGTTATTATCGAGCCGGTCGAAACAGGAACGCAGCCAATCAATGTCCCGTTTTTTCTCCGGGTGATGACTGTAATCCTCCCGATAAACGGCCCAGGTCGCCCAGGCATGCACAGGCGGGTTCACATCGTTGAAATTCCATTCGTAGGCCGGAATTTGGCCGTTGGGGTGCTGGTAGCGATCCTCCAGGAACAGGGAGATCTGATGTTTGGCAAAATCCGGGTCCGCCAGTACCAGGGTCAAGGTGTGGAAGGCAGAATCCCAGGCTGCAAACCAGGGATATTCCCATTTGTCGGGCATGGAAATGATGTCGCCGGCTTGCAAATGCTCCCAGTCTTTGTTGCGGATGACTTTTGTATCGGGCAGCCGCTCCGACAGCCATCTTTCCAGATCAAACTGATAGAATTGTTTGGTCCAGAGCATACCGGCTATGGCCTGCCGGAACACCTCCCGGGCTTCTCCCTGTATCGTCTCCGGGCAAATGGCAGCGTGAAATTGGTCGGCTTCCTCTTTGCGCTGGTCGAACATCCGGAGTACATCCTCGACCAGGGGATGGGTGAAAACCTCTTCCCCGGCACTCAGCCGGAAATGCAGGGACACGGAGTCCCCGGGATCCACGGTCAATTCATACCAGGCAGCTGACTTGGTTCCTTCCCGCTCCGGATTTACCGCATCCTTTTGTCCGTGAATGACGTAGTTGTGAATGCCGTCTTTCACAAAAGGAACCGCGTTTTCCGTTTGGTAAAGCCTTTGATGGTTGGTTTCATTTTCACAGAAAAGAAAATCAGGCCGTCCTTCGCAGTACCAATGATAGGTGCCCAGGAATTCGTGCCGGGCTTGGACTACGGCGGCGCCCGATACGGAATTGGACGTTTTCAGCAAAGGCTTGGGTCGTCCCGGATCCCAGGTCCAATCGTTGCGGAACCACAAAGTGGGCAGCAGATGAAGCTGGGCGGTTTCCGGCCCCCGATTGGCGACCTGTACTTTGATCAAAGTGTCTTCGGGCGCGATCTTGGCATATTCCACAAATACATCGAAATACCGGCTCTCCTCGAAGATACCCGTATCCAGTAACTCATATTCGGGATCTTCAAAGCCGCGTTCGGCATTGGTTTCGATCAGGTCGGCATAAGGGAAGGCCCGCTGAGGGTATTTGTAGAGGTATTTCATGTAGGAATGTGTAGGCGTACTATCCAGGTAGAAATAGTACTCTTTCACATCCTCCCCGTGATTGCCCTCCCCGTTGCCGAGGCCAAACAATCGTTCTTTCAGGATGGGATCGTTTCCATTCCACAAAGCCAGACCAAAACAAAGTAACTGATGATCGTCGGAGTAACCGGCCAATCCATCCTCCCCCCAGCGATATGCCCTGGACCGAGACTGGTCGTGGGTGAAGTAGTTCCAGGCTTCCCCGTCCGGGCTGTAGTCTTCCCGCACGGTTCCCCATTGTCGTTCGCTCAGGTAGGGGCCCCATTTTTTCCAGGGGGTTTCGGGTTGGCTTGATTCTTCCAGGCGGCGTTTTTCAGGATGGGTCATTGGCTTGTGGTTATATGCGTGGGAAAATAAATACGATTCCAAAACTTTTTCAAACCTATGTCCAAAAAAAGAAGAGGCCGAAGAAATAGCGCCCGAAAACCGGATCAAACCCGTTCCCCTTGTACCCGAAAAGACGCAAATGTCAAAAAATCAACCAACGGATTGTCTGTTTGGAGAAAAGAAGCTATTCTTGTGGTCTTATGACGGCTATGTATCCTTTCATTCTCATTTCTTTTCGTCGTCGACGCTCTGCTCGTCGCCCCTAGGGGCGCTATTATCCATATGATCCTCCAACAGGGTACGATTCCCTGTCTATGTAAAAGAGCTGATTCTTTCTTTCCTCATTGTTCCATTCAAGCTGTTTTTCAGCATCTCCATTTCAAAAACTAGGACATGGAAATCCTGATTGCCGAACCATCGATGGCTCACTTCGCCGAAGAGATCTGCACCCTGATCGAGATAGCGGCGCGCGACCGAAAAACGGGCATTGCCAAACGCGACCCGGTCTACATTCGGGAAAAGATCAATTCCGGTAAGGCGGTGATTGCTCTGGCGGGCGAACGCCTGGCCGGCTTTTGCTACATCGAGACCTGGAGTCACGGTAAATACGTCGCCAATTCGGGCCTCGTCGTCCATCCGGATTTCAGGCGACTCGGGCTCGCCCGGGGCATCAAACGGGAGGCCTTTCACCTGGCCCGGAAGCTCTTCCCCGAAGCCAGGGTGTTCGGTATCACCACCAGTCTGGCCGTCATGAAGATCAATTCCGAACTGGGCTACCAGCCCGTAACCTATTCGGAGCTGACGCAGGACGAAGCCTTCTGGAGCGGCTGCCAAAGCTGCCCGAATTACGATATTCTGATGCGCAACGAACGGAGCATGTGCCTGTGTACAGCCATGCTTGCGCCCTCGCGCGAGGAATACATGATGAAAAACGATCTTTCGCATTTGATCACCAACAACCATGGAAAAGTCTAAAACCGTGCTTGCCTACAGCGGCGGTCTGGATACCTCTTATTGCATTGCCTGGCTTACCGAACAAGGCCACGAAGTACATGCCTTGACTGTCAATACGGGTGGCTTTGATGAAAAAGAAATCAAACGGCTGGAAGAGCAGGCCTTCCGATTGGGAGCGGCTTCCTTCCAATCGGTGGATGCCACCCGGGATTTCTACGATCGATGCATCAAGTATCTGATCTTCGGCAATGCCTTGCGGAACAATACCTACCCGATGTCGGTAAGCGCAGAACGAATGTTCCAGGCTTTGGAGGTGGTGCGCTATGCCAACGAGATAGGCGCCCAAAAGGTAGCGCACGGAAGCACCGGTGCGGGTAACGACCAGGTCCGTTTTGACCTGGTTTTCCATGTGTTGGGCAACGCTTTGGAGATCGTGACACCGATCCGGGATCAAAAGCTGAGCCGGGAGGAGGAAATCGCCTACTTGAATGGAAAAGGATTTCCCTGGACAAAGGAAAAAGGCCAATATTCAATCAATAAAGGGATCTGGGGTACGAGCGTGGGTGGCGCCGAAACGCTGACCTCCCATCAGGCTTTACCGGAGTCCGCGTTTCCCACTCCCCTGGAAAAAACAGAGCCCGAAGAGATCGAATTGCTTTTCGAAAAGGGCGAATTTGTCGGCCTGAACGGGCAGCGTTTTTCCCATCCCGTCGAAGCCATCGAAACGCTTCAGCAGCAGGCGGGACCTTTCGCCATTGGCCGGGATACCCATGTAGGCGATACCATCATCGGGATCAAAGGGCGCGTAGGTTTCGAGGCGGCGGCTCCCCTGATCCTGCTCAAGGCGCATCATTTGTTGGAAAAGCACACCCTGACCAAGTGGCAGCAATACTGGAAGGAGCAACTGGCCAACTGGTATGGCATGCTTCTGCATGAAGGCCAGTTCCTTGAGCCGGTCTTGCGAAATATTGAAACTTTCCTGACGGATACCCAGACCGTGGTCACCGGAAAAGTAGGGGTTAGGCTCCTCCCGTATCGATTTGAGCTGATAGGCATTGAATCTCCAAACGACCTGATGAATGCCGGATTCGGAAAATACGGAGAAGAGAATACCGGCTGGAGCGGGGAAGACGTCAAGGGCTTCACTAAGATTCTCGGCCTGCAAAATAAAATCTACCAGGCTGTTCACCCTCAAAACCAGGAAAAATGATCCGAGCGGGCATCATCGGAGGAGGGGGATATACGGCAGGCGAATTGATCCGGATCCTGGTCTTCCATCCCCAAATAGAATTGGCCTTTGTGCAGAGTGAAAGCCAGGCGGGAAAGCCCATCGAGGCGATTCATGCGGATGTCATTGGCCAGGATCTCCGTTTTTCGGAGAAGCCGGAGCTGGAGGACCTGGATGTCCTTTTTCTTTGTTCGGGGCATGGCCGGTCCCAGACCTTCCTGGAAGAAAACCCCGTTACAGCAGATTGTGCGGTCATCGACCTGAGTCGTGATTTCCGCCTGGACCCGGAATGGATTTACGGTCTGCCCGAGCTCAATCGGGAATCCATCCGGAAAAGCAGGCAGGTCGCCAATCCCGGATGTTTCGCTACGGCCATCCAACTGGGGCTGCTTCCCCTCGCCGAAGCGGGCTTGCTCCAGCAGGATGTACACATTCATGCGATCACGGGCTCTACCGGAGCCGGGCAATCGCCGCAGCCGACCACCCACTTCAGTTGGAGACAGAATAATGTCTCGATCTACAAGGCCTTTCGGCATCAGCATCTGGATGAGATCCGCCAGAGCCTGGAGCAACTGCAACCCGGCTTTTCGTCCCGGCTCAACTTCCTGCCTATACGGGGAAACTTTCCCCGGGGAATATTTGCCAGCTTGTACACCGTGGTAGACCTGAGCGAGGCGCAGGCACTGGATCTGTATCGCTCGTTCTATGCATCGGCGCCTTTTACCCACGTCACAGAAGTGAACGGCAGCCTGAAACAGGTCGTCAACACCAACCATTGCGTCATCCATCTGGAGAAACATGAGGATCAGTTGCTGATCATCAGCGCGATAGACAACCTGCTGAAAGGGGCTTCCGGGCAAGCGGTAGAAAATATGAACCTGATCTTTGGTTTTCCGCAAGACGATGGGTTAAGATTGAAAGCAACGGCTTTTTAGAGTTGAGGGTTTAGAGTGAGAAGTTGAGCGTTTTATGAATATGAAATCAATGAAGCAATTCACAAAACTATCAGACGTGCCGGAGCCTTCTGCCTTGGTGGAATCGGCATTGGAAATCAAGAAAAACCCCTTGGGCTGGGCCGAGCTGGGGAAAGGAAAGTCCATTGCCCTCATTTTTTTCAACCCCAGCCTGCGCACTTACATGAGCAGCCAGAAAGCTGCCGCCAATCTGGGGCTTGAGGTCTTTTCCCGGGATCCGGGTTCCGGCTGGAAACTGGAATTCCGGGACGGCGTGGTGATGAATGCGGATAAGGCCGAACACATCCGGGATGCGGCCCAGGTGATCAGTCAATACGCCGATATAATTGGTGTGCGCACTTTCCCCGATCTGGAGGATCGCGAAGCAGACTATCGGGATTACGTGTTGCAAAGTTTCATGCGATACGCTACTGTGCCGGTGGTCAGCCTGGAATCGGCCATCCGGCATCCCTTGCAATCGCTGGCCGACTGGGTCACCATCCGGGAGCATAGTCGTTTTGATCGCCCAAAAGTGGTCCTCAGCTGGGCTCCCCATACGAAAGCCCTCCCGCAGGCGGTAGCCAATTCCTTCCTGGAGTGGATGCGGGTGGCCGATGTCGATTTACACGTGGCCAATCCCGAGGGCATGGATCTTGCCGAGGAATTTCTCGGAGACGTTACTGTTTATCACGATCAGGATGAAGCTTTGAAGGGAGCGGACTTTGTCTACGTAAAGAACTGGTCTTCCTACCGGGATTACGGGAAAGTCCATCAGGACCCCTCCTGGCAGATCACGACCGAGAAAATGGCGTTAACAAACCAGGGGAAATTGATGCATTGCCTGCCCGTGAGGCGGAATGTGGTGATCGCCGATGCTGTGCTGGACAGTCCGGATTCCCTGGTGATCGAGCAGGCAAATAACCGGACTTGGGCGGCACAGGCCGTTTTTAAAAGCTTGCTGGAAGGATGAACGGGCCAGCGCCAAAGGCTGGCAAAACCAGATCCTCCATTGTTGCATAAGGGAACATCCCCGGACATCGAGAGAAAACACATGAAAAAACCGCTCCACATCCTGAAGATTGGTGGCAGGCTCATAGAGGAGGAACATACACTGGATGCGCTTCTGACCCAATTTGCCGGCTGGGAGGAGCCGAAAATCCTGGTGCACGGAGGCGGGAAGGAAGCCGGCCGGCTCAGTGCAAGGCTCGGCATACCGGTGAAGATGCATCAAGGGCGTCGGATAACGGATGCGGATACCTTAAAAGTAGTAACCATGGTTTATGGCGGTCTGTTTAATAAAAAACTGGTCAGCCGGTTGCAGGCTTTGGGCTGTAATGCCTTGGGGTTGAGCGGAGCGGATGGGAACAGCATGCTTGCCCGCAGGCGGACTTCTTCCGATGTGGATTATGGTCTTGTCGGCGACGTCACGAGAGTCAACACCGATCTGATATCCGGATTGCTCGGCATGGGCCTGGTCCCTGTGTTCTGTGCGCTTTCGCACGATGGCCAGGGGCAGATGCTCAATACAAATGCGGATACCATTGCCACCGAATGGGCCATCGGCATGGCCGGTACTCATTCCGTTCGACTGACCTATTGTTTCGACAAGCCGGGGGTTCTGGCGGATGCAGAAGACGATTCCAGCGTGATCCCGGCGCTGGATTTGCAGGGATACCAGCGGATGCGGGAATCGGGTGCCATTCACACCGGCATGCTTCCCAAGTTGGAGAATGCTTTCCGGGCGCTTGCCCATGGGGTGGAGGCCGTAAGGTTGGGAGGCATAGAGGCTATCCACTCCCATGATTCCGGGACGCGGATCGTCCCGTAGACCGGACGGAAAACAACCGCCCGGTCCAAACCGGTCGATTTAGATTAAGGTGTTATTTCCACTTTTACAGAGATCCGGCGGCCTTTCTGCCTGAAAGAAAGTAAGTAAAGCCCCTGAGGCAAATCCGACAGGTTCAGCTTATTGTCACGCAGCCTTTGATACCGGATGACAGATCCCGAAATGCTGCTGATTTGGATCTCCAGCCCCTCTTCCTGTTCCAGGCCTTCGAGCCAAACTTCACCTCTTGTGGGATTGGGGAAAGGACGAATGGAGTAGGCGGCTTCGCCTGGCTCTTCTACGGCAACGATCTCATCTCCGAACCGGGCAATCCGGCTGATGTCCATGCCTCCCGCCTGCGTGAAGATACCTCCGGCATAGACCGTATTCTGGGCATCCGTCCCTACCGCCTGGCATAAGGCGTTGAGTCCGGCCCCCAGGCTGCTCCAGTTTTGGCCATCCCAGCGGGCTATGTGATTCCCGGGACTTCCGTCGGATTCTTCGAAAAAGCCAACGGCATACAAATTGCCGTCGGGGCCGACTTTGAGCTTTTGGACCGTATCGCCCAAACCGTCGCCCAGAGGAGTGAAACTTTCGCCATCCCATTGGGCTATCCGGTTGGCGGCTACTCCGCCGGCCAGGTTGAAGCCCCCGCCGACAAAGACATTATCCTCGGCATCTATGGCCACGGCATTGCTGGCACCTCCTTCCAAGCCGCTTCCCAGAGCCACCCACCGGGTGCTGTCTTTTTCCCACATGGCTACCCGATTAAGCAGAAGGTTGGGGGGTGGGGTCACCGTAAAGGTACCTACGGCATAGACATTGCCCCGGCTATCGATGGCGAGATCGTCGACGGCCCCCGCGAGGCCCCGATCGAGGCTCGACCAATTGCTGCCATCCCATTGGGCTATCCGGCTGGCTTCAACGCCCCCGGCGTTCAGGAAGATCCCCCCCGCGTAGAGGTTATCCTCCGCATCGATGGCTACGGACCTGCAGGCATTATCCAGCCCGGCTCCCAGGGCAGACCAGTTTTCGCCATCCCACCGGGCGATCCGGGAGGCAGGGGCACCCCCTGCATTTTCAAAAATGCCGCCGGCATACAGGTTTCCCTGGCTATCAAAAGCAAGTGCCAGACAGTCGTTGTCGAGTCCGCTGCCGAGAGCCGACCACTGCTGACCGTCCCACATCGCGATGTTGCTGGCGGGTACACCGCCTGCCTGCGAGAAAGCTCCACCTGCATAAAGATTGCCCTGTTCGTCGATCGTAATGGCCAGGCAAGTACCGTTCAGGCCGGTACCTAAGCCCGACCAGGCCTCTGCCGTTTCCGGCATCCTCGGAGTTGAGACCGGGAAGAGGGAAGGATGCTGCTCCAGGCTAGGATGAGAAACTTTCGGGTTGGAAAAAAAGGAGACAGGGAGCAAGGCTGTCAAGCTGAAAAAAAAGGGTAGAAAGTGTCGCATGAGAAAGGGTGTTTTAGGTGATAATTGGCGTTTTATTAAAAGTAACCAAAAATTTTGGTGTTGTCTCCTGCCATTTTGCTGCACCCGCTGCACCGATCTTTTTTGGGTGGGCTGTAGTTTCACTTCTGAAAGCCGGATTCTATCCGTGTAGCCAAAACATTTTTATGAAAGCTCAAAATTCCGGTATGCGGGAAGGTCATGTACTCGAAGAAGGAGCTGGCCTGTACACCGATCAGTACGAACTCATCATGGCACAGGGATATTTCCTGGCCGGCAGGAAAGACGAGCAAGCCGTATTCGACTATTTTTTTAGAACCAATCCTTTTGGAGGCGGCTTCGTCGTGTTTGCCGGTTTGTGGAATTTGCTGGAAACGCTGGAAAATCTCTCCTTCCCACCCTTCGTCATCGAATATCTGCGGTCGCAAGGATTTCGGGAAGATTTTCTGGACCATTTGAAAAACTTCCGTCCTTCAGCCTCCATTTTCTCCGTCCGGGAGGGAGAACTGGTCTTTCCCAACAGTCCGATATTACGGGTCGAAGCCAGCTTGATCGAAGCGCAACTGATCGAAACGATGGTGCTGAACTACCTGAATTTCCAGTCCCTGATCGCGACCAAAGCTACGCGCATCCGGTTGGCATCCGAAGGGCGATTGTTTATGGATTTTGGACTCCGGAGAGCGCAGGGGTTGGGCGGTATCCATGCCAGCCGGGCCGCTGTGATCGGAGGGGCGGGAGCTACCTCCAATGTGTTTGCCGGCCATGCTTTCGGCTTGCCCATTTCCGGTACCCAAGCGCACTCGTGGATCCAAAGTTTTGAGGATGAACTGACCGCCTTCCGGACCTTTGCCGAATGCTATCCGGATGACTGCGTACTCCTCGTAGACACCTATAATACCCTCGATAGCGGTTTGCCTCATGCCATTAAGGTGGCGCGGGAACTGAAAGAAAAAGGAAAGGAACTGGCCGGCATTCGGCTCGACAGCGGGGATCTGGCCTACCTGAGCAAAAAAGCCCGCCATATGCTCGACCAGGCCGGGTTGCAGGAAGTCAAGATCCTGGCCTCCAATCAACTGGATGAATATGTGATTCGCAGTCTCCTTCAGCAAGGGGCCCCTATCGATGGATTCGGAGTGGGAACCCGACTGGTTACCGGCGGACCGGACGCCGCCCTGGACGGGGTCTACAAACTGGCGGAGGTGGGCGGAAAAGCCCGGTTGAAGATCAGTGAGAACGTGGAAAAGATCACCTTGCCCGGAAAGAAAAAAGTAATCCGACTGATCGGAGGGGAAGAACAGTTTCTTGGCGATGGTATCCTGCTTGAGCAGGAGGAATCCGTCGGGGAGATTGTGCACCCGCAGTATCCCGGGAAAAAAACCTCCTTGGATGCCTATCGGACAGAGTCCTTGTTTCAGCCTGTTTTCCAAAAGGGGCGGATCCGGTGGGATTACCAAAGCCCGGAACAGATCAGTCGGTATGTCCGCGAAAGGCTAGATCGCTTGCCTGATGAGCACAAACGTTTTGAGAATCCTCACATCTATAAGGTGGGGATATCGGAAAAACTGAGATCCCTCAGGGATCAACTCATCCGGAAAAAAAGTCCGGATTCCACAAAAAATCCTTTAGAATGAATGTATTACTCATCGTAGATGTACAAAAAGACTTTTGCCCCGGGGGAGCACTTCCCGCGGAAGGAGGAGATCGGGTAGTGCCGGTGATCAATGAACTCATGGATCGCTTTGACCGGGTCGTCGCATCCAAGGACTGGCACCCGGAGAACACGCTGCATTTTGAAAAATGGCCCCGGCATTGTGTAAAAAATACGGATGGGGCCGAGTTTCACGATGACCTGGACATCGGGAAAATTGATCTGGTGGTCTTGAAAGGTACCGGCAATCAGGATGACGGCTACTCTGCCTTTGAGGCCACCAACGTGGACCTGAATGCGTATTTGAAAATGAATAAAACAGAAAATCTATACATAAGCGGTCTGACCACGGATTACTGCGTGGAGCAATCGGCTCTGGATGCCGCTCGAAAAGGATTTCAAACCCTCGTCATTACGGATGCGATACAGGCGGTGAACCAAGAAACCGGGGACGGGGAAAGAAGCCTGGAAAAGATGAGGGAAGCCGGTTGCCGGCTTGTCACCTCCCGGCAGGTAAAAGAACAACTTCCTGAAGCATAAAGGCAATGGGATAGCCCACGCAAGCCGGGAAAGGAGCTTGGTTCCGATTCCCTGTTGATTTCCTATTTTACCCTTGGACCATTCCTTCTTGTATGTCCTTTCAAATACTTGTCCCAGAGGCCGTAGACCTCCTCCGGCAGCTTATTTCAATCCCGTCTTTTTCTCGCCAGGAGGATCAGACTGCCTGTCGGATCCGGGATTTTCTGCTGAATAAAAGAACGAATACCCAACAGAAGGGGAATAACCTTTGGGCTTATTCGAGCGAATGGGATGAAAATAAGCCCACGCTTCTCCTCAACTCCCATCACGATACCGTAAAACCGAATCCGGCCTGGAAGCGGGACCCCTACGATCCGTCCCTGGAGAATGGGAAGTTGTATGGACTGGGCAGCAATGACGCAGGAGGCCCCCTGGTAAGCCTGCTGGTTACTTTCCTGCATTTCAAGGATCGAACGGATCTCCCATTTAATCTGCTTTTTGCCGCCACGGCGGAAGAAGAGATCAGCGGAGCCAAAGGGATCGCTTCCTGTCTGGAAGAATGGCCGGAGATCTGGGCGGGAATTGTGGGGGAGCCCACTTCCCTGCATATGGCCGTCGCAGAAAAAGGGTTGATCGTATTCGACGGGCTGGCCAAAGGTAAGGCCGGGCATGCGGCGCGGGAAGAGGGGATCAATGCCATTTACCTGGCCCTGGAGGATATCCAAAAGCTCAGATCCTTTAAGTTCCCCAAAACATCGGACACCCTGGGGCCGGTAAAAGTGACCGTGACCCAGATCGAAGCCGGGAGTCAGCACAATGTCGTTCCGGCCGAGTGCCGCTTTGTGGTGGACGTCCGTACCCAGGATTGCTATACCAATGAGGAGGTGGTTTCCATTCTGCAAGCCCTGGTTGACTGCGGGCTGAATCCCCGATCCACCCGGCTGAATAGTTCGGGCATTTCCATGGATCATCCGCTGGCCCAAGCCGGCCTGGCAATCGGTTTGAAACCCTATGGTTCACCAACGCTCTCGGATCAGGCGCTCTTGTCTTTCCCCACCATTAAACTGGGCCCGGGAGATTCGGCCCGTTCCCATACGGCGGAAGAATATATTGAGCTGGCAGAGATCGAAAAAGGGATCCGAAAATATATTGAGTTAGTGAATGCCTTAGCGGTAGTAATTAATGCTAAATGATTAATGGTCAGTTTTTAATGGTAGGATTCATTGGGCATTGAAAATCAAAAATTCAATATGAAACTCTGGGACAAAGGTACGGTTACGGACAAACGCATTGAGGAGTTCACAGTAGGACGGGACCGGGAATTGGATCTCCAATTAGCTTATTGGGATGTAATGGGGTCGCTGGCTCATACGCGGATGCTGGAGAAGATCGGGTTGCTGAGTGCGGAGGAATTGGTAAAGGTGCAGGGAGAATTGAAACAGGTCCTGGCTGAGATCGAAGAGGGAATTTTCGAGATTGAGGAAGGCGTCGAGGATGTCCACTCCCAGGTAGAGCTTTTGCTGACCCGCCGACTGGGCGAAGTGGGTAAGAAAATCCACAGCGGACGCTCGCGCAACGATCAGGTACTGCTCGATTTGCGCCTTTTTTTTCGGGCCGAGCTCACTCAATTGGTAAGCAAGGTAGAAGCTTTGTTCCAGGAATTAATGACGCAAGCGGAAAAGCATAAGGGTGAACTCATGCCCGGCTACACCCACCTTCAGGTCGGGATGGTCTCTTCCTTCGGGCTTTGGTTTGGGGCATACGCGGAGTCATTGGTGGATGACCTTCGGCAACTGAAAGCGACCTATGCTATCGTCAATCAAAACCCCCTGGGCTCGGCGGCAGGCTATGGCTCTTCCTTTCCCCTGGATCGCAGGCTGACGACTCGTTTGCTCGGTTTCGAGGACCTGGCCTACAACGTAGTACACGCCCAGTTGGGTCGTGGAAAATCGGAATTGTCTCTTGCCTTCAGCCTGGCTTCTTTGGGGAGTACCCTTTCCAAACTGGCCATGGATTGCTGTCTTTACAACAGCCAGAATTTCGGGTTCTTGAAATTGCCGGACGAACTCACAACGGGTTCCAGCATCATGCCCCACAAAAAGAATCCGGATGTCTTTGAACTCCTTCGCGGCCGCTTCAATCAACTCTTGAGTCTTCCTGCTCAGATCAGCCAGCTGACCGGAAACCTGCCCTCCGGTTATCACCGCGAATTTCAATTGCTGAAAGAGATCCTGTTCCCCGCCCTGAAACAAGCTGCGGATAGCCTCGACATGATGACCTATGCCGTCCACCGCATGGAAGTTAATACGGATCTGCTGGATGATCCCAGATACGATTATCTCTATAGTGTGGAGGAGGTGAATAAATTGGTTTTGCAGGGCGTACCCTTTCGGGATGCCTACAAAAGGGTAGGGGAGCAGATCGAAGCGGGTACTTTTAAGCCGGGTCGAAACATCGAACATACCCACGAGGGAAGCATCGGGAATCTGAATTTACCCGAGATCCGGCAAAAGATGGAAGCCGTGCTGGATGGATTCCCCTTTGAGAAGGTGGCCGAGGCAGAGGAAGCGCTGGTTAATGAAGGAATGAAGGAATGAAAAAAATGAAAGAATGGTGTATATATTCATTTCCTTAATTCTTTCCTTTTTTCATTCTTTAATCAAAACTACCAGGGCGCGGCCAGGCACCATGTACCCGGAAGAGGGCACGATCTCCTCGCCGGGTTCTAAGAAATCGGCAGGCGAATCCAGGGCTGTATTGATGATGCGATGCCAGGGGCCTGTTTCCTGGATGTGGAATTCCACCGGCTCCCACCAGGCGTTGATCATAACGTAGATCTCCTGGTCGTCTATGCCGTGGGTGGGATTTTTACCATTCAGATGGAAGGCCAGCGTGTGGGAATGGAAATCGAATTCCGGTCCGAAAAGATCGCCGTACCATCGGACATCCTCTTGCCAGAAGCGGCTGCGGCTCAAAGAGGGATGGGCTTTCCGAAAAGCGATCATCTCCTTGTAGAAACGATACACATCTCCGAATTCTTCCAGTCGGCTCCAGTCCAGCCAGACGGTTTCGTCATCTACGTTGTAGGGGTTGTCCTGCCCGTATTGGGTCTGGGCGAATTCATCCCCGGCGCGGAACATGGGGATCCCATTAGCGAGGAAAAGCAGGGCCGCATAATTCTTCAGGATCTGCTTGCGAAGGCGCAGGATCTCGTCCGGCAGATTTTCGTCTCCTTCCCAGCCCCAGTTCCAGGATTTATTCCGGTCGGCATGGCGTGGGTGACCCGCATAAGCCGTGCAATCGTACAGGGTGTATCCATCGTGCGAAGCCAGATAGTTGATCGATTGAAAGGGGTGGTTGGCATAGAAGGGGTGATCGCTGAACAGATGGTCACTGCCGTACATCCGATGGGCGAGCGCACCTACCAGGCCGGGATCTCCCTTCACGAAGGATTTAACCTCGTCCCGAAACTTACCGTTCCACTGCCGCCAACTGATCCCCGGAAAAGATTTCCCCAGCAGATAGGCTTCCGGATCCCAGGGCTCGGCAATCAATATACTGTCGCGCAGATCCGGGTCCGTGGATATGGAATGGAAAATGGGCGGATCGTTGAAATTCAGGGAGCCGTCGGAATTGCGGGCAAAGATGGAGGCAATATCAAAGCGAAACCCGTCTACATGCATTTCCCGGACCCAGTATTTCAGGCTGTCGAGCATCAGGCGGCGCACCTGTTGGTTGGCTGCGTGGATGGTGTTGCCGGTGCCCGTCGTATTCATGTAGAACTGCTGGCCGTCGGCCGTGGGATAGACGAGGTAGTAGCTGCTGTTGTCGATCCCTTTGAAGCAGTAGTTGGGACCGAGGTGATTGCCTTCGGTAGTATGGTTGTAAACCACGTCCAGAATGACGGCGATGCCCGCCTTGTGCAGCTCGCGGACCATGGTTTTGAATTCGACCACGGCATCGTCGTAGGTTTTTTCGCTGGAGAAATCGTGATGCGGAGCGAAAAAGTTGAGGGTCATGTAACCCCAGCTGCTCCCTTCCTGCGGATCCCACTGGTGGATGGGCATGAGTTCTATGGCCGTTATGCCGAGTTCCTTGAGGTAGGGGATCTTGTCGATAATGCCCTGGTAGGTGCCGCGGTGGTTTTCCGGCACATCGCTATTGCGGTTTTGGGTGAACTGGCGCACGTGGGCCTCATAGATGATCAGATCGGATTCCGGATAGACATGCTGATCACCCTGCCAGTCGAATTCCTCAATTCGGGGAAGGACGCCCAGCGGGGCTTTCCCGTCGTTAGCTCCAGGCCGGGCAGTGGCGCCCCGGTCGAAATCCGGCGGAAAAAAGACAGCTTTGGCATAGGGGTCCAGGAGGATCTTTTCGGGGTCGAAATGGTGGTAGTCGTATCCGCTGCCCGAGCTCGGGCCGTTTACCCGGTAGGCATAATAGGCAGCACCGGGAATATCGGATCGCTTGATCCGGCAGTGCCACAACCGCTGGGATTTATGCAGATAGGGATTTAAATCCAGGGTATGGATCGGGTTTACGAGATCCGAACCGGAATAGATGAGCAGCTCAACATCGCTGGCGTGCTTGGAATACAACGAGAAGTTGTAGGCATCTTCTGTGGGAATGTAGGTGGCTCCTTGAGGATAGGGACTTCCTTCGATGGTAAATCTGGACGGCATGGTTCTAGGTATTATGGGCCCGAAAAATAGAAATAATTGAAATGTTAATCCGTTCCAACAAGGCGCGTGCAGAAGAATTAATGTTGGGTTTATCCAGAGGAAACGGGTGTGGACGGCCAGGCTTTCAACGGGCTAAGGGATAAAGAAAAACCGGGGAGAACTTCCTCAACATTCAAATTGCTGTCGAAGGATTCGACCAGATCTATGGTACCGTTGGAACGATACAGGAAAGCTTGCTCCGTTTTGGGGAGAAGCAGCCAGCCCAGGCGGACCTCACAACAATATTTCCATCCTTGTCGCGCTCCATTCGAAGGTCCGGATTGGCAGCGCAGAAGGCGAAAAAGTCCTCCTCCGTCATTCGATCCGCCAGGTATTTGATCCCCACATCGGCTACAACCCGGATGCCATGACTTTCTCAGATGATACAGCAGCATCATGAATGGGGCGAATGAAAGATCTTGTTGGGGCAAGGCTTAAATGATCTGCGGAAACCCATCCTCCCGATCTTTCAGATGACCCGATTTCTGCTTCCGGACAATTTCATTCAGTTCTTCCATTTTTTGGCCAATCGCTCTTAACAGGCTTGCATCAACCAAACGTTTTACCTCTTCCACATTCGGAAAATCTTCTTTTTTATACTTCAGGGTGATTTCGGCAGGGCCATCTTCGAATTTGATGGTCCAGCGCGTATCCAGAGAAAATACACTGATCTTCAAACGAGGGTGGGGTATGGAGTCGACAATGCGCATGGAAAAAACGGATGATGAATGGAAGTCAGATAAAATGCCTGCCAATGGGCCGGTGAATCATTTTTCGTAGAAAGCCAGGTTGTCAAAGAGAAAGTATCCTATCCCCGAGGCGAGAATACCCGCATCGCCCGAGTGCAAAGTGCTGTCCTTTACTTCCCGCACGAAATGGTCGTTGATGAACAGAAAGAAATGGTCTTTTTCCTTTACAATGCCCAGGCGGTTGAAATCTTCCGGCAAGATATGGGAGGATCTGCCG
>CAZXIX010000045.1:0-34128 GCA_964640855.1 uncultured Saprospiraceae bacterium
GAACTTGTTGCCACGTTCAGTGGCGATAATTTCTTAATGGTACCTGGAGGGTGCTAAATAGTTACAAATAAATAAGCGTTTTCGCGAGCCGGTTTAGCCGGTGTGCGCCAATTATAATCCCATGACTGACATATTTCTCTCTCTCCCCGGAGAGGAAACAGAAAACAAGAGGGTAGCTTTTACTCTTTCCATAGCCCTTTGGCAGATCCCTTTCGCCGATCTGCTACCAGATCTTTCTTTTTGGCCGGCTCGTGAATTCGTCAGATCTCGCATCCTGCCCGGATGGACTCAAGTTTCTTTTTCCCCCCTTTTGGTAAGAATGCCCCACTGCCGAAACTCCTCTTCGCCTGTGGGATTTCCTGATACCATAAACTAAACAACATCTCATGAAGATTAAGTACCCTTTCATTAGACAGACAGTCTTCGCCTTGGCGATGTGGCTGATCGGGCTCCCGATTTCCCTAACCGGGCAAACGGTACCCCTCTACCGTGTCAACGCCGGTGGGCCGGCGATCGAGTCCCTCGACGATGGAGTGGACTGGGAGTCGGATAATTTCTTTAATCCCAGTGTCTATTTGGCTGATGCGGGGAGCAATGGTCTCGGTGGTTTCTTTATTACGCAGGTTACCGATTCTGTAGATCTGACCAGTGTCCCGATCTCCGTTTTCCGGACAGAGCGTTTTGATCAACCTGGCGATAGTGCCATGCGCTATTCCTTCCCCTTGCTGAACGGGGCATATTCAGTCAGGCTTTATATGGCCAACGGTTGGGAATTTACTTCCAATCCAGGGGAACGGATTTTCAGCGTATCCCTGGAAGGGGTCGTTCCGCCTTCGCTGGAGGATATTGACCTCACCGACCAATTCGGCCATCAGGTGGGTACAGTGATCACCAACACGGTTAACGTTACCGACGGCAGCCTGGACATCGTTTTCTTGCACGGAATAGCTCAAAACCCCCTGATCAATGGCATCGAGATCCTCGGAGATGCTGCTGCAAAACCTCTGGTGATCAATGCTCTGGAAGACCTGAACAATAACGTAGGCGATGAAATCCTCCGATCCATTTCGGTCAAGGGAGGGAATCCGGAAGAGACCGTCACCCTTGCCATCAGCGGTCAACCCGCCGGAATCGACATTCTCGATAACGAGGAAGGTACTTTTGGCGGCACATTGGCTGCCGGAGCCGAAATTGGAGGTCCCAATAACGATGGTGTCTATACCGTAATTGTCTCCGCGACTCAACCTTCTTCTCCGATCGTAAGAGATACGTTCATCTGGAAGGTTTTCCCAGAAGGATCGGATTTCCTCGACAGTTGGGTTGCTGTGCAGGTACAGGGTGCCAATTCTCATACGGCCCGCACCGACAATGGCTTCGTTCAGGTAGGGAATCGTTTTTATCTGGTCGGCGGCAGAACCACCGGTAAGTCCCTGGAAATTTTCAATCCCGAAACCTACACCTGGTCGCTAGGCGCCTTCCTTCCGGTAGCGCTCTCCAGTTTTCAAGCCGTAGAATACCAGGGGTATCTTTGGGTGGCCGGAGCCTTCGAGGATGTTGGCGTACAACAGTTTATACCCGCCTCCAATATTTATATTTACGATCCGGCAAAAAACCGCTGGTATGAGGGACCGGCTATCCCCAAAGAACGCCGGAGAGGAGCTGCAGCAACTGCGGTCTATGAGGGTAAGATCTATCTGATCGGAGGAAATATCAACCCTGGTCAAGGTGGATTCGTGCCCTGGCTTGACGTCTACGATCCCGCTACCAACAGCTGGACCGAACTTCCCGATGCGCCTTCTGCCCGGGATCATTTCTCGGCCGTTACACAGGATGGTAAGATCTATGCGATCGGCGGAAGGCAAACCGGAGGGGCCGGAGGGGTTTACAACCCGGTTTTGGAAACCGTGGATGTATTTGATGTGGACGCAGGCGTGTGGACTACCCTTCCCGCACCCGCCAATCTGCCTACGCCCAGAGGAAATGCATCTGTCGTCCCATTCAACGATGAGATTTTCGTGATCGGAGGAGAGATCGACGATGCACCCGTTCAGGATGCTTTGCCTACCACCGAATCCTTTGATCCCCAAACCAATACCTGGACTCCCCGAGCGGATTTGAACTTCAAGCGTCAGGGAACGCAAGCCATTTCCTCCGGAGGAGGCATCTTTTTGACGGCCGGATCTCCCGTTCTGGGCCCGGGTAGTCAGACCCAAATGGAATTTTACGGTGAGTGGGAACCCTCACTGACCATGCTGGTTCCCAGCAGTCTCGAGAAGCCCTTTGTGTTATTTCTGGAGAGCGGCGGCAGTGAAGATCTGACCCTTACAGCGGCCAGAGGAAATCAAGGGATTTTTATCGAATCCTTTTCCATCTCCGGTCCCGATGCAGATAAATTTTCTATCACCTCCGGGGATCCGGAATCTTTCCTGATCGGAGCCAATTCCTCTTATACCCTGGAGATCAGTCTTGAGCCCAACAGCGATGGAGCACGGGCCCAGCTGGACATCAACCTGGCAGAGGGAGGCAAGAGAACGGTTGAACTGGTTGCCGGATTGCCGGTGCCGACGCCGGTCTTCATCAATTCCGGAGGACCGGATTTCCGGACATCCACAGGAGACCTTTTCCGCGAAGACCGGAATTTCGTGTCGGAGTTTTCCAGCACCTTCGAGAATGTCGTCAGCATTCAGAATACCGAAGACGATAGCTTATACCAGACCGAACGATTCGGGAACTTTGAATACCAGATCCCGTTGGCCAATGGAAACTACTTTGTCGATCTGCATTTTGCCGAGATTTTCCTGGGTACCTCGCCCGGAAGCGGATCCGGTGATCGCGTGTTTAGCGTATTCATTGAGGAAGAGCTGGCTCTGGATAGTTTCGATATTTTCGATGAAGTCGGCGCGCGATTCGCTCTGATCAAAACATTCGAAGATGTCGAAGTGACCGACGATACCCTGAACATCAAATTTGTATCCCAGATCGATCTCGCCAAAGTTTCGGCGATCGGCGTTATACCGGAAAATAATCTGCCGGTGGTTTCGCCTGTGGCCGGACAAAACAATAGAGAAGGAGAACCGGTCAACATCCAGGTCTTGGCCGATGACGGAGATAACGGTTTCCAATCCCTGACCTATTCAGCGATCAACCTGCCGCCCGGTCTGACCATAGATCCCGCTACGGGAGTCATTTCCGGTACGTTAAAAGAAGGCACGCGCGCGCAGAACTTCACGGATGGAGCTGCCGCGGATAGTCCTTACAATGTTTCGATCCTGGTATCCGACAACGGAAGGCCGGTTCTTTCCGGTACCACCAGCTTTGAATGGGTGGTCTTGCCCAAAGAACTGGAGTTGCAAGCCCAGGTCAAAGTCATTCCCGGAGCCGTTCGGGATGCCGGCACGGAAGGAGGGCAAAATAAAATTACCATCGTCAACAACTCGGATGTGGCCCGCATCAATTCGATTCGAATCGACCTCTCCACCGCCATACTCCCGGATCTGGTTTTTGATCCCGATGGAGAAGGAGGAGACGGCGTCGGACAATGCTTCACTCCGGTACCCGCACTGGCAGACGCTTCCGGACTGGAGGATTTTCAGGATCCCTGTACAGATCCCTTTTCCCAACCGAAAGGAGGAGGCTTTCAGGTCCTGGAACTGTCCTTTACAGATTTTAAAGCCGGAGACTCCATTCAATTCTCGGTTGACGTGGATCCGAACAGCTTGCAAGGATTGACCGATGTGGCCATACCGGCCAAAGTCTCCGGTTTGGAATGGGCCGGCGCTACGATTTCGGTAACCTTCGAGGATCTGTCCACGCTGACCGCACAGTTTTTTGAAGAAGGCAGCCCGGGAGGTGGCCAAGCAGTAGTATTGGAAACTCCGCTTTCTGCGCCGACCCTTTCGGTGGCAGGGGTTACACCTCCCGCTGATACCGCCTCCATGCAAACCATCCAGGTTGAGATCAGCGGTACGCCCGGACTCTACGCTACCTTGCTGCATGCCAATGCGGCCTTCAACGTAAACGGTCAAACGCCCTTTAACGTAACCGAGCCTTATCTATACGGAAACCGAATCCTCGCCTACAATCGGTATTCGACCCAGCTGGATGACCAGGGCCAGGGTACGATCGAAATCGAACTTTTCCCATCCGAACTGGACGATATCGCCGAGCCGGGGGGGATCAACTACCTCCTCGCCGCCCAGACTGCCGTGCCCTATGCAAATGCTCAGGGAGAAATTGGCAACACCTCCGATCCGTTGGTTCTGCGCCTGGAACCTCAGGATACCGACGGGGATGGAATTGTGGACTTCCGGGATAACTGCCCCTTGAACGCCAATGCCGACCAGGAAGATCAGGATGCAGATGGAGTTGGCGATGTTTGCGATAATTGTCCCACAGAGCCCAATGCAGATCAGGAGCTGTTTACCTTTTTCCTCGATGAAGATCAAGATGGATTTGGTACTCCCGACTCCACCATCCAGGATTGCCAGGCTCCGCAAGGCTTTGTCGCCAACAGCAATGATTGCGATGATACCAATCCGTTCATCAACCCGGGAGCTCTTGAAGTGGCAGGCGATGGGATCGACCAGAATTGCGATGGCAGCGACCTGATCGTCGACCAGGATATGGACGGTTTCCCCGACAATTTTGACAATTGTCCCGAAAACTTTAACCCGAATCAGGAAGATGCCGATATGGACGGCGTCGGGGATATTTGCGACAACTGTGTCAATGTAGCCAATCCCGATCAGGCCATTCCGGTATACTGGCTGGATCTTGACGGAGACGGTTACGGCGACAGCACGTTTGTCAACTCTTGCGACGGCGGACAAGGCCTGTTTTTGGCTGAGGAACTGGTCGGCATAAATGGAGATTGCAACGACAATAATGCCAATATCAATCCGGATGCAATCGAGATTGCCAACGATCTGATCGATCAGAACTGTGACGGTCTGGACAGTTTCAGGCTCGTGGATGACGTCAGATTGTCTGCCCGGGTAGAGGGGCAACCTTCCTTCGAACCCGGCACCAACTTTGACCTTACCTTCTTTGTGGATGCTGGCTCACAGCCCTTCAATGAGGTGAACTTATTGGTGCTCTACGATGCGGATGTCATTGAGGTTCGCAATTTCAGCCTGGGCAATTCCCTGAATCTGGTCACCCTGCCTCTCACATTCAACAATAACACGGGAGCGCTGGATTTCGGCGCCGTATTGAACCAGGGAACCCTGACCGGATCCCATGATATCATTACCGTCACCTTTGAAATGATGACGGCAGATTCGGCTATCATCGATTTCATGACACGCGGAAGCGGCAGTGACGTGGTCCTCGGACTGAATTCGGTGAGTCCTGACGCTCCTGACGTAGTGGTCAATGGTACGATTACAACCTCTGTGATCGACCGGGACGGCGTCCTGCGGGAAGCCCTTCTCTTCCCCAACCCGGTCGTGGATCAATTGAACTTGAGCATCCAGGGGAAAGCCGGCGAGGAAATCTGGGTCCGTGTTTTCGATACCCGGGGCAAAGAGATCTACCGACTCAATCGTACCCTGGCCGGAAAAGCTGAAACCATACAGCTAAACCAGGCTACGCATGAGATTCCGGCGGGCATTTACTACGTTCAAATCCGTTCGGAGAACTTTATCTATCCGACCTTGCCGTTTGTGCGGCACTAACTATGAGAAAACCTTTGGTTTAGGGCAGCACCCGAAACGGGTGTTGCCCTTTTTCATTTTGGTAACCGGCTCAGGTTAGCGCACTTTGCTATTTTTGGTTCTCAAATCAATAGATCATGCTTTCCAACCGACTTCCCGCATCTCTTTTGCTGCTGCTTCTTGCCGCACTTTGGTCCTGCCAACCCGCCGGAGAAACAGCCGATGTTATTTTCATTAATGGCGATCTGTACACCGTCGATGAAAAGAATCCCCGGGCCGAGGCATTGGCCGTCAAAGCGGGCCGGATCATTGCAGTCGGCAGCACGGAGGAGATCGAATCTTTCCGCTCCGACTCAACCCAGGTGGTGGATCTCGAAGGCCAATTCGCCATGCCGGGATTCATAGAGGGGCACGGCCATTTTTCCGGGCTGGGGCAAAGTTTGATCCAGCTAAACTTCCTTCGATCCAAAAGCTGGGAGGAGATCGTAGCCATGGTGGAAGAAAGGGTTTCGGCGGCAGAGGCCGGGGAATGGATTGCCGGCAGAGGCTGGCACCAGGAAAAATGGACGGAAACGCCCGGTAAAAATGTGCACGGTTACCCTTATCACGATGAGTTGAGCGCCATATCTCCGGATAATCCGGTCGTGTTGCGGCATGCCAGCGGGCATTCACTCTTCGCTAATGCCAAGGCTATGGAGCTGGCAGGGATCACAAGGGAAACTCCCAGTCCGGCCGGGGGAGAGATCGTTCGGGATGAAAATGGCAATGCCATCGGCGTATTTGAAGAACGCGCTATGGGCCTCATCAATCGGGCCTACAATAAATACCTGAACGATCTGGACGAAGCCGAACGGCTGGCCAACTGGAAAAGGGGAATAGAATTAGCCCAGCAGGAGTGCCTGTCCAATGGAATAACTTCCTTCCAGGATGCCGGTTCCCGTTTGTACGAGCTGGATGAATACCGCAAAATGGCCGAGCAGGGCGAGATGGATGTCCGATTATGGGCTATGGTACGGGAAAGAGCTCCGGACATGACAGGGAAATTGCAGGATTATCGCTGGATCGGACTGGGCAATGATTTTCTTACCGTCCGGGCGGTCAAAACGGAGGTGGACGGCGCTTTGGGGGCTTTTGGCGCCTGGCTACTCGAACCCTACAACGACAAAAAAGGTTTTGTGGGGCAGAACACAACCGAGGTGGAAACGGTAAAGGAGATCGCAAAGATGGCCTTGGAAAACGACATGCAGCTCTGCGTTCACGCTATCGGTGATCGGGCCAATCGGGAAGTACTCGATCTGATGGAAGCCGAATTCATGGCTCATCCCGAAAAAGTGGATCTGCGCTGGCGCATCGAGCATTCTCAGCATTTATCCCCGGAAGATATTCCCCGTTTTGCCGAACTGGGAGTGATCGCAGCGATGCAGGGCATCCATTGTACCTCCGACGCCCCATTCGTCGTCAAACGGCTGGGAGAGAAGCGGGCCCGCGAAGGAGCTTATCCTTGGCGAAGTCTCCTGGATGCAGGCGCCATAGTCACCAACGGCACAGACGCACCGGTAGAGGATATCGATCCGATCGAAAGCTTTTACGCTACCGTTACCCGCAAAAGAGCCGATACCGGTCTGGAATTTTTTCCCGAACAAGCCATGACCCGTGAGGAAGCCATTCGCTCCTACACCTGGTCCAACGCCTTTGCCGCTTTTGAAGAAGACGATAAAGGATCACTGGAAGTTGGCAAATGGGCAGATCTGGTGGTTCTATCAAATAACTTGCTCACCTGCTCCGACGAAGAAATACTGGAAACCGAAGTCCGAATGACGGTTTTAGGGGGAGAACAGAAATTCCTGGCCAACTAGAAAGATTTTCCGTCCAGCGACCTCATCTCCGATCCGTTTTTCGACTCGGTTATCCCGAAGATGCCTGAATCCATCCCATTATTGGCCATCATTAGCAAAGGGGCAATTAGGCTGAATCGATGGGGTAAAATAGCTTGCCTTTTCCACTACTATTTCCCGAAATTGTAGGAAATACAATGCCGTTCCCCCCGCCCCATTGCGTGGTTGGATTTTCGGGATCTGGGGAGTATAAGCGTCTGTCTTTTTTTAGTCAAGGGCAGATTTCATACTTCTTTCGGGACGTGGGATAGATTGGACTGGTCGATGATGGACCGGTCAATGGAATTAGGCAGAAACAGATGTATTTATCTATTTAACCTAATTCACTCCTTCACTAGAAATGGTGAACCGAAAGGAAAGGAAAATCAGTAGGTGTTGGATTCTCTTAAAGCGGAACGGGAAGTTGCCGAAGTATCATATCCGCTATCTTTTCCTGATCTGGGCATTGTTGTTCAGCTCTCCGGGATTTGCGCAATTTGATTTCCTTATTTCCGACCTGCAAAATGGCAATGGTTTTAGTATACCCGAGGATTACAAGGGTACGTCCCTGGAGTTTGGCCCGGATGGTCGGTTATACTTCCTGTCGCTCAGGGGCGAAATTCTGATCTTTACCATCGAACGAAGCGGCCCGGGCAATTACTCCATCCTGGATATGGAGGAATTGACATCGGTATTGGACATCCCCAATCATAACAACGATGGCAGCAGTAATAGTTGGCGGGGGCGGGAAGCGACGGGCCTGACGGTGGTAGGGACACCTGCCAATCCCGTCATTTATGTAACCTCCAGCGATAGCCGGATCGGAGGGCCCAGTGGAGACCTGAATCTGGATACCAATTCCGGGGTCATCACCCGGATCACCTGGAACGGGGCAAGCTGGGAGGCCGTCGATATCGTCCGGGGATTACCCCGCTCCGAAGAAAACCATGCTTCCAACGGCCTCTCTTTTGTCTCCTTTGGGGGGAAAGACTATCTGTTGGTATGCAGCGGAGGCAACACCAATGCCGGCGCACCTTCCAAAAATTTTGCCTGGATAACGGAATATGCCCTTTCTTCCGCCATTTTGATCGTAGATCTTACGGCTTTGGAAGCTATGCCGGTTCTTAACGATGGCAAGCGGAAATACATCTACGACCTGCCTACCCTGGATGACCCTACCCGGGAAAACCAAAACGGCACCACCGACCCCGACGATCCAGCTTATGATGGAATCGATGTAGGCGACCCCTGGGGCGGGAATGACGGGTTGAACCAGGCCGTAGTCGTTCCGGGGGGACCGGTTCAGGTCTTTTCTGCCGGGTACCGAAATGCCTACGATCTAGTTTACACCGAATCCGGTGCCGTGTTTGTTACGGATAACGGTGCCAACGGGGGGTGGGGCGGTTATCCCGATAAGGAAGGTTCGGACGGACAGGTCACCAACAATTACAGGCTGGGTGAGCCGGGTAGCAGCACCCCGGATGGAGAAGAGCGAAAGGTCAACAACCGGGACCACCTTTCCAAGGTGTGTGACGACATTACACGCTACGCCTGGGGGCGTTTTTATGGCGGGCATCCCGTTCCGGTGCGAGCCAACCCCGCGGGAGCCGGCTTATTTACTAAGGGGTCGCATTCGGCTGACCCCGGAGATAGCAATGGCAACGGTTATACCGACGATTGGTTCCGAACGGTGAAATACGATCCCGATGGCATCGGAGAGGCTGCGGATCCCCAAAAAGCCTTGCCTGCCAATTGGCCACCCGTACCCTTGTCGATGGCCGACCCTCGGGAAGGGGATTTCCGAAATCCGGGCCTCTCTAATCCCGACGGCCCCGATGACGCCCTCTTTACCTTGTGGGAGACCAATACCAACGGCATAGACGAGTACACCGCATCCAATTTCGATGGCGCCCTCCAGGGGAGTCTCATCGCCGGGAAGAACGGAGGCATCCTGCAACTTGTACTACTGGATTCGTTGGGTGAACTGCTTTCCCTGGAACCAAGATTTGCCTCCGGTTTGACCGGAAACCCCCTCGGGGTTACTTGCAATTCGGATACCGATCGCTTTCCCGGCTCGATCTGGCTCGCTACGCTGAGTGATAAAATCCAGGTTCTCGAACCCCTCGATTTCATCCCTTGCCCCGTCCAGGAAGGAGAACCGGATTATTCCAGCCCTCAACTCGATTCGGATCAGGATGGATATTCCAACCGGGACGAGGTCGATAATGGCACGGACGTGTGCAGGGTTTCCTCGCGTCCCAACGATTTTGACAGGGACTATATTTCCGACAGGAATGACCCCGACGATGATCAGGATGGGTTGCCCGATGCTCAGGATCCCTTTCAATTGGGCCAGGCTTTCGATTTACCTGTTATCAATCAGCTCCTGACTGAAGAAAACCTGGGCGGGTATTCCAACTTGGGTTTTACGGGTTTTATGAACAATGGCGACCCTTTTGTCAACTGGGTAGATTGGGTTGACAAGCGAGGACCGGGTGGAGAATCCGCCGGCCCAAATCCCAACGATCTGCTCGGAGGAGCCATAGGGGGAATTACCATGCAGATGACGGAGGGAACTGCCGTCGGTCCGGCCAACGATCAGGAGAAGGCCTTGCAATTAGGAGTCAACGTAAATGCAGCCAGCGGGGCATTCGAAGTGGAGGCCCGGCTGGATAATTTTAATGCACCCCTTCAGTTGTTTGGAGATAATGCTCTGGAGGGAGAAGGAGGCATCTTCATAGGAGATGGGACACAGTCTGATTTCATACAACTGGTGGCTAAGCGAACCGGGCTGCAAATGCGGGTGGAAGCGGCGGATCAGACCCATACCCTGTTTAAGGCTCCCTATTCGGAGGCTCTCGAAAACATCAACAATCTGACCTTTTTCTTCCAGGTGGAACCGGCTACCGGCCAGGTCCGGGGTCAATACAAGGTAAATGTCCTTCAGGATCCGGAGGCTACCCTTTATGAGTTGGGGGCGGTTCAGGCAGTCGGCAAGCTGCGGGAGGCCATTCAATCCGATTCGATTCCCCTGGCGGTTGGCCTCATCGGCTCCAGTCACGAGGTGGGTAAAGAAGTAGAGGTCACCTGGGCCTACGTTCATGTTTTATCCAAAAAACCCAGCCTGGGAACCCCTCTTCCGGATCTGGTAGCCTATGTGGGGGATCCGGACTACACGCTCGACCTGAGCAATTTCTTCCTGGACGACGAGGGGCCCGATATGCTGACCTTTTCGGTGGTGGAAAATTCGGCGCCCGACATAGGCATCAATCTGGAAGGCAGTGAAATGCAGGTTGTTTTCCCCCCGGTTCCTTCTTTGGCTACCGTTCGCATTCGTGCTACCGATGAAATGGGGCTCTTCGTTGAGGATGAGTTTGAGATCGCGGTGACATCGGCATCCGAAGTTCTTTATCGCATCAATGCCGGCGGCAGGGAGTTGGTAGCCCCCGACGGAGGCCCTGCCTGGCTCGCGGATTATGCTACGGAATATCTGGTCGAAGCCGGGCCCAACTTTACCAGCCGGTTCGATATGCAGGCCTTTGATCCCGGCGTGGATACCAATCGGATACCGGTTGCTCTTTATGGCACGGAACGCTCCGATGCTCCGGGGGGAGAGGCGGTCACTTATTCCTTTCCGGTCCCTAAAGGGCAGTATGATATCCGACTCTATTTGGGGGACGGCTTCCAGGGAACGTCGGATCCCGGCGATCGGGTTTTTTCGATCCAAATCGAGGATTCCATTCCCCCCGCGCTCAAGGATATCGATCTAATCGCTCGATTCGGGCACCGGGTAGGTGGCATGATCTCGCAAGAAGTCCAAGTTCTTGATTCGGCTTTGGATGTAGTCTTGCTGCACGGAGAAAGGGAAAACCCACTGATCAACGGGTTGGAGATCCTGGGGCGAAGCAACGGAATCCCCATCGCGGCCAAACCTGCTCCCGACCGCTACAACTATGCAGGCGAACAAGTTTCCGGCTTTCTGGCCGCTCTGGGCGGTAATCCGAACGAAAATTTCGAATACTCGATCAGTGGCCAACCCCCGGGCATTACGATGCTGGATCCGACGATTGGATACTTCGGGGGACAACTGCAGCCTGGTGCCGAACAAGGAGGTCCCGAAGGGAAAGGGCTGTATACCGTGGTTTGGAGGGCCGGCAAACCCAGTTCTTCTACCCTGACCGAAACCTTTAACTGGGTGGTCCGGCCGCCCGTGGAAGGCATATCCGTAAAAGTAAACCCAGGAGCCGAAAGAGAGGCCGGCACGGAGGGCAAACCGAACAAGATCACCGTCGTCAATCAGAGTGCGCAGGACAGCATTCGCTCCCTGGTTTTTGACCTTTCCCAAACCCTTTTACCGGACCTCGTTTTCGATCCTACGGGCATAGCCGGGGATGGGATCGGCCAATGTCTGCGCGTGGATAGCCTGACGGCCCAAAGTACCGGTTGGGTCAACCCATCGGACCTTTGCGAGGAGCCATTTGAGGATGCCTCGTACGGAGGGTACAATAAATTGATCCTGAATTTTGAGCACTTTGGCCCGGGAGACTCCCTTCAGTTCTCGGTAGATGTGGATCCGGCCAGCGTGAAAGGGTTGTCCGGGGTCGAGCCAGCCGCCCGTGTTTCCGGATTGGAATGGAGCGGAGCAAGGGTGGAAGCCCGTTTGCAAGACGGTGGAATCGCTTCCGGAAGGATTTTTCCGGATGGCAGCCCGGGAGGAGGAAGAACGCTCCTGGCAGATACAGCCGTAAAAGCTCCGGAAATTTCGGCAATTGGGGTTCGGGAGGCAAAAGATACCGTGGCCAAACGTTCGCAAATCATGGTGGTAGAGGGCACCCCCGGCAGCCAGGTCGCTCTCCTGCAGGCCAACAGTGCCTGGATTCGAGGCGGTCAATCTTCGCCCGATTTTACAGATAGCCTGTTTTATGCCAACGCCGTGCTTGACCACAGAATCTATACCGCAGAATTGGATGGAAATGGAAAGGCAAGTATTCCGATCGAATTATTTCCAACCATCCGGCGGGGGGCTGACCAGCCGGTGGGGGGAAACTATTTTCTCTGCCTCCAGACCGAACTGCCCTTCCTGAATTCTCGCGAACAGACCGGGGCGGTCTCCAATCAGCTCATTCTCCGCTACCTGCCCATAGACAAAGACGAGGACGGCGTTACGGACTCGCTGGACAATTGTCCGCTAACCTTTAACCCCGATCAGTCTATTCCCATTTATTGGCTGGATCAGGATGGAGACGGCTACGGAGGTTTTTCGGCTTACAGTCAGGCTTGCATGCCTCCATCCGGATATGTGGCCGCAGGGGGCGATTGCGAGGATGCGGACCCGAACCAAAATCCAGGTGTTCGGGATATTCCCAATGATCTCATCGATCAGGATTGTGATGGGAGAGATTATTTTCAGAGAATTAACGGAGCCACTCTTTTCAGCGAAACGGATCCTACTTCCTGGGCGGTTGGCGAAACCTTCATTACCCACATCAAACTCAGCTCAGGAGAACAGCCCTTCAATCGCCTTCGACTGGCACTGGGCTTCAATCCTCGTTTATTCGAATTGCAGGACATTCGCCTGGGTGCATCTCTGGACAGCTTGATTGAACAACCGATGATCGACAACCCGCAAGGGCTTTTCTCCTTTTCCGCCATGCGAGGAGAGGGAGTGTTAAAGGGCGACATAGAACTGGTTCGCCTGACTTTCGAAATTCTGGATTCGGATACCCTTGGTGCGGAGTATCTGAGTCGAGACCTGGGGAGTAACGTTTGGCTGGCCGATTCAGCCATTCTGGAAGAGAATCGGATTAATTTCCCTTTTGAAATGCTTACTTCGGCTGAAGAGATTGAGGGCCCAGGACTCCAAGGACTGCGACTTTTTCCGAACCCCACTACCGGCATCTTGCACATTCAAACAGGTAAAGGAAACGGAACCCGGGCGAAATTGCGCGTGCTGGATCTGAATGGCAGGCCGGTGTACGGTCGATCCGTCCTGATTCCTCCCCCAGAAGGAAATATCCAGTTGGATTTGAAGCCTCTTGGTTTGCCGGACGGTATATATTTCCTTCAACTATTTTCTGAATCCGTACATCATTCCCCTCGCCCTTTCGTAGTCCGGAATTAATTGTTTTACAGATGTCAGATTCCCGATCAGGTGTTCCTTTTTGGCCAAAATGGATTGCCTCATCCGGCATCGAAAGTAAAAAAGGGGTATATTTAATCCGAACGATTTTATCTTTAGAGCCTATCCCAACGTACCCCCCATTGTCAGGTTAGACCGGAAAATGATTCCGGAGCGAACCTTTATATTGTCAGATTTGGACCTGGAATCTCGTTTTTCTCCCTTCCATTTCCATCCACAGAATGGAGTTGCGGCGAGACCATCTTTCCCTGGATAAGGTTTCCCTTTGCAACGAACGCATCCTGAGCCTTATTTGGGTAGGGTTGACGGACGCCGGTTCGGGCGGAAAAGACAGGACGAATTGTCGATGGGAAAAAGAACTCCCGGTTTTCGCCGGAAATTATCATAAGAGCCTATTTGTATTTCTTGAATCCGTCCCGGCCGATGCTATTGATTTCGGTCGGGACTTTTTACTTCTTCCGAGCTCTCTTCTGAGAAAAGTTCTTCAAAATGGTATTACATTCGCCGGCAAAAAACAGGGGATGCAGGTAGATATCATGGCCATTGCCGCCCATCCGGATGATGTGGAACTCAGTTGCAGCGGTACTCTTCTTCGCCACATTGACCAGGGCAGGACCGTCGGGCTGGTAGATTTAACCCGTGGCGAACTTGGAACCAGGGGTAGCGCGGAAATCCGCGACCGGGAAGCGGCCGAGGCGTCGCGTCTTATGGGGGCTGCCTTCCGGGAAAACCTGCGCCTGCCGGACGGATTTTTCCATCATTCTGAAAAAACGATTCGGACGATCATCCAATCCCTGCGTACCCACCGGCCGCGGATCGTCCTGATCAATGCTCCCAGCGATCGCCACCCGGATCACGGCCGGGCAGCTCAAATCTGCCGCGATGCCTGCTTCTTCAGCGGTCTACTGAAGATTAAAACCTGGGACCCCAACGGAAAGGAACAAGAAAAATGGCGGCCCGAAGCCGTTTATCATTTCATTCAGGACCATAATCTGGTGCCCGATTTCGTGGTGGATATTTCCGATTATATCGACCGGAAAATGGAGTTGGTCCAGGCTTTTCGTTCCCAATTCTTTGTTGAGGGCGACCCGCAATATGCGCAGGAACAGGCTACCCCGATTTCCGGACAAGACTTCTATGAGTTTCTAAAGGCTAAGGCCCGGACTTACGGTCGGCCGGCGGGATTCGAGTATGGCGAAGGGTTCATTTGTGCGCGTACGCCCGGGGTGGAGGATTTGTTTCACCTCCGATAATCGGGCCGGGTAGGGCCTTTTTTCTCCAACCGGTCAACATAGGAGACTTCTCCCAGACGGAATCGGATGTTGAGGGGAGCTATCCGGTCTAACTGGACATCCAGTTTGCAGAAAGCCGCCAAATCTTCATAACTCCAAACCAGGGGAAGCTGGTCAGGGGAACGGAAAACACTGGCCTCCGGCTTTCCCTCTACCGATGGCAACAAGAAGGAATCAAATTCCAGGCTCGGGGCTTGAGTAATATCCACCCGCTTAAAACCCAGTTGAGCGTAGGCCAGGGACTGTGCCTCTCCGGAAAAAGGGAGGAGCAGCCAAAAAAACATTGCCGGGATGAGAATTCTTTGAAGCATGTTTCAAGCGGTTGCGAAGCGTTACGGAGTTGGAGCGGATTAGCGAACTTTCTTAATGTTCGGTGAAAATAAGTCGTAGTGCGCGTTGCCAGTCCGTCCTATTTGCCGGGGAAACCTCCCAGCTTCAAAACTTTCGGCTTTGTAAAGGAATACAGCCTAGAATAAACGCGGGGAGGGGTCGCCGGGTTTTTCGCTGGTCGGCTTTTACGACCTTAGATTATTGCAAACGAGCTCGAAGCCATGGGGTATCCACCCAACTCTGCGGACTGAACGCGCTCCTGCGGGTAGTCCGCACCTGGATCTGGCGGAGGTCCTGACCAAAGGCCTTCCAGGCGCGTTTCAGCTCGCGCTTTCTGCCTTTTCTGACTCGCCTGGAATTTCCTTTTAATCGGATTTCCAGCACCCGCTCCGGAAAATACTTCAGGGCGATAGCGAGGCTGTGCAAAGCGACGTTTCCGTAAAGCAACTTTTGACTATCCTGCCAGTAGTAGGGATGGCGTGCCAGGCTTTCGCTTTCCTGATCAAACTCGAGGCATTCTACTTTGTCCTGAATGTATGCACTCCAGGCTTCCTGGCTCTGAATGGGTGCCGGATGGAGGGTGTCGGGTACGAATAGATAAGCGTGGGACTCGCAGTCTATAGGAAAAAGAGCAGAGAGGTCGTCGATCAGAATGTTGCCCGGGTAATAGCCTTTGCCGGACTGGTAACCTACCTGGATCCAGATATGCCGAAAAGCTTGCTTCGCTCTGAACTGGAAGGTAAAGAGGCTCCAGTCGGGATAGCGTACCAGTTGGGTTTCGTCCAGGATCTGTTCGGCCCGGCAAGCTTCGTTCCCGGCCAGCAATCGAAGAGTCAGAGGCTGATTGAAGTTGATGGATTCTCGAGTGGTAGAAAGGGAGGCGATGTAATCGGATGCGCGGGCGGCGAAAAAACTTAATTCGTAGCATTGCCCGGGAACAAGGGGTTCTCCCAATCGTTGCCCGATGGCCCCGGTATTGCCGTTGGGTCGAGCCACCAGGCCGGTGTAGGATCTTCCTTTTCGGGGGAGAGTCGTCACCTGAAAAATCTGGTCGGGATGCAGATCGGGAATATTCCCTTTCTTATCCCCGCAAAAGTACCAGCCCGAAGGGACCTTGGCGGGCGCCGGTTTGCCTTCCAGGGAAGGATTTTCCAGTCCGATAACGGATTGAGCGTTCAGGGAAGCCCAAAAAAGGAAGGCCACCAGAGATAGGGTAGAGGCGTGCTTTGCTTTCCAGCGCATGAAACTTTTAGAGTGCACATTTTCCAACGCCGATAAAAATAGCGACCCAGACCAATCCTTTGATCAAAAAGAACAAAAAACCGGCTACCCCCACTCTTTTTAACCATAAGGTAATCGCTTCCGGTTTCCATTTCATAGGAATGCAATTGAATTAGAGGGTACCGGACTCAGGTCTGGATGACCCCTACGTTAAAGGGTTGGACCGGTGCATGGCTGGCGGCTTCGATTCCGGTGGATATCAGGCTCCGGGTTTCCCTTGGGTCAATGATGGCATCTACCCACAATCGGGCAGCAGCGTAGTAGGGCGAGGTCTGTTTTTCATATGTTTCAGTGATCTCCTGCAGCAACTGTTTTTCCTCATCGGGTTGGACTTCTTCGCCCCGGGTTTTTTTTCCGGCTACCTGGATTTGCAAGAGGGTCTGGGCAGCTTGCGAGCCCCCCATCACCGCGATTTTGGCTGTCGGCCAGGCAACGATCAAGCGGGGGTCGTAGGCTTTGCCACACATGGCATAGTTGCCCGCGCCGTAGGAATTGCCGATCACCACCGAAATTTTGGGTACGGTTGAATTGCTGACCGCATTGACCATTTTGGCGCCATCCTTGATGATTCCCCCGTGTTCGGAGCGGGAACCGACCATGAATCCGGTCACATCATGAAGAAAAACAAGCGGTATCTTTTTTTGGTTGCAGTTCATGATGAATCGGGCGGCCTTGTCAGCCGAATCCGAGTAGATCACTCCGCCGAATTGCATTTCTCCTTTTTTATTGCGGGTGACGACCCGGCTGTTGGCTACAATGCCCACCGACCAGCCGTCGATGCGGGCATAGGCACAGAGGATGGTTTTGCCGTAATCCTTTTTGTAATAGGTCAGGGAACCCTCATCCACCAGGCATTCCAGAATTTCTTCCATCGGGTAGGGCTTGGTCGCCTTATCCGGAAAAAGGCGCAGGATCTCGTCACCTTTCCGGGCGGGTTCTATGGGCTCGATCCGGTCGAAACCGGCCCGGGCGGGCTGCCCCATTTTACTGACCAGATCCCGGATGGTGGCCAGGCAGGTTGGATCATCGGGCATTTTGTAATCGCAGACCCCGGAGATTTCGGTTTGGGTAGTCGCCCCTCCCAGGGTTTCCTTGTCGACCTCCTCGCCAATGGCTGCTTTCACCAGGTAGGGGCCGGCCAGAAAAATTGAGCCCGTGCCTTCTACGATCAGCGATTCGTCGCTCATGATCGGCAGATAGGCGCCTCCGGCGACACAGCTGCCCATAATGGCTGCGATCTGGGGAATGCCCATACTCGATATGCGGGCATTATTCCGAAAGATCCGGCCGAAATGCTCTTTATCGGGAAAGATCTCGTCCTGCATGGGCAAGAAAACGCCGGCGCTGTCCACCAGATAAATGATGGGCAGATGGTTTTCCATGGCTATCTCCTGCGCGCGCAGGTTTTTCTTTCCGGTGATCGGGAACCAGGCACCCGCTTTCACGGTGGCGTCATTGGCGACGATCACACAGAGCCGACCGGCAATTCGCCCCAGGCCGGTAATGACACCTCCGGCAGGGCATCCGCCGTAGTCCGAATACATCTCGAAGCCGGCGAAGGCGCCGATTTCCAGAAATTCGGATCCTTCGTCAATGAGTTGTGCAACGCGCTCCCGGGCGGTCAGTTTTCCCTTGTCGTGCTGCTTGGCCATCTTTTTTTCACCTCCTCCCAGACGGATTTTTTCCAACTCGTGTTCGAGCCTGCTCAAAAGCAGCTTCATCTGGTCCTCATACTGGTTCTGTTCGATCTCCTTTTGGGTCATGCGGGCATGGAAATTAGCTGGCGGGGAAATTAAGAAAAAGACCCCACAAGCGTGCTTGCAGGGTCTTTTGCGGTCGTAGGCGAGACAGCCTACTCGGGATCCATTTCAAATTGATAGGCGTATTCGCCGGGGAACTCTTCGTAGATGCCTTTCAGCATGGTTTTCCCATCCGTCAGGCGCAGGGCCTCGATGAGTTCTTCGACAGTGGGGGTAGGCCGTCCGTCGAGGCTGGTGATGATGAAGCCGGGCATCATGTTGGTTTTGTCGATAACGCTGCCGCGATCGATGTTGACGACCCTAACACCGGTGGATTCGAGCCGGTCGAGTTCTTCGGCAGTGAGGTTTCGCAGTTCGAACCCCATATCTTCGAGGAGTTGCTCATTCCGGGCGGACACCAGGCTGGTGGAGTTCAACTTGTTTTTCAGGGTTACTTCAACCTGGTATTGTTTTTGATTGCGGATGAAGGAAATGGAGATGGTATTCCCCGGGCGATAACGACCCACCTGTTCCTGCATTTCGGGAAGCGTTTCGGTTTTGACCCCGTTTATGGCAATGATCACATCGCCCTTTTTCAGACCGGCATCGTCGGCTCCGCTGCCCGGGCTGACCCGGCTAATGTATACGCCCTCTACGGCGTCGAGTCCCAGCGATTTGGCTCGTTCATTATTCATTTCGTTGATGAAAACACCGAGCAGTCCGCGCTGAACGGTACCAAAATCCCGCAGGTCGCGAATTACTTTCTGAACCAGGTTGGAGGGAACGGCGAAAGAATACCCCTCATACTGTCCCGAGCGGGTTATGATGGCTGTATTGATTCCGATCAATTGCCCTTGCATATCGACGAGGGCTCCTCCGCTGTTTCCCGGATTGACGGCTGCATCCGTTTGAATAAAGGATTCGATCCGGTCGGGTCCTTCCAGCCGATTGATACTGCGCCCTTTGGCGCTTACAATGCCGGCAGTGACGGTACTCTCCAGGTTGAAAGGATTACCTACAGCCAAAACCCAGGAACCGATCCGGAGGCTGTCGGAATCCCCGAAATGGAGAAAGGGTAAGCCTTCCTCCTCTATTTTCAGTAAAGCAAGATCCGTACCGGGATCCATACCTTTTAGTTTTGCTGCGTATTCCCGTTTATCGGCGAGAGTTACGGAGATCTCATCACCGTCTTCGACCACGTGGTTGTTGGTCACGATATATCCGTCCGGCGAAATGATCACACCTGAACCGGAGGAAGTGCCGTAGCTGTTGGAATCCCAGAAATTGAAAACCCGACCCTTTTGTTTGGTACTGATGTTGACGACTCCGGGCACGGCCGATTCGGCAGCGGAGACGAAATGGGTGGGCGCCATCGGGAATTTGATGAGCGGAGAAGAAGGCCTGGGTTCTACCGGGTCTTCCTTGCCCGTGTAGCGAACCGGGATGGATTCCCGGATGATAATTTCCCGTGGGTGCTCGAATTGGCGATACAGCAAAATGGCCAGCAAAGCGCTGATCACGGAAGAAGATATCATTAGGAATACTGCCCGCTTCATCAATTCAGTTTGTCCAATTAAAATAATATCCTGACTTCAATAATACAAGAATTCACCTCTTCATTCGAAATCATCTTTTCGCCGAACCTGTCTGGCTTTCCATTTTGCAGGGAGTCACAAATATGAGAATGAAAAATCAACGCTATTCCAAGGGGGATTGTTGCTACACCAGCTTCGGGGGCCAAAGAAAAAGGAAGATCCCTTTTTCCCCGCCTCCGGGTAAGATGGATTTTTGCAGGATTGCTACCTTTATCCGACATGGCTGCTCAACAAGGAAAAGATCCCCACGACGGGGATTACATGGGGAATATTTTTGGTTGGCGAATTTCATTGTTCGGCTTGATCGTACTGTTGTTTTTCCTGGGGTGGATCTTGTACCGGCATTACACGCTGGACGTGCCACCGGGTTTTGAATGGGAAGAAAAGGATCCGCCGGCAAGGGAAATGGATTCGCTGGAATCGAACGGGCGCTAATGCAACTTGCTTTTCATAAGTATCAGGCTACGGGCAATGATTTCATTCTGTTGAATGCGGATTGGCTGCCCGAGGGCTTTGTCCTGGACGAAAACTGGATTCGATCCGTCTGCGATCGCCATTTCGGAGTTGGCGCCGATGGATTGATCCTGTTGAAGGACAAGGAGGGGTTCGACTTCCAGATGGATTATTACAATTCCGATGGCCGGCCGTCGAGTATGTGCGGGAATGGTGGCCGCGCCATCGTAGCTTTTGCCTATGCGCTTGGCAAAATCGGAAAACATTGCCGATTCCATGCCTTTGACGGACCTCATGAGGCCCGGATTTTCCCCGAAGAAAGGGTGGTCGAACTCCAAATGCAGCCCGTGCGGGATATTCGCAGGGAAGTAGGTTATTTTTTTCTGGATACCGGTTCCCCGCACCACGTCCAATTTGTGGAAAGTCTGGATACGGTAAATGTATTTCGGGAAGGACGGGCCATTCGATCCGGCCCTCTGTATGGAGCGGAAGGGGCCAATGTGAATTTTGTGGAAGCCCATCCGGATGGGATCCGGATATTGACCTACGAGCGCGGGGTGGAGAACGAAACCTTGTCTTGCGGGACCGGGGTTACGGCTTCGGCCCTGGCCTATGCCCTGTCCGGCATGGAAGAAGGAACCGGTGAGGTATCCGTAGAAACCCGGGGAGGAAAACTCCAGGTCCGCTTCCGGAAAGAGACCAAGGGGTTTTCCGATATCTGGTTGTGCGGCCCGGCCCGGAAAGTTTTTGAAGGAAACCTCCCCATAACCCTGGAATATGGAACGAATTGATCTGATATCGGATACGGTCACCCGACCTACGCCCGGCATGTTGGAAGCCATGTGGAAAGCAGATGTCGGCGACGATGTTTTTGGCGAAGATCCCAGTTTGAATGAGCTTGAAGCCTATGCGGCGGGGCTTTTTGATATGGAGGCTGCTATATTTTGCCCCTCCGGTACCATGACCAACCAGATAGCCATCAAGGTTCATACCCGCCCGATGGACGAGGTGATCTGCGACATCAACTCCCATATTTATCAATACGAGGTGGGGGGCTATGCGTTTCATTCCGGGGTCGCCGTCAGTTTGCTGCGGGGGGATCGCGGGCGATTATCCGCTTCCCAGGTGGAGTCGGCGATCAAGCCGGAATACGACTGGCTTCCACGAACCCGCCTGGTCGTCCTGGAGAATACGTGCAACAAGGCCGGAGGAAGTATTTACAATCTGGAGCGGGTGGAGCCTATCCGGCAAACGTGCCGCGACAACAATCTGGCTTTACATCTCGATGGGGCTCGCCTTTTCAATGCCTTGGTAGAAACCGGAGAAAGCCCAGGTGAATGGGGAAGGGTTATGGACAGCATTTCCATATGCCTGAGCAAAGGGTTGGGTGCGCCGGTAGGATCGCTCCTGTTGGGATCCAGAGATTTTATCCGGGAGGCTCGGCGAGTTCGAAAGGCGATGGGGGGCGGTATGCGGCAAGCGGGTTATCTGGCGGCGGCGGGCTTGTATGCCTTGCAGCATCACATCGGTCGCTTAAAGGAGGATCACTACCGGGCGAAAATCCTGGGCGAGCATCTGGAGGCACTGCCCTACGTTGAGGCCGTTCGGCCGGTGGAAACCAACATCATCCTTTTTGACCTGAAGGGCAGGCTGACGGCCGAGACTTTTCTGACCCGATTGGCGGAACGCGGACTACGGGCAAGCGCTTTTGGTCCGAAAACCATCCGGATGGTGACCCACCTGGATTTCACGGACCGTATGATGGAAAAAACGAAAAAAAGGCTGGAGGAGCTGGAATTCCAGGAGTCAATCTCGACGGATTGATCAGGATTCGCCCTGCTCGCGGCGATTTATCTCATCCCGGATCTTGGCAGCGCGTTCGTAATCTTCCTCGGCCAGCACGTCCTCCAGCATTTTCTGTAGATCGTCATTGGACATCTCGTCCAGCTTGGGTCCGGCTTTTCTTTTTCGGCGCGGTTTTTTGGAGGTGGAGGAGGGTTCGGGAGGGTTCGCTTCATCGTCTTCCTCCAAAATAATCCCGGCGGCGTCCAGTATGAATTCGTAACTGTAAATGGGGCACCCGAACCGTACGGCGAGGGCGAGGGCATCGGACGTGCGGGAATCGATCTCGATGGTTTCTCCCTCCTGCTCGCAGATCAGTTGGGCGTAGAAGATCCCATCCAGCAGATTGTTGATCACGATTTCACGCAGTTGGATCCGGAATGCTTCCAGGGTATTCTTGAACAGGTCGTGGCTCAGAGGGCGGTTGGGAGCCATCCGTTCCATAGCTACGGCAATTGCCTGAGCTTCAAAAGCTCCAATGACAACGGGAAGCCGTCGGTTGCCCGATTTTTCGCCTAGGACGACCGCATAGTTATGCGACTGTGTGGGGGTGTGGGATAACGCGACGATTTCCATCTCGATCTTCCTCATCAGACAGGTTCTTTAACGGGTGTTGGGGCCAGCTTCGCCAGCCCCTGAATTTAACGAAAATTACAATATCGGGTGGAGAAAATCAGGCCTTCAACCGGCTCTTGGCTTCATTCCACAGGGCGTCCATTTCTTCCAGTTTCATCTCCTCGAGAGGTCGGTTAGCATGCGCTTCGATGTATTCGAATCGGCTCTTGAATTTTTGATTTACCTTCTCGAGGGCCGTCTCCGGATCGATACCTTGAAAACGGGCGTAATTGATCAGCGAGAAGAGCACGTCCCCGAATTCCAACTCTTTCTCCTGGAAGGAGGCTTCGGGGTCATCCAATACCTCCTGCATTTCGCCCAACTCTTCCTGCACCTTGTCCCAGACCTGCTGTTTGTTTTCCCATTCGAAGCCTACGTGCCGGGTTTTTTCCTGCATGCGATAAGCTTTCACCATGGCGGGTAGGGAACTGGGGACTCCTGCCAGGACGGATCTCTTCCCTTCCTTGAGCTTGAGTTTTTCCCAGTTGTTCTTGACCTCGTTTTCGTCCTTGACCTTGAGGTTGCCGTAAATGTGCGGGTGTCGGGCCACCAGCTTGTCGCACACGGCGTGTAAGGCGTCGGCTATATCCCAGGCGGAAAGTTCGGAGGCCATTTTGGCGTAAAAGACCATGTGCAGCAGGATATCTCCTACTTCTTCTTTGATCTCAGCCAGGTCCTCCTTGAGGATGGCGTCCGCCAATTCGTAGGTTTCCTCTATCGTCAGGTTGCGCAAGCTGGCAAAGGTCTGTTTCCGATCCCAGGGGCACCCCTCCCGCAGCTCGTCCATGATCGTCAGCAATCTACCGAAGGCTTCCAGTTTGTTATCCATGAATAATTGTAATTTCGGGTCGGCAAATGAATCCAATCCATACTTCTTTCAACCAACCCTTCGCCGGTCGGGATTGTTATAAATTAAAGTAAGATCGAAAAAATGGAATTCTTGTATGTGCTTGGGATCGTCGGGGCTTTTTTCGCCCTTTCCTTCATTCTGATCAATATTCGGCATATTGTCACCGGAAACGAATTTCGGGGCACCTGCGCCACTAATAATCCTATGTTGAAGGATCAGGTGGGCGATTGTCAGGTATGCGGCCGGAAGTCCGGCGAAGAATGCAAGATGCCTGAAGTCAAACAAGCCTGATCCCAAGCCCTATCTCCTTTACTCAGCTTTTACCGGATCAATAACTGTTCAAGGCCAGCATTACCAGTGTGCAGGAATACTCCACTTCTATGCCCTGCTTGCGGGCGAGATTGGCCAGTTCCCTGTTTTCTGTACCCGGATTGAATATGATGCGCCGGGGCTTGAGGTCCAGGATGTAATCGTAGCTGTCTTTTTGCCGGCCTGGTCCCAGGTAGAGAGAAAGTGTATCCAGATCTTCAAATCCGGGCTCGCCTTCCTGTATGGCAACCCCGGATACCTGACCAGCGCGCCCGCCTACGGCTACTACATCATAGCCTTTGGCTTTCAGGCGCCGGATAGCCTCATTGGATGCCCGATCCGGATTCAGAGAAGCTCCCAGAACGAGCGTTTTTTTTCCTTTTGAAGCGGATTGCGATTCGGTCATACCAGCAGGCGGACAGGATTTTCCAGAATTTCCTTAAAGGTTTGGAGGAATTGGGCTCCGGTAGCTCCATCTACTACCCGGTGATCACAGGAAAGGGTCACCTTCATCCGCTGTCCGATTTTGATCTCTCCGTTTTCCACGATCGGAACTTCGTTGATACCGCCAACGGCCAAAATACATGCATCCGGCGGATTGATGATGGCCGTAAATTCTTCAATACCGAACATGCCGAGATTGGAAATCGTGAAAGTGTTGCCCGACATTTCCTCGGGCTGAAGTTTGCGCTTGCGAGCCCTGCCGGCCATTTCTTTGACCTCAGTATTGATCTGGGAAAGGGTTTTCATATCTGCATGACGAACGACCGGTACCAGAAGACCTTCATCGACCGCAACGGCTACTCCCATGTGGATGCTTTTATTTTCCCGGATGTGATCCCCCATCCAGGAGGAGTTGACTGCCGGATGCTGGCGAAGGGCTGCCGCGGCAGCCTTGATCACAAAATCATTAAAAGAGATCTTGACGGGAGAGTACTCGTTCACTTTCTTCCGCATGGCAATGGCGCTGGCCATGTCGACCTGGATGGTCAGGTAAAAATGCGGAGCTGAAAATTTGCTTTCTCCCAGTCGACGGGCGATGACCTTCCGCATTTGGCTCAGCGGCTTTTCCTCATAAGCATCTTCTCCGGAAGTGAAAGTAAAGGGTACCACTTGTGGAGCTTCGTCTTCCTCTTCCTTCTGTGCTTGCGGGACGGCCTGCGGGGCCGAAGGTTGGGCAGCGGGAGCGGCTGCAGGCTGGGCGCTTTGCTTTTGCATGGCGATTTCCACATCTCGCTTGATGATGCGGCCGGCGTCTCCGCTTCCGGACAAGCTGCCCAGATCGATGCCGGCTTCTTTGGCCATGGATCTGGCCAGGGGGGAGGCTTTGATCCTATCGTTGCCCCCAGCTTCTGCGGTAGCCGGTTCCGAAACAGATTGGCCGTTTCCGCTCTCGGCCATGGCAGGCTCTTGTTTGGTTTGAGGCTTCTCCTCCTCCTTTTCGGCAGATTTCGGTTCGGAAGAATCTTCCAAAGCCGCTTTCCAATCTTCTCCTTCTTCGCCAATAACGGCAATGACGCCATCTATGGGCACCGGACCCTCCGGTACTGCGATATGTAAAAGGACACCGTCAAAGAAGCTGTCAAGTTCCATGGTGGCCTTGTCGGTTTCTACTTCAGCCAGGGTTTCCCCGGCTTCGACCGCATCTCCCTCTTTTTTGAGCCACTCGACGATGTTGCCCTCTTCCATGGTGTCACTCATGCGGGGCATCCGGATTACTTCTGCCATGATCCTATTTTGATTATGATAGGTAGATGAAACACAAATGTAGGGGAAACGTTATTCCCGCCCAATGTCCTGCCCTTTTTTTTACAAGCGGCAAATGAGCGGCCGGTCTCTTTCAATCCCCCCAATGCCTTACCTTTAAGGTCATGAATTTTTCTTCGAAACTCATCGAACAGGCTGTTGATGCCTTTGCCTCTTTGCCGGGTATCGGCCGCAAAACGGCTCTGCGCCTTGTTTTGCATTTGATAAATGAAGAGCCCGAGAAAACCGAGCATTTTGCGGCGGCGGTCAGCCAAATGCGCAGCCGGATCCGAAGTTGCAGCGTCTGCCACAATATTTCGGATGAAGAGGTCTGTTCGATCTGCTCCGACGCCCGGCGAGACGAAAGCACTCTGTGTGTGGTTGAGGGTATTCGGGATCTGATGGCTATCGAAGACACGGGGCAATACCGCGGACGCTACCATGTGTTGGGCGGAGTCATATCTCCCATCGAGGGGGTAGGCCCCGAAGACCTTCATTTCGATACTTTGCTCGCTCGTATTAAAGCGAATGAGGTCCGGGAGGTGATACTGGCCATCAGCCCAACCATCGAAGGCGACACGACCATGTTCTACCTGGCTCGTCTGCTGGCGGATCACCCGGTTCGGCTCAGCACCATAGCTCGCGGAGTGGCCTTCGGAGGGGATCTGGAATATGCCGATGAGTTGACCCTGGGCCGGTCCATCGTGGCCCGTATACCCTATAAATCGAGTTGATGCCGAATCAGGATACGATACAGCTATCCATTATTATCGTCAATTACAATGTGCGTTACTTCCTGGAACAAGCGCTCCAATCGGTATTTCGCTCCACCGGGGAGCTGACCATGGAGGTGTTTGTAGTGGACAACCAGTCGGTGGATGACTCCGTTGCCATGGTCCGCAGCCAGTTTCCCCAGGTGCGTTTGATGGTCAATACCGAAAACGTGGGTTTCTCGCGGGCCAACAACCAGGCCATCGAACAAGCCGGCGGTCGCTATGTCCTGTTACTTAACCCAGATACCGTCCTGGAAGAAGATACGTTGATCAAATGCTATCGATTCATGGAAGCCCATCCGGCAGCGGGAGCCTTGGGTGTGCGTATGATCGACGGGGCGGGAAAATTCCTGCCCGAGTCCAAACGGGGTTTTCCCAGCCCATGGGCTGCTTTTTGCAAGGCTTCCGGTCTTTCCCGCTTGTTTCCGCGTTCGAAATGGTTGAGTGAATATCACCTGGGATACCTGAGTGAAAAGAAAGTACACGAAGTAGACGTATTGTCGGGAGCCTACATGTTCATCCGGAAAAGCGTTTTGGACCAGGTGGGCTTGCTGGACGAGGCTTTTTTTATGTACGGAGAGGATATCGACCTTTCCTACCGGATCCGTCAAGGTGGCTACGCGAACTATTATTTTCCCGAAACCACCATTATCCACTACAAGGGAGAAAGTACCAAGAAAGGAAGCCTCAACTACATACGCGCCTTTTACCAGGCCATGATCATCTTTGCCCGCAAACACTTTCGGGAAGGGAAGGCGAGCCGGTTGATCGCCCTGCTGCAAGTGGGGATCTACCTGCAGGCTATCCTGGCCCTGACCCGCCGCTTTTTCCGCCAAGCCGCCCTACCGCTCCTGGATATAGCCGGCTTTTACCTGGGATTGGTCTTGTTGAAGGATTTCTGGTCCAATTATCACTTCAGCGATCCGGATTATTTCAAGCCCTCCATCCTGTACACGAATTTCCCCTGGTATGTGGGCATTTGGGTCGGAGGAGTTTTCCTGAGCGGCGGATACGATAAGGGAGGAGGGCTGCGTCGGGTCATCAGGGGTGTTTTTTTCGGGACCTTGGTCCTGGCCGCCATCTACGGTTTGCTCGACCTGGAATTCAGGTCCTCCCGGGCTTTGGTCGTGATCGGGTCCGTGTGGGCCTTGATCTATGCGGTGGCGATCCGCTATGGCATTCATTTTCTCCGGCATCGCAATTTTCGCCTGGGATCCGACGAACAGGAAAATCTGGTCATCGTCGGTAGCGAAGCTGAAAGCAAGCGGGTTCGGCAGTTGTTGCGGGAAGCTTCTGTCCAAAAGAACTTTATCGGTACGGTTTCGCCCAACGGCATCCTGGATCCTGACCCATATCTCAGTTCCCTGGATCAGCTTGAGGAGGTAGTTCAGATATTCCGGGTTCAGGAAGTCATTTTTTGTTCGAACGACGTACCGTCTACGACCGTCATCGAATGGATGACCCGCCTGGGACCGGCAGTGCATTACAAGATGGTCCCGAAGGAAAGCCTGAGTGTGATCGGCAGCAGTGATAAGAATACGGCGGGTGAGCTGTATACCATCGATATTGAGTTTCGCATCGACCAACCCATGCAGCGGCGCAACAAGCGCCTGCTGGATATCGCCTTTTCCCTGCTGTTCCTGCTCACTTTACCCCTCCACCTCCTTATGCTCAAAGCCGTGGGGAGAGGAGTGCGGAATGCCTTCCGGGTTTTGATCGGTCAAAAGACCTGGGTTGGTTACGTGCCTACCCAAATCTCCAATGCCAAGCTTCCCGTTCTGAAGAAAGGCGTTCTCCACCCCGGGGATATGATGCAGGATCACAATCTGCGGCCGGCCTCGGTCGACCGGATCAACTTTTACTACGCGAAAGATTATCGTCCGGAAAGAGATCTGGAGATTTTGATCAAAGGGTATCGAAGCCTGGGAAGAGTAAATAACTAAGCGCAAACCCAAAATTCTTGAAGTATTAGTTGGAATGTAGGAATTCCCTGAATGCCCAGGGAAGGGTTAAGTGGTTGGGTGGTTAAGTAGGTATTGGTTATCGGGGATCAGGTTTTTTCGGAACTGCGGGCGGATTTTCTCTCTAGGGAATCAAAGGGCGCGGGTGGGAAATGGGGGATCAGGTAAAAATGGAATGTCCTATTTGTACCTGATCCCCGATCAACAGGTACCGGTTAGCCTTTTGCCCTGGAGTAGGTGCACCCTTTTATTGGCCGGAGCCTACAGGAATATTAGGTCCGTACTTAGGATTTGTCTGAAAAATGGTTGCAGCCCAAAGCCTGCCTGCCGGCGAGGCAGGGATATTATTCAGACACACCCTACCTGAGATAGCGGGTGGGGGAAGGATCATTCCGAGACCAAGGCCAGTTTCATATCGTCACTTATCGCAAGTCGGGTGATCTTGCGAATGTTATAAAACTTCAAATCGCCCACTTCGATCCAGTACGTATCCTTTTGTTTATCGAACTTGAAAAGTTTGCTGCCCTGGCCCATAATCAGTACGCCGTCGGGCATGACTTCGAAATCCTGGCTGCCTGCCAGCGCCTCGACGACCCGGTTGGTCGTCCGGTTGTATGGATTGTACTCCATGACATAGTCCCGGCCGAAATTGGACTGCTGAATATAGACCAGATTTCCGTTGGGCAAAACCTTCAGGCAACGGCCGATGTTGGTGCTGACGTCCGTAACGCGGTCCGTGTTGACATCGATGATGGACAGGGTACTGGGATTTCCGACCCGGTAGGCGGCTACCGTACTGCTGTTGAGCCAGGTGTAGTAGCCGATGTCGTTGAAATATTTTAAAACGGGCTTTCCGTTTGTGGTGCGGTCCATGGGGAATTGCCAGAGGCGGATCAAAGTATCTTTGGGGGCATATTCCATACGGACGGCCGAAAAAATCTTGGGATCCGGGCTCCGGGTTGGAGAGTACTCCCCTTCCGGGGTATCGGTGATCTGGGTCTTGGTCCGTTTGGAAAGATCGAGGCGATAAAGATCGGGCATGGTCTGATTGGCCATTTGCACGGAGAGGTACAGCTCGTCGTTGTTGAAAAAGGCAGGATGGTTGTTGTAGCCCAGCTCATTGAACTTCGTCAGCCACTGCGGTTGGGTAAACTCGAACAGACTATCCTGGAAAATCCGGATCTGGAACAGATAGACATTGGATGTTGCCGGCCGCTGCGCTTGTACGGCGGCATTCCAGCTCAGCGCCAGGAGAAAAAAAATGACGGGAATAAGTCGCATAGATCGGGTTTTTCAACCGTTCAAAGATATATGCATTCCGAAATGGTATGCAAAAAATCTTGGCCGCTAAACCGTCCGGGAAAAAGAGTCGGATGCAAAACCCTTGCCTTGCTGGCGGGTTGAGTTAGGTGAAAAGGGCAAAAACCGACGCTAGCAGACAAGTCATCAGGCTTAAGAAGGAAACCAAAAAAGACGCAAACACACACCAAATTATCCATCCATGAATAAGCAATCGATTCTCCTGCTCCTTTTATTGGGGCCATTTTTCTCTCTGTTGGGGCAGTCGGAGCTCCAAAATGTACTGATTCGATCGGGCTTTGACCAACCCGTCGGCCTGGCGAATCTGGAAGGAACCGGCCTTTTTGTGGTCGAAAAAACCGGAAGGGTAAAATACTTCGATCCGGCCAGTTCGGACGAGCCGCTTACGCTGTTGGACATCCGGGATCGGGTTCGGAGTACTGGATTTGAGCAGGGTCTGCTCGGTCTTGCCTTCCACCCAAAATTCCCGGATTCGAACTACCTTTTTGTCAATTATATCCGCTCCGGCGGGGAGTCTCGCGTAGCGCGCTTTACTGTAGAGCTCGAACCTTCCTTGCAAGCAGACCCCGCTACGGAAAAGATCATTCTGGAGGTGGAACAACCTTTTGCCAATCACAACGCCGGCGATCTGGCTTTTGGTCCCGACGGGATGCTTTACCTCACCTTTGGCGACGGTGGTAACGGCGGTGATCCGGAGGAAGCCGGCCAGGACCGTCTTACTTTTCTGGGAAAAATCCTGCGGCTGGACATTGACGGCGGCGATCCCTATGCCATCCCGGAAGACAATCCCTTTGCAGTCGATGATTTCACCCTGGACGAGATCTGGGCTCTGGGCCTTCGAAATCCCTGGCAGATCAGCTTCGACCGCCTCACCGGGGATCTCTGGATGGGGGACGTAGGGCAAGGACAATGGGAAGAAATCAATCGGCAGCCTTTCGACAGCCCGGGCGGTGAAAACTACGGCTGGGATTGTTTTGAGGGCGATGCCATCTTTGAAATGGAGGACTGTCCGGATGTGGATGAACTGACCTTACCGGTATTTGCCTACCGGCACGGAAACGGAAACGGCTGTTCGGTGACCGGGGGTTACGTGTACCGCGGGAATGCCATGCCCGACCGCCAGGGGCATTATTTTCTGGCCGATTGGTGCTCCGGGCGGATGTGGGCGCTTCGCCCCGATGGAGAAGGAGGTTGGACTGATGAGGTGGTCCTGAATACCAATATGCAGATTACCACCTTTGGTGAAGACTCGGCGGGAGAACTTTATTTCGCTACCGGCAGCGGATCCATCTACCGGCTGGAATCTACCGTGACTTCCCTTCAGGAGGTGGCATCCATTCGACAGCTTACCATTAGTCCGAATCCTGCTTCCGACATTAGCCGGATTCAATTGTTGATCACGGAGCCCGGGCAATACCAATTCAGTCTGCTGGACTTCCAGGGGCGGCTGTTGAAAAGCTGGCAAGAAAATATTGTAAATCGCTACGAGCAAGATCTTTCTCTTCGGGATTTGCCTGCCGGATCCTACACCCTGTCGGTGCAGCAGGGCAGTCAACGCATGAGCCGGATCTTGCGAAAGCAGTAGTGCTTGGTCGCTTCAAAGACAGAAAATGGGGGCGCCGGCTTGTTGCGTTCTGATTTTTTTCTATGTTTGTCATCGAAACAAGACAATTGACGGAAATGCGGCAGTCGGTTTATTTTTATGGTTTTTATTTTTTCAACGCTCCATAGGAGGGACTGCCTGACCGTTTCCGGAAAAAATAAATCAGAAAGTCCCGAAGTTCGGGGCTTTTTTTTTGCCGTTAACTCAATCGCAATGAGGTACAGAGACGACCGCTATTACGATTTTTATTTTTTGCATCCCGGCGGAGGGATACCAAGGCGTGCATCCGGCACCTACTTGAGCCCCTCCGCTTGCCCGGCTGGGGCTTTTTAATGTCAGGTATGAGAAATTCATCCATTTTGTCTGCTATGCAGTCCGCATCCGCCCCGGGCAAGCCGATGGCACCCGTTCGCGTGGCTATTCAGGGAATTGAAGGCGCTTTTCACCACGTAGCTGCCCGCGAATGCTTTTCTTCCGGCGAGGTGGTGATCATTCCATGCCACACTTTTGAGGAGGTCGTGCGGGTGGTAGAACAGGGAGAAGCCGCCCGTTTGGGTTTGATGGCTATTGAAAATACTCTGGCCGGAAGTATTTTGCCGAATTACAATCTCTTGCACAACTCCCGGCTGCAAATTTGCGGGGAGGTTTATTTGCACGTAGAACAGCATGTGCTGGGAATGCCGGGTAGCAAACTGGAAGAGCTTCAGGAAGTATCTTCGCATCCTATGGCGCTGGCCCAGTGCAAGCCTTTCTTTGAAGGCTTTCCCCATATTAAATTGAAGGCATCGGAGGATACGGCCCTGAGCGCTATGGAGGTTTCCATGCAGAAGAATGGTCTCCGGGGCGCCATTGCCTCGGAGCTGGCCGCCGAACTCTACGGCCTGGAAGTGCTGGCCCGCGGCGTGGAGACGGACAAGCAGAACTATACCCGGTTTCTGATGCTTTGTCCGCCGGAGCTGGAGTGGAAAGGGGGCGAACGCAATAAGGTCTCCCTCTGCTTTGACGTCATGCATGAAGTGGGTTGCCTTCATCAGGTGCTTTCCGTACTCAGTGCTTACGGAGCCAACCTGACCAAGATACAATCTGCTCCGATCGTTGGGCACCCGTGGGAATACCGCTTTTTTATCGATTTTCTGGTCAAGGAGGGAGGCCTGCCCGTCGAGAAGGTTTTGGAAGCCATCCGGCCCCTGGTCAATGACCTGCACATCCTGGGCCAATACGAACAAGGAAAATTTGTCCGACATGAATCCAACTGAGCCCCTTCTGGCTTTCCCCGCTTCCGCCAAGCGACTGGATGCCGTTCAGGAATACTATTTCTCTGCCAAACTGAGGGAGATTGCCCAAATGGATGGGGATGGCGGCGAACAAGTCCTTAACCTGGGCATCGGAAGTCCCGATCTGCCGCCGGATCCCTCGGTCATCCAGACCCTCCAGGAGGCCGGCTGGAAGCCGGAAGTTCATCGATACCAGAGTTACCGTGGCATCCCCGGCTTGAGAGAGGCTTTTGCGGCCTGGTATGCCCGATGGTGGGGGGTGGAACTGGATCCGGAATCCGAATTGCTGCCTCTGATCGGCTCCAAAGAAGGGATCATGCACATTGCCATGGCTTTCCTCGAACCCGGTCTGAAGGCCTTGGTTCCCGATCCGGGCTATCCGGCTTACCGGGCGGCTTCCCTGCTGGCCGGGGCAGAGGTCGTTCTGTATGCGCTCCAAGAGGAAAAAGGCTGGCTACCCGACCTGCAAAAGCTGGAAAAACAGGATCTGTCGCAGGTTAGGATCATGTGGCTGAATTACCCCAACATGCCCACCGGAGCGGATGCCCATCCTGCCTTCTTTGAGGAGTTGGTTGCCTTTGCCAGCCGCCATGAGATCCTGCTGGTCAATGACAACCCCTATGGATTCATCCTCCGCGACAAGCCGTTGAGCATACTCCGAACCCCCGGAGCCAAATCGGTTGCCCTCGAACTCAACTCCCTGAGTAAGAGCCATAATCTGGCCGGCTGGCGGGTTGGGGTCCTTTCGGGGGCGCCTCACCGTCTGGATACGGTTCTCCGGTTTAAGAGCAATATGGATTCGGGTATGTTCAAGGCCATACAGTTGGCTGCCATTCAGGCGCTTCAGTTGGGTCCGGAATGGTACCGGTCCCTGAATCAGATTTATCGGGAGAGACAGGCAGCCATCCACCGCTTGCTGGATGGGCTAGGTTGTACCTACGACCCAGGTGCAGGAGGCATGTTCGTCTGGGCGCGTAGCCCGAAAGGAGACGGATTTGCCCTGTCCGACGAGGTTTTGTACGGTGCCCGCGTTTTTCTGACCCCGGGAGGCATCTTCGGCGATCGGGGCCGGGCTTTCATTCGGCTTTCTCTTTGCCAACCTCTGGAGGTGATCGAGGCCGCCCGGCTGCGCATGGAAGAGGCGGTGATCCTGAAGACTAATCCTAAGAAACAGCCAGAATGAACATTACCATCATCGGGATCGGGTTGATCGGAGGCTCCTTGTCCATAAGCTTGCAGGAAAACGGCTTTGCGAGCCGGGTACGGGGCGTAGACGTCTCCCGGGAAAATCTGGATAAAGCCCTGCGCCGGCGCCTGATCGACGAAGCCGTTTCGCTGGAGGAAGGAATTGCCCTGGCCGATCTGATCGTGCTGGCAACCCCGGTCGATGCCATGCGCCGGCTTCTTCCGAAGATCCTGGATCAGGTAGACCATGAAAAGGTCGTGATCGATGTGGGATCCACCAAAGACAGTCTGCT
>CAZXIX010000046.1:0-731 GCA_964640855.1 uncultured Saprospiraceae bacterium
GCCCCAGTACAGCCAGCTTTTCGGCTTCGTGCAGTTTGACGCTGACTTCCTGGGCCTCAATGCTCATCCGGTGTGCGTCCAGTTGGCGGTGATAGATCTCTGCCACAACCGCGGGTAGCAAATGCTGAGCAAACTCAAGGTAATCTCTCTCTTGAAGGTCTTTCCCTTCGATGTAGGCTACCTCAGTGGGCTCGATGGCCTCCACCGTGGAGTAGCTTTCATGTTTCTCGGAGAAAAAGCTGTAGGCTGCGACCAGCTTGTCGGGGCCGGAGAGAAAGATCTCGAAACGCTGGCCTTTTTCATTCTGGATATATCCCCTCAATTTCCCATGGATCACGAAAAACAGACGATGGTTTTTTTGCCCCGGCACCAACAGTTTTTCCCCTGCTTTCAGCTGGATCCGGCGCTCCGGAGCGGAGAAGTAATGTTCTTTCAACCAAGGAATATTCTTACCAGGCATATGTGGAAGCTATCCGAAAAATTGAATCTGTTTGAGCAAAAAGATCAGGCCCATAATGATCCCGAAACCAAAAACAGCCATGATCAGGCCTACCTGGGTCATTTGGGAGGTTTTTATCGTCCCCGTTGCATGAGCCAATGCATTGGGTGGGGTGCTGATGGGCAGAGCCATCCCCAGGCTGCAAGATAGGGTGACCGCTACCAAAAAGGCTACCGGCCCTCCGATAACCTCCAAACCGGAAAGAGAGGCACCCAGGGCCGCCACCAGGGGA
>CAZXIX010000046.1:741-19929 GCA_964640855.1 uncultured Saprospiraceae bacterium
AAGCAGAAGGTTGGCCGTTGCCGTATTGGACATAAAATTGGCCATCAGAACAGCCAGCAAGCTGAGCGAAACCAGTACGACCAAAATCGGGAAAGAACCGAAAGGAATGGTCTCCACCACATGTACCGCCAATCCGCTGCCCTCAAGGGCCAGCCCCAGGGCTATTCCGCCAGCCACCAGCCAGAGAACATCCCAACTCAGCATTTTCAGGTCTTCCTTGTTCAGTACGTTGGTGGCCAGAAAGACGGCCAAAGGGATCACGGCAACAACATAGGTATTCATCCCATGCAGAAAATCCGTCAGCCACAGGAGGATGGTCACGATGAAGGTGATGTATACCACCCAGGCCTTGGGGCTCTTCTGGAATTTACCCTTCAGGTCAAGCTCCAGGGTCTCAGCCTGAAAAGGGTATAACATCCGCAAAAGATACCATCCGAACAGAAGCAGGATGAGTACCAGGGGAACACCAAAAGCCATCCAGGTGCTGAAATCCAGATTGTAGGTATCCGGTATGTATTCCAGGACAATGGCATTGGGAGGTGTACCGATGGGGGTTCCCAACCCTCCGACATTGGCCGCCAGCGGAATGGATAAGGCCAGAGCCGTACGGCCGCCATCCCCCTCTGGCATTTGGGCCAGGATGGGCATCAGGATGGAAAGGACCATGGCCGTGGTAGCCGTATTGCTCATGAACATAGACAGGGTGGCGGTGATCCCCATCAAGCCCAGCATAATGACCGTGGGACGATCCCCCATAGGACGGAGCAGGACGCGGGCCAGGTTGGTATCCAGCCGGAATTTGGTTGCCGCCCGGGCCAGAAAAAAACCGCCGAGGAAGAGAAGGAGAATGGGCGATCCAAACACCCCCATGACTTCCCGGTAATCCAGAAGTTGCCCAAAGTCCTCGCCCGGAGTCGATCGGAAGGGGAGGAAACCCTGGTCGGAGATCCAGACAAGCTCCAGGGCGATGACCAGAATTGACGTTGCATAAATGGGAACGGGTTCCAGTATCCAAAAGACGGCGGCCAGCACGAACAGAACGATAACGCGATGCTCCACCACTGTGAGATTGTCCATGCCAAAGGACTGGGAGGGGAGCATCAGCACGACCAACGGAATCAACAGGGCTATCCCTAGCCGTATCCATTTTCTCCTCTGTCTAATGAAAATGCGTCGTGCCATCCCCATCTGGTATGGGGACAATTTATGCAAAATGAAAAGGTCCCGAGCTTTGGAGCCGGCCTAATTTTAAAATTTTACACCCGCTTAAAGTCGGCCTGATCAGGCCTGGGTAAGCGCCTCCAGTTTTTCCTCTTCCGGAAGTTCAATAATCCGGTTGGGCTTTTTCGTGGAGATGAAAGTGTAAATAGCCGGAATCACATACAAGGTCAGAAGGGTTGAGAATAACAGTCCCCCGATTACGGCAATACCCATGGAAACGCGGCTTTCAGAGCCCGCACCCAACGCAAGTGCAATCGGCAGGACGCCCAGAATGGTGGACAAACTGGTCATCAGGATAGGACGAAAACGGGAGGCCGAGGCTTCCTTGATCGCTTCCAGGCGACCGAGACCTTTCTCCTTGCGCTGATTGGCAAACTCTACGATCAGAATGCCGTTCTTGGCCACCAGCCCCACCAGCATGATGATCCCGATCTGGCTGAAAATATTGAGGGTTTGGCCAAAAAGCTGGAGGCTGATCAAAGCGCCTGCCAGAGCCAATGGAACCGTAAACATGATGATGAAAGGATCCCGGAAACTCTCAAATTGAGCAGCCAGGACCAGATAGATCAGCAGAAGCGCCAGCCCCAATGCAAAATTCAGGCTGGAGGAACTTTCCACAAAATCTTTTGAGGCCCCGGACAAAGAGGTGAGGAAGCTATCGTCCAACACTTCATCCCCTATCTTTTCCATAGCATCGATCCCGTCGGCGATGGTTTTACCCTTGGCCAGGCCCGCCGATACGGTTGCGGACACAAACCGGTTGTAGCGGAAAAGCTGAGGCGGCGTAGTGCGTTCTTCCAGCCGGATCAGATTATCCAGTTGGATCATTTCCCCTTCGTTATTGCGCACATATAAGGAGCGTACCTCCAGGGGCTCATTCCGTTTTTCCCGCTCAATCTGCCCGATCACCTGATACTGCTTCCCGTTCATGATGAAGTAACCGAAACGCTGTCCGCTAAGGCCCAATTGAAGGGTTTGAGCAACATCCAGAACCGAAACACCCAGGTCTTGGGCCTTCTGGCGATCGATTTCGATGCGCAACTCCGGTTTATTGAAACGAAGGTCTATGTCTACGAAGCTGAAGGTCGGTTCCTGCCGGGCCTTCTCCAGGAACCGGGGAAGCGTCTCCCGCAGTTTTTCAAAATTGGGTGCCTGCAGCACATATTCTACGGGTAGCCCCCCGCGGCGGTTGCCAATGCTCTGCTGTTGGGAGAGAAAGGTGCGAGCTCCGGTCAAATTGGCCAACTTGGGGCCGAATTCATCCAGTATTTGTTGCTGGGAGCGCTCCCGTTCGGAAGGGTCCTTCAAAATCACGAACATGAAGCCGGAATTCACCGAAGTAGAGGCACCGAAGCCCGGAGAGGTCACACTGATCATTCCCTCCATCTCCGGAACTTCTTCTTTGGTCAGGTTGATCACCTGATCCATGTAGGCGTCCATGTATTCGAAAGTAGCTCCTTCGGGGCCTTGGGAAAAGGCGCTAAGCCGGCCCCTGTCCTCATAAGGCGCCAGTTCGGTCGGAAGGGTCGTGCCCAGATAATAGATCAGCCCGAAGGCGCCCAGCATGACCACAAACCCCATCCAGCGGACCCGGAGAAACCCTTCCAGCGTAGTTCTGTAGGCTTTGGTCAGGCTGATAAAGAAAGGTTCCGTTATCCGGTAAAAGAAGGGCTGAACGGCCCGCTTTTTCAGAATGCGAGCCGAAAGCATGGGCGTTAGCGTAAGAGCCACGAAAGAAGAGATGACGACCGCCCCGGCGATCACGATCCCGAACTCCCGGAAAAGCCGTCCGGTGAGTCCCTGAAGGAAAATGACCGGCATGAAAACGGCCACCAAAGACACCGTGGTAGCCACCACCGCAAAGAAGATCTCCTTGATGCCTGCCAGGGCGGCATAAATAGGCTGCATACCGCCTTCGATCTTGGCATAGATATTTTCCAGCACTACGACCGCATCGTCCACCACCAGACCGATGGCCAGTACAATACCGAGCAAGGTCAGCACATTGATGGAAAAACCGGCCACATACATGACGAAGAAAGCCCCGATCAGGGAGATCGGGATCACCAGAACGGGAATGATCGTAGTCCGCCAATCCCGCAGGAAGAGGAAAATGATCAGCACCACCAGGCCAAAGGCCAGGTAAATGGTTTGTTCTACCTCGTCGATGGATGCCCGGATGTATCGCGTAGTATCAAATCCTATCCCCAGTTTTATGTCTTCGGGAAGATCCTTTTCTATTTGTTCCAGGCGCCGGTAAAATTCGTCAGCGATCTCAATGTGATTGGAGCCCGGCTGCGGAATGATGGCATTCCCCACCATGGGAACTCCGGTTCGCTTCAGAACCGTTCTCAGGTTTTCGGGCCCCAATTCAGCAAGGCCCACATCCATGAAACGGACAATCCGGCCACCCTCCTCTTTCAGGATCAGTTGGTTGAAATCTTCGGGAGTCCGCAGTCGGCCTTCCGTACGAACGGTCAATTCCGTATTAAGCCCTTCTACGCTTCCGGAAGGCAATTCAATATTTTGGGCTTCCAGCGCATTTCGCACATCGAGGGGCGTGAGGTTGTAGGAAGAAAGCTTGTCGGGATCGATCCACAGGCGCATGGCGTAGGTCTTGGCCCCCCACACGCGAATTTCACTTACTCCATTGATCGTCTGAAGTCGTTCTTTAAAAACGTTCTCAGCGATCTCCGTCAGTTCCAGCAGGGATCGCGTTTCACTTTGAATGTTGAGGAAGATGATGGGTTCCGAATCGGCATCGGCTTTGCTGACCACCGGAGGGTCGGTATCGGGAGGCAGGCTTCGAACCACCCGGCTCACCTTGTCTCGGACGTCGTTGGCTGCCGTTTCGAGATCTACTTCCAGGTTGAATTCTACGGTGATCGTGCTGCGCCCGTCGCGGCTGACGGAGGTAATGGACCGGATACCTGAGATCCCGTTGACCGCCTCTTCGATCGGTTCGGTGATCTGTGACTCGATGATGTCCGCATTGGCCCCCACGTAGGAGGTCGAGACCGTAATGATGGGCGGATCCACGCTCGGGTATTCCCGGATCCCCAAATAACTCAGGCCTATTGCTCCGAAAAGGACGATCACAATCGACATCACGATGGCCAAAACGGGCCGCTGTATACTGACGGAAGAAAGACTCATAGGTTATCGTTGTCCGATCGGATTGGATAAATTGGTGATCCGGACGGGCAGACCGTCGCGCAATTGCAGCACGGCCGTTGTCAGGATCGTATCTCCGGGTTCCAGCCCGGAGACAACCTGGATGAATTCATTTTGGCGGATACCGGTCTCCACGACCACCGACTCGGCTTTGCCGTTTTTGTAACGGAATACTTTTTTGCCTCCCAATTCCGGAATAATGGCCTCCGTAGGCACCATGAGGGTGCCTTCGTAAGTGCTGAGGTTGACAGTGACCTTGGCGAAGGCCCCGGGCAAGATCCGTTCCCGTGGGTTCCGGGCCGAAGCCTTGAACTCCAGGGTCCGCGTTTCGGGGTCAATGGCCGGCTCCCGGGCAATAACGCGGGCGGATTGCATGTCGGTGGAACCCGACAATTGAAATAGGACCTCCGATCCCTGCTGCAACACTTGGGTATATCTTTCCGGAACCGCGAATTGCAGGTGGATGGGATCCAGGCTAACCAATCCCACGATCGGCGACCCGGATGAAATATAGCTTCCTTCGCTCACCAGCTTCAGGCCGATCCGCCCGGAAAAGGGAGCGCGCACGGTGCGTTTTTCTATTTGTACGTCCAGAAGTTTGATTTCTGCCACGACCTGATCGGCTTCCGCCTGGGCCGTCTCGTATTCCTGCAGACTCACCCCTTCTGCCTCATAGAGGGCTTTCAGACGTTCGGCGACACTGGCCGTCAGGCGTTTCCTGACCTCCAGGCGCTGGCGCTGAGCCTCCAGTTCTTCCGTGTCGAGGATCACCATGGGGCTCCCCTGGGTCACGTGGCTTCCCTCCTTAAAGAGAATCTTGCGCACGGTGCCGGCGACTTCGCTGCTGATCATAACCTCTTGATTGGCCAGGGTAGATCCGTTCACCGTGATGAGATCGCGCAAGGATTCCGGCTTCACGATCATGGCTTCTGCCGGGATTACCTGTTCTTGCATCGCAGATACGGGTTGGGGCTGGGCATCCTCTTCTTCCGGCTGGCTGCTATCCGGGACTCCGGAGGAGTCTCTTTGCTGATAGGTGCGAAAGAGGTAAAGGCCTCCAATGAGGACGGCGGCGGCTATCAGAATGGAAATGATCCGAACGGCGGTTTTTGACATGGTAGTGGTTTGGAAAAGGCCTTATGGCTAAGGGCTCCTTCAAATTTAAGGGGGATTCAAAGAATCAGGCGGTTTATTTCGTTAAGGGTCCTTATGGAAAGGTTAAAAAACCAGGGGAATCGCCCGCTCAAATCAAACGGATCTGGCGTTCTCCGGTTCATTCTCCCTGCTCAACAGAAAAGCCCCTGCCGTAGGGCAGAGGCTCTCTGTTATGGGTTTTACGTCTTTTTAATGCTTGATGAAAAGACGATTTTCGTTTGCAATGAGATCGCTGATCACATAGGTGCCGGCAGGAAGCTGGCTTACGTTCAGCACTTGCGTTTTGCCGAAACGAGCCATCAATTTACCTACCGTGCTGAAGATTGCGTAGTCAGACAAACGACTGGTGTATAGTTGATCCGAAACCGGATTCGGGAATACCTTCAGGCGGGCATCTTCGAAAGCAACTTCCCCTGTGTTGGTAAGCTCCTCTCCCAGGGAGAAAAAGGCGATCGTCCCGCTCACCTCGTAAGAGACGATAAGCATCGGAACGCCTACCGGGCTTTCCTCGGCGGTTACGAACTGGATGTCCTCCGGTGCGAGGTCTCCCCCTTCTTCCGGATTGGCTTCCAGATCGGCTTCAAAGTTCCGGGTATTGACGTACTCTACGAAAACGGGATTTTTTATATCCGTAATATCGTAGGCCATGATGCCACCGATGCGTTCCAATGCGATGAAAGCATAGGGTGTTCCGTCTACTTCGCCAACAGCGATGGCTTCCGGCTCCGGTCCTTTGTCATCGCTTCTATCATCGAAGGAGCCGTTTTCATTGTCCGTAGAGTTGAAATCGTCGGGGAACTGATCTGCCGTGATCGTTTCGAAGTCATTTCCACTATCCCAGACCAGGTTGCCCTGTTCGTCCCAGATAGAGAAGGAACGAGCACCGTAGCCGTAAACGATTTCGTACAGGCCATCACCATCCAGATCACCATTAACTGTGGTCACCACAATCCGGCCCAATTGGGCATCATCCATAAAGGCATTGACGGTAGCTGTATCGAAGAAGAGAGGGTTTAGCATTAGATCCTCCCCGCGGGCTTCATCGATGAAGCCATCGAATTCGTTCCCTGCATCATCTTCGGCGATGTACTCGCGAGCATCCCCTTCATTGGCCGTCATGATGTAGGTAAGACCGCCCTGCTCAATGGAGGTGATGGCATCCGGCATGTAGAAGGAGCGTACAGGCACGTTTCGAATGTGGATGGTGTCATCCCGATTGGAGGGGTCGATACCATAATCATCGCCAAAGGTGATGATCCCCAGGCTGCTGTTGTCGCTGACGCCGGCGCCGGCAATTCCGAAATCGTTGTCGTTCAAGACAGCGATGCGGCCACCGGGAAGCGGTCCGGCAATGCCTTCCGGCTTATCGGATGGAATGTAGCCGATGGAAGGGAGGTTGAGCACTTTGGTCTTGAAAACCGGCTGGATGCCCAGCGAGTCCACGATTTGATCGGCAGAAAGCGTTTCCAGAGTAACTCCGCTCATACTGCGGGCAATGGCAGAATCCAGCATGTTGGTAGCCCCGGTCAGATTGATCTCATAGACATACTTCTTGTACGTAGAAGGATCCTCATCCGTAGGTGATCCGCTGTCGCGCTCCAACACCCAGAAAACGCCATTGCCGACATAGACGGCGTCGCCTATCTTGTCTACGCGGCTTCTTCCATTGGTCCCCAGGGCATTTTTCTCCAGCAGGTAGAGGTATTCCGAGACAGGTGTTCCATCGGCAGCATCGATCCCGAGGATGCGGATCACATCGGAATTATTGCGAGTGCTGTTGTCCGGGTTGAACATGGGAGATTGAATAAAGGCATACACTACGTTGGCAGAGGAATCGTAGGCGATGGCTTCAAATCCCCGGTTCGCCCATCGCTTGCTGTAGTTTTCGGGAAGGCTTTCCGTACCGTAAAACCCGGGAGCCCTCTGGGAAGAATCGCCCAGCATGCTCGTTCCTTCCGGCACGAAACGGTTGACCAGTTGCCCGGCAGCATCAAATTGGTAAACAGCAGGTCTGTACTCGTCGCACATCCAGAAATTACCCTCCTTGTCGATTAGAATTCCTTCGAAATCCCCGCCAAAGGGATCGAAATCCAACTGTTGGAAATACCTGACCTCGTCGTCGACCGTGGCGACCCAGGTGGTATCGTTGAAAACAGCCGAATCGACTTCGGTTACCGGGGTTTCATCAAATCCCGGTACATTCCCCTTTCCGGAAATCGGCAGGGTGGTACCTGCGCTATCTCGGGTCAGCATAATGGAATCCAGGAGTGTGGCACTTCCCGAAGCGGTGTTGACAGCCAATTTTACGATCCGGCCCTGGTAGTCGGGCAACTTGAAAGGACGCAGACTGCTGGTGGGCTGAGCCAGGCTATCCGGCCAGCTGAAAGCAGAGCCGGCACTCACGGGACCATCGTTGGGGCCGCGATCCGGAATGGCGTAAAAAACGAGACTGTCTTCCGTGGATTCGGCGGCTTGGTACCAAAGGCCCGAAAAACCACCCAGGAATACAGGCTCTTCCTGCGTGAGCGGCGCCCCCAGAATGGGCCACCCGTCAATCTCATTTAAGAGGAATTCCTCCAGCATAGGAGTACCTGCATTATAATTTTTATCCCCCAGCGCAAGGATATCGACCACACTACCCTGATTGATATTGACTACGACCAGGGCATTATTTTCCTGGCAAGCCACGTAGGCGATGGAATCGTTGGGCGCCACCGTGATGTATTCCGGCTCCAGGTCCTGCGCGACAGTAGCTTCCCTTCCATCCAGCTGAAGGACAAGCGTAAGGCGAACCCCGCGGTTGCGCAACGATTGTTTTCTGTCATTCCAGTCCTGGAAGTCAATTTGTGTGGCTAAAGCTGCACCCACCCCGCCGGATATATCCACGATTGTAACCGATCCTTCGGGATCAACCGTGGCGCTGTCGTTGGGCTCCCCTTCGTTGGCTACCAATACCTTGGTGCCGTCGTTGGTGAAGGTGATCATATCAGGTAGTACGCCGGCCTCGACTACGCCCAGGCTGTCCAGAGTGGCGGCGTCGATGAAAAATACTTTGCCGGGCTGACCAAAATCATCGGCTTCAATGGCCGCTGCAACGATGCCGTTGGCAATGGCAACGCTGTTTGCACCGTCGCCGACAGACGAAACATCGATCTGGGTGATCAGAATCGGATTGAAGGGATCCGAAATATCCACCACATCAATGGATCCGTTGTCCCCGTTCGTGTAGAAAACCCGGGCAGAATCCGGGTAATAGGCCGCAATTTCCGTAGCTCCTTCATCAAAAACCCCCGTCTCGTATCGAGACAGGAAATTGATCAGGTTTTGGGCGGAAAGGGAGGAGAAAGTAAGGCAAAATGCCAGTAGGAGTAGAGTTCCTCTCATAATCAGGATTTTAGTGTGAAAATGGTACGAATCTAGAATTCCAACATTAATCAATTGTAAACTCAAGGATCGTGGGTTAATATTTATTTTACACCATAGCCTTCCATCCGGCCCGCGGTTCACGAAGACTTAAAGTAAGGCTTTGAAGTTCTGCTACTTATGTTTTCCGGCACCGGAGCCCGGGATTTTATCCCTTTCCCATTTAATCAAAACTTAACCCCTGATTTTCTCCCAACTCGCGGAGAGCATCGATTTTTGAGTCGAGCAAGAGCACCCACTGCAATGGCAAAAACAGAACTGGCGGTCGACTTGGTCGTGAGAGGTGATGATGTATTATCCCTGATCATGGCGTTTCTGGCCGTTCGTATGGGACAGCGGGTAGCCCTTCTGGGGAATCCGAATTCCCGTGAAGAAAAAGGAAAAGCCAGGATCTCTAGCTTCATCGGTCTTTTACAGGGAAAGGAAGGCGGTTTCGAGGTTGCTTTGCGAAACCGGAACTTGCTTCGTCAAATGGCTGCGGAAATAGAATGTCCGGACTTTAAGGTCGGTTTGCTGCTGCCTGCTTACCATGAAAAAGAGCTAAAGCTTCTGGAAGAACTGGCACTGTCCATCGGGGCTTTCGATCCCCAACTCCAGCTCCTGACCCCCGAACAGACGGTGAGTATGTCGCCCTACCTGAATCCCGTGCGTCTGGAAGGAAGTCTGTTCGTTCCCGCAGAGATCCGATTGGACCTCCAATCCTTTTGCGAAAGAGCATACCTTTACCTGACCGGTTCTCCTCAGGTATCGGCCCTGCCGATGGAAAGCGACCTTTCCTGGCGGGAACCCTTGCTCGAGGGGCCTGATTTTCGGATCCGGACCCGAAAAGTGTTTCTGCAGGACCGGCAAGAGCGTTTCTCTTCTCCTTACGGGGGCACTTCTCCCAGAGTACAGCGAGAGGTCTTACTTCCCATCGATGGCCCGGTCTACGGTCCTTGCGTGCAGATTGCCTGGGTACAGAGCCCTCCTCCGGCTTTTTCTGTTCTGGCTCGCTACAATCAACTTCCGGACAGAGGCTACCATATGCAGCCTCCCGGACTCATCCACTTGTTGCCGGAAGAGGGGGCCGGTTTGCTTCTGCACCAGGACACCCCATCCGGAGACCCGGGAGAAGAACGCCTTTTTGCGGCTTTGCGAAAATCCCTTCGCCTTTTCCCGGAGGAAGTGGTAGACTGGGATCTTTTCTGGCGATCCGAGTCGGAAGGTGCGGCCCGCATCTGGCCAGCTATCCGCCTAAAACCAGAGCAACGACCTTTTCCTCTGCAGGGGAAACGGTCCCCCAACGGATTTCTTTTTCCCTTCGCGGAGGATTTCCTGGCCCAGCAAGGGCCCGGCATTTTTCTTTCCTGACCCCAACCCTTACCTTCCGGCAAAGGACCCATATGAAAAGCATTGCCGAATCGGTTTCCGTCAGCCCCGGAATCTTCTCCGCTTTCCCGCAACTTACCGCTGCCCAGAGTAAGCGCCATGGCGGGATCAGCCCGGGCGAACTCGGCAGCCTGAACCTGAGCTTTTACACACCAGACGATCCGGCCGCCGTACGTGAGAATCAGGATCGGTTTACCCGAATTCTGGGTTGGAGCCGGGATCAGGTGGCATCTTCGCGCCAGGTCCACGGCCATAAGGTCCGAACGGTGAAAAAGCCGGAGCACACCGATGGCTATGATGCTCTCATTACCGACCAGCCGGAGGTGCTGCTGGCTGTGACCGTGGCCGACTGCACCCCCATACTGCTTTACGACCCCGTACGGAAGGTAGTGGGTGCCGTTCATTCGGGTTGGCCCGGTACCCGGGTAAAAGTTTTGGAAAAGACCTGGAAGGCCATGAAGGAAAACTTCCGCTGCAATCCCCTGGATGTGCACGCCTGGATCGGCGTTTGTATTGGAAAGGAGGATTATGAAGTCGACGCCGATGTCGCCGACTATTTTGCTCCCCGACATAAACGGTGGGATGCAAAGCGAAAAAAGTACCTTCTGGACCTCAAAGGAGCCAACCAGGAACAATTGCTTCAACAGGGTGTGCCGGATGATCAAATCGAAGTTTCTCCCCTTTCCACGGCCTCCCTTTCGGAGGAATTCTTCTCGCATCGTGCCTCCAAGGGAAAAGCGGGAAGGGGCTGGGCGGTTATAGGGTTAAGGGGATAGCTCGCCGATTCGAAAATGGAAACCCTCCAACATCATGTATTCCAGGGCTCGAAATACCTGTTTTCTTTTTCTTCTGCTCCTTTTCTCTTCCTGCGGACCTGCCAATCCGGATAAGGGAGCTGCCCCCATCCGCGTAGCGGCGGCATCGAATCTCCAATTCGTTTTGCCCAGGCTGGATTCCCTGTTTGAGTCTAAAACGGGATCACAGGTCGATATCACCTATGGGGCCTCGGGCGTTTTGACGGCGCAGATCCGCCAAGGTGCTCCTTTCGAACTTTTTCTTTCTGCAAACGAAGATTACCCGGATTACCTGGTGAAGGAGGATATGGCTCGGGATTCTCCTCAGGTATACGCTCTGGGAACCCTGATCTGGTGGTGGAAGGGAGAAGATTCGCTGGAAGAAAAACGGGCTGCAGCCAAAAAGATCGCCATCGGCAATGCCCGTACGGCCCCCTATGGTGTGGCCGCGGAGCAATACCTGAAAAAGGCCGGGCTATGGGATTCTGTAAAAGACCGGATTGTATACGGCGAAAATATCGGTCAGGTCAATCAGTTCCTACTTACCGGAGCTGCCGACATTGGGCTCACGGCCGGATCCGTTTTGGCTTCGCCCCAAATGGGAAATACCGGACGCTGGCAGGAGGTAGACCCCTCGCTATACGAACCCATTCGGCAGGCCATGGTCCTGACAAAATCGGCCGGAGAAAAGGGGGAGGCTTTTCGGGATTTTTTGATGGGTAAAGAGGCCCGGCGGGTTTGGCGGGCGTATGGGTATTTGACCCCGCAAAGCTGATCGGGGGCATGAGGCCCGCGCCAGTCCATTTTCCCAAAACTCTCCCTACCTTTCCCTCCATGAGCCATGCCTTTTTCGAAACGATCTGGCTTACGCTGCAACTTGCCGCACTGACCACAGTGGCCCTGCTGCTCATTGGCATTCCGATCGCATATGGGCTGGCTCATTTGAAGGGCTTCTGGAAGCCGATCCTGACCGCCCTGGTAAGCCTTCCCCTGGTTTTGCCCCCCACGGTTCTGGGCTTTTACCTGCTGCTGGCCTTCAGTCCGGAAAATGGTTTCGGCCGCTGGCTGGATACGTTTTTGGGCATTCGCCTGGTGTTCACTTTTGCGGGTCTGGTGGTCGCTTCCGTGATTTACAGCCTCCCCTTTATGGTGCAGCCATTGCAGACCGGTTTTGAGAACGTGCCCAATTCTCTGATCGAAGCTTCCTATACCCTGGGAAAAAGCAGGCTGGAAACCCTAAGAAAAGTTCTTTTACCCTTGATCCGCCCTGCCCTGCTTACCGGAACGGTGCTTTCTTTCGCCCATACCATTGGCGAATTCGGCGTGGTGCTCATGATCGGCGGCAACATTCCCGGACAGACCCGCGTCGCCTCCATTGCCATTTTCGACGAGGTGGAAAGTCTGCAATACGCACAGGCGCATCAATATGCCTGGGTTTTGCTTCTGCTCAGCTTTGTCATACTCGTCCTGGTCTATGCGTTCAATGGCAAGGCAAGCCGTATCTTACATTAATGATCCAGTTGGATATCCGAAAGAGATTGCAGGGCGCTGCCGGCCCATTCTGGCTTGAGATCCGGATGGAGATCGGATCCGGTGAGATCGTAGCTCTGACCGGGCCCTCCGGCAGCGGAAAGACCACCTTGCTGCGCATCCTGGCCGGCCTGGAAAAGCCGGAGAAAGGCTTCGTTCGATTCGGAAATTCGGTTTGGAACGACACCCAAACCCAGACCCATCTGCCCCCTCAAAAGCGAGGGATCGGAATGGTTTTTCAGGATTATGCGCTCTTCCCCCACCTGACCATCCGGCAGAATATCGCTTTCGGTATGCCCGGTGGAGCGGACCCCGCCACCATTGATCTCATGCTGGAAGAAATGGAGTTGAGCCGATTGGCCGAACGCCATCCCCGGCACCTCAGCGGGGGGCAAAAGCAAAGGGTAGCGCTGGCCAGAGCTTTGGCCTGTCGCCCTCGTTTGCTCATTTTGGACGAACCCCTTTCCGCCCTGGATCTGATCACCCGAAAAAAGCTACAGAAGTTGTTGAGGCGGGAATTGGCCCAGCGACAACTGACCACCCTGCTGGTCACTCACCAGGAAGAAGAGATGAAACGATTGGCAGATCGGGTTTTTTGGCTGGAGGAGGGTAAGATCATGGCCCAGGGAAGCTGGGAGGAGGTTTTACCTCAGTACCTGCGAGATAAGACGACCGATTCTTGACCGGAGGCCTCGTATGGGAGGATGAAGGGTTGAAGGTTGGAAAAACGCACAAGAACGAGTGCCAATCAAAAATGCTAAGTACAGACCTACCTATTCCTGTAGGCTCAGGCCAATAAATGGGAGCACATGCTTCACGGGCAAAAGGGAAACCGGTACCGGTTGATCAGGTACCAGGTATAAATACGATATTCATCTTGTTACCAGATACCTGGATACCGGCTGATTCCTGGATGATCATCCAGAGAAGCCCTACAGTCCAGTAATACTTCAAGAATAATGGGTTTGCACCTAGCAGATGGCCAGAAGGATTCATTTTTGTGGCCAGGCAAGGCGCAAAAACCGAGCCCTGAGGCTTTGCCGTGGCAAGGTAAGATCATCGGGAAGGAAGCCCGGACGAAAAGCAGCATGGCACTAGCCAAAGCCTGCTTGCCGACAGAGGAAAGTATGTTTTTCGGAAACACCCTAAATTGATCTTATTACTCAACCTTAAATAAAAGAACCATCATGACACTGGAAGAAATAACCGAAGGATTCCGCGGGCAGGTTTCCAAGGCGCCCTCGATCGGGAAAACCCTTAAATTTCAAATCGACGAAGGCCAGGTCTATCTCGACATGACCGGCGATTCCCCTCAAGTGACCAACGAAGACAGGGAGGCGGATTGTACCATCAGCCTAAGCACCGAAAACCTCATGAAGCTACGGGACGGCAAGCTGAACCCCATGATGGCGGTCATGACCGGCAAAGTGAAGATCAAAGGAGATATGGGGGTAGCCATGAAGCTGAAGGACCTGATGGGCGGATGAGGGCTTTCCAGGAAAAACAGAGGTTTTGCCGTGCAGGTTTGCCTGTACGTGTGGTGAGCAACAATGCTCCCTTCAAATCTTTCGGCTTTGTACTTAGTTCTCGGACTCGATCGTGCGCTGGTAAATACCCATCATTTGCTGGGTGGTTCGCTCCGGCGAAAAAGTAGCCGATGCATAGTCGTATCCGGCTTCCACGACCTTCTGTCGGAAGTCTTCGTCGGAAAGGATTTCCTGCAGCCTTGCCGCGATTTCATCCGGTTGACCCGGGTCGATGAGCAAAGACTGCGGGCCGGATGCTTCCGGAAGAGAAGAGGTATTGGATGTAACGACCGGCGTATGGCTGAGCATGGCCTCCACGATCGGCAATCCGAATCCCTCGTATATGGAAGGATAGACGAAGGCTGATGCCATTTCGTAGATGGCTTTCAGGTCATAGGTACTCAACACCTGCGGCTGCCATTGGATCCATCCCGATAAACCGTTTGTCGTTGCGTATTGCTCGACCCACCGTTTATACTTTTTTCCCCGGCCCACCACCACGAGGGGTATGCGAAGGTCCTTCGGCATGAGTTCCAGCGCCTTGACCAGGTTGAGCAGGTTCTTCCGCTCGATCACCGAACCGACGTATAAGATGTACTCATCGGGAATGCCGTAGGACTCCAACACGGTACGCGCTTCCACCTCTTCCAACGGTTCCCGGTAATAAATGGGGTCACATGACTGATAGACCACTTCCACCTTTTCGGGCTTAACACCGTAATAATGGATGATATCCGTTTTGGTGGATTCACTGATCGCAACGATCTGGTCGGCATCCCGGCAAGCTGCCCGAAATTTATAATCGTAGATCTGCTGGTCGGCCAGGGAGTAGGTCTCGGGATGCCTTTTGAAGATGAGGTCGTGTATGGTCACCACCGAAGGGACCCCGCTTTGGCGGATACCGCTTGGAAGCTCGTTGGATAACCCGTGATAAAGGTCTATCCGATCAGGTTTCAGGCGGGGCGCGATCCCAAACCGGCGCCACCAACCTTTTAGCTTTCCCTTCGGCCGGATGATTCGATAAGGTTCCCGGAGAAAAGGCTTTACGAAAGGCTCGTCCGGGACTTTAGGCGTGTAAAGCACGAATTCCGTATCCGGATAAAAGTCTTCCAGGTTGGTAAGCAAGGTTCTGCTGTAATTCCCAAGGCCGGTCCAGTTGGTGAACAGCCGTTTGGCATCGTAGCCAATCGTAAACTCGGGAGCGGAACTCACAGCGTGTCTGGTTTTGCGACGGATAAGACCAGGATCATTTCCCTAAGGTAGCAAGTGTTGCGGCTAATGACAGCCCGGAGTTAATTTTTTTGTACCTCGATCCACAAGCTCGGTGCATCGGGCAGTTCGGTTCGTTCGCCCCGGGTCAAACCATCCACCAACACCAATCGATCGGCCAGGACCTCCTGCTTGACGTAATCGGAAAAGCGGTCGTAAGCCGGCAAAACGGCTTCGTCTTTCTGGATCTTCACCTGTATCCGGTCGGTCACCTCCAACCCCTGGCTTTTCCTAATGTTCTGAATGCGATTTACGAGTTCGCGCGCCATGCCTTCAGCGAGCAACTCATCCGTCAGGCTGACATCCAGAGCTACGGTCACCTCGCCGTTTGAAGCGACCAGCCAGCCGGGAATATCCTCGGTCTGGATTTCGAAATCCTCCAGCCGCAGTTCCACCTGCTCATCTTCCAGGTCGAGGATATACGCCCCGGTTTTTTCGAGAGTGGCGATGTCCTCCTGGTCCATTTGTCCGATCTGCCGGGCCGCCAGTTTCATATGCTTGCCCAGCCGCTTCCCGAGGGTTTTGAAGTTGGGTTTGATCTTTTTCTTAATGATCCCCGAAGCATCGTCCACGTATTCGATCTCCTTGACGTTCACTTCGGCCAGGATCAAGGGTTCTACCCGCTGGACCCGTCGTTTGAAATCGGGATCCAGAACGGGAACCAAGATCTTTTGCAAAGGCTGCCGGACCCGTATTTTCTCTTTTTTGCGCAGGCTCAGTACCAGAGAGCTGATCTGTTGGGCGTAATCCATGCGGCGCTCGAGTTCCCGGTCGATGACCTCCTCTTCGCCCCGGGACATCAGGCTCAAATGCACAGATTCCGTTTCATCCGAGAGGTTGCGGTACAACCATTCGCTGAAAAAGGGCGCCACGGGAGCCATAAGCTGGGCAACCGTCACCAGGCATTCGTGGAGAGTTTCGTAGGCGGCTTGCTTGTCCGGTGCCATATCCCCTTTCCAAAAGCGCCTTCTCGACAAGCGTACGTACCAGTTGCTCAAGTGCTCATCGACGAAATTCATGATCAGGCGGGTCGCCTGGGTAGGCTCGTAGTCCGCGTAGGAAGCATGCACATCCCGGCTGAGGCTATTCAGCTTGGACAGGATCCACCGGTCCATTTCCGGGCGGTCAGCCAGCGGTATGGCTTTCTTTTTGCCCACGACGAAATCATCTACATTGGCGTAAAGAGCGAAAAAAGAGTAGGTGTTGTAAAGCGTCCCAAAGAACTTGCGCCTTACCTCGTCCAGTCCGGCCAGATCGAATTTGAGGTTGTCCCAGGGCTGCGCATTGGAGATCATGTACCAGCGAGTGGCGTCAGCGCCATACTGGGCCAGCGTCTCAAAAGGCTCCACGGCATTTCCGAGTCGCTTGGACATTTTCACCCCGTTTTTATCGAGGACCAGCCCGTTGGACACCACATTTCGAAAAGAGACCTGGTCAAAGGCCATGGTAGCAATGGCATGCAGGGTGTAGAACCAGCCCCGCGTCTGGTCCACCCCTTCTGCGATGAAGTCGGCGGGAAAGTTCTGCTCAAACTTTTCCTGGTTTTCAAAGGGATAATGCCATTGGGCATAAGGCATGGATCCGGAATCAAACCAGACATCGATCAGATCGGGCTCCCGGAAGAGCAACTTCCCGGATTCCCCCAGCAGGATGGCTTCATCGATGTAGGGACGGTGCAGGTCAAAGGTGGGGTTCCCGTCTTTGTCTTTCGGTTGGGTTCTGCCCAGCTTCAATTTTTGGAGATATTTCCGATTGGCTTTTTCCTGCTCCGGAGCCAGTTGTCCGGAGGCGAGGGCTTTCTCCATCCCCGCTTCCAGTTCGGCGATGGAGCCTATGCAGATTTCTTCGCTGCCATCCGGGCTTCGCCAGATGGGCAGGGGCGTACCCCAGAAGCGTGAGCGCGACAGGTTCCAGTCCTGCAGATTCTCCAGCCATTTCCCGAATCGACCTTCACCGGTAGAAGCCGGTTTCCAGTTGATCGTCAGGTTGAGATCGTACATGCGATCTTTGACCTCTGAGGCCCGGATGAACCAACTGTCGAGCGGATAATAGAGCACCGGCCGGTCGGTTCTCCAGCAATGCGGATAACTGTGAACGTATTTTTCGGAGAGGAAAAGCTTGTTCTCTTCCTTGAGCTTGATGACGATGTCGACATCCACCGGACGATCTTCCTTTTGCCCATAGTCTTTGACATAGCGGCCGGCGAAATCGGTCACTTCTTTCACAAACCGTCCCTTCTTATCCACGAGAGGAGCGGGGTTCCCGAATTCGTCGCGTACGATGATGGGAGGCACGCCTTGTTCCTGCGCCACCTTAAAGTCGTCGGCTCCGAAGGTGGGGGAGGTATGAACGATTCCCGTACCATCTTCGGTAGTCACGAAATCTCCGGGTATCACGCGAAAAGCGCCCGGTCCTTCGGGTTGTACATAGGGCAGGAGTTGTTCGTATTCGAGGCCCACCAGCTCCTTGCCTTTGACTTCTTCGACGATCTCGAGATAGGGGATGGGCTTATTGCCGGGTTTGAGGTCCGTGGCTTTGAGGTCGGGATCGGCCTCCGTAAAATAAGTGCTCAGGCGGTCTTTGGCCAGGATCACAATGGAAGGCTCCCCCGTATAACGGTTGAATCCTTTCACCCGGACGTAGTCAATTTCCGGCCCGACGGTCAGGGCGGAATTGGCCGGCAGGGTCCAGGGTGTGGTCGTCCAGGCCAGGATGTATTCTTTCTCCCGCCCTTTGACCTTGAATTGGGCCACCGCCGAGGTATCGCTGATCTCCTTGTAGGCACCCGGCATATTGAGTTCGTGCGAACTCAGGCCCGACCCGGCCGCCGGCGAATAGGGCTGGATGGTGTACCATTTGTAAAGCAGGCCTTTGTCGTAGAGTCGCTTGAGCAACCACCAGACGGATTCGATGTAGGCGTTTTCGTAAGTAATGTAAGGGTGCTCCAGATCCACCCAATAACCCATTTTGCGGGTCAGGTCGTCCCAGAGATCCTTGTAGCGCATGACCGTCTCCCGGCACTTGCGGTTGTATTCATCCACCGAGATGGATTTTCCGATGTCCTCTTTGGTGATCCCCAATTCCTTTTCCACACTCAATTCGATGGGTAGCCCGTGGGTATCCCATCCGCCTTTGCGTTCCACCCGTTTACCCAGCATGGTGTGGTAGCGGCAAAACAAATCCTTGATGGTCCGGGCCATCACGTGGTGGATGCCGGGCTTTCCGTTGGCAGAAGGAGGGCCTTCGTAGAATACATAACTGTTTTGGGGATCCCGCTCCTCCATGCTTCTGCGGAAAATGTCCTGAGCGTCCCAGAAAGCCATGATATCGCGATCTATCTTCGGAAGGTCGAGCTGATCGTATTCAGGATAGGCCATGTGTAATCGTCCTCTGTTTTTTGAAGTTGCAAAAATACAGTTATTCACATTCAAATCGGGTGTTTCGGGAAAAAGCCTCATCGGGCTCCGAAGAACCCATTCCCTGCTTCCCGGAATTCGGGGAATTCCTTTTTTCGTCAAACCATTTGAGCTGCATTCTTGTCATTACCTTTGAACTCAAAACCACAACGTCCATGAAATGGGTCCCGCTTTTCCTGACTACTTTTGTCATCACGTGTCTCAGCCAGAACCTTTCCGCCCAGGAAAATGCCTGGATGACCCTGTCCAGGGTCTCCTTCCAAAAGGAATATGACGAATTGCTGGGCTTCAAGGTAGACAAGCCGGTATTCA
>CAZXIX010000046.1:19939-33465 GCA_964640855.1 uncultured Saprospiraceae bacterium
GGTATTCAGCGAGACCCTGAAGAAGCTGGACGGCAAAACGATCCGCATAAAAGGGTACATCGTCCCGGTAGAAGGGTACAAGAATCACACAGAATTCATTTTATCGGCCTTCCCGTACAACATGTGCTTTTTCTGCGGAGGGGCCGGCCCGGAAACGGTCATGGAAGTCAAGACGAAAAGCCCGGTTCAGTATATGGCCGATCCGATTATTCTCTCCGGGAGGCTGGTCCTGAATTCGGAGGATGTCAACCGACTCATGTACGCCCTCGAGGATGCGGAGTTGGTGGATAGTCTGGAGTGAGGCGTTAATCAGGCAGGGCACAAGCGAAAAAGGGTTTCAGAGGAAGAAATTCCGAAAACCACCCGTCGAAAATCAGGAATCCTAAGCTTCCCATGCTCAGGCTGCCTCCAGCCACAGGTTATTGACCCCTTCTCCGTCGGTGAGGGTAATTTGCTCCAGGTTGATCATTTCGAGCATAGCCAGGAAGGTCACGATGGCATGGATGCGGTTTTCGCAGATCTCAAAGATGGCCTTGAAGTCGGCGCGCCCCTGCTGGCGGATCTTTTTCAGGATGCGAACCTGCTGATCCTCGATGGTATAGTTGAAAGGGACGATCCGGTGGACCTGCCCCGGCCTTCTGTCCTTGAACTGCTCCAGCGCGCGTTCGTAGGCCCGCAAGAGTTTGAAGAGGGTCAGAGATTCCAGTTCCTGGTCGGCCAGGGCCTGATTGGCGATCTTGCGAAGCTCGCCAGCCGTATTTCCCCGCCCGACCTGCTGCCCGCGCCGCAGTTCCATATCCCGAAGATCGTCGAGTACGCTTTTGTAGCGCTTGTACTCCATAAGCCGCTGCACCAATTCCTCCCGGGGGTCGATGACATTGCCTTCCTCGTCGAGCGGCTGTCGGGGCAGCAGCATCTTGGCTTTGATCCGGCATAGGGTCGCCGCTACCAGAATGAATTCACTGGCCAGGTCGATGTTCATCTTCTCCATCTGGTGGATGTAGCTGAGAAAGTCGTCCGTGATCTTCGCGATGGGGATATCGTGAATATCCAGTTCGTCCCTTTCAATGAAAAAGAGAAGCAGATCGAAAGGGCCTTCGAACTGGGCCAGTTTGATGGTGTATGTGCCAGACATAGCATTGCAAGATACGGCTAATCCCAAAGCCCGGAGGAGAATATTGTTAACAGCTTTCCACATCGGCCCCGTTGAAAAGAGGAACTGCAGATAAGTTTATATTGCCGGGAAACCGGCTTTTCGCCCACCACAATCGTATGTTATGGCCACTCTTTTCCTCATTCCGACGCCCCTGGGAGAAAAAGGGCTCCACGCTTTGCCGCTCAAGGTATTGCACATTGCGCATCGGCTGGACTACTTCATCGCTGAGCGCGCCAAAACGGCTCGTCAGTTTCTCAGGGAAAGCGGTCTCGATCGCCCGTTTGAGGATCTGACCTTCTTCGAGCTGAACAAGCGAACGACGGAGGAAGACAAACGAACCTTCCTGGATCCGGCGCTGGCGGGTCACGACATGGGCCTGTTGTCGGAAGCCGGCTGCCCGGGCGTGGCCGACCCCGGTGCGGAAATGGTCCGGAGGGCTCATGAACTCGGCGTACGGGTCGTTCCGCTGGTGGGCCCTTCCTCCATCCTATTGGCCCTCATGGCCAGCGGTATGAGCGGCCAGCAATTTGCCTTTCACGGTTACCTGTCTCCCAAAAGACCCCAACTCGGCCGTGATCTGAAACGCCTGGAACAGGAATCCGCCCGCTCGCAGCAAACCCAGATCTTTATGGAAACCCCCTATCGCAACCAGGCCGTACTGGAAGAAGCGCTGAAAAACCTGAAACCCACCACGCTTTTCGGACTAGCCGCAGACCTGACGCTCCCATCTGAGTTTACCGCAACCTTCCCGATCGAAATATGGAGAAAACGCGATCTGCCTGATCTGAACAAAAGGCCCTGCATTTTCATGCTGCACGGGAGCTAAAAGCGGCATCGGAAAATAGAGTTCCGTAACTTTGGAGTGAAAACCCACAGCCGGAAACTGTGTTATTTCCATAAAAGAACCTGCAAATGGAAGATCTAGCCCTGGCCACCCAGAATCTCGAAGCCAAAGGCTTTCTGGATATAGATGTCGACCCTACTTTGGATCTGTTTGAAGAGATCGAAAAACTGAAGAAGGAGAAGAACGCCATTATCCTGGCCCATTACTACCAGGAGCCCGACATCCAGGATATTGCCGACTACATCGGCGACAGCCTGGGCCTTTCTCAGCAAGCAGCGGAAACGGATGCGGATATTATTGTGTTCGCCGGCGTCCATTTCATGGCGGAAACGGCCAAGATGCTGTCTCCTGATAAAAAAGTATTGCTCCCGGATCTGAAAGCCGGCTGCTCTCTGGCGGATTCCTGTCCGCCGCCCCTTTTCCGGAAATTCAAGGAAAAATATCCCGATCACCTGGTCGTCAGCTACATCAACTGTACGGCCGAGCTGAAGACGCTGACCGACATCTGCTGTACCTCCACCAATGCCCTGGCCATCATCAACAGCATACCGGAAGATCAGCCGATCATCTTTGCGCCCGATATCAATCTGGGACGCTACCTGGTGAAGAAGACCGGCAGGGACATGGTGCTCTGGAACGGCACCTGTATGGTTCACGAGATCTTTTCTGCCGAAAAGATTACCAAGCTGATGATGCGCCACCCGGAGGCCAAGCTGATCGCCCACCCGGAATGCGAAGCCCATATCCTGGATCGAGCCGATTTTATTGGGTCCACCACGGGATTGCTGAATTATTCCAAGCAAAGCCCCGCCCAGGAATTCATCGTGGCCACCGAGGCCGGCATTCTGCATCAAATGCAAAAAGCCTCCCCGGATAAGGTTTTCATACCGGCGCCGCCCAACAACACTTGCGCCTGCAACGAGTGCCCCCACATGAAGCGGAACACCATGGAGAAGCTGTACCTCTGCATGAAGTACGAGCAACCGGAAATCAATCTGCCTCAATGGGTCATCGAGCAAGGCGTGGCGAGTATCGACCGCATGCTGGAAATCTCCCAAAAAGCTGGTTTGCTGGGCAAGCAGCCTGCCGACTAAAAGGCCAGGTTCCGCCCGCCCATATAGAGGCAGATGTACATAAAAAAATCCGCGCCCCATCACTGAAGCGCGGATCCTCACAAAATCATACCATGGGGTGGTTCCTGACTTGGCTTACTTGGGTAAGGCCACCTGATCGATCACGTGGATCACGCCGTTTTTCTGCATGACATCGTAGGTCGAAATGTTGGCCACCCGGCCTTTCTGGTCTTTCAAAACAATGTTGTGCTCCCCATTCATCATGGCCGAGAGTTCTTGACCTTGTACGGTTTCCAGACTGGCCATGCCGTTTCCTTTGCGGATCATCCTGGCGATGTCATCAAAGGTCATGTTTCCCGCTACCACATGATAGGTCAGCACACCGGCCAGGGCATCCTTGTTTTCCTTTTTCAACAAGGTGGGAACGGTGCCTTCGGGGAGATTTTCGAAGGCATCATTGGTCGGGGCGAAAACGGTGAAGGGCCCTTCGCCCTTCAGGGTTTCCACCAATCCGGCCGCTTTAACGGCAGCTACGAGGGTAGTATGATCCTTGGAATTGACCGCATTATCTACGATATCCTTGGCAGGGTACATGGCTTCACCGCCCACCATGGGAACCTTTTCCATGGCTTTCTGGGCCAACAGGCCTTGGGTCGAAAGGAAAAGCGTGAATAAGGAACAAGCAATAAGAAATCTGTAATTCATCATTTGGTTTTTTGAGAATGTTTGGATTGTTTTCACTTTACTTTACGGGGCCAAACTGCCGATCGGTTTTGCCGAGCTGAATTTTCTTGGATAAATGGCCCGGCAAAAACGTTTGAAAACGCTGCTCTCCGGGGGCAATATTTGGATAGGGAGGCGGGTTATACGCTCGATCACAGGAAGTTGTGAGATTATAATCCACGGGCTGCGAAGGCAAAACGGAGTAGCTTTCCTTTTCCCTTGGAGTTCGGTAAAAAAAAACCAGACCATCATGAGATCAGGACTTTGGATGATCGCTTTGTTGCTTTCGTTTTCAGCCTACAGCCAGGATTTTCGAACGCAGACCGTCTCCTCGGAAGTAGAAGCTGTTCGGGTATACCTTTCGGGTGCCCAGGTGTTTCGCTCGGCAAAGGTGGATTTGCCGACCGGCAATCACAGCCTGATCGTCCAGGGGCTTTCTCCCTATCTGGACGAAAATACCCTCCAGGTAAATGCTGAAGGAGACATAGTTATTCTCTCGGTTAACCGGTCCGTCAATTTCCTGGAAGAAGCCCGTCAGGGAACCCGGGCCGACAGCCTCCGACAGGAAATCGAGTTGCTGGATTCACTTAACCAACTGGACCGGGTCCGGATAGAGGTGCTGAAAGAAAAACAGGCCCTGCTACAGGCGAACCGGCAGCGGAATTCGAACCCGGCCAGTTCCAGCCTGACCGATCTCCGCGAGGCACTTTACTTTTTCGACTCCGAAATGAGCAAGCTCATGGGTGAAAAACTCTCCCTGGAAAGAGGGATTACGAGACGGGACCGCCGCCTTGAGCAGATGGAGAAACAACTCAGCAATTTACAGTCTTCCCAATACGACCCTTCCTCTGAAATCGAAGTTCGTTTGCGGGCGGAGTCCTCCGGTTCGGTCAGGCTCAGGCTGTCTTATCTGGTCAACAATGCTGGCTGGAGGCCGAAATACGACATCCGGGTAGCCGATGTGGCCAGCCCTTTCCAACTGGAATACAAGGCGGAAGTCTATCAGAACACCCGGGAAGACTGGCAGAACGTGCTATTGTCCTTTTCGACGACAAACCCCACCCAAAGCGGGCAAGTGCCGGATCTGGAGAAGTGGTACCTGTACTTTGCGGCAAGTCGCCGGTCGGCCGGAGGAATCGGAACCTTTCAAGAACCCCTCGGTTACGAAAGGCTACAGTCGGAAAAGGCCCGGGCCGAACCCGAGTCCGACGTCGCCCCTGCTCCCAGGTCCGCCCTGAGCACAACCTTGACGGAGAATGAGGTCGACCTGATCTTCGAAGTGGATGAGCCCTATACCTTACTCTCGAATGGCGAAAAGCGACTGGTGGACCTTCGGCAATACGAAATCCCTGCGCAGTATACCTATGAGGCCGTGCCCAAACTTGAACCCGCTGCCTTTATTACCGCCCGATTCACCGACTGGGACCAGTACGGTTTTCTACCCGGAAGTGCCAATCTCTTTTTTGAAGAAGCTTTCGTGGGGCGCACCCTGCTGGATGCACAGGCTTTGGAAGATACCCTTTCTTTATCCCTCGGCCGCGATCGCAACATCAGCATCGAACGAAAGGTCGATGAAACCTTTGCCAAAAAACGGTCCATCGGGAGCAATGTGTTGGAAACCCGCGGTATCCAAATCACCGTCCGGAATAATAAGTCCCAAAAAGTGGACATCCTGGTCCTGGATCAGATACCCCTGCCGGCCAACAATGAGATAAGTGTCAGTGCAGAAGAACTCAGCGGCGCCTCTCTGAATGAAGAGACCGGAGAGGTTTCCTGGAACCTGAGCCTCGCTCCGCAGGAGACGGTAGAGCTGACCCTGCGCTATGAGGTGAGGTATCCGAAAAAGGAGCGGGTGATCCTGGAGTGAGAATACCCGGGATCGAATGCAGGACACCGGATGATTAAATCCCCGAAAGCGGGAAATCTTCCATCGTCGCCTTATGAGCCCTGGCTCCTCTTATTTTTAGGCCACCAACACGATAAACGCCCAAATTCCATTATGCAGACTGCCATCTATACCCTAATGGCCTCCCTTCTTTTCGGGTTGAATTTCCAAAGTGCATTTCTCCTGCCGGACGCCAAAACGGAGATCTACTACGTGATCGAACAACCCTCGCGCGAGCAGGAAGTGTGGGGCATCCTGAAGCCATTCAATGACAAGGCCCGGGCTTTTGAAAAAGGACTCAAATTGCGGACCCGGGGGCTATATAAGCTTTTCCTGGACCGGAACGCTACCCGGGAAGATCTGCTGCCCTTGTTCGAGGATTCCCAACAAGAGCGCGGGAGCATTCTAAACGATTACATAAAAACCCGGATCCGGGTGCAGGACCTTCTGACGAAAGAAGAATGGGACGGCGTCATCGATCTGGTTTATCAAAAATTTGAAAAGGGAAGGGTCGGTCACGATTTGGAATATGCCCAGGGAGAATTGCTCAAGTTCCAGCCGCTGACCCGAATTCGTAAGACCATTCGGAAAAAAGTAAAGGACCCGGCCCAGCGAGCGGCCTGCCTTCAGACCGAAAAGGAATATCAGCAACGCCTGCTCAGGCAGCTGGACCTCGTTGACGATACCCTTTTGGCGGACATGCAACAATTGAAGCGGCAGAACATCTCCGAAAATGAAATGCGTGAGATCGCTGCCCGGCTCAAGCAATTCCGGACGGACGTTTTTCAGGCTACTGCCGACTTCCGCAGGAAAGTACTGGAAAACTCCCAACCCAGGGAGTGGGACGCCCTGGCCAGGGCCATGGTCCGCCTGGTTTATTGAAAAGCACCGGAACGGACGTACCTGAGTCCGCCCGGTTTGGTCTGTCATGTCGGCCAGATCCTATCAAAACGTTAAGAATGGGGAAATTAAACGATCGGAATTAAACCCGGCTCATCCTCCGGCATCCAAAGGCCAAAATCAACTACCATGAAAAAGATACTTTTCACGCTAGGCCTGTTTGCCGGTTTATTATTGTTTAACACGGCGGTCTCTGCCCAGACGGTTGTGGTACAAGTTCGCCCGCCTGCCCCCAAGGTGGTGGTGGTGAAGCCTGTCAAACCAGGCCGTAATTATGTTTATGTCAACGGCTACTGGAAGTGGAATCCCCGTAGGAACCGCTATGTGTGGGTGGATGGAAAATGGATTCGCCATCGTCCGGGTTATGTGTACGTGAGCGGCCGTTGGAAGCGGGTCAACCGGGGCTATGTCTGGGTACCCGCCTACTGGAGAGCGGTATAAGACGCCTCTTTTCGGTCTTGACCAGGAGCCCTTGGGGCTCCTTTTTCTTTTTTCGGATACATATTTCCTCCTTTTTTATACATAAGTCCAAATACACGGCCGCCCCGCCTCATACCTTTGCATCGGTATTCAGAAAATTCTGATTACCGAGCAAACAAAAAATCTGTAAACAAAAACCATTTCATCGTGGCTAACAACACTAATAGAAACTCCGGATTGCTTGTAGTTGCCCTGATCGCCGGCGTCATCGCAGTCGCCGCCATTATCTGGGGCTTTACCCAAAGCAATGCCAAGAGAGAACTGATGGCCGAAAATCAGGTCATGACCGAGCAAATGGACGAGCTTGCCCAATTGCGCACGGACCTGGAGCAGGAGGTCGACAGCCTGCGTGAAGAGTACGAATACCTCGCTTCCGACAACGAAATGCTTTCCGGTAACCTGAAAGATGCCGAAGCCAAGCTTGTCAATGCCGAGCGTGCCCTCCGCAATGCCCGCAACGCCGCTGCCGGAGAAAGCAACAATCTCAAAGCGCAGATCGAGGAGCTTCTGGCGGCCAAATCCGAGCTTGAAATCAACATCTCTCAGCTTCAGGCCGAGAACGATTCGCTTCGGATGCGCACCGGCCAGCTCGAGCAGGACCTGCAGGTTTCCGAGCAAGACCGCGAAGCTTTGACCAACCTCAACAAGACCATTCAGGAGGAAGTGAAGCGTCTTACCCTGGCCAACTTCAAAGCCTCCGGCTTCAAAGTGAATACCCTCCAGAGAAAGGGTAAGATGGAAGTACGGGCCAAAAGGGTAAAAAACATTGAAGTTACCTTCGACCTGGCCTCTGTACCTGCGGAGTACCAGGGAGTTCGGCCCATTTATCTGACCATCACAGATGAATCCGGCACCCCGATCCAGACCGAAAGCCCTGTCATGGCAGACATTGTCGTCAACGGACAGGAAATGAGCCTGGTCGCTGTTGAAGCCAAGGAAGTCAACATCGGAACCAGCCAGCGCCTTTCCTTCACGCACGACGTGGATGAAAAAATGGAAGCTGGTCTGTATCAGGCCTCCGTATACACCGATATCGGTTTGTTAGGAGCTTCCAGCTTCCAACTTCGCTAATCACCGAATTATATCCTCATTCCTGGCAAGCGTAGGTTCTTTCAAGAGCCTACGCTTGCTTATTTTTACCCCATGAAATGGACTTGGATAGCGGGCATACTCCTTCTTTCGACTTCTTCCTGCATCAGCAAAAAGAAGGTGCGCCTCATGGAGCAGGACTACCAGTACGAGCTGACCGTGTTGCAAAATACCAACCAAAGGCTCAACACCCACCTCATGAGTCTTCAAGAGGACTCTATTTACCTGACCGGCTCCAACGATGCCTTGCTGGCCACACAGGATAAGTACCTGGACCGTCTGGATGCCCTGGAGGGAGAACTGGATGCTCTCGTCAGCCAGTCCAACATGACCGCGCAGGGAAAAGACCGCCTGATACAAAATAAAGAACAGGAGATCAAGCAACTGGAGGCCTTGATCCAGAACACCCAGGACCTCCTGAAAAACCGGTTGATCCGGCTGGAACAAGTGGCCAAAGCTTGTAAGATCGCCCTGTCCAACTTTGACTCCATTTCGTGGAATGTGGATTATCGGGCCAATAATTGCGTAGTATCCCTCAACGAAAAACTCCTTTTCCGCTACGGGTCCACCAAAGAGTTTCTCCCCGCCGGACAAGCGGCTCTGAAAGATCTGTCGGCCATTATCGTTCGTTTTCCGGACCTGGTAGTCGATGTGATCGGCCATACCGACAACCAACCCGTGGCCCGGGTCGGCATGGATAATTGGGACTACAGTGTCTTGCGGGCCTCCTCGGTGGCTCGTTTGCTGACCCGGGAATATGGTCTGAGCACCAATCAGGTATTGGCCGCCGGAAAAGGCGAATTCTCTCCCCTGCGATCCAACGAAACGACAGAAGGCCGGGCTGAGAACCGAAGAGTAGACCTGATATTGCGCTTCCAGGAAAGTGATCTGCTGCGGGAATTAAATCGGGTTTTGGAAAAACGAAGCGGGAAATAAATATCCAACAAGAGTTTTTACGCGCGATATCTAAAATCTATCACTTCCGCAGTTTTTTTCCAGGATTCTTCTCTGACTCGCCCAGCAATCCTTACTTTACAGCCCTGGAGTTCACCCCCTCCCTTCTTCACATCTTTTTTTCAGGTCTTTCGTACAGAGCGACTATCTGAATTCCTATTTCCGAGAACCGGGAAAAAATCAACTTTATGAAACCATACGGACCGATCACCGATCCACAATTTGCTTCTAAATCCAACTACCAGAACTGGGAAAAATTGGCCTTGAAATTCATACTGGATGAGCGAGACCTGCCTTTCGTTCCGCTTATCCTGCGGATCTCCATTTTTATGATCCCCGCCGGCCTGGCTCTTTTCATTCCCGGACTTCCATCCTGGCTTTGGTGGAGTTTCGCCCTCATTTACCTGTACTTGAACAACCTGTATTTCAAAGGGCCTTTTGGCCTGATGATGCATTGCACAAGTCACCGGAAATTCGTTCGGAAGGAATACGGTTGGATGAATTACTACATCCCCTGGTTTCTGGCTCCCTTCTTTGGGCATACACCGGAAACCTATTATGCCCACCACATCGGGATGCATCATGCCGAAAATAACCTGGACGAGGACATCAGCAGCACCATGGAATACAAGCGGGATAGCTTCAGGGACTTCATGCGCTATTTTGCCAACTTCTTCTTCCGTGGCATCTTCCAGCTGGTCGGATACCACCAAGGGAAGAAAACATGGCCCTTTTTCGTGCCCCGCATCATCCTGGGCGAGCTTTCCTTCTATGTCCTGTGCATTGGCCTTTCCTTTGTAAATTTCCCGGCCACCCTGGTGGTCTTTATCATTCCGTTCCTCATTTTCCGGTTCATTACGATGATGGGCAACTGGGCACAGCATTCCTTTGTGGATCCTGACGATCCTACCAACCTTTACAGAAGCAGCATAACCTGTATTAACGTTAAGTACAACCACAAATGCTGGAACGACGGCTATCACATCAGCCATCACCTACGCCCGGGAATGCACTGGACCCTGCATCCCCAACACTTTCAGGATAATCTGGAAACCTATAGATCCAATGACGCGCTCGTCTTTGACGGCCTGGACTTCCTGCAGGTATTTGTGCTTTTGATGCGGAAACGATACGACACCCTGGCTCAGCATGTGGTTGACCTTGGGAATTATCAATCCGAGGAAGAGGTGATCGACATGCTGAAGAAGAGGACACGATACATCCCTTTCCGTACTTTATCCGCCGTACCCGCCAAAGCGCACTAGGGGGCTGCCTCATTTCCACCTTTAAAAGGCTTGGTCGGACCTCGTTGAAAAACTAAATTTGAGCCCCCGGAACAAAATCCACCGTTCCGGGGGTTGTTGTTTTTTTGAAACCGCCAACCATGATCCGAATTACTTTTCCCGACGGCCAGGTCAGGGAGTATCCCAAAGGAACCACTTCTCTGGAAATTGCCCGCTCCATCAGCGAGGGTTTGGCGCGCAATGTCCTTTCCGCAAAAGTCAATGGCGAAGTATGGGACGCTACCCGCCCCATCGAGACCGATGCGACCCTTCAGTTACTGACCTGGAATGACAAGGAGGGCAAGACTTCTTTCTGGCACTCTTCGGCCCACCTCATGGCAGAAGCACTGGAAGAATTGTACCCCGGGATCAAATTCGGGATCGGCCCGCCCATTGAAAATGGCTTCTATTATGACGTGGACCCCGGCGACCGTGTCATTTCCACCGAAGACCTGCCGGCCATCGAAGCCAAAATGAAAGAACTGGCCAAGAAAAAAAGTGTCTTCACCCGAAAGGACGTGAGTAAGAAAGATGCCCTCGCCTACTTCCGGGAGAAAGGCGACGAATACAAACTGGAGCTGATCGAAGACCTCCGGGATGGTGAAATTACCTTTTATGAGCAGGGCCATTTTGTGGACCTCTGCAAGGGACCGCACATCCCGGATACTTCCGGGATCAAAGCGGTGAAGCTGCTGAACGTGGCCGGTGCCTACTGGCGCGGCGACGAAAGCCGGAAGCAACTGACCCGCATCTACGGCGTGACCTTCCCCAGGCAAAAGGAACTCACCGAGTATCTGGAAATGCTCGAAGAGGCCAAAAAGCGAGACCACCGGAAGCTGGGACAGGAGCTGGAGCTGTTCATGTTCAGCGACCGGGTCGGTTCCGGGCTGCCCATGTGGCTGCCCAAAGGCAATCAGCTGCGTGAAAGATTGATGCGCTTTCTTCAGGAAGAGCAGGAGAAAAGAGGCTACCAATTGGTGACTACGCCCCACATCGGTAAAAAAGAGCTTTACCAGACCTCAGGGCACTGGGAAAAATACGGAGAAGACAGTTTCCGCCCCATCCAGACTCCAAGAGAAGGAGAGGAGTTCCTGCTCAAGCCCATGAATTGCCCTCATCACTGCGAAATCTATGCCCACCGCCCCCATTCCTACAAGGAGTTGCCCATACGCATCGCGGAATTCGGTACCGTCTATCGCTATGAGCAGAGCGGCGAATTGCATGGACTCAGCCGGGTTCGTGGCTTCACCCAGGATGATGCCCACATTTTTTGTACCGAAGAGCAGCTGAAGGAAGAATTTCTGAACGTATTGGATCTGACCACTACCGTTCTATCCAAGATGGGATTCAAGTCCTTCACCGCACAGATCTCCCTTCGCGATCCGAACAACCCCTCCAAATACATCGGCACCGACGAGAACTGGGAGCATGCGGAGCGAGCCATCATCGAAGCCACCGAGGACATCGGAATGGAGACCACACAAGAGTTGGGCGAGGCGGCCTTTTACGGCCCCAAGCTCGATTTTATGATCAAAGACGCACTAGGCAGATCGTGGCAGTTGGGTACGATACAGGTAGACTACAACCTGCCCGACCGGTTTGATCTCCAATACAACGGAGCCGACAACCAGCCGCACCGGCCGGTCATGATCCACCGGGCCCCCTTTGGTTCTATGGAACGTTTTATTTCCATCCTGATCGAGGATACCGCAGGAAAGTTCCCCTTATGGCTGACTCCGGATCAGATAGCCATCCTACCCATCAGCGATAAATTCAATGCCTATGCCCGCCAGGTAGAAAAAGAACTGGCGGCTAAGGATATCCGGGGATTTATCGATGATCGAAGTGAAAAGATCGGCCGCAAGATCCGGGATACGGAACTCAAGAAAGTTCCCTTTATGCTCATCGTGGGAGAAAAAGAGGCTTCCGAGGGCAGCCTCTCGGTAAGGCGGCAAGGGCAAGGCGATCTGGGTAGCATGGCGCTGGAAGAGTTTGTTGCGCATTTCGAAGAGCAAGTCCAAAAGGAAGGATAAACTCCACCGCTCCGTAAACGAAACCGCACAAAGCAACTTTCGGTCTTCGCGTTTGTCTTTTTGGCAGGAATTCGCGTTAAACAACATTTAAATTTGTTGCATCCCATTCGATTCCCCCGTATTATATTCGCCGTGGTACTTTTTGAAGGAAAATTGAATGAAGCAATTTCTACTCACTCTATTTCTGCTCCTTTTCTTACTGCCTGCCTACAGCCAATGGTCGGAGAGGGGATTTGATTTCAAGGAAGAGATAACGATTTACCCCAACCCGGCCCGGGATTTCTTCTCCCTGAAAGGCGACGATACGGTTCAGGACATCCGGGTTTTCAACCTGCTGGGAACGTTGGTAAAAACCTTTGTTTCCGCAGAGGACAACCAATTCTTTGTCGGCGACCTCCCCAAGGGCACTTATCTCGTTCAGTTCATTGACCCGGAAAACAAGATCATCGCCACCCGGCGCATGAATAAGCAATAGATCTTACTGGTAATAATTCTTGAAAAACTCGGGTAGATGCCTAACGGCTGCTACTTCCTTGTATTTGGTCCTGGCTTCATCAATAGGGGCTCCCCAGTAAGCTTTACCCCCTTCCAGACTTTTGGATACCCCTGACTTGGCATAAATAACGGCCTTGTCTCCGATGACCAGGTTCTGTGCTATGCCCACCTGGCCGTAGATCGTTACTTCATCTCCTACCCTTGTGTTGCCCGCTATGCCGACCTGGGCTGCGAACAGGCATCGCTTCCCGACCTTGACCTCGTGCCCGATCTGGATGTGACAATCCAGTTTGGAGCCCTCCCCGATCACCGTATCGGCGGATACTCCGCTGTTGATGGTGCAACCGGAGCCGATGTCCACATGGTCCTCAATGACCACCCGGCCTGCCGTGCGCCATTTTTGGAATCCTTCCGGCGTCTTTTTGAAGTAGAAAGCATCCGAGCCGATGATAGAACCGGACTGTATGGTCACATGATCCCCGATCTGTACGTAATCCCGGATCACCACATTGGCCTGGATATAACAATGCTCACCAATACGGAGTGGACGAGGTGAAGCGTGCATCACAAGACAGCGTCCGAGGCAGTCCAGTGCGACCAGGCGGTCATCG
>CAZXIX010000047.1:0-24163 GCA_964640855.1 uncultured Saprospiraceae bacterium
AAGTAGACCAGCATCGAAGCCCGGGCTCCCTGGTCACCTCCAATACGTCGGGCATCCCCATCCATTTGATGATCGACGGGCGAAGTGAGGATTTCCGCAAGCATTTTTGCGGAACCCATTTTTTCAATCCCCCTCGCTACCTGCGACTGCTCGAAGTGATACCCACGCCACAGACCGATCCGGAAGTGGTGGACTTCTTCATGCATTATGGAGACGTCTACCTCGGCAAACGGACCGTGCTTTGCAAAGACACCCCCGCCTTCATCGCCAATCGGGTGGGCGTTTATGCCATGGCCAAGATCTTTCAGCTGACTACCGAGATCGGCTTGCCCATTAATGTAGTGGATCGCCTTACCGGTCCGGCCATCGGTCGGCCCAATACCGGCACCTTCCGCCTGGGCGATCTGGTGGGGCACGACACTTCAGTCAAGGTAATCCAGGGAATCCAGGAAAACTGCCCCAATGACGAACAGGCTTCCACTTTTGAGATTCCCTCCTACCTGCAGTGGATGCTGGACAATAACTACCTGGGGAACAAATCCGGCCAGGGTTTTTATAAAAAAACCGACGAGCGGGATGAAAAAGGAAAGCGGGTCATCCTGGCCCTGGACCTGGAAACCCTGGAGTACAAGGAACAGGAAAAAGTGGACCTGCCTAGTCTGAAGACCGCCAAACAGATCGACGATCTGTCACAAAGGGTAAAGGCCGTTTACGAAGCCGAAGACAAAGGCGGCGAGCTGGTGCGCAGGTCTCTGAACGGATTATTCGCCTATGCTTCCAACCGGATCCCCGAGATCTCAGATAATCTCTACAGCATCGACGATGCGCTGCGCGCAGGTTTTGCCTGGAAAATGGGACCCTTTGAATATTGGGACGCCATCGGCCTGAAGGCCGGGATCGAGCAAGCAGAAAAACAGGGAGAGAAGATTGCCGATTGGGTAAAGGATATGCTGGCAGAAGGTCATAGTTCCTTTTACAAGCGAGAGGATGGGAAACGGATGTATTACGACATACCTTCCCAATCCTATCAGGTGGTACCGGGTACGGAAGAATTCATCATCCTGGATAATTACCGGGGCCAGGCGCCCGTGCACAAAACCAGCGAGACCCTTTTGCACGACATCGGCGACGGGGTGCTCTGCCTGGAATTCACCAGCGCCCACAACGCCATCGGCGAAGGCGTGCTGAACGGCATCAATGAAAGCATACAGTTGGCTGAGGAAGGCGACTGGAAAGGGCTCGTCATTGGAAACGATGCGACCAACTTCACGGTGGGCGCCAATCTGATGCTGATTGGCATGTTCGCCTACCAGCAGGAGTTCGACCAGCTCAATATGGCGGTCAACCTCTTTCAGCAAACCACCATGCGGTGCCGGTATTCGGCCATTCCGGTGGTGGCTGCCACCCAGGGCTACGTATTCGGGGGCGGCTGCGAGACCATCATGCATTGCGATTCTGCCCAGGTGGCTGCCGAATCCTACATCGGGCTGGTGGAAGTCGGCGTGGGGCTCATCCCCGGAGGAGCCGGCACCAAAGAATTCGCCCTTCGCGCTTCCGACGAATTCAAAGAGGGTGAAGTATTAATCCCGACCCTGCTCGAACGCTTCAAGACCATTGCCCTGGCCTCCGTGGCCACTTCCGGGCACGAAGCCTACGGCTTGGGCTATTTGACGCCCAAAGACGATATCGTCATCAACCGGGATCGAAACATCGCGGAAGCCAAGAAAAAAGTACTGGAACTGGCCAAGGATTACACCCAGCCGCTTCAGCGGGAAGACGTGACTGTTTTGGGACAGACGGGGTTAGGTGCCTTATACACGGCAGCCAATGAGCTCAAATTGGGGGGCTACGCCAGTGAGCACGACATCAAGATCGCCCGCAAGATAGCCTGGGTTCTCTGCGGAGGCGATCTGACCGGCACCCAGAAAGTGTCCGAGCAATATCTGCTGGACCTGGAGCGGGAGGCCTTTCTCAGTCTGTGCGGCGAGCAAAAGACCCTCGAGCGCATACAGCACATGCTGCAGACGAATAAGCCGTTGAGGAACTAGAAGATGGTAGACCGGTAGAAAGTAGATGGTAGACTAAGCAGTCAATTGAAGATGCCCGAGGTATTGAAACACAACTTTCGAGAACTTAAGGTGTGGCGAAAAGCAATCGAATTAGTTAATGATGTGTACCGGATCACCGAAGGTTTTCCCAAAGAAGAAGTTTTCGGGTTGAGGCAGCAAGTCCGGAAGTCGGCTGTTTCAATTCCATCGAACATAGCAGAGGGATGTGGGCGAAATACAGATCCGCAATTAATCAGATATCTGGACATCGCCCAAGGCTCGGCCTGCGAATTGGAGACGCAATTGCTTATTGCCAAAAATCTTGGATTCATCCCAAAAGAGGAATTATCTGTTATTTCAAAGAACCTGGACGAGATTCAAAGAATGATTCAAGGATTTAAAAACACACTTGAGTAATTCTGTTGAGTTTAAAATCTCAACCTGTACTGACAACTGAACTTATGGTCACAATGGTTAGCTTATCTCAAACACAAAATCCAGTTAAGACGAAAAACCAGCTGCCTCCTGAAAGGCAGGTGGTTTGGTCCTCAACAAGATCGAGGCGAGAATTAATCATTTTACCACAGGTCTAGTCTAAATATCTACCATCTACCTATCTAAAGTCTTCAGAAAATGGATGCCTACATAGTAAAAGCTTACCGCTCCGCCGTCGGAAAAGCCAAAAAAGGCGGCTTTCGCAACTTCCGTTCGGATGACCTCGCCGTAGAAGTCATCCAGCACCTCATGAGCACGGTACCCGAACTGGACCCCCAACGCGTAGACGACGTCATCGTCGGATGCGCCAACCCGGAAGGAGAACAGGGATTCCAGATCGGCCGGCAGATCTCGCTACGCGCGCTGGGAAAAGAAGTGCCCGGCATGACCGTGAACCGCTACTGCGCTTCCGGCCTGGAAACCATCGCCATTGCCACGGCCAAGATCCGGGCGGGTATGGGGCACGTATTCCTGGCCGGTGGGACCGAAAGCATGAGCATGATCCCCATGACCGGCTACAAACTGGCTCCCAGCTATCGGGTGGCCAGGGATACTCCCAACTATCTGGTAAGCATGGGCCTCACCGCCGAAGCAGTCTCCAAAAAATACAACATCAGCCGGGAAGCCGCCGATGCCTTTTCCTATCGCTCTCACGATCGGGCCGCCAAAGCCATCGATGAAGGCAAATTCAAAGACGAGATCGTGCCGGTCAGCGTGCGGGAAGTGTTCGTCGAGGATAACAAACGCGTGGAAAAAGAGCATGTAGTCGATACAGACGAAGGCGTACGCCGAAGTACGACCATCGATGCCTTGTCGAAACTCCGGCCGGTTTTTGCCAAGGGTGGAAATGTGACAGCCGGCAATTCCTCCCAAACGTCGGACGGAGCGGCCTTCACCCTCGTTATGAGCGAAGAAATGGTCAAACAATTGAACCTGGAGCCCATCGCACGATTGGTCAGTTGCTCCGTGGGCGGCGTAGATCCGCTTCACATGGGCATCGGCCCCGTAGAAGCCATACCCATGGCTTTGAAACAGGCAGACATGAAACTGGGCGACATCCAACTGGTAGAACTCAATGAAGCTTTTGCTGCCCAGGCACTCGCCGTCATCCAGGAAGCCGGCCTCGATCCGGAGATCGTCAACGTAAACGGCGGAGCCATCGCACTGGGCCACCCGCTGGGTTGTACCGGCGCCAAGCTATCCACCCAACTCTTCAACGAATTGCAACGCCGCAACCAGAAGTACGGTATGGTCACCGCCTGCGTAGGCGGCGGGCAAGGCATCGCCGGCATTTATGAAATGCTGAACTAAAGATCAGAAGCCCGAGAGTTGCTTCCAAAAGGCAGCTCTTTTTTAAATTCGCCGGCATGGAAATTTGCGAAAAAAGAATAAGCGCATGGGGCTATCCGCAAAAATACTTCCCAATTACCGTTACAGGGACTACCTCAACTGGGAAGGAAGGTGGGAACTTATCGAAGGGATTCCATACGCTATGAGCCCCATGCCCTCACCCCGTCACCAGGAACTTGCCGGCAAAGTCCACGCCATCTTCCTGCAGGCCCTCCAGGAAGCAGGTTGCCCGAACTGCCGGGTTTACCAGCCCATAGATCTGAAAATGGACGAGCATACGGTCATCCACCCGGACCTGCTGGTGGTCTGTAAGCCCATTGAAAAGCCCTTTCTCGACTTCCCCCCAGCCTTGGTTGCCGAAATCTTGTCCGAGCCTACCCGGCTCAAGGACCGCCAAACCAAATTCGAGCTCTACCAGGACTTTGGCATCCCTTATTACCTGATGATCGACCCGGAAAAGCAGTCCATCGAAGTGTTCAGACGAAATGAGGAAGGAAAATATGAGCAGGTGCAGGGTGCCCCTCATTTTCTTTTGGATGAAGATTGCCGGATCTCACCTCGCCTGGCGTCCATTTGGGACGGCTGATTTCCGGCTGACCGGAAGAACCGGTGCAGCTTTCCGAAATCCTGGGGCTGGAAAGTCTCCTTAGATTCGCCTGGCATCGGGATGATGGCCGGCAGCAGGCCTTATTTTCGCATGGCCACGACCGGATCCATGCGGGCCGCTTGCAAGGCCGGGAAGAAACCGGCCAACACGCCCACGACCACCGATAAGGTGAGCCCCAATATAATATTGGTCACCGAGAGGAAAAATTCGAACTCGATCGCCTGGGTCAGGATCATGACCAGGAATTGAACCAGGAGCAGCCCAATAACCCCACCGACCAGACAAAGCACAATGGATTCGATGAGGAATTCCAACAGAATGACGCTTTGCCTGGCCCCGAGGGCTTTCTTTACCCCGATGATGCTCGTACGCTCTTTTACGGACACGAACATGATGTTGGCCACGCTGAACATCCCCACAAAAATGGAAAAGCCGCCGATCACCCAGCCCACGATGTTGAGGACCCAGAAAAAGCTATCGAGTATATTGCTCAGGATACTGAGTTCATTCAGGGAGAAGTTGTCATCCTCCTTGGGCTTCAGCCGGCGATGCGCGCGAAGGGTACTGATGATCTCGTCCTTGAGCTGCCTTTTGTCAACCCCTTCCCTGGCTTTGACGTTGATCTGGGAATTACCGAAAAAACTGTTGGATTTCAGGTTGGCGATCTTACGACCCAACTCATAAGAGATCATCAGGTTGTCGTCAAAGTCGAAAACATTGATCAGGCTGTTCCCGGATTTCTCAAAAACACCCACAACCTCCAACTTTCGTCCCCCAACGGAAATGGTCTTCCCCAAAGGATTGATGGGGCCGAAAAGTTCGTCCCGGACGGTGGCGCCGATGATCACCTTGTTGGAACCGAAATGATACTCCGAAGGGGAGAAATAACGGCCCTCTTCCAGCTCAATCTTGAAAAGAGAGAAAAAATCATAGGTAGCGCAAAACATCCCGACGCTCTCCAGACTATTGGATCGGTACTTCGCAATTTTGCTCCCGATGCCCACGGTGTAGGAAACCTGCTCGGCCGACTCAACCCGCTCCTGGATCACCTCAAAATCTGCGTAATCTACAGAAGGACGGCGAAGGTATTTCAGGTAGTTGGCCCCCGGATCTTCCGCCCAGGAGATCTTCTGAACGTAAATGACGTCGTCTCCCAGTTTGTCCAGGCTGCCTCTCACATTGGATTCCAGGGAATCGACGGCAGCCAGAACGCCGATGATGCAAATGATCCCGATCAGAATACCCAGCAAGGATAGAAAGGTGCGCAGCCGGTTGGACCACAATTGCTGGAAAGCCTGGGAAAAACTATCTGAAAAGATGCGGGTCAGGATCATGACATACCTTATTTCGTCGAATCAGTCGACAAAATAGACACTCACCGATAATTAACAGGCTTGATTCGATGAATGCGCCTCAATTTTCGCCTAAACCCTCCGGAGCCGCCACCCCACCTATAGCGGATGAGATTGTTATATTTGCATCCTCTATTCGCAAAACCGTATCCATGAGAACTAAGCTGTCTCAGTTTAATTTCGATCTTCCCCAAAAATTGATCGCCCAATACCCCGCCGAGAAAAGAGATGAATCCCGCCTGATGGTTGTGCATCGCGAAACCGGCGACATCGAACACCGCATCTTCAAGGATATCCTGGAGTATTTCGACGAAGATGACGTTCTCATCTTCAACAATACCAAGGTCTTCCCCGCTCGACTATACGGGCGCAAAGAGAAAACGGGGGCCAACATCGAGGTCTTTCTCCTTCGGGAGCTCAACCGGGATGCCCGTCTTTGGGACGTACTCGTCGATCCCGCCCGCAAAATCCGGGTAGGCAATAAACTCTACTTCAGCGACGAGCACGACAACGACGTCCTGGTAGCGGAGGTGGTCGACAACACCACTTCGCGGGGGCGGACCATCCGCTTCCTGTTTGACGGGCCGGAAGAGGAATTTTTCAAGGAACTCTATTATCTGGGCAATACCCCCCTTCCCAAATATATTTCGCGAGAAGCCGAAGAGATCGATAAGGAACGATACCAGACCGTGTACGCCAAGGAAACCGGAGCTGTAGCCGCGCCTACCGCCGGCCTTCACTTCACGGAGGAATTGCTGAAGCGCCTCGAGATCAAGGGTATTGAATTCGCCGAGCTGACCCTGCACATCGGCCTGGGTACCTTTCGGAGCATCGATGTAGAAGACCTTTCCAAGCACAAAATGGATGCGGAATACTTCAAGGTCAATTCCGACGCCCTCGAAAAAGTGAACAAAGCCCTGCAAAAGAACCGAAAGGTTTGCAGCGTCGGCACCACCTCTATGCGGTCCATAGAATCCGCCGTGTCAGCCGAAGGTATGTTGAAAGAAGCCGAAGGATGGACCAACAAATTCATCTACCCCCCCTATAAGTTCAGCATCGCCAATAGCATGATTACCAATTTCCACCTGCCCAAATCCAGTTTGCTGATCATGATCTGTGCATTCGGCGGGTATGACCTGATCATGAAAGCCTACAAGGAGGCGGTCAAACAGGAATATGCTTTCTTCAGCTATGGCGACGCCATGCTGATCATTTAAAAACAGGATACCTACGGCCGGACGAGTTTTTTGCCAGCTCGTACAATAAGGTGAGGTAGCGTTCCCTTTTATGCCTATCATGAGGTCTACCGAGCCATCTGCTCTTCTGTCGTTGAAAAGGCTATCGCTCCTGCTATGCCTGGGTTTCACCCTATCGGGCCTGTCGGCCCAGTCGGAAGGCCAGGGCCATCTCCGGTTTTACACGGCTTCCATCGAATTGAACGGACTTCCGGATCTCCCCCGGGATAAACAGCCCTTGCGGCTGGCAGCCGACGTCCACCGCTTTCTGAACCAGGTACCCACCGCCCATCTCAAACAGCTAGGCCTGATCTTATCGGAAATGCGGGACACCTACCGTCTGAACGACTGGCTTTACTACAAGCTGATTTCCGAAACGCTTGCCCAAGCTTATCCCACCCTGGGACCGGATCAGAGGGAAGTTATTCTCTTTTTACTCCTGGCGCAGGCAGGTTTCGATAGTCGGCTGATGATCTATCCTGACCGGCTCGAAACCATGTTTTACGTTACCGATCGGGTATTCAATGCCTTTACGCTGTCCTTTGAAGACGACGCCCGGTCTTACCTGATCCCATCAACCATCAACAGCCGGAGCAAGCCCGACCGCCGGGGGCAGTACTTTCCGCTCGCCCCAAACCCCAACGGACGCGCTCTAAGCCTCCGGTTGCAGGATTGGCCCCGTTTCCAGAGCCGGAAAACCACCCGCAAATTTCACTTCCAGTACCAGGACGAGCTTTTTGAAGAAGAACTTCTGATCCCGGACGCGCCGGCCATGCGGATGATCCTGGAGGAATATCCGATCCTGGAAAGCAAGCAGTATTGGCGCACCCCCATCAGTCCGGAATTAAATTTACAACTGGATGCCTGGTTGAAACCCCAGCTAAAAGGAAAATCCAAGCGGGAGGCCATCCAGTTTCTACTCGCTTTTTGCCGGCAAGCCTTCCCCTACAAAACCGATGATGAAGCCTACGGCCGGGAAAGACCCTTTTTTGCCCAGGAACTTTTCTTTTTCCCCTATTCGGATTGCGAAGACCGGGTAGCCCTGTTTTTTCAGCTGGTCACGCACTGGCTTCATTTGCCCATAGTCGTCGTCGATCTGCCCGACCACCTCACCACGGCCGTTGCTTTTCCGGAAGGTGAGGGCCATTACCTGGAGGTGGAGGGAAGAAAATTCTGGTTTTGCGACCCCACCGGTCCAGCCAATCCCGACGGGGAGGTTTTATTGGCTCCCGACTACGGAAACCAAAACATGTCGATCATCGACCAGGAATTTTTTCAAAATAACTAACTCATTTTCAGGATAATAATATCCTGACGGGTCGGAATTTTGCCTCAACAGTTGTATGATTCAATAATTTTAGCATTTTTTGCGGCGAATTGAACTGCTCGTCGGTTCGATTACTTATTGAAAAGGATCTTCGTCCTCCCGGGCGGAGAGTCCCATGAAAACAAACTGTGCATAGTCAATGTATTGGACACTGGAACTAGCTTATCATCTCGAAGAAGCACCCTGGCCGGCTACCCGGGATGAACTCATTGATTACGCCATCCGATCAGGTGCCCCGCTGGAGGTGATCGAAAACCTGCAGCAAATGGAAGATGAGGGAGAGGTGTATGAAAGTATCGAAGATATCTGGCCGGATTACCCCAGGAAGGACGACTTTCTGTTCAACGAGGATGAGTATTAACCCTGCCGAAAACCGATCGGCATGTTCGGATACCTGTCCGGGCTGATCCTCGGATCCAAAACCATCCCGGATTCGCATACCGCTCGGGAAAATCCTCGGACATCCCTTACCTTTAAGGATCTGGATTCCCTAAACCTGGCTTTCGCGTGGGAAAAATCACCATTGCAATTGACGGATACTCCTCCTGTGGGAAAAGTACTCTGGCCAGGGCCCTGGCCATCGAACTGAATTATCTGTACGTCGACAGCGGGGCCATGTATCGGGCTGTTACGCTGGCCTTTCTCCGCCGCAACACCTCTCTCGGGGACAGCGGAGCGATAGAGCCTGTTCTGGCTTCCCTGGATCTGCATTTCAATAGCTCCAACCGCATTTTGCTGAACGGCGAAGAGGTCGAACAGGAGATCCGGGGGTTCGAGGTTTCCGACCGCGTCAGCGAGGTGGCTGCTGTCCCCCTGGTCCGTCAGGAAATGCTCAAGCAGCAGCGGGCTATGGGCCAAAAAGGCGGGATCGTCATGGATGGACGGGATATCGGCACGGCCGTCTTCCCGGAGGCCGAACTGAAGATCTTCCTGACCGCCACTCCCGAAATCCGGACCCAGCGTAGGTATAAGGAACTCTTGGGTAAGGGGATTTCGACCACCGAAGGCGAGGTCAGCCGCAACCTCCGGGAGCGCGACCGGATCGATACCAGCCGGGACATCAATCCGCTCCGAATGGCGTCCGACGCCGTTTTGCTGGACAACAGCAACCTCAATGAAGCGGAACAACTGGCCATGGTATTGGCGCTGGCAAAAGTGCGCATCCATGCGAATTCCTAATGACATCTGGGCCCTCCTGTTCGTCCTCTTTCTGTCGGGCTGTCAGCAATTTTCTCCCTTTCCCCGATGGCAAGGGCTTTTCCGGCAGCATCTGGCCTATCTGGCAGAGACCGAGCCCGTAAGCCTGCCCCCGGACAGCCTGCGTGAGTTGCGGCAAATGGCAAGCGAATTACTGCAAAAAGTAGACCCCTACCCGAATTGGGAAGATTTGCCCGAAAAAGATATCCAGACGCTGAAGATCCAACTGAGGACGGTCGACCGCCGACTGGAATCCCTGCTGCATCAACCCGAACGATACAATCTGGCGGGATGGGCCAAAAACAAGCTGGCTCAGCCCCGGAAGAGCCTGGCCGACCGACTGAGGGAAGTTTCCGACTTACTGGAAAAGGCGCCGACTTACTACGGGAACGGTATGGACTGCCTGGGACCGGAGGTCGAGTTCCACAGGTGGGACCTGGCCTACCGAAAAAACCAATTGGGCATTCTTTTCCTGCGAAATGAACTACCCGACTCTCTGACTCATTGTAGGGAAGTAAGTCTGGAAGAAAAAAAGCGGATCCAGACGCGCATCACGGAAGCCGAGTCTGTCATCAAACAATACCTGGCCTTTGTCAAAAGCCGGGAGGCGGCTCAGGCCGACAGCTTAATGTATTCCCGATGACTACCGGACCACAATACCCGTTGGGAAAAAAGATCACTCATCCCATGAGGCGGTTGTTCCACTACCTGGGAAACTACCGGGCCAGTTTACTTTCGGCAACCACCTCCAGCATCGCCAATAAAATCCTGGATCTGATGCCCCCCTTCCTCACCGCCTGGGTCATCGATACAGTGAGCGGAAATCCGCCCGCATGGATCTTTGCCCTTACCGGGCTATCTGAGATCTGGCCCATCATTCTTTTTCTGGCAGGACTTACGGTGTTGATCTTCGGACTGGAAAGCTTCACCGAATGGTTGCTCAAAAGCGGCTTCATGCGTCTGGCCCAACGCGTACAACACGATCTTCGCGTTGATACCTACCAGAAGATGCAACAACGGGAAATGGCCTATTTTGAAAAGCAACGGACCGGAAATCTGATGGCCATGTTGAACGATGATGTCAATCAACTGGAGCGCTTCCTGAATTCTATTTTCAATGAGATCGTGCAGATCATCATCCTTCTGCTTTTTGCGGGCTGGGCATTGCTCAATCAATCCCTGACGCTGGGACTGATCGGGATGGCACCCATTCCCTTCATCTTCCTGGGCAGCCTTTACTACCAGCGAAAAGTGGCTCCCTACTACAAAAAGGTCAGGGAGAGCGTCGGGCAACTCAATGCGCGGCTCGAAAACAACATATCCGGCATGGCCGTCATCAAAAGTTTCACAGCAGAGCCCTTCGAATCCCAACGGGTATCCGAGGCATCTGAAGTATACCGGGAAGCCAATTTCCAGGCCATCCGTTGGAGCTCGATCTACGTTCCCGTCATTCGCATGTTCATCGCTCTGGGTTTTGCCGGCACCCTGCTGCTTGGAGCCTACTGGGTTCTGTTCGAACCGGGGCGGTTCACTATCGGCGGGCTGGCGTTCTTCGCTATGATGATCCAGCGTCTGCTTTGGCCGGTCACCCGCCTGGGCTTCATCTTCGACGAGTACGAGCGAGCCCGCGCTTCTGCCCGCCGCATTTTCGGCCTGCTGGATAGCCAGCCCGCTATATCTTCCCCCCCGAAGCCCGCCGAAGTCAACGGAACGCCCCTGGGCATCGCTTTTCGGAAAGTGGCCTTTTCCTACGACCGCCAAAACCAACTCATTCTCAAACAGATCGACCTGGAAGTTCCCGCCGGTGCTACCATCGGGATCGCCGGGCCCACAGGCGGTGGGAAAACTACTCTGATCAAGCTCTTGTATCGATTCTATGACGTATCCCAGGGGGCTATCCTCCTGGGAGGTCAGGATATCCGGTCGCTCGATCTGGCGGCGTTGCGGAGAAAGATCGCATACGTCAGCCAGGATGTCTATTTATTTCACGGGACGATCCGGGAAAACATAGCCTATGCCCTGGAAGAGTGCTCTCAGGAAGCGATTGAGGAAGCTGCTCGCAAAGCCGAGCTCCACGATTTTATCCTTTCCCTCCCTCAAGCCTACGAGAGTGTGATCGGGGAGCGGGGCATCAAGCTCTCTGGCGGCCAGCGTCAGAGGTTGAGTATCGCCCGCGCTTTGCTCAAGAACGCCCCCGTAATGGTCCTGGACGAAGCGACCAGTGCCGTGGATACGGAAACCGAGCGGGCCATACAGCAAAACCTGCAGGAGCTGACAGAAGGAAAAACGGCCATCATCATCGCACATCGCTTGAGTACCATACGCAAGGCCGATCGCATCGTCGTGTTGCAGGGCGGAGAAGTGGCGGAAGAGGGCTCTCACGAAAGCCTGCTTCTGCAGAATGGAGTTTACGCCGGGCTTTGGCGAATTCAGACCGGGGAGGCCGAAACCACCGCTTAGGGAGAAGCCCAAAAGAAGGACAAACTTACAGGTCCCGGATGGAATTGCGGTCTACCAGAATATCCTTCAATTCTTTCAGAAAGGCATATTGGTGCGGCATAACCTTTTGGAGGGCGTCCTTCAGGGTTTGGAAAGTACCCTGATCCATGTCTTTTACCTTTTCTTTGAGGAAATGGGCATCCTCGAGCAGCATATTCTTGAGGGAAGGAATGTCATGCCAATCGCCTTCGGCAGCCACGGCATTTTCAGTTTCTCCGTTCTCTTGATCGATGGGATCCAGTTCAATGAAGGTATCTTCCGGAAGCTCAGAAGGTTTGGACGGATCAAACTCCGCTTTGGGAAAATCCCAATTTTCCGCTTCATCGTTGACGAGAAAAATCTCCAGGCCTTTTTCCCGGAACCGGTAAATGACCAGATTGAGCTGCTTCTTGATATTCATAACTACCGATTGATCGCAGGATTGGTGGATAAACGTTCCACTCCCCGAAAGGTTGAATTGCGATCTGAAAGGTCAAATATGAGGAATGAACTTCGTTCCACCAAATGCAGCATCCGATTGGCGGATTTCGGCGGCAACAACCCATTGCGAAAGGAGGAAAGAAAACACTAGTCCGGCATCCGGGTGATCAACTCGTAGAGTGTAATGGCCAACAGCAATTTGCGTTCTTCTTCTTCCAGGGGGGAACTGACCAACTCGAAAACCCGGTATTGCAGACCGCTCTTGTCGGGTGGGCGAAGAGCGGAAAAGGTGGCCACCTCCCTTTCTCCGACTCGAAAAACCTTCATTCCGTTCTCCTGCTTTTGAAGCGTGGCGAGGGTTTCTTTTCCCTTGGGTCGGTCCAGCAAGCGGCCTTCCGGATCCAAAACACCGGTGAAAGTCTCATCTATGATCAGGCGGCTGCCCTTGGCACGTATCCAGAAGATGAATTCGTGCTTCCGGGTCTTGGCAACGATCAATCCATCCGGGCCGCTCAGGTACTTCCGGAAGGCATAGGACAATACTGGTTCGTTGTAGATGGTGGTAAAGGTGCCCCGGCTGATCTTTTTAAATCCCCTGGCTTTCTTGGAATCCAGTTGGTTGTCGGATAAGAGCTCAATTTCACCGCCTTCTAAAGGGATGAGCTCGAAGTCCTGTTCGGCCAATTGCTCCCGCAATAGTTTGATATCGCGTTGCAATCGCCTTTGGGTAGGAGAAAGGTTGGGCAGGATACGACTGATCAGAAAAACGCCCGTACCTGCCACGAGAAGGGAAGCCAATGCTAAAATGCCCATAGTACTCGATTATGCCTGGCCGGCTCGCCGGCCGGCAGGAGATCAAAAATAGCATAATGCCCTTCCTTCTTCAGGTGAAACCGGGGAATATTGGACGGATAATACCGAATGGCGGATAGAAACTATCCTAAATAGGATTTCAACGCATTGCGGTTGTAGGACTTTCGCAGACGCCGAATGGCACGCTCCTTGATCTGGCGGACCCGCTCCCGGGTCAGTCCATAGAGTTCCCCGATCTCTTCGAGGGTGAGGGATTTATTTCCGTTGAGGCCATAATAGGAGGAAAGCACCTCCACCTCGCGGGGACTGAGAATGGACAGACCTTGCTGGACTTCTTCTTTGAGGGACTGCTCCATCAACTGGTCGTCGGGTGCTTCGTTTTCATCAGCGGTGAAGACATCCAGCATGGTGGAATCCCCATCTTCGCCGCTCAAGGGTGCGTCAACGGACACGTGCCGGCCGTTCCCTTTCAGCATATTGGCCACCTCGCGGGGCGACATATTCAGCAACTCGGCCAATTCCTCATGGGTAGGCTCCCTTTCGAATTCCTGGACGAAGGAAAGAAAAGCCTCGTTGACCTTATTATAGGAACCCACTTTGTTGAGGGGGAGCCTTACGATGCGGGAATATTCGACAATCGCCTGGAGGATGGACTGCCGGATCCACCACACGGCATAGGAAATGAACTTGAATCCCTTGGTCTCATCGAAGCGGCGGGCGGCCTTCATCAGGCCCACATTACCTTCGTTGATCAGATCGCTCAGAGACAATCCCTGATTCTGGTATTGCTTAGCCACCGAAACCACGAATCGCAGATTGGACTTGGTCAGCTTCTCCAAAGCCTGATGATCGCCTTGCTTGATCCTTCTGGCCAACTCAGCTTCCTCTTCGGCATTAAGCATGGGGATCTTACCAATATCGTTCAGGTACTTGTCTAAAGACAGACTCTCACGAGCCGTAATCTTATTGGTAATCTTGAGTTGACGCATGGGTTTGGGACTTTTTGGACGAATTTTACATATCCAATTACGTTTCTTTTCTCAAAATAGTTTCCCAAATGCTAAATACCACAGCACTATTTCATTTTCCTTCAAAATTTCATTTCAGACAAGATATATTAAGGCAAAAAGAACGCCCGGCCAAATAAAATTTGGCCGGGCGTTAGTCGACAGAAAGAAGATTATTTCAAGGACAGCGAAAGATCAATCGCGCTCATTCTGTCCGCCGCCATTTCGTTGAGGCTTGGGAATCAGCGCTTTACGAGAAAGGCGAAGTTTACCGGTCCGCTTGTCCACGCCGATCAGTTTCACCTTGACCGGATCTCCTTCCTTGAAGACGTCCTCCACATTTTCGATCCGTGAATGCGAAATCTCCGATACGTGAAGAAGTCCGCTTTTTCCGTGAAAATCGACGAAAACCCCATAAGGCATAACCGTTTTGACCACGGCATCGAACTCGTCGCCGACCTGGGGTACGAAAGTGATGCGCTTGATCCGGGCCATGGCCTTATCGATGGAATCTTTGTTGGAACTGGCAATGGTAACAACGCCGGTATCGTCCACTTCTTCGATGTTGATCGTCGTTTCCGTTTCGGCCTGGATCTCCTGGATTACCTTTCCGCCGGGGCCGATCACGGCTCCGATGAAACTCTTGTCGATGACCAGGCTTTCGATCCGGGGAGCATGCGGCTTCAGGTCCTCACGCGGCTCGCCCAGGGTTTCGGCCATTTTATCCAGAATATGAAGACGGCCTTCCCGCGCCTGATCGAGCGCCTGGGTCAAGGTCTCATAGGGGAGCCCGTCAATCTTGATATCCATCTGGCATCCCGTGATTCCCTGCCGGGTGCCGGTAACTTTGAAATCCATATCGCCTACGGCGTCTTCATCGCCGAGGATGTCAGACAAGATCGCCACGCGCTCTCCGTCGGATACCAGCCCCATGGCGATACCGGCCACGGCGGATTTGAGCTGTATGCCCGCATCCATCAAAGCCAGCGATCCGGCACAGACCGTCGCCATGGAGGAGGAGCCGTTGGACTCCAGGATATCGCTGACCACCCGGATGGTATAGGGGATGTCTTTAGGTAATACCTGGCGAATGGAACGACCGGCCAGGTTGGCGTGTCCGACCTCTCTTCGGCCCGGGCCCCGCATGGGTTTTACTTCGCCCACCGAAAAGGCCGGGAAATTGTAGTGCAGGATGAACTTTTGGAAGGATTGCTCGAGGGCATTGTCCTGCATAAGTTCGTCCAGCTTGGTTCCCAGGGTTACCGAGGTGAGGGATTGGGTTTCTCCCCGGGTAAAGATGGCGGACCCGTGCGCCGAAGGCAGGTAATCCGCCTCCGTCCAGATGTCCCGGATGTCGGAGGATTTCCGTCCGTCCAGGCGAAGGCCTTTATCCAGTATGCAAGCCCGGATCACTTCTTTCTTCAGCTTGTCGAAGTAATCCATGGCCAGGCCCTGTTTTTCCTCGAGTTCCTCTTCGCTCAGGTTTCCCTCCAGATATTCCGCCCATTCCTCCTTGATGGCGCTGAATCCTTCCTTACGGGCATTTTTTTCCAGAGCCTGCAGGCAAACGGCTTCGATCTTGTCCCGGCACAGCTCAGCAACCTTATTCTTGAGGGCCTCGTCCTCCTTGGGTAGCTCGACTTCCCGTTTGACCGTGGCTTTTTCACCCACCAGTTGCGCCAGTTTAATCTGAGCTTCGCACTGCACTTTGATCGCGTCGTGACCGAAGCGAATGGCATCCACGAGAACCTGCTCGGGGACTTCTTTGGCTTCTCCTTCCACCATCATGATGTTGTCCATGGAGGCTGCCACAATGATATCCAGGTCGGCATCCTCAAGAGCCGATTTGGTCGGGTTGATTTGATATTCGCCTTGGACCCGGGCTACGCGAACCTCCGAGATGGGCCCCATAAAGGGGATATCGGACACGGAAAGAGCCGCCGATGCGGCCAGGGCGGCGAAGGCATCCGGCAAGGTTTCGAGTTCGCCGGAGATCAGATTAATGATCACCTGGGTTTCGTTCATGTAGCCGTCGGGGAACAGGGGGCGGATGGCCCGGTCTACCAAACGGGAGATCAGCACTTCGTAATCGGAGAGGCGGGCTTCACGCCGGAAGAAGTTTCCGGGAATCCGGCCGGCAGCGGCAAACTTTTCCTGGTAATCGACAGAGAGTGGAAAAAAACTCTGCCCTTCCTTGGCTTCACGATTGGAGACAACGCTGCAGAACAGCATGGTATCGCCGACCCGTACTACGACAGATCCGTCGGCTTGGGTGGCTAGTTTTCCGGTTTCAATGGTTACGGTTCTGCCGTCGGGCAGATTAAAGGACGTGGATATAGGCGTCTTTTGTCCCATTATACTTATCAAATTTTAATTAAGATCTTGATGGTTGGCGTAAACTTCCTTTTTCTTGAGCAGTGCCAACGGGCGGAAGGGTTCGGTTTCTTGAGGATCGACTCTCCAGCGGCATACCCTGGAAGGGAGGCATTACTGACCATTTACGAAAATACAAAAAGCGAGTTCTACCGAAAAGAAAAGGAAGTGAGGATGCCCCCACTTCCCACTTTTTTACTTCCGGATACCCAACTTCTCGATCAGGGCCCGGTACTTCTCGATATCTTTTTTTGCCAGATACTGAAGTAACTGCTTGCGTTGACCTACCATCTTCAACAGAGCCCGACGGCAGGAGTGGTCTTTTTTATTCTCCTTTAAGTGCTCGGATAAACTCTGGATGCGGTAAGTGAAAAGGGCTATCTGCGCTTCAACAGATCCGGTGTTGTTTTCGGAGCCACCGTACTCCTTGAAGATCTCTGCCTTCTTTTCTTGAGAAAGATAAACTGCCATCAGTAGTGTACCATTTTAGATCACGAAAATCGTTAATAGCGCGGCAAAGGTACACTTATTTGCGGGAATAACCATACGAGACTGACTTTTAGCCCTCTTTAAGCCTTCACCTCCAGATCCTCAACCCTTTCAGCTATCCCTCCTTGAATTCCTGGATCGCTTTGGTCAACCGGGGAACGACCTCAAACAGATCCCCTACCACCCCGTAGTCAGCAGCTTTGAAAAAGGGCGCTTCCGGGTCCTTGTTGATCACCACGATGACCTTGGAGTTGTTGACCCCCGCCAGATGCTGAATGGCACCTGAAATTCCGGCGGCAATGTACAAATTGGGACGAATGGCAATACCCGTCTGCCCGACGTGCTCGTGGTGAGGGCGCCAGCCGACGTCCGCCACCGGTCTGGAGCAGGCGGTGGTGGCACCGAGTGCCTGGGCGAGTTCTTCAATGATACCCCAATTCTCGGGCCCTTTCATGCCGCGACCGGCGGAAACAACCAGCTCAGCCTCCGGCAGGGGAACGGTTCCCTCCACCCGGTTGACTTCGCGGATTTCCAGACGCGATTCCGGAAGTTCCAGGGTTTTGTCTTCGACCGATACAGCCGAACCCAGCTTCTCCGGCGGGATGGAATTGCCCATAAGCGTAAGCACCTTGACGGGCGTCCGGATCTCAAATTCCGCCAACGCTTTTCCGGAAAATACTCCTTTGCGCACCCGGAAGCCGTTTTCGAGCGTAGGCAGTTGGTTGACACCGGAAACGGAACCGGCCTCCAACTTAACCGCCAAGCCACCGGCCAGGGATTTCCCCATCGAAGAGTGACTCAACACAACTACCTCCGCCCCGATTTCCTGGGCTACCTGAGCGATAGCGTGGTTGTAAATCTGGCTGTCGAATCGGTCCAGGGAAGGATTCTCTACCTGAAGGACGCGGTCTGCCCCGTACACGCCCAGCTCACCCGCGTTTTCCGCATTCCCCAGGACCAGAGCCACACACTCCTTATCCATCAGGCGGGAGACTTTATGACCATAAGTCACCGCTTCGAAGGCGGCTTTCTTAAAAGATCCTTTATGATGTTCTGCCAATACCAGTACCATATCTTCTTATTTTTGATCGGCTCAAAAGCCGGTGTCTGTTCCTTTGTCTGTTAAATGACTTTCGCTTCTTCGTGCAGGAGCCGGACCAGCTCGTCCATGTTCTCCGGATCGACCAGTTTTACGGAACCTTTGTCATCAGGAAGTTGATAATGAACCGCCACCGACGGGTCTTCGATATCCTGCGGGGCAACTACATTCAGCGGTTTGCGTTTGGCCATCATGATCCCCCGCATGTTGGGTATGCGCTGTTCGGCAAGTCCTTTGGCCGCACTGATGACGAAAGGCGGCTTCACCGCGATCGACTCCACACCCCCTTCGATATCCCGCTGGACTACCGCAGTCTCTCCTTCCATTTCCATATGGCTGGCATAGGAGAGGAAAGGCATATCCAGAAGTTCAGCCAGCATACTGCCCACCTCCGAGCCGTTGTAATCGATGGTCTCCTTGCCCAGGAAAATAATATCATAACCGCCTTGTTCTTCCACATAATGGGCGATCTGACGGGCCACGGCATAAGCGCTTTGCGGCTCCGTATCGATCCGCACGGCATCGTCTGCTCCTATGGCCAACCCCTTTCGAATGACCGTATCGTTTTCGGCAGGCCCGACATTGATCAGCGTGACGCTGCCGCCGGCAGCTTCCTTGAGCTCCAGAGCCCGCACGAGAGCATACCATTCATCATAAGGGTTCATGATGTACTGAACACCCGAGCTGTTGAAGGCTGTCCCGTCTTCGTTGAAAGCTATTTTAGTCGTCGTATCCGGGGTTTTACTCACACAAACGAGTAATTTCATAGTCGTTCATTTTGCAATTTCAAACACATGCCACTTCGTGGCGGTCCAAATTTAGCCAATTCGGCAGCGGAAGGAAAGAAATTAGCGAATTTTCGCTAACCATTTATATCAACACCTGTCTTTCCCTTTCGTTTGCTTTCGCAATGTCAGATTTTTCGTTAAACTGGAACTTGAAATTCCCGGCACGCCAGGCTAAATTCTTTCATTCTTTCATTATTGCATTATTTCATTATTCATGGAAAAAACAGCCCGTCTGCTGCAACTGGAAAAATTGCTTTCCGAAAATCCGAAGGATTCCTTTGTACTCTTCGCCATCGCCAAAGAGTACGAATCGATGGACCAGGCAGACCTGGCGCGTGAGCAATACGTTCAGCTTCTGAATGGCGATCCCGATTATGTGGGTGCCTATTACCATCTGGGCAAACTTTACGAAGAGTTGGGCCGGGAAACGGAGGCGCTCCAGACCTACGAAACCGGTATCCGGAAAGCCGAAGCCCAGGGCGACCAGCACAGCAAACGGGAATTGGCCGAGGCCAGACTGAATCTGAGCCTGGAGTAAAAAAGAAAGACCACTCGATTGGAGTGGTCCCCGATAATTCACCAAATCCTTGTGTAAGGATTAGAAATAGTAGAAGTTGCCGATCCGGAGGACACCGAAAAACAGCATGTAAACGGTGCAGTATCCCAGCGATATGAGAAAGAATTTTGGGATCAGGTAAGGCTTTCGGGAAAGGAGGTATACGAGGCTCCATCTCAGGATCAAAAACAACGCGACAAATAAATTGAGCAGCACAATGACCCCGGTAGAGGAGGCAAAAGCCACCGCCGGTTGAATGGAGTACCAACGGAAAAGGCCGGAGATAGCCCCCGTCAAAAAGGCGAATCCCAAGGTCAGGCCACCGTAGGTGATTCCTCTTTTGAAGTCCTTGAAGGGCGATCTTCTATGGCTTATTTGCCCGTAAGCTCTCATTGATCTGGACTAATTCTAATCAATACGGGAAAGATAAAACGCCTTTCGATCGCTGCAAAATTTTATCTAGACTAATTCTAAATGATTTTATCCTTGTTTATTCCCCCGATTACAATGGATTGAGGCCGGGCAGTATTCAGCAGATCTTTTAGCCGCCCTAGCCACAGGGTAAGGATGGCCGCGACGCCGGAAAATTAAGCCTCAATCAACCACCGCCGTCAGCTCAATCTCTACCAGTAATTCAGGGCCGATCAGCGCCGATACCTCCACCAGGGTCGATGCCGGCTTGATCTCACCGAAGAATTCCCCATGCGCCTTCCCAACGGCTTCCCAGTCCTGAATACGGGTTACATACATGCGCGTTCTGACCACGTTCTTCATGCCAGCCCCTAATTCCTGAAGAGCCTTTTCGATCTTCTGAAAGATAAACCGGGCCTGCCCGTAGGGATCCTCCGGGTACATCACCTTTCGGTCTTCCACCGCCGTGGTTCCCGAAACCTCAATCTGGTTTCCGATCCGGATGGCCCGGCAATAACCTACGATATCTTCCCATTCCGTTCCTGAAAACACTTGTTTCTTATCCATTCGTGTATGGCTTGATTCCCGTTATCAATGCGTGATCGAATCCTTTGCCCGGCCGGATCACCTCTACGCGAAGGGATTCCAGTTTCCGGCTTTCCAGCAAGGAGAGATAGTCTTCCAAGCGCCCTTGTTGCGGATGAAGAACATCCAGGGGAATGCTTTGCAACATCCATTTTCCCAATCGGGTCCGGTGTACGTCGAGCGTTAACAGGAATCGACTTCTTTTTCTGCCCATCCTCACCAGGTTCTCGGTAGCCTTCTCCAGCGAACGCACGTGATTGAGGGCATTGGTACAGCAAACCAGATCGAATTCCAGCCCATCGCCGGGCCCCATCTCTTCGAGGGAAGTTTGCCGAAAACGCACCCAGGGAAATTCCTCCGCCTGCAAAGTCGGTGCGAATGCCTGATAAGCATCCAGGAGCGGATCGAAGGCAAACACTTCACACGCCTGCAACCAAATGAAGATCCCGGCCGGGCCGCAGCCTGCATCGACCACTTGCAGATCCCGGGGTTGCTCCCAGCCCGTCATCTGCCATACCCCTTCCCAATAGGCTCGTTTCCAATGCAAATATTCTTCCGGGTTTTTCCCTCCCAGATACTGCTTCCACCACCTTTTCTCAAGGCTCTGGGCCAGTTGCCATTTCCATTGCATGTATGCCGGTTTAGCCCTTTCGGATTCAAACCTACGGAAACCGCCGCCGTTCTTTAACTTTGGTAAAGCTTTATCCTCCTGACTATGCAACTTCCCAAAGGCAGCCCCGTTTTGGTGACCTATTCCCGGGAAAAGGGAAAGATCATCGAGTGGTTGTCGGATGATCTCGCTCTGATCCAACTCGATAGCAGCCTGGAAGAGCTACCCGTCGAGAAATACGATTTGGAACCGCTTGCTCCGCCTAAGGCTCCCGGCGCCTCCGCGGAAATACAACTCTTCTTTTTTCCGACAAGCATTGCCACGCAATATCAATTTGCCCTGACCCATGAGGGAGAGGGCGCTTTTTTATTTGAGCTGCATTTCCACACCCATGGCGGGCGATCCGAAAAGCACCGGGGTTTGCTGGAGCCCGGAAAAGGTCAGATCCTGGGCCTGTTTGAATGGTCTGAACTCAACGAATCCCCGGTTTTCCGGGTCAGGGCCTGGCCGGTGACGAATCAGGGTACCGGCGAAATGCGTTCCAAATCGGTCCGGCCAAAAGCCAAACGTTTTGCCGAATCGCCGCTGCACTCCCCGCTCTTCAACCGGGCCGGATTTGCCTTTCCCGTTTTCTCCCTTTCAGACCTCCTTCGCCAGCCCCAATCGGACCTGAAGCGCTACACGCAGGAAAGGCTGGCTCGCGAAGAGGAAGAAGCCGCTCCGGATTATCTGCTCCTGGAGGTGGAACCTGATCTGAGGGAGATCCTGGAATTCGATCCCAAGATCGATCTCCACATTGAGGCTCTGGTGGACCAGCCCGAAGTGCTTCCGAAAGAAAGGATCCTGCCGACCCAATTGCAGGCCTTCGAACAATTCATGGCCGAAGCCCATCGCCTGGGCATCGAAAAAGTATTCGTCATCCACGGCCTCGGAAAGGGCGTGCTGCGCAACGCCATCCATAAAAGTTTGATGAACAAAGCTTACGTTGGAAATTTCAAGAACGAATACCACCCTTCTTTTGGCTATGGCTGCACCGAGGTGGATCTGATCTGACGCCAATGATCCGCCAGGGAGGCCAGGTCAGGAAAGCTTTGGTCCGGCGGAAACGGAGGCTCCGTGCCTTCCACCCGGCTGCTGATCCAGGCCACCTGCATCCCCAGGTTTTTTCCGAAAACCATATCCGAAGGGCTGTCTCCCACCATCAGACTCTGCGAAAAATCTATTTCGGGGAATTCGTCCCGGGCCTGTTCGGCCAGGCCGGAGGCTGGTTTCCGGCAGTTGCAGCCTGCGCCAGACAAGTGCGGACAATAATAGATCCCGTCGACCCATGCCCCTGCTTTATCCAGTTTGGCCCGGAAAAACCGATGAACCTGCTCAAGATCCTCCTCCAACATCAGCCCCTTGCCGATTCCCTGTTGGTTGGTCACGACCACCACCCGCTCAAACCAGCGGTTGAAGTCGCGTATGGCCTCCCCCACGCCGGGCAGCAGCTCGAATTCGTCGGGCCTGGCCACATAGGCGCCCGGGAGCCTGCGATTAATCACACCGTCCCGATCGAGGAATAGATACTTGATGTCGCGATCCGGCAATGTCACGGTCCCACGATTAATTTTTTAAAAGGACAGGAACCTGCCCATCGAATGTATGCTACAAAAACATCCCGACATCGCAACATCTTGACATCACACAATCACTTTCCAAACACTTCCTCCTCGATCAACTGGCAGATGAGATGGCCGATCAACATATGTCCCTCCTGGATGCGCGGGGTGTCGCCCGAAGGCATGGGCAACCACCAATCACAGAGGTCCTTCATTTTTCCTCCGGATTCGCCGGTCATGCCCACAATTTTCAGCCCCTCCTTCCGGGCCCGTTGAATGGCCTCGATCACATTGGGAGAGTTCCCCGAGGTGGATAAGGCAAACAGGACATCGCCTGGCCTTCCCATGACTTGCACCATCCGGGCAAATACGGCTTCGTAGCCGTAATCGTTGCTCATGGCAGTCAGAAAGGAACTGTTGACATGTAAAGCCTCAGCGAACAAGCCGGGACGATCCAGGTAAAAGCGGCCCGAAAGTTCGGCAGCGAGATGTTGGGCATCGGCTGCACTGCCTCCGTTACCGCAAAAAAGAAGTTTCCCGTCCTGCCGGAACCGTTCCACACAGTAAGTCACTATCTCCGTCACCTGCTTCAACAGCTCCTCATCTGCAAGGAGGTTTTTTTTCATCTCTACCGAGGCCGAGATACCCGCTACAAGTTTGTGGATCATGACTTCTTTTTGGAAACGGAAAGGGATTCGGGCAACGATTCGGCGTATCCCAAGCGATCTTCAATCTGATAGTGGTTGCGTTCCGGTGCCTGCCTGCCGATCAGTTCGGCCAGGAATCCGGTTAAAAAAAGCTGGGACCCGACAATGAGCAACAGAATGCCGAAAAAGAACAAGGGACGGGTTGCAATCCCGCCGATCAAATAGACCAGTTTGGCAATGCTCAGATACAGCAACATGCCGAAACCGGCTATAAAGAACAGGGTTCCCCAGGTGCCGAAGAAATGCATGGGGCGTTTTCCGAATCGGCCGACGAAAGTGATGGTCATCAGGTCGAGAAAGCCATTGATGAAGCGCTCCAGCCCGAATTTGGTTTTGCCGTATTTCCGGGGTCGGTGCTGCACCACCTTTTCGCCGATGCGTGTGAACCCGGCCCATTTGGCCAGCAGCGGAATGTACCGGTGCATTTCACCATACACCTCGATGCTCTTGACCACAGGCTTCCGATAGGCTTTCAGGCCGCAATTGAAATCGTGCAGGTTGATGCCGCTGATCCACCGGGTGACGGCGTTAAAGAATTTGGAGGGTATCGTTTTCAGCAGTGGGTCGTAGCGCTTTTTCTTCCAGCCGCTGATG
>CAZXIX010000047.1:24173-33448 GCA_964640855.1 uncultured Saprospiraceae bacterium
TGCTTCAAAATGCGTAACAACCGTCCCAATATTGTATTTCTCTTCCCGGATCAAACGGTAGAGTTCGGGGATCTCATCCGGGCTGTCCTGCAGGTCGGAATCCATGGTGATGATGACCTCACCCCGGGCCGCCTCAAACCCTACCTGCAGGGCCGCAGACTTGCCGTAGTTGCGACGGAAGCGGATGCCGCGCAGGTTAGGGTTTCCGGCGACGAGTGTTTGAATCACCTCCCAGGACTGGTCGGAACTCCCATCATCCACCAGGATGATCTCGTAGGAATACCCCTCGCCTTCCACGACCCTGCGGATCCATGCTTCCAGTTCCGGTAAGGATTCTTCCTCATTGTATAAAGGAATGACCAGGGATATATCCATGCAATCGATATTCTTATTTTCCCCGGTGTGCAGGAGTCTTGAACAGCAGAGCCAAAACGACAGCTACCAGAAATCCTCCCAACAGGGATCGGCAAAAATACAGAAAGGATGCCCCAAAATTAAAGGCCAAATCCTCCGGTCGAACTCGAAGATCCCGGGGATCAAGTCCGATATAATCTCCCATCCTTTCCGCGGTTTGATTCATCACGTTCGCCTGCAAAACTATTAAACCGGGATCAATCCAGTGGATAAGCAACTGGTAAAACAACTGAAACGAGGCCGTTGCCAGCACGATAATGCCAAATATGGTTTGCAAGGCCTTGCGAAACGGGTAATCCGGCCGGCCCTGCTTTTCCAGCTGGCAAGCCCTGTACACCGGCACTATGAGCAGGATCCAGCCGATCCACGGCAGAATGGGGTGAAACAGCCATTCCGGCTGCATCAGGTAGGCAGCTAGATACAATCCGATGTTGAGAGCCGCTGCCAGGAATCCATACCTCCAAATCATACCCTTGTCAAATTTTTTTTCTCCGCATAGAATGGGTGATAAAAAAATCCCGACTCCGGCAGGGCCCTGTATTTTGGGTTACCTGCCTGAGCCGGGTTGATCTTGCAGGGAAGCAGGCTCTTATCTGCTTCACTGACCTGAATGTCATTAATTCTCGGGAGGCACCCGCTTGAAAATAGAGGACGAGATCAAAGCGATCAGAGCCGAAAAAATGGCCCCTCCGATAACGCCTGCTCCCAGGGTGAACCAGGGCGACATCATCGGCTCGGTAAAGGCGAGGGCGTTATCAATCTGCTCTTCGTTAAGGCCTTGGGTTTCCCATTGCTCGACCAGCGCATCCAACATATTGTCGTAATAAGCCGGATCGATCAATGTCACGTAGATCAAGCTGAAAGCAGCCGAAATCAGGGCAGCCAGGAAAAGAGACAGGAAACCTACCCGAAAGGCCCTTTTGAAGGAAATAAAGCCCTTCAGGTCTTCATCGCGATGCTGACGCGTTGCCAGCGCAGCCAGACCGAAATAAAGGGCTATCGAAATGACGAGACTCAGAATACCCATCAAAGCGCCGGCGCCGGGGTCCGAAAGTCCGGTAAAAGTAGCTACCATGAAATAGATGATGAACACCAGGCCGCCAATCAGGGCCCAGCGTTGGATCACCGGCCAGGGAGACACGGCGCTTTCGTCAAAAGTGTTGGGTTGATCAAGTGTAGACATAGGCTGAAGGATTTTCCCGAAGTCTAAGAAAATGTTAAGGTTTTTGAAAAAAAATACGACCTGAAACTCTATTCAGGCGATGAACGGTAAAATAATCCCCGGTTAACTACCCCCAGAACTTTGCCCGGGAAGGTAAGGCCTCGTATGGGACTGTTCTTCGAAAGCGATTGAAAAAGATCGGGAGACCATTCCGTTTGGCCTTGCATGCTGAACAGCGTCAGATTGGCCCGGGCCCCCTTTTCGATCGAATCCACAGGCCGCTTTATCAGGTCATGCGGCACGAGGCTCATCTTATTGGCTATCCACTCGGCATCGATCCGGTCGCCCAGGACTTCCAGGAGGATGGAGAAAACGGTTTCCAGACCGATGGCGCCGAAATCGGCATAAGGGAACTCCAGTTTCTTTTTTTCCTCTTCGCGGGGATTGTGATTGGAGGTGACCAGGTCGATGGTCCCATCCAGCAGGCCCTGAATCAGCTCTTGCCGGTCGGTTTCTGTCCGCAGGGGCGGCAATACTTTCAGGTCGGTATCAAAGTCTTCGAGGTCTTCGTCGGTAAACAGCAAATTGATCGCGGGCACGGAGCAGGACACCCGGGCTCCCCGGGCTTTGGCCTGCCGGATCAGACCGACCGAGGCCGCGCTCGAAACGCCGTGAAAGTGAAGGCGGGATCCGGTATAGGCCAGCAGGGCAAGGTCCCGCTCTATCATTACGGTCTCTGCCAGCGTAGGGATTCCCTGAAGCCCCAGACCGGTGCTGACGATGCCTTCGTGCATTTGCCCGTGGGGTGAAACATGATGATCATAAGGAAACTGGACCAACAGCGTGTCCGGCGCTTTCACGTAGAGCAGGGCGCGCAGCATGACCCCGCTGTGCTGCAAGGCATGCAAACCATCGGAAAAGGCGACCGCTCCTTCCGCGCTCATGTCCAGCATCTCGGTGATGTCCATCCCCCGGCACTCTTCCGTAACGGCTCCGATGGGAAGGAATTCAACCGGATGGCCGGGATTGGCCTGCCTGACGTACAAAACCCCGCCTTTGTGGCTGACTACCGGATCCGAATTGGGGAAAACAGCCACCCGGGTAAATCCGCCGGCTGCTGCAGCCCGGCCCGCGCTGACAAAAGTTTCTCTTTGCTCAAAGCCCGGATCCGGGACCCAGGCCCCCACATCCAGCCAGCCCGGAGATACCCAGGCTCCCTCCGCGTCCCAGCTTTCGCCTCCCTGATCCGCCAGGGAAGTTCCTATTTCCTCTATGCTCCCTTCCCGGAGAAGAAGATCGATGGTTTGGCCTTTGAAGGAAGATTGGGGGTCAGCTACCCGAGCGTTGCGGATGAGCAAGGTCATACCGGATCTGGTTTGCCTTGAAATGTACAACCTTTTGTTTAAACGCAAGATACTTTGACCCACTCATCCCCATCCCGCCCCGGATGGAAAACCGAAAAAATGGCCGATGCCGCTAACCATAAGCCCTCCCGTCTGTTTGGATTTTTACAGATCCAAAAGACTTGACTTCATGAACAAATACCTTGTCTTATTCGCGCTGATCCTGGTCTTTGCCTGCAACACGATCGGGGAATTGCCCGAGGTCGACTACCCTAAGAAATGGAAAACCCAAAAAATCCCGGCGACCCCCCAACAGACCGACGGCGATCCCGGCCGGGGACTCACTTATATCTCCGAGGGCGATTACCTGGGTACCGGTATTCCCTACGACCTTTTCGTGAAGCGATTCAAGCCGGAGCCGGATACAGTGATTGGCCGGGCAGGGAAAAATGCAGCCATCTCCCACGATTTCGCCGCCTTTCAGGCGGCCAACGGAGAATGGGTGGTCAACGGCAACTGCTTTAGCTGCCACGCCGGGGAGATCAACGGGGAGATGGTCCTAGGCCTGGGCAATTCCTTCGGCGATTTCCGGGGCAACCTGAAAGCGGCTGCCTGGCTGCTGAACCTGGGAATGGACCTCAAATACAAAAAGGATTCTCCCGAATACCAGGCCTTCGAGGACTTCGGCCTCTACCTCAAAGCCATGGCACCCGATATCCGCACCAATCAACCTGGCGTCAACCCCGCAGCCCGGCTGGCCGAGGCTTGTATGCAGCACCGGGACCCCGCCGACCTGACCTACAGGGAGGACCCCCAATTCGAGATCCGGGCCTATAACCTGGCTTCGGATACGCCTCCGCTCTGGAACGTGAAAAAGAAAAATGCCCTCTATTACACCGCCAACGGCAGGGGCGATTTCACCAAGCTGCTTTTCCAGGCTTCCGTTCTCGGTATCCCGGACAGCACCGCCGCCCGCGACGCCATCAACGGCTTCAAGGATGTGCTGGCCTGGCTGAGGGAACTGGAGCCGCCCCCCTACCCTTTTGAAGTCAACCCCGAGCTGGCCGCCCAGGGAAAGAAAGTTTTTCAGAAAAACTGCAGCGGATGCCACGGCACCTACGGTGAACAGGAAATCTACCCGAACAAACTGGTTTCCCTGGAGGTAGTGGGCACAGACCCCCTGTATGCGGCTTTCGCTACCGATTCGAAACTGGTCGACTGGTACAACAACAGCTGGTTTGGTAATTCCGAGCCCAAATCCTGGCTAGTCAAAACCGGAGGCTACATTGCTCCTCCCCTGGACGGGATCTGGGCCACAGCCCCTTATTTGCACAACGGGTCGGTACCCACGCTTGAAGACCTGCTCAACAGTAAACAACGCCCGCAATTCTGGGAGCGCTCCGGGGAAAGCCGGGATTACGATTGCCAGAAGGTGGGCTGGAATTATACCGAACGGGACAACGCAAAAGGCAAATGGACTTTCGATACCACCTTACCCGGATACGGTAATAATGGGCATACTTTTGGCGATAAACTTTCCGATGTGGAAAGAAGTGCCGTTATTGAGTATCTGAAAACTATTTAAACATCATCAAAAAACGCAAATGAACAAGTCCATAGTCATTTTTTGCCTTCTGGCTACCTCCTTTTCGGCTTTCGCTCAATCCGCCGGGAAAGATGAAATACAGTCTTCGCTGAATAAATATTTCCAGTACAATCAGGAACAGGACCTGGACGGCATCATGGAAATGGTCAACCCCAAGCTGTTCAACCTGATTTCGAAAGAACAGATGAAACAAACCCTTCAAATGACTTTTGCCAATCCGCAGTTCAAGATTGAAATGTCAGACTTTAAGGCGGGAGAGATATCCGATCTGTATGAGTCGAATGGAGAAAAGTTCGCAGTCGTAGAGTACAACCACAAGATGAATTTCAATTTTCCCGAACCGAACCCCGAGACGGTCAACACCATGAAACAGGCCTTGTCCGGGCAGAGCGGAATAAACGGCGTAGAGGTTTCAGAGGATATGAAAAATATGTCGTCATCGGTTGAAAAGGTGCTTTGAGCTTATCAACCCGAGGGCGAAAATGCCTGGTATTTTTCAGATCACGATGCGTCAAACATGGCTTTGATGACCCAGCTCATTCCCGAAGACGCCATTCAGCATTTCTTTCCGGACTGATCCCATTATTCGGAGGCTTCTTTGGGGCCTTGCTCCCATTTCCGGTAGTTTTTGTATCCTCCCTCCAGGTCAATGATACGCGTGAACCCTTTCCGAATGAGTTCCTGGGCCACCAGGGGACTGCGGTGGGCCGTCTGGCAATAGATAAAAACGGGTCGATCCCGGTCCAGGGAATCCACCTTCTTGTGAAAGGACAAGCTGAGATAGTTGACGTTTCGAAAACCGGGCAGGTGGCTTTTCCGGTACTCCAGGCCCGTTCGGATATCCAGAAAATAGGCATTTTGCGTTTCCTCGATCAGCTGTTGATAGGCGGCGGGAGGAACTTGCACAGCTTCCTCTTTCTTATAAACTCCACCGGCACAGGAAAAAAGAGTGAATCCCATAAGCAACAACAGAGCCGGTCTCATTTATTCTCAGTATAGTTTTTTGGAATCCCGCAGCTTCTGCCGACGCATCCCATTTGCTTGTTGAATATGCCTTGCCAAAGCAAAAAACCGCCCAGAACAAACACGGGCCATTCGCCGGAGGCCAGAAAATATTCCCCGACAAACAAGCCGCCGACCCCAAGCTGAAGCCAGCGGATCAGAGAGATCCCCTTCAACGATCCGAGAAAAGCCGATGATTTACTCTTGTCTTCTTCCCCCGGATTGGGTACAAATTCTTTTTGGTTGACTTTCATAATTTAAAATACAGTTTTATCGCCCAACAGGTTGTAATCTTGGTCACGTGAAATATAAGAGGTGGCGAGGAGAATCTTCTGAAATTTCCCGAAATGGCAAAATTAGTCGTGCTCGACGGGCACACCCTCAATCCCGGGGATTTAAGCTGGGAACCGCTTCAGCGATTCGGCCAGGTAGAGGTCTACCCCCGAACCCCTCCGGAAAAAGTAATCCGACGGGCGGAAGGGGCGGAAATCCTGCTGGTCAATAAAGTAGTGCTTTCGAAAGATATCATCGATCAATTGCCTGAACTGGGCATGATCGTGGTGACCGCGACCGGCTTCAATAATGTCCACTTGCCGGCTGCCTCCTCGAGGGGCATTCCGGTTACAAACGCCTCCGGCTACGGGTCGACTTCGGTTGCCCAGCACGTATTTGCCTTGCTTTTGGAGCTGACCAACCGGGTGGCCGAGCACAGCGCCAGCGTCAAACGCGGCGATTGGTCCGGCCGGTCCGATTTCTCCTACACCTTGAGACCCTTGCAAGAGCTGGCCGGTAAAAAACTGGGGATTTACGGATTCGGTTCCATCGGAAAAAGAGTGGCTCGGATCGGATCGGCTTTCGGTATGCAGATCCTCGCCCATACCCGGCACCCGGACCCCGCTACATGGCCGGAGGTGGAATTCTGTTCGCTGGAGACGTTGTTCGAAAGATCGCATGTGGTAAGCCTTCACGCCGCCCTGGGCAAGCAAAACGAAGGCATCGTGGACTGGGGCCTGCTGAGCCGGATGCAACCCGGTAGTTTTCTGCTCAACACGGCCCGGGGGGGCCTGATAAAGGAAAACGACCTGGCGGAGGCTTTGCAGGAAGGCCCGCTGGCCGGTGCAGGCCTGGATGTTTTGGGCCAGGAACCACCGGAAGCCGACCATCCTTTGTTTGGTCTCCCAAATTGTTTCATCACTCCGCACAATGCCTGGGCCAGTCAGGAAAGCCGTCAACGACTTATGGATATTGTGATCCGAAACATCGAAGGATACCGCCAGGGGAATCTTCAAAACGTGGTCAATCCCGAATACGCCGGATCCTAAGCGCAAACCTAAAAGGGTGGAAGGTTAAATTCCCCATGGCTCGCCAGGCGCACACTCAAATTTACCGCCACATAATAAAACTCCAGGCTTTGCATCCGGCATCCGGCTCTCGAAGGAAAAACTCCTGGAAAACCAATTCCTGTAGTTTCCTTATTTTCCACTTTGACCATCCAAGCCCTGATGTACATCTATACCAACATATCCCTGCGATCCTTTTTCATCGCTACCTGGAAGATCCAGCTGACGGTCCTTGCGGTCTGCAGCCTGGGGACCTTGGTTTACATCCATTTGCTTAACGACCTGATCCCCATCTCCAAAAATCTGCTCACTGTTCTGGGAACGGCGGAAGCCTTTTTCATCGGCTTCATCAATGCCCAGGCTTACGACAGGTGGTGGGAAGCCCGCAAGATCTGGGGCTCCATAGTCAACGACTCCCGTTCCCTGGGCCGCATGGTCATATCCTACTTCACCCTTGAAAATGCACCGCAAGGATCAAAGGAAGAAATGGAAGACATGCGACAAGGCATGATCCACCGGCATATTTCATGGCTCTACGCCACCAAAGAACGCCTTCGCGATATCACAGAACAAAAACACCGCAAGTACCTGAGTGCGGAGGAAAACCGCTTTGCTGACACATTTCAGCACATTCCCAATGGAATTTCCATTTTGCAGGGAAAAGCCCTGGATGAGGCCGAGCAAAAAGGATATGTCGACGCCTTTCGAATGCTTCAGATCAACGATATGCTCAACCGTTTCTCCGACTCCATCGGGAAAGCCGAACGCATCAAAACGACCGTCTTTCCTACCTTTTATTTGACCCTCAACAAGATCTCCATATGGACCTTCATTATCATTATGCCGATCACCATGGCGGAAGACCTGGGCTATTGGGCGATCCTGTATAGTTTCATCATCGGAATCATTTACGAACTCACCCTCCAGGCCGGCATTACCCTGATGAACCCCTTCGAGAATCAGCCGGCCGACACTCCCATGTCTTCCATTACCCGCAATATTGAGATCAATCTGCTCGAAATGTTAGGCGAAAAAGACCTCCCTAACCCGGTGAAACCGGTAAGAGGAGAATATCTGATGTAATCCGGCAGGTATCCAACCCAATCCCCGAAGAAGGCTGGAAGGTCCCTTCATTTTTTCTTTACCTTGAGGGGCTGATTGCCAATGCAGCACCGTGACCTAATTGCTTACTTTAAAACAGTCACCAAATACCCTGTCATATGAAGTCTATTTTTTACCCTATCCCTTTCCTTTTTTTCATAGGCCTGCTTGCTTATGCCCCTCTTCTGGCCCAAGGGCCCGTCATCAATAGATCCGATTTGGAGGCATTATTTGAGGTGGGCAAGGAAATCCGGAATTTTACCGATTCGATCGAACAGTCCTACGACATCGGCACCCTGGGAGGGCCCAACAACTGGGACTTTTCCTCGATCGAAAACGTGTTTGAATTTTCTCAGATTAACGTCGATCCCGACGGAACGCCCTTTCGGGATTCCTTTCCCGACGCCCCATTTTGTCAACTCCTGGAGTTCGAGGAGCAAGTGGACACCATAACCCTATCCGGAGAAACATATATCTATCTGGATATCACCGACACGGAAGCCGTGACGCTCGGGAGCGGCGCTATCTCGTCGGGATTCGGGTTTTCTTCCACTCTGATCAGCAAGAGTGTCCCACCTGAGCTCATCGCGGAATTTCCCATTCAACTGGGTCAGGAGTGGACCTACGAAGGGCTGGATATTTCCTTCACCCTGATCGATACTCTGGTCTTGACCGATACCACCGCCGTATTCGAGACCACTACAGTCGATGCGTATGGCACCATGAACCTGCCGGACGGCTCCACGCGGGAGGCACTGAGGCTCAACATCATCCGTACTACCATTACTCCTCCCCTCTTCCCCATACCAGGATTTCCTGCCGACACAACCGAGGACCAAACTTTCACATTCCTTTCCGAAGACGGAACGGCAGTGAGCATCAGCACCCTGGGAGAAGCGGATGAAGTTCCGGATGAAGGGGTGATCGATAATGCCCTGGGCACGGTCAATATTTCCGGGACGCCTTCTTCCGTAAATGAACCCGGAAGGCGCATTCCGGGCTTAACCCTTTTGACGCCGTTCCCCAACCCGACGAGCGGGGACATTCAGATCCAGTATGAATTGATTGAAAACACAAGGTTGAATGTGCGGGTGATCGACCTGCAAGGCCGGGTGTTAAGCAATTTGTTTGAGGGCAGCAATTTTCCGGGCAAGCACACCTTGTCCTTCAATACCAACCGGCTGGCGCCCGGCCAGTATTACGTTCAGCTCCGGGCCAACGGCGAATCCGCTGTACAACCGTTTCGGGTAGTTAAATAGTCGTCCCTGAAAAAGCCCTTTTTAGGCCATTCGGGGTTGTAAAAAGAA
>CAZXIX010000048.1:0-33183 GCA_964640855.1 uncultured Saprospiraceae bacterium
CTGGATAAACCTCCTTTAATCAAACCAGACACACTTAATTGAACTATCCCTCCAAACGACCGCTGTTCCAACATGACTATTCCCTAGGGCTTTCCACTCGCACTTCCTTCCACCCATTTACCGATCATAAGTCCGGCCGGACCAAAGATCAATATAGAAACCACCACATAGATCCCCACTGTTTCTTCCTCAATCCCTCCTGTGAAGTGTGCTTTGGCATAAGCGGCGGCCAGGGCTAGCCCAAGTCCGATCCCGAGACCCATCAAGCTGAAACCGATCAGATAAACAGGGACTTTTTTCATGCGACGTACAACTTAAATAGCTGTTCCAGGGTTTGCTCCGGCTCTTGGCACAGTCCGGGATGGGGCCGGGAACACTGGATGATGGTGCTTTTGGGGGCGGTCAGCCAGCGAAATCGATAAGCCATATCCTGTTCCCCAATAGATCCGCCTTCGGCTCCTCCGGCGGCAACCTGTTCCCAGGCCCGCAAGTGCTCCCGGATCACATCCACCTCGATTTCGCCGGAGAAAGCTTTCAATCGATCCTCATCGATGTAGTATTTCAAGCCCAGGTACCCCTTGGGTTTGGAAAAAACGATCACCCCGACGTTCAGGAACTCCTCCCTTTCGACCCGAGGAACGATCCGGATCACCGAATACTCATATGTCACTTTATCTGGCATCCTCGGCCTCTTTGGCTAGTTCATCCAGTTGCCTGGATTTGGCAAGCAGAAATTCAACATAAGCCGCCCTTTTTCCCCGGGGCTCCAGGTCCGATCCTTCCTCTTCCAGCCATTCCTCCGGGATCAGGGCAACAATCCCCTGCATGAGGTCTTCATTCAATTGGCCACTGATCTCCCGGGCAGCTTCCGTCAGCAGAGTGGCCTGCTTCAAAAGAACATGGTCTTTGATCCGTGGAAAGGTTCGGGGGAGAAAATCCCGCCATTGTTTCCAGTTGTGGTGGAAATACAAGCCCGCGCCATGATCAATAAGCCACAATTCGCGGCGCCAATGCAGGAGATTGGTATTTTTGGCGGTCCGGTCAATGTTGATCAGCATGCTATCGAGCAGGACGATCTTGGAAGCCAAAAACGGATCCATGTCAGAAGCCAGGGGGTCATAGGTGATCGCACCGGAGAGAAAGTGCAAACCGAGATTCAGACCCACACTGAAGGACAGCAGATCCTGGATCTCCTCATCCGGTTCGGTTTTGCTGAAGGAGTCGTCGAGATGCATAAAAACCATCTCCGGCACCTTTAGCCCGATGGCTCTTGCCAGTTCTCCACCGATCAGTTCTGCGATCAGGGCTTTTTTCCCCTGCCCGGCTCCCCGGAATTTGAGCACATACAGAAAATCATCATCCGCTTTGACGATCGCCGGCAAAGAACCACCTTCCCGCAGGGGCTGCATGTATTGAACGACGTTGACCGTCCGGATCTCAAGTTCAGCCATAGGCTGAAAGGTAAGAAAAACGGTGGAGCGTTAGCGGTGGGTTACAGTCGTCCGGTCACTTGGAGTGGGCGGACGACTTTGCTATCACCCAAAGAAAACCCCATGCAGATACCGGCCGGGCGCGAGCGTGAAACCCCCGGCGATCAGAATGGCCCCGACATAGAGCAGGATCATCTTCCGCTGGTGGGAGCGCATATTGCCTTTGCGAATAGCTACATAAGCAGTCGGCACCGTGTACAAAGTCAGAAAGCTGAATGAATGCACCCAACCGAAATGGCCTACGAACTGGGGCCCGACCTGAGCCGGCATGAATAAAGTAATGAATGCCGTGATCAGCATGAGAACCATGTAGATGCGGCCCATGCTTTTGTGAATGGCCGTTCCCTTTTGGATCAGGATCAGGATCGTGCCCAAAAATACACAGGGAACGACGGTGATGAGGTGCAGGTACATCAGGACAGGCGTCTCCATAAGGCTGATTTTTCAAGGACATAAACCTGTCATCTGAAAAAAGGGTTTAGCAGTCGTCCGCAGAAGTCGTCGGACCACTTGAAGTGGTTCGACGACTAGGAGAGATACAGCGCCCGAATCAGCCTCTCCCTCAAATTCTTCTCCTCTCCAAAGGAATCCGGATTGAAGCGATCGTCGTTGCTCAAGATGATGATCGTGGCGTTTTCTTCCACCAGCCGAACCAGCACAACATTGGCCCCCAGAATTTTCCCTCTCCGCTCCATGAGGGTTGGTTGAGCATCCACAAAGGGATAATCGTAATTCCACACGCCGTAGCCCACAAAGCCGTATTCGGGATAGGACTTCGACAATAGCTGTAAACCCTCCTTATTCAATAAGCCGTCGGAATATAAAGCCTGATCCAACTTCAACAGATCCAGGGCGGTCGAATACATACTTCCGGCCGCATAAAAGTTCTCTATGTAAAACAGCGGATCCTGCCGAAGCTGCCCGCGCTTCAGGCTGTAGGTATAGGCAAATTCGTCCGGATAGTATCCGTAGGCTAAAAAGCCGGTCTCTACCATCCCCAGAGGCTCTAGAATATGCCGCTCTATGTTTTCCTGCCACGTACTGTTTGTCAGCTTCTCTATGATCAAGCCCAATAACAGGAAATCCACATTGTTGTAGTTAAACGCTCCCAAAGAAGTCCCGGACGGGTTTTCCAGGGTCCTCTCCAGCATCTCGGAGGGCGGGTAAGGGTGCTGGTATAGCTTGTCCTTTTCATTGGGTAGGCCGGAAAGATGCAGCAACAAATGGTGGAGGGTGATCTGGTCGGAAAGGGCAGGTGCAAACTCTGGCAGATACTCGACGACCGGATCTTGTAGCCGCAGTTTTTCCTGTTCGGCCAATTGCAAAATCCGGATCGCCGTAAAGAGCTTGGTAATGGAGGCGATGGAAAAATGATAGTCGTTCCGGATGGTATCCGGAGTCGAGCGGTAGGCCAACCCATAGGATTCGTGGAAAAGGGGCTTCCCTTTTTGCGCCACCAGGATGGTCCCGGAAAAGCCCGTCTCCTTGAGATACGAGTTTACGGCAGCCTGGATGGGGCCGGGTTGCGGGTTGTGGCTATCCGCAGAGGCATGCAAGCCCAATAACAACGCAATCATAAAAAATCCGCTCATGTGAAAGATTTTGCTTGAGGCATAAAGGTGACGGTTGAGGGGCTTATAACCGCCTCAATACGTGAATTGAGACGCCTCAATGCGTGCGCTGCAACCCGTTTTGATAGGTAGAGGGGCTTTTTCCGGTGAATTTTTTGAAAACCCGATTAAAAGTGGCCTTGGAGTTGAACCCGCTTTCCAGGGCGATACCGAATAAGGTAAGTTGATCGGCCGCCCCGTTTTCCATGAGAAGTTTTACCCGTTCGACCCGGTAATGATTCACGAAATCGATGAAGGTCATCTGAAGTCCGGCATTAATGTGTTGGGAAACCTCCCGGCCCGACCGGCCCAGTTCCTGGGCAAATTCATTCAGGTTGAGCTGGCTGCGCAAAAACAATTCCTCACGCTCCATAAGCTGCCGGATGGCGAGGAGCAGTTGAGGGTCCAGTTCACTTTCGACGGCTTCATCCCCCTCTTCCGGTTCAAATTTCGCTTGACCGGCACGAGCCAGATCGGGCTGGATCAGCCCACCTCCCGCCAGCAAGAGGACGGCCATTCCGATACTGATGGTCGAAAGGGGCGTGAGCGGATAGTATCCCAGCCACAAGCGGAAAGCGGTGTCGGCCAGCCACAGGGCGGCCAGACAGATCAAAATCAGTTGGATCACACGAAGCCAATTCAGCTTGATCCGGGCGATGTCGGAGAATTGATTTTGGATCCTTCGCTTGTATTTCCGCAACAACCGTATGCTCAAGACCAGATAGATCAGCAGGGAGAGCAGCGTCAGGATAAATTCCAGGTCGTAGGTATAGGGTTGGTGCACCTCAAACCAGAAGGCCCTCCTGAAGCGATAATCCCGGGTTTGAAGAAAGGTGTACAAGCCCAACTGAAGGAAAGCGGGCAGAAAATGCAGCACGTGTTGGGGTCGAAAACGAAAATCGGGATCTGTGAGCGAACGGGTATAGAAATAGGCCAGCGGACCAAAAGCCAGCGAAAAATAGATCGGTAGAAAATAGTAGTTGGGGTTTTGATCGTAAATGCCGGAGATGCGAAAAAAGGTATCGCGCATCCACAGGGAAAAAGCAAGTAGAAGGGTGGCCAGAAATACATTGGCCCGGCGATTATCTTTTTGGATGAGCAGCAAAGCTGCGGCAAAGAGCCCTTGTGCGATCAGGCCCAGGAGGAAGATCACTTCGAGATTAAAATCTATCTTCATAAGTCAGCTCAATCGATCTGTGTACAGGCGATCTTCAGTCCCCCTCCCGCCGAATTTGCCAGCCCGGGTCGGCCGGCACCCGGAGGAGAATCGGCCAGACGCATAAAAGCCAGATCTCCCTCCCCGAAAGTTTCCTTGTACTTCGAAAAAACCCGTGCTAAAATACCGGCCACAAATTAGGCGGTGGTTTGCACTTAGCCGGCCATTCGCCCGATGAATTGAGTTATTACCGGCCTGGTTTTATTTTCCTTCGGATTATCATTTGTATCACCTCACCTCCACTCGCTCCCGCAACCGAATATCCTTCGACGAAGCCCCGATCAACAGATCGATCGGTCCTTTTTCCAACACAAAAGCGCCTTTTTCCTTATCCCAATACTTTAGCTCTTCGGCATCCAGTTCCACCACGACTTCTTGCGTATCCCCCGCCTTCACGTGTACACGCTTGAAGCCTTTTAGAGCGATATTGGGCCGCTCTACCGAGGAGGAAGGGTATTGCACATACAACTGTACCACCTCGTCGCTATCCACATCTCCCGTATTTTTCAGGCTCACCTTTACCTCCAGCTTTTCGCCTTCTAAGACAGTAGGGTCGCATACCACATTCCCATAGTCGAAGGAGGTGTAGGTCAGGCCGTGGCCGAAAGGCCAGAGCGGTTCGTGCTCGTCGTACATATAGGTCTTGCCCTTGCGGATGTCGTACTCCAGTATGGGTCCCAGATGTTCGATGGACGAAGACCAGGTCTGCACCAGCCTCCCCGCCGGACTTTCCTCCCCAAACAAAATATCCGCCACCCCATTCCCCAATTCCTGGCTGGACTGGGTGACGTGCAGAATGGAGGGCATGTTTTCCTTCGACCAGTTCACGGCATAGGGAAAGCTGCTCACCAGCACCAAAACGCTATTCGGATTGGCAGCCAGTACCAGTTTGGCCAGGTCTTCCTGTTCCAGCGAGATGGCCTGCCGGTCGACCGCCTCACGACCGTCGCTGGCCACATGATTCTGCGCCCAGCCGAGTCCGTAGCTGATGGGGTGGTTGCCGAGGCAGACAATGGCCATATCGGCATTTTTCGCTGCTATAACAGCCGAATCCGCTTTGTTGCTGGCCGCAAAGTGGACCTCTACCCCGTCACCCACGGCATTCCGGACCCCGTCAAGTACCGAGACTTGATAAGGCGGTGTACCTGCATACCAATCCGATACCACCAGATCGGCGCTCGGACCGATCACCGCGATGGAGTTGATCTCCGATTTTTTGATCGGCAGCAGACCTTCGTTTTTGAGCAGCACGATGGATTTCCGGGTCGCCTCGCGGGCCAGCTTATGTGCCTCTGGCTTCATCCAGGGGTCGGCCGTATCCTTTATCCCGATCTGGTCGTAAGGATTTTGATCGCTGTCATCCATCAATCCCAGCTTCAGCATGACGCGAAGCGGACCCCTTACGGCTTCATCGATCTCCGCTTCCGTCAGCGAGCCTTCCGCCAAAGCCAGGAGCAAGGCTTCCCGATAGTTGTCGAGAAACATGTTAATACCGGATCGGATGCAAGCGACGGCTGCGGCTTTCAGATCCGGAAAGTAGTCATGAGCCGTTACCAGCAACCGGAACGCGCCCCCATCGGTACAGATAATGCCGTTTTGTCCCCATTCCTTGACTGTGATATCCTTCAGCATGGGATGCACCGTACAAGGGATGCCGTTGTATTTGTTGTAGGCTGCCATATAGGCTCGGGAGCCGCCCTCGGTCACCCCTTTATAAAAGGGATAAGCATAGTATTCCCGAAACAGCCGATCGTCGAAATCGGAGGAATTCAGAAAGCGCTCGTTTTCGTTGCTGTTGGCCAGAAAGTGCTTCATCAGGGAGGCTACCTTCCAATAGCGGGGATCGTCACCCTGCAGGCCGCGGACAAAGGCTTTGACCAGGACAGAGGCCAGGTAGGCGTCCTCTCCGTAGCACTCTTCGGTGCGTCCCCAGCGAATATCGCGCCCCAGGTCTGCGTTAGGGGCCAGCATGATAAGTCCCTTTTTACCGTACCTGGGATTTTGAGCCAGGAAGCGCGTTTCGGAGGCCTCCCAGGCCGCGAGTTCTTCCAACAAATCCGGATCCCACATCTGGGCCAGCCCGTAAGCCTGGAGGAAAGTAGTGGTGGGCGCCTCTCCTTCTCCCCGAACGCCCCAGTTGGCCGGGCCGCTGTAGGCTACCCCGTGCAAGCCCTCCGTGATAGCAGTCCCTTTCACGCCCAGGCGAGGCAGGCCGGGCAGACGGGAGGCCAGATTATCAACCTTTTCTTCCAGGCTCATCAGCGAGATCAGATTGTCGAGCCGCTCCTCATCGGATAGCGAAATGTCCTGGAAAGGGTAATCCTGGGCGAGAAGGAAGGGGGTGAGAAAAAAGGTTACGTACAGCAACCAATACCGGAGATGGGTCATGATGGCTTCAGATTTTTTAGGTCTATCTCAATGATACCAATTCCGAAGGAAAATTCCCGGAAAGTAGGAGCCTTTCCAGTTGGCTATCAGACGGCAACTCGCACCATCTAAGGGTAAATCTTTCCTTTATTAAAACCGAATGTGGTTTAAAAGCAGAGACGATCAGTCCACCAGCGCCTGGTAGGTCAATTGCCTGAGCTTTTCGTGATAAAAATCGGAATAAGGCTCTGTCTGGGTGCAGAAAATGGCGATCAGATTTTCATCCGGATCGATAAAAAAGTGGGTATTGTACGCACCTCCCCAGTTGAATAAGCCTTCGGAGCCGTACAGTTGGGTTTCTCCCAGATCCGTCAACACCCGGAACCCATATCCGAAGCCGTATCCGGGTTCCGGGAAAAGGTCGCCGGTCTGGTTGATGGTCATCAACTCCACCGTTTTGCGGGACAACAGGCGCCGGCCTTTCCACACGCCCTGGTTTAAAAGCATCTGGCAAAAATGCAAATAATCGGACGGGGTGGAGAACAAGGCGTTGACGCCGCTCCATACGGTATTGCCGCTCATGGGAGGTTGATATCGCTTGCTTACGGTCAATCCGGAATCATCATAAACCCCATGTAACCGGACTACTCTCTCCTGTTGCTCAGGACTGAGATTGTAACCCGTATCCTTCATTTCGAGTGGCTCGAATATCCTTTCTTTCAGAAATTCGGCGGTGGACATACCCGAGAATTGTTCGATCAAAACGGAGAGGACATCCGGGGCAAAACTGTAGCGCCACTCCGCGCCGGGTTGATTCCTTAATGGTGTGGTTAGTATGGAGTCAACCCGATCACCGATGCTGGAAAAGTTAATTCCCATCGCTTTCTGCATGAGCTCCCGATCGAATCTCGACCCATCCAGGCCATGGGTTAAGCCGGCGGTGTGCGTCAACAAATGGGCAATGGTGATGTCTTGTTTCAAAGGAACGGTCTCTCCCTTTATCCCCTCTTCCGGATCCCGGATCACGGCCAGGTCCTTGAAAGCCGGTAAATATTTCGAAACCGGATCGGTGAGCAAAAAATGACCCTCTTCGTACAGCATCATAAAAGCCACCGAAATGATGGGCTTTGTCATGGACTGAATGTAAAATATATCTTCCGCCCCCATGGGCTCTCGCTCTTCCAGGTTCCTGTATCCGTATGCCTTGTGATAGACGGTTTCTCCATTTCGATGGATGAGCACCACGGCTCCCGGGATGCGGTCCTGGTCCATCTCATTTTCGATATACGCATCCAGATGCTCCAGGCGAGCCGTAGAGAGGCCGGCTGAAACGATTGGGTTTTGCGCAACAAGAGGATGTAGCGCCAGGGAGGAGAGAATCGTAACTAGATACAGAAACCTTTTCATGATCGAATTTTAGGATACCTAATTAAATGGATTTAACAGCTAATTCTTGTAATCGAGTTTCTGGGATGGCTCACCCACCGGCAGCTTTTCGGGATGAAAAAATCCGGAACCTCTCTACACTTGAGATCGCCGGACTTTACTCCTCAATCAGCCTTTCATACAGTCGCTTCATGTTCTGGATCGTCTGCTCGTGATTCAATGAATCGACTATTCTTTTTTGGGCATTCTCCCCCAGTTTTTTCCGGAAAACAGGATCGCCATACAATTGAAGGATGGCCTCGCTCAGCTTTTGGCTGTTTCGGGCCGGCACGACAAGCCCGCTTTCGCCCTGAACCACCAATTCTTCATTGCCGGAAATATCGGTAAGGATCGGTGCGATGCCCAGGGCCATAGCCTCCAAAACCGACTTGGTAATGGATTCCCCTTTGATGGAGGGCAATACAAAAACATCGCTTCCGGCGACTATATTCAATACGTCCTTCCGGTGACCCAGCAAATGGATATTGTCTTTTTTACGACCCCGGTTAATGATACGCAAGTTTTGCCTATTGTCCATATGGCGCCCTGCTAATAAAAGATGGATCGGAAGGTGGTCAGGAAGGGCATTGAAGGCTTTGAGCAAATAGGGAATGCCCTTCATCCTCCGGTTATTCGCCACATTGATCAGCAAAAAAGAGTCGGGAGAAATCCCAAGTTCTTCGCGAATGGCATGGGGTTCGTATCCGTGGTACCATTCAACGTTATGACCCTTGTTTATAGTTACGGTTTTCTTTTTATCAAAAAACCATTGCTTTTGCAAGTGCTGCTCTACCCCTTTGGAGTTGCAATGAATAACGTCTACCCTCGGATGCAAATACTTGAAATAAGCTGTCGGATCGTACCAGTGAATGTTGCCTGTGTACCCCCGGTAAAGAATAACCTTAACGGGCAATCCCCTGGCGGCCTGTATCCCGTTAACGATGGCTTTACTGTTGAAAAGATGGAGGATATCGATCTTTTCTTTTTGAATAAAGCGCCTGATCGTCCGGATTTCTGATCTATCCCACTTCTTTTCCGGATGGAAATCCAGCACCCTTATCCCTGCTTCGCGAAATTCCTCTGCCTGCCCGGCCTCCCCGTAGGTCATGATGAAGATCTGGAACCCCATTTTCGCCAAGCCCTTGAAAATGCTAGCCTCCGGCCGGGTGGAATGGTAATTCCGATAATCGCTGATGACTAGAACTTTGATGGGCATTTGGGATATTTGGACGGCGGAGCGGGCTGATTATAAATGATTCAGAGTCGGTTATTTCACATTTCCCAAGGCGTTTTCTTTTACTTTTTGCGCTAAATAAAAACCATAGCTGTAATATTCCTTAAAGCGATGGTACTGTATAATTTCCCGTTGGTGTTCTTCTACGACCTTTTGAGCTAAGCTGGAATGCTTGTGTTTTTCCAGGAAATCGGCGAAGCGTTCTTCCATGGGTTCGTAGTATCCTTTTATCCAACTGTCTGGCGACAAAACAAAATAGCCTACCAGAATATATCCATATTTTTCCAGCAAATGGATTTTCCCGGATGCCGTATCTATTTCGGGATAATTTTCATTCCAGTAAGCTTCAATTTCTGCGGGGCGTTCATGGGTAATCCAGGTTATTTCACTGACCGCCAGGTAACCCCCGGTCTTTAAATAGTCTTTCCAGGTTTTGATCCCCGCCTCAAAGCCCATATTGTAAATGGCGCCTTCCGACCAAATGACATCCAATGCTTCCTTTTCGAACGGCAGATCTTCCATAGAAGCGGTCACGGTTTCAATTTTATCCTCCAGCCCCATGCGTCTCCCCCTTTTATTCAATTCCTCTAAAAAATCCGGAAACAGATCAACGGCCGTTATTTGCCCCCCTGTATGTTGGGCCAGCGTGATCGTTTGGCCTCCCGTACCGCAGCCTATATCCGCGATCCTCAGGTTCTTTTCGTGGGAAATACCCATCCATTCCAAAGCCCTCTTCGTATCCTTTTCACTCCCGGGCCCTTGCCTTTCCGCCTCTTTATGAAAATCGATCAGTAACTCCAGCTCGTTCATGTCAGGCTCTTTTTTCAGCAGGCAGGATTTTCCGGAGCTTCCGTCGAAACTTCTCATCCGCTTTCCCCTGCAGCGGATTTCCGTGCCCGAAGACCATCGTCTGAAAGGAATGTTTCGACAAGGTCTGCAGGTCGCGATATCCCTGTTTCAGGTTTTCGTAAAAAGGAGACAGTCGCAGACCGCCCAGATTGCCCATGCTGTCTGCGGCGAAAAGCACACCTCCATACGGGGCATAGCGCAGAGCGATCTGACCTCTGGCATGCCCCGGCACCGGGATGATCTCAAAACCCTTTCCGATGGGTAAATCCTTTTCTTCTTCGGAAATAACGTGATCGACCTCGACCGGCTCCACCGTCCGGATGGTATTTTTCACAATGAAGCGGAAAACCAGCCTGCTGAGCAGGCCGGGAGAAACTTCGTATTCTTCCCGCCAGGCATTTCCCTCCTCCAGCATGGGGGCATCCTGGTGGTGGGCATAGACCTTGGCTCCGGTGCGAGCCTTCAATTCCGCTGCAGAACCGGCATGATCGCTGTGCAGATGGGTCAAAACGATATGCTTCAGATCGCTTTCCTGTTTCCCAATGCCCCGAATATACTGAATTATGGCATCGCCTTTCCCGGCATAACCCGAATCGATAAGCGTGAGTTCCCCCTGATCGACGAGATAGGCATTCACCCCACCCAGAGATAAAAAATGGATTCCTTCCCAGATCTCTTTCATGGCAAAAAAGGATTTGAACCAGAAATTATACTCAAATAACGGATATTTGGAAAGAGACATAAGCTCTGCAAGTTGTTTTCGAAAAATGAACCTTCCATTTGACAGAACGAAACATGACTACCCGCGAAACCATCGTCGAAACCGTCAACAAACTCTACATCTACACGGACCAACAAAACTGGGAAAAGCTCCGGCAGGAAGTATTCACGGATTCCGTATTCCTGGACATGACTTCCCTGGGTGGACAGGCGAAGGACATGAAAGCCTAAGAGGTCTGCCATATGTGGGAAGAAGGATTCAAAGAGCTGGACGCTGTGAATCACCTGGCCGGAAATTACCTGGTCAACCTGGAATCCGGGGATAAGGCCACTGTTTTTGCTTATGCTACAGCCACGCATTTCAAAGAAGCGGCCACCCGGGGGAATACGCGTGAATTCGTAGGCACCTACGACCTCAAACTAACCCGATCCGAAAACGGATGGCGCATCCACTCCTTCATATATCACCTGAAATACGCAACCGGAAACCTGGAGTTGGTCTGATCCGGGATTCGAAGCTCTTCCGCGGACCTCCTGCCCTCCTGATCCGTTGATTGGGCGTCCCCCCTGACCTCCTTATCTCCAACAAGCCGTATCTTCCCCGTTCTGAGTTCGACAACACCTACAAGCACATTCCAATGATGAAACGCCGAGATTTCCTTCAATCCTCTGTTTTGGGCGCCGCCGCCCTTTCCTTGCCCGCCACTTCCTGTACCGCCGAAAAAGAATCCGCCGAATCCCCATCCGCAGAGACGCCGAACTGGAATGACTTCCCGCTTTTGGAGACGGATGTGGCTACCCTGCAAAGCGACATGGCCGAGGGCCGGCGTACGGCCAGGCAGATCGCTCAACTTTATCTGGACCGAATTCAGGCCATCGATGTAGAGGGGCCCGGCCTCAATTCCATCATTGAGATCAATCCGGATGCCATGACCATCGCCGAGCAAATGGACCGGGAACGGGCAGAAGGCCAGGTACGGGGTCCCCTGCATGGAATACCCGTGGTGATCAAGGACAACATCGACACGGCCGACCAGATGAAGACCACCGCCGGATCTCTGGCCTTGCGAGACAACGTGGCCCAACAGGACGCTTTCATCGTGGAGCAGCTCAGAGCAGCCGGCATGGTCCTTCTCGGAAAGGCCAACCTCTCCGAATGGGCCAACTTCCGATCCACCCAATCATCTTCGGGTTGGAGCAGTCGCGGCGGACAGACCCGCAACCCCTACATCCTGGACCGCAACCCTTGCGGTTCTTCCTCCGGTTCGGCTGCTGCAGTCTCGGCCAACCTAGTCCCGCTGGCTATCGGCACCGAGACCAACGGCTCCATCGTTTGCCCCTCCTCCGTTTGTGGGATCGTTGGCATCAAGCCCACCGTAGGCTTGTGGAGTCGTTCGGGTATCATTCCGATCTCCGCCACCCAGGATACCGCTGGGCCTATGGCCCGCAACGTGCGCGATGCGGCCGCCTTCCTGGGCGTCTGCACCGGCGTAGATCCGCGCGATCCCCGCACGCAAGACAGCCGCGGGAAAGCCCGGGAGGATTACACCCGATTCTGCGATGCCAATGCCCTGCAAGGGGCCCGGCTCGGCGTTTATCGCGATAGCTTCAGCCGGGACGAACGCGTCGTCAAACTCATGGAAGAAGCCCTGACCGTACTCGAAAAGGCCGGCGCCACCCTGATCGATCTGGAGGAATTGACTCCCGACGGACTCGGCAGCTATGGATATGAAGTGCTGTTGTATGAGTTCAAGGACGGCCTCAACCGCTATCTCGCCCAACTGCCGGATGATTTCCCGATCAAGAGCCTGGAGGATGTGATCGCCTACAACGAAGCGCATGCCGAAGAAGTCATGCCCTTTTTCCAGCAAGAGATCCACATCAACGCGCAGGAAAAAGGTGATTTGAACAGCCCTGAATACCAGGAAGCCCTGAAAGCCATTCTCCAGGGATCCCGAAAGAACGGCATCGATAAGGCCATCGAGGAAAACAACCTGGATGCCATCGTCGGGCTCACCCGCGGCCTGGCATGGCCCATCGACCTGATCAACGGAGACAGCTTCAAATTCGGCGGGGGAAGCTCCTCTCCGGCAGCCCGCGCCGGTTATCCTAACATTACTGTCCCCCTGGGTTACATCCATGATCTGCCGGTAGGCATCGCTTTCTTTGGTCAGGCCTGGAGTGAACCCCAATTGATCGGCATAGCTTACGCCTACGAGCAACTGACTCAACACCGGAGGCCACCGGAGTTCAAGGCGTCAAGCATCCCGAGTAAAGGCTAGTTGTACCGACAAGCGAACTTAGGATTGATCATTTCTTCTTTGGGTACCTGGCGGCTCCTTTGCGTACTTTGCGGTGAATGGGGAACCTCACCTGTAAACCGCGAAGAACGCTACGAAGGCGCTAAGGGCGCAATGGGTTTAGTGACAAATGGACTTGTCCACAAGATGGGTTGTCACTACAGCTGATCCTTTGCAGCCATACCGATTCCCCTCCGGCGAGCTTACTTTATTCGGTTGACACCTGCCGCCTCACCCAACGGAAAAGGGAAGGCCGCACCGGTCCCTGAAGAAAAATTCCCCTCCTGATGTGACCTGGAGGATCGGCTCACGTCCTAAAGGCGAAATACCCTTACTTAAAGCTGCCAATTGCATTCTGATGAACACCTATTTCCACCTCCTGGCACCCGCTTGCGCCCAATCCGGACCCAAACCATCCGAAGGTTATAGTTCCATGAACCCAATTGAAAACATACTGGAGACCTTTCAAAGGGAATATTTTGAACTCGTGCGGGAACGGTTTGAAGGAAAGCTGGACGCCGCGACTTTCGAGGAGGAAATGTCTAAGATAAAAATGACCGCTTACGATCTCCTTTCCCATAGCGGGATCAGCCGGGAGGAGGCCTTTGACCGGATCGTCCGGGCCGAAGAAAAATGCCAGGCGGAGATCGCAGAAACGGAGGAGCCCCAAAATAGCCAAGACCTTAAAAAAGCGGGGCCGAACCGTACCTGGATGACCGGCGAATCCGCCATCTATTTCCTCCAGATACGCTAAACGGAAAACCGTTAGACTTTATAATCCCATTCGATTCGAAGCAGACAGGAATGCCTTTCCTATCTGCTTTTTTGATGGGCACCCTATCGTGCCGGGGAGCCATTAATTTTGTATCATTAGCCCCAACGTTCCCTATTTTCTATCGGCATGAAGTACCTCCTGTCTTTTTTCTTCTCTCTTTCCCTTATTCCCTTACCGGCCCAGGACCGCCTGTCCGGCGAACTCTTCGCCACCCGTTCGGAAGTGATCGCTCCCAACGCCATGGCGGCCACCTCCCAACCGCTCTGCACCCAGGTAGCGCTGGACATACTTAAAGCCGGCGGTACGGCCGTCGACGCGGCCATTGCCGCCAATGCCTGTCTGGGCCTGATGGAACCCACCGGCTGCGGGATCGGGGGAGATCTTTTCGCCATCGTCTGGGATGCAGACACCGAAAAGCTCTATGGATTGAATTCCAGCGGCCCCTCCCCCATGGCGCTAAGCCGGGATTATTTCGTCAAGAACGAGATGGAGCGCATCCCTTATCGCGGTCCCCTTTCCGTGAGCGTGCCGGGCGCGGTCGACGGCTGGTTTCGCTTGCACGATCGTTTCGGTAAACTGGAAATGGCGCAGATCCTGGCGCCGGCGATCCACTATGCCCGCAACGGCTTCCCCCTGAGTGAGTACATCGGCGAACTCTGGGCTATGGGCGTCCGGACGTTCCGCGATAAGCCCAACTTCGCCGAGACCTTCATGATCGACGGGCGAGCTCCGGCAAAAGGGGAGATCTTCAAAAATCCGCGATTGGCCGCCACCTACCAGAAGCTGGCTCAAGGAGGGCGGGATGCCTTTTATCAGGGGGAAATAGCCGAGACGATCGACCGGGCCATGCAGGAGGCCGGAGGATTTCTTTCCAAAGAAGACCTCGCGGCTTTCCAGGGCGAATGGGTCGACCCCGTCTCCATCAACTACCGCGGTTACGATATCTGGGAGCTGCCGCCCAATGGACAAGGCATCGCCGCTCTTCAAATGCTCGCCCTTCTGGAGGGATTCGATATCGCCGCCATGGGGTTTGGCAGCGAGGAGTATATCCACACTTTTACGGAAGCTAAAAAACTGGCTTTCGAGGATCGGGCCAAGTTCTATGCCGATCCGAACTTCAGCCAAACGCCCATCGATTGGCTCCTTTCGGAAGAGTATGCGGCCCGGCGCCGAGCTCTCATCGGAGAAAATGCAGCCCTTGAATACCCCGCCGGCGAACTGGAGCAAGGTGAAACCATCTACCTGACCGTTGCCGATTCGGAAGGCAATATGGTATCCCTCATTCAGAGCAATTACGCAGGCATGGGTTCGGGTATCGTGCCCGGAGAGCTGGGCTTCATGTTGCAGAACCGGGGAGCCCTTTTCAGTCTGGAAGAAGGCCACTACAATGTATTCGAACCCGGCAAGCGTCCGTTCCATACGATCATTCCAGCTTTCATCACCCGGGATGGCAAGCCCTGGATCAGCTTCGGACTGATGGGCGGAGCTATGCAACCTCAGGGCCATGCCCAGATCGTGATCAATCTGATCGATTTCGGTATGAACCTACAAGAAGCCGGAGACGCGCCCCGCATGCGCCACATAGGCTCCTCGCAACCCACTGGAAGTCAAATGACTGACGGCGGAACCTTGCAGGTGGAAAGCGGGATTTCGCCCCAGGTGATCCGACAACTCTGGCGGCGTGGCCACAAGATCCAGTGGGATTTCCTCGGCTACGGCGGCTATCAGGCGATCATGTGGGATGAAGAACAGGGCGTCTATTACGGCGCCAGCGAAAGCCGAAAAGACGGACAGGCCGCCGGATTCTAAGTGCAAACCCAAAATGCTTGAAGTATTATGGGAGTGTAGGGCTTAACTGGATGATCAGGGAAGGGTGAAGTGGTTGAGTGGTTGAGTGGGTAATCGGTGCCAATTACCCTTTGGCCCGCGGAGTATATGCCCCCTTTTATGGGCCTGAGCCTACAGGAATATCAGGTCTGTACTTTTTTTGGTCCGGTAATTCGAGGATTGGAGTATGTCTTTGAGGCAATAGTTTTTAGTTTTGAATTTTTATCATCCCGGAGAGGCAGCAGATCTCCCTCTGCGTACCGATCCTTAACGATATACCCTTGAACGTCCACATTCTCGATCTCAACTTTCTCGATTCCGATCACACCATTGCGGCTTTTCTGGTAGAGACTTCCGAAGGTCCGGTACTGATTGAATCCGGCCCCCACTCCACTCTTACCCGCCTGGTCGGAGAGCTGGAGAAAAGGGGAATTAAGTTATCCGACCTCAAACACGTACTGCTCACCCACATTCACCTGGATCACGCGGGCGCAGCCTGGGCCCTGGCCGAAGCCGGAGCCAAAATCTATGTGCATCCGGTGGGCGCGCCCCATCTGATCGATCCCTCCCGCCTGATGAGTTCGGCCAAACGGATCTACCAGGACCAAATGGACTATCTCTGGGGGAAAATGGAGGCCATCCCTACAGAACAGGTTATCCCGATGGGTCATGGCGAAAAGGTCCGGATCGGGGATCGGGAATTTACAGCCTGGCATACACCGGGTCATGCCATCCACCACATAGCCTGGCAGGTAGAGGATCGGATCTTTTGCGGAGACGTAGCCGGGGTCAAGATCGAAGAGGGGTTGGTAGTACCCCCTTGTCCCCCACCGGATGTCAACCTGTACGATTGGGAAAATTCGCTTGAGTTGTTGAAAGAGCTTGAGCCGAAACGATTATACCTGACTCATTTTGGGAGTGTAAACCACTGCATTTCCCATTTGGACGAGCTGCATGCCCGCATGTGGGAATGGGCGCATTGGGTCAAAGCCCGATTTGAAGCGGGTAAAACGGCCGGCGAGATTTCCGGTTCGTTTCAGGAATTTGTAGAACAGGAATTGTTGTCGAAAGGGGTACCCGAATCGTCATTGGTACAATACAACAAAGCCAACCCACCTTTTATGAGCGTAGTCGGCTTGATGCGTTTCTGGAAAAAAGAGGCGGAGCGCCAGGCTTCCTAGGAAGGGATCAGACGCTGAGCGCCGCTTACGATCTTTTTGATCAGGCCGACGTCTGGCAGGAAAACCTCCTCGCGGGGAGCTTCTTCTTCCAGGGGCTGCTCTTGCACTTCCTCAACGACCTTGGCATCCAGGGCTTGATAGGTATTAAGGTAGATGTAGGAGCAGATGCTGCTGACCACCAACAACAAGAGGATAGCCAATTTGGCCGGGTTAATTTTCATTTGATGCTCCATTTAAACGGTAAAATTAAGATCTGTAGGGATACGCCGCTCAACTTTTCGACGAATGTCCTCTATTAACAGATCGGTTACACCCCTAAAGACAGGACCTTTTCACAAAGGTTGCAAAGGGGTGGAAAAAGATTCCGCTTTTACAAACGGGCTTCCAGCAGGCGGCGAGCCATATCCGAGATGGGTTGGCGAAAGAGTTCCTCCACACCGGCATCCTCCACGATCTTTCCGGCATCCATGACCAGAACCCTTTCGGCGATCTGCTGGATGGTCTTTAAATTGTGGCTGATGAAAAGCAACCCGATGCCCTCTTGCTGATTCAGTTCCAACAGAAGACGAATCACCTGCAACTGAACGGGCAGGTCCAGGGAAGAAACAGCCTCATCGCAGATCAAAAGACGCGGTTTTACCGACAGAGCCCGGGCCAGGGCAACCCTCTGTTGCTGGCCCCCGCTAAGTTCCCGCGGGTAACGCGTATACAAGTCGGTCTCCAGGCCTACCCGTTGCATAAGAGAAAGGACAGCTTCCTTCCTCTCCTTCCCGCGCAGACCGAAACGGGCCGTACGAAGGGGCTCGCCGATGGCCGCACCGATGGTCAGGGTCGGATTCAAAGAGGCTTGCGGAAACTGATAGATTAGCTGTACGGCTTGTGCCCGGCGGCCCTCCGGAAGATCGGATAATAGCGATATGGATCCTTTTTCCGGGGAAACCAATCCAAGGATAGCCCGCGCCAGCGTACTTTTGCCGCTCCCCGACTCTCCGACCACGCCCAACCTCTCCCCAGACTGCATCTGGAAAGAGACCCCTTGCAGCGCATGAACCGTTTCTTTTTTGCCAAACCACCTTCCCGTTAACCCGTACCGGCAATGAAGGCCTTCAACCCGCAAGAGAGGCCTGCCGGCAGAAGGGCCCTGAACGGCCTCCCTCCGGGGAGGAGCCTCCTGCAGGATCCGACAGAGATAGTCGGATCGGGCTTTTTCCTCCAGATGATCCACCGCAAGATCTTCTACCAAAACCCCATTCTCCAGTACAAGGATCCGATCGGTCATATACCGGACCGCGTCCAGGTCGTGGGAAATGAAGATCAGACTGAGACCTCTTTTTTTCCGTTGTCGCAGCAGCAGATCGAGGATGCTTTTCTGTACCGTGGCATCCAGGGAGGTTGTAGGCTCGTCGGCAATAAGCAGGTCGGGATCACCGGCCAGGCTTAGAGCCAGCATCATTCTTTGCTTCTGTCCGCCGGAGATTTGGTGGGGGTACGATTTCAGGATCCTTCGCGGATCGCGGATTTCCATTTCCGCCAGAGATTCTTCGGCCAAGGCCCGGGCCTCCTTTCGGGATAAGTGCGGGGAAAAGTGCCGCATGGTTTCCACCAACTGATTGCCGCAGGTGAAAACCGGATTTAAGGTGCTGGAAGGGTCCTGAAACAGATAGGCGATCCGTTTGCCGCGGATGGCCTGCCACTGCTTTTCCGAAAGCTTTCGCAGGTCGGTTTTTTCCTCGAAGGTCAGGCGGGACTCGCCACCTAGTCGGGCCGCTCTGGGAAGCAGCCCCAGGATGGCGCGGGCAGTCAGGGATTTTCCGCTTCCGGAAGGACCCAACAGTCCGATGGCCTCCCCCTGACCCATAGAAAAAGAAAGCTCGCGTACGGCCTCTACCCTGCCCTCCGGCAGCGAAAAGCCAATAGAAAGCCGATTCACCTCCAGCCATGACATCAGTCTGCCGTCCGTACCAGCGAAATCGATTGGTCGGAAAACCGAACGTCCAGCTGATCGGAATCCTTGAACCAGGATAACAGGGAATCGCCAAACAGTTCTGAACGCCAACCGGTCTCAAAGAGCTGCAATTCAGGATCGTCCTTCAATTCCCGGAAATCTCCCCGTGGAAAGGCCAGTTCTACCGCTATTCCCTTGTGCAGGCAGTGGAACCGGATGGCCTGGTAAAGCAACTCCAGCAAAGCCTCCCGCCGCGGGCTTTCTTCTGCCGGGACCGGGATCTGTTCCAGCAATGCTCGTTCTTCTTCCTCCATCGGTTTTTCCACCATATTGACCCAATCCTCTTTATAACGGCCGATCAGACGATCGGGTATCCTTCGATTGTTCTTCAGGCCTTTCGTACCCCCGCGAGCCAAGCCCCGGGTGACGGCACCAAGCAGCTTTTTGGACAACACCATCTCCAGGGAATGATCTTTTCTCTTCGCTTCCTGCCTTCGCCAGCGCATAAGCCGAAGGTAGATCAACTGTTCATTCCCCCTGAGCTGTCCCATCAGGCGGCTACGGACGACCTGCAGATCGAAATGGCGCTTGTAGGCTCCTTCCTGTTCCAGGCGGCTCATTTCTTCCGTGGCCCAGTGAACGCGGTCGAGGCGTTCCAGGCGATCGTTTAATTCGGAGTACAGATCGTAAAGCGGCTTAACATCATTCAGGGCGTAGGCAATCTGGTTTTTACTCAGCGGCCGGGCCTCCCAATCCGTCACCGTAGCTCCCTTGTCGAGGGTCAGGCCCAACTCCGCCTCAGTCAGTTTGCCGAACGACAACGGATACCGATAGCCCACCATGCCGGCAGCGATCTGGGTGTCGAACACATTGCGGGGCAGTATGCCGAACTGATCGTAAAAGATCCGGTAATCGTTTTCCCCGGCATGGGTGATTTTGACCAGATCGGGCTGCACCAGCAATTCCAGGAAAGGCCCCAGATCGTCCACTTCGAGCGGATCGATCAGAAAGTAGCCTTCGCGGGATGCTACCTGTATGAGGCACAACAAGGTCTGGTAACGCCTCTCCCCCACAAATTCAGTGTCGAACGCCATCCAGGACTGGCCCTGATGCGCCTCGTGAAAATTTTTCAGTTCCGTTTGGTTCCGGATCACCCTATATTCCGGTAGTTTTTTGGCCATGCCCCAAAATAAAGCACCCGCGGCTAAGAACAAGCAATTTTACCGCTAACTCTTATCCAGAGGCAAGGGGATAGGCACAATTGAACGCCTGGGTCGACCCGATTTCCGGGAAATCGGGCTTTGAGCCACAATCAATTGAACAGAACTTCAATCTTTTTCCGGCATTCCCGTTTTATAGTAGAGAACCCATAATCTTTTCCATGAAAACCCTCCGTAGAATCCTGCTGGCGCTGCTGATCCTCATCGTCTTGTTTGTAGGAAGCCTGATCCTGGTTCCCATCCTGTTTAAAGACCGACTGGTGGCAGCTGCCCGCGACCTGATCAACGAACAAGTCGACGCCGACGTCAATTTTGAGGACGTAAACCTCAATCTGATCCGCCATTTCCCCAGTCCCTCCGTCGTTCTGGAGCACCTTTCCATAGACGGAAAAGAGCCTTTCGAGGGCATCCGGCTGCTGGAACTCGAGCAACTCGACCTGAGCGTCAACCTGTTTTCGCTTTTCGGCGACGGGCCGATCGAACTGCGATCCATCCGCTTGATCCGACCCAACCTGAAAGTCTACGTCCTCCAGAACGGAAAGGCCAATTACGACATCGTGAAGTCCGCCGAAACTACCCCCGATACCACTTCGGCCGAAGGTTCGGACGTCAGCATCAAGCTTACCGCCTACGAGATCGTGGATGGGAACCTGATCTACGACGATCGGCTGGCCGAGCTTTATACCCGGATCCGGGGCCTGAATCACAAAGGGTCCGGCAATTTCAGCCAGGATCTTTTCGACCTCACCAGCCGCACGGATATCGCCGCTCTCACGGTACGGTCGGCCGGTACGACCTATCTGAAGGAGGCCGCTCTGGGCCTGACCTCCGTGCTGGCCGTCAATCAGACGGAATCCCGCTACCAATTGAAGAAAACGGAACTGGACCTCAATGCTTTACGTCTTGATTTGGCCGGGGAAGTAGGTCTGCTGGCTAATGACGTCATCGATCTGGACCTCTCCCTGAAGGCCCCCGGCAACAGCTTCAAGGAGATCCTTTCGCTGGTGCCCGGCACCTATACCGACGACTTTGGCGATGTAAAAGCGGAAGGAAATTTCCAATTGCAAGCCGATGTCAAAGGAGCCTACGATCCCAACAGCGAGGATTATCCTTCCTTCCATCTCGATTTGAAGATCGAAAACGGATCCGTCCAGTATCCCGATCTGCCCCTGCCCGTATCGGACATCCAATTGGCTTCCCGGATCGACCATCCCGGGGGAAAACTGGATCGAATGGAGATCGAACTCGACCCTTTCCGCTTGCAGGTAGGAGATAATCCTTTCGGAGGACGTCTGAGCTTGCGGACTCCCATTTCCGATCCGGACGTGGACACCCGCATCCAGGGGGTGCTCGACCTGAGCAACCTTCGGAATGCCATTCCGCTGGAAGGCATTGAAGAACTCAGCGGGCGAATCGAAGCGGACCTGGTGGCCAAAGCTCGCCTGTCGCAGGTGGAGGCAGGCGCATACGAAGACGTAAACGTATCCGGAAATCTGAGAAGCGAAGGCTTGCGCTATGCGGCGGAGGGACAACCTCCGATCACGCTGGAAAATGCCGGGCTGGCTTTCTCTCCCCGATTCGTAGAGGTTTCCTCCTTTTCGGCTCAGCTGGGCAAGAGCGATCTGAACGGAAAGGGCCGGATTGACAACATTCTGGCCTGGTTCTCTCCCTCCAAAACCATGACCGGCCAGTTCACCCTGAAATCCCGGCTTCTGGACGCCAACGAATGGAGCACCGAAGAAGCGGAGGTAGACGAGCAATCGCACGAGATCGATAGATTGAACGCGGAGGCCGAAATGGAAGAGGAGACCGAAATGTTCGACCGATTCGATTTCAGCCTGGACAGTCGCTTTGATCAGATCTTGTACGAAGACTACGACCTGAGAAATGCGCGCGTGGCCGGCCAGCTGAGCCCCAAGCGGCTGAACATTCAGGAACTGAGCGGACAAGTCGGCCTGAGCGACTTGCGACTGAACGGCCAATTGCTGCACGTTTGGGACTACCTTTTCGGCGACGGCATTCTAGCCGGAAAACTGAACCTGAACTCCAATCGGCTTAACCTCAACGAATTGCTCGATCTGGATGAAGAAGTGGCGGAAGATCCACCCATGGCATCCGAAGATGTGGAGGCAGAATCGGTCTATGAGGTTCCCGATAACCTCAATCTGGTGGTCCGGGCCGACATCGGTCGGGTGGATTACACCAACATGACCTTAAATCAGTTGAGCGGGGAGGTGATCATCAAGGATGAGGCCGTCATTCTCGACGGCGTGAGTGCCCAGGCCCTGGGCGGACGAATCAACCTGACGGGCCGCTACGATAGCAAGGGAGAGGGCAATCCGGAAGTGGCCATGAAGCTGGGGCTTCAGCAACTGGAATTCGCCCAGGCTTTCAACACCTTCAACACCTTCGAACGCCTGGCACCGATCGGGAAATTCCTGAACGGCAGGTTCAATACCGATCTGTTGTTCGAAGGCGAGATGGGAGAAAATATGTATCCGGTCCTTTCGACCCTGGATGCCGAGGGATTCATCGAAACCCTCGATGCCGTGCTCCAACAATTTAAGCCGGCCCAGGCCATCGGGAATGCCCTGAATGTACAGGAACTCAAAGAAGCCATTCCCCTCCAGGATACCCGGAACTGGTTTGAGATACAAAAGGGGAACGTGATCGTGAAGCCGGTGGATATTCCCATCCGGGATATGAACTTTCGCATTGCCGGCCGGCAGGGCTTAAATGCAGAAATGGATTACACCATCGATGCCCGGATCCCGCGAGCCATCTGGGAAAATAATGCCGCGGGGCAGGCGATCAGCGCCGGGGCCGATCAGCTTCGGCAACAAGCCGAAAAGCTGGGTATTTCCTGGGAAAAAAGTGAATTCCTGGACCTGCAGTTGGGATTGACTGGCACGCTGACCCAACCCAAAGTTAAAGTCAATCTCCTGGGCAGCGAAACCACGGCCAGCCTGGGTGAGGCCGCCAAACAAAAAGCCGAAGAAGAAGCCGGAAAACTTCTGGAAGAAGGCAAGGAACAGGCCCAGGAGATGCTGGACCAGGCCCGGGATACGGCTTCCAAACGCGCGGAAGAGGTCTTAAAAGATGCCGTTGGGCAGGCCAAAGAATCCATCTCCAAGGATACCAACGTCAAAAAGGCGATCGATTCACTGGGCAGCGTGGTCGGCCAGGGCCTCAAAGAAGCGATAGGAGATACCTCCAAAACGGTGGAGACCATCAAGGAGGAACTGCAAAAGTTCAATCCCTTTAAGCGCAAGAAAAAGGAAGGGTCCGGCAATTAGTCCCGCGCAGACAAAAAATGGAGGTGGGGGCATGCCAACCCCTTTCTTAGGGGTTAACTTATGGAGACCAATGAGCTTAGGTCGGAGTTTTAATGATCGACCCACGACCTCTCCTACTCTACCCTGCGCATCCGCCATTCGTCCCCGACCAACCGCCGATCGGTGTCTATGTAGCGGCCGGAGAACGAGCTCTTGCGGACCTGCAGTTCTGTGTACAGGATCTGCTTTTCCATGGCCGGATTGGAGCTGTGCACAATGGTCCAGTGGCAACGATGGTCGCCCTTGCAATCGCTTAGCGCAAAATAACCTTCGATCGCCTGGAATGCCCGTGCTTTGCCGGGCGGCGTTTCCAGGTCGGACGCTAATTGTGCCTGATCCGGATCGGCAACCACCCAGGCTCCGTAAGTACCCGACTGAATGTACATGCCGTTGAGGCCTTCATACGTCCATACGCCGTTCAGTTTGGAGCAGGGAGAATCCTCTTCCCAATCCGCTACCCGGCGGGCAACGCCTTTGGGTAAGCGTTCGCCTTCCGGATCGATCACCCAGTAGTCTCCTTTATCGCCAATGATGTGGAAGTCAAACGAAAAGCTCGTTCCGATCTCGTCCGGATCCTGGGCGAATTGGGGGGTGACGGTAGCGCGCTCCCCGTCGCAGGTCCATGTGCCGGCGCTGATGGTCATTTTGTCAAATGCCTCGGCTTTTTCCTGCATGCTCGGATTGTTCTGGAAATGCGGCCGGTCTTTTTCATTGAGGATCCAGATGTAATGTCCCGGCGTAAGAATGTTCATCCCCTCCAGCCCTTCTGTTTCGTATTTCCAGACTCCATACAAAGATTCACAGGGCGTCTGGGCCTGCAGAACAAAAGTTGAGGCCATCAGGAGGAAGTAAAAGAAAGACGGTTTTCTCATATCAATTCCAATATTTTAAAAAAAGCAAATCCCGGGCTCAAACCCAAAAGGGCATAATGAAGAGGGATTCATGGGTCTTCCTGAACATGCCCTTAGAACTGGCGGATTGTAGGCAACCCTTTAATAGAAAGAGTGTAAAACCGACGGGTTTCCACAAGAGAAAGTTCAAAAAACGGGTTTGCCCACCGCCCGGCGAGGCGGAATTCGGGTTACAAAACACTTGCCCGACTCCTCATACCGCCCGTGAAACGCTGACTGTTTCCCCAAAAGAAAACCAGGCACTCAACCTAGTCGAATGCCCGGTGAAATAGGGTTATTGTTTCTTCATACTTTTTAGGGTTACTCGAGAACTACACACATAAACGGCATGGCTAAAAACAGAATCAATACTAGAAAGCTGTTTTCCCGGCTGCCCCATTCAGCCATTCCAGTTCCTTGAGGGCCGGAAAAGGAGCCAAGGCTCCCGGCTTCCGGTTTTAGGTGTTTTGGAAATAGTATGCTATCCGATGATTAATTTAAATCCTTATCACCAGGGAAGCTTGTACATTTCGGCCATCTATTTGGACAAATAGTGCATATACCCCCCCTTTCGTCAAGTCCATCAAAATTTCCTGCTTTTTCCAGCCCGATTTTCGCCTCCTCGATCCATTCCATAAAAAACTGCGCCTGGCCCTTAACCGAGTAATCCGCGTACGTCCGTAGCCCGGGCAGGAGAAGAGCCTGATTCGAACCGAATGTGCGGGCTTGGCTAATTTCGCCGGATTTTCCCGTTCTTGCGGAGAAAGCAAGTTTTTAGACATGAAGATCCCCCTTACCCTTCTGGTCGCTGTTGTTTTTGGATTTGGATTATTGCCCCTGTCGGCACAGACCAACCTGCAGAGAACCCTGGAACACGACAACATCACCCGGGCTTACCGGCTGTACCTGCCGCCCGGTTATACCTCAGACGCCAATATACCCCTGGTGCTGAATCTGCATGGCTTTGGCTCCGGATCGTTCGAACAACTGATCTATTCGGAAATGTTTGCCGTGGCGGATACGGCCGGCTTTGCCATATGCCATCCCGATGGTTTGTTGAATTCCTGGAACGTAGGATGGGATTTCGGCAGTAAGGCAGATGATGTCGGTTTTCTGAGCGCCCTCATCGACAGCCTGGTGGCCGAATTCTCTATCGACCCGGAGCGGGTGTATGCATGCGGCATGTCGAACGGGGGATTTATGAGTTACAGCCTGGCCTGTGAGTTGAACAACAAAGTGGCAGCCATTGCTTCGGTGACCGGCTCTTTTTCTCCGGCCTATTTCCCAACCTGCGAGCCGGGGCGCGCCGTGCCCGTGATGCAGATCCACGGTACGGCCGACACGGTGATCCGGTACAACGGTACGCCGAACATCAGCATTCCGGTCGAGGAAACGGTGGATTTCTGGGTGATGAACAACGGCTGCGACACCAGTCCGGTGATCACACCCGTGCCCGATATCGATACCACCGATCTCTCTACTGCGGAACGATGGGATTACCCGAATTGCAGGGACGGCAGCGCCGTTGCTTTTTACCGGGTCGAAGGCGGGGGCCATACCTGGCCCGGAGCCTTCATCCTTTTTGACGTCACCAACCAGGATTTCGAAGCCTCGGTGGAGATCTGGCGCTTCTTCCGGCAATACCGGCTCGACAACATCGTCTCCGTCGGCCCCCCGCCGGCCAATCTCAGCCTGAAACTCTTCCCCAATCCAGCCGGCGATCTCTTGTACCTCGACGGCTCCAAGGAACTCATCGGCAGCGGGTATGAGTTGCACAACGCTACCGGGCAGAAGGTACTTTCAGGGCGAATTTCGACCTTTCGACAGCCCATTTCCCTGTCCACCATTCCGCCGGGACTTTATGTTCTCGTGCTTCGTACCCTTTCGGGTCAGCGGGTGAGCCGGAAGGTGATGCGGAAGTAGAAAAAATCAGAGGCTTCTGTCGACGGACCATCTGCCGCCTCCCCGGATCAAAAGAAAAACGCTCCCCAACAGCATGGCAAAATCGGTCCGGCCGTCATGCATCATCTCCCAAAAGCCTTCTTCCAGGCCGATCGGGATCTTGGTACTCCCGATGGCCACCAGCATGATAATGATGAGCGGGATGGCTGCCAGACGGGTAAAGAGCCCCAGCAGGATGAGGACCCCACAGACGATCTCGGAAGTGCCCAGGAATGCGCCCAGGAAGTCGGGATTCGGGAAGCCGATCTTCTCCAGGCGTCCGGCTCCCCGGACGGCCGGAAAAAGGAATTTCTGGATCCCTTCCGACAGAAATACCACGCTCACCATCAGACGGATGAGCAGGGTCGTGGGAGCCGGGTCGGTTTGGAAAATCTTGTTGATCATGATACGGGGGGTACTCAATCCAGGTAATGCTCATAGGTCGGCTGATAGCCGGCCAGATAGGCGAAGGGCGTCAGGATCAGGAAAAGGACCCGCTGAACGAAATACGGTGGACGAGCCAGCCGGAACTCTGCGTCGTAGCGGCTGGCCATGAGGGCCACCTGCAGGATAGAAGGCATGCCGGCGGCATTGGTTTTGCCGTCGTTGGCCAGACCGGCAGCCGTCTCCAGCAAGTACTCGGTCTCCAGGGCCGGCCGCACCTGCCAGTTGACCATCGCCACCTCTGCCGAATCGTTCCACATGGAGTGGACCTTGTTTTTGGGAATGTGTACGATGTCCCCCTGCTTGAGTACTTGCTCCTGACCTTCGATGCGGACGGTTATTTCCCCGGACAACACCCGGAAATCCTCCACCTGATACGGGTGATAGTGCGGCGCCGGTTCGCTGGGGTGCGGCTGGTAGGTGGATTCCATCTCCAGCAATTGCCCGTAGGTATCGCGGGCCGTTTGCAGGAAACGGATGTCTTGACCGGTGACCGAATTGCGAATGATTTTATTGGAATAAGCCATGAGGCAGACAGGTTTTTAGCAAAATCTAAATTACCAAACATCCGGCAATGGGCTTGCACCAGCGATTGCGAACGGCATTCACCAACCCTCAGTTGACCTTTCCACCGAGGAATGCTACCGCTCATCCAACCGGGGAGATCCCTTTTCCGGCAGATGGTACAGTAAGCCGAATTCGAAGGGCGACCAGACAGCCGTTTGGACATCGGCCTCTTGAAGAGCCTGATTTACCCAATTGTTGCAGGTGCGATAGAAGGAATACCGGCGATTCGCCTCGTAAAAGGCATCCCGATCGTTGTAGCCGGGATGGTCGATTCGCCGAGGGCGGCCTTCCGGATCTTTGGCGAAAGAATCCAGCAGGTAGGCATTCAGGTCCTCATAGGATTCCGGACAGATATTCAGTTGATACCAGTCTGAAGACCTGCGGGTGTAGGTCGTAAGGTGCAGGGCGCTCGGAGTCGGGATCAGGACGGCTTTCAAGGCCAATCCCGGTTTCAGGTCCGACCAGGCGGGCGTGGTCAGGTAAAAGTCCCGCTCTCCCCAACCCAAAGCTACATAGCGAGCCTGATCCGGCAGTCCCAGCGCATGTTCCAGGGCAAGCGGGAGTTGCTCCCGGGGCAAGACGATTTCCAGGTGAATCCCGGTGGTCGCCACGTAAAAGGGAGCTTTTTGCTCGCATGCCCGAGCTTCCGGGCGGGTGCGGAGAGGGGACAAGGCTGCGGCCAGCAGCAGGTAGACCCCTATGACCCCCAGGAAAGCAAGCATTACCCGGGTCGGGTATTGGATCCAGGGATTTTTCATGAGCGTAAAATAGGCTGAAATGCTTTGGATGCCGAATTGTGCCGGGAGAAGTCAAAATCCGCTGCCAAAGTAACATCGATCATTTTTTCTTTCCGCTATTTCCTGTATCCCTTCTGAAAGATCCTATCCGGCATGAAATTTATTTACCTGACATGCCTTTGCCGAATCGCACTGATCAGTTTGACGCTGGGAGTAACGGGAGTGCAAGCCCTTCCCGTACAGCAGGTTTTATCCGAAACGGACAGCCTACTTCAGTTTTAGGATGGCATTCGACTCGTTACCTTCCAGGAACAAGAGAAGGTGTTGATCAAAACTTTAGAAGGCAAAAGGATCAAGGGAAAGATAGAGTCCATAGGGATCCAGGGGCTTCGAATAAAGGGTCAAACGCTGGCCTGGTCCGATATCGACCGGATAAAAAAAAGGAGACCCGCGAAGATTGCCGCGGGGTTGCTCTTACTATCCACCGGTTTACTTGGTCTTCTCCTGTTCCTTCCGGTAGGTTTTGCTTCTTTCTTTTGGGGCATTTTTCTGTTTTTTTACGGTTTAACGGGAATGGTCCTGGGCATCATTATCATGGCCTTTAGCCGGAAAAGAAAATGGAGACTCAATTGGTATCCTTATGAGATCCGGGCCCGGGATAGTTTGGACTCGGAATCCAATTTATGATGTGCTGAAAATCAACTTTGGAGGACGGCTTCTTCTCTGGGCCACCTCCAGGCTGTCAGGACGATGAGGGCAAAAACGAAAAGCTCAACGAACTGATACAGCACAAAAAAAGCCATCCAGGCATGACGGATGTCTGCCAGGATGATCAACACTGAAATCAGAGCGTACAAAACGCCGAACAGGATATTGAGTCCTTTGCTGAAAACCGGCGGAAGCAAGATCGATGCCGGTATCATCAGGGCGGGAATGATCAACAGGACGGAGAACCCAATCAATATTCCCGGAGTCGTGGGGCCCAAGGGAGTCTGCAAGTCCATCCTTTCCTGCAAAGCGCCGGGCGTCATCAGGTTGAAGAAGTCGGCATAGATATACAAGGCCATGATGGTGGCCCAGAAAAAGGCCAGCCTGATCCGGACATGGGTGCGGAAATCCGCCAGCTTGGTTTTGGAAGAGCTCATTGTATTGACTTTAAACAGGTAATCAAAATAGATTGTATTCGGTCTTTCCTACATTCCATTTCCATCTCCTTCAATAAGGATATGGCTTCCGTTTCAGGTTTCTTTTCGGCTTCCTGCCAGCAGCAACCAAAGGCAGGTACCGATTTCGGCGACGCTGGGAGGTACGTCCAGATATTGGATCAGAATGCTCTCGGGGTACACCACCAGAAGCAGAAAGGTGACGAAATAGGCTGCCGACCCCACCATCAGCAGGATGCCCAGCCAGCGGGGTAAAAAACCGGATCTAAAGACCAGATAACCGAAAGGGAAAAGCCAGGTACTCCAAAACAAGTCCGCCACGAAGAGCCCGTCGCTGTAAGCCTGTATGGCATTCATCACCTCCCGTTCTATTTCGGAGGCGGTGCCCACCACATATCGGGTTTCCTCCAGGATGCTCAGGATATAAACCATGTAATGCGAGCTGAACACGGCTACGGGCAGACTGCACAGAACCAGGCTGATCATCAGAAGAGCCACGTCCCGATTGACCGGATGGAGAAGCTTAAACAAGCTCCAGCCCAGAAACAGGAAAAATAAATAGCAAAGCAGCGTACTGGCGATCCCGAATCGGAACAGTTGCCTGCGCTCGAGCAGGTTGGCAACCGTTTGGCCGGGATCTTCCATCTCAATGATCTGCAAGGGAACGTACATCAGGCTGAAAATGCCCGTGAGGACGACCAGCAGGTAGAAGAGCCCCGATAATCGGGTAAGTTGATCACGGGTCAGGCGGCTAAACATAGCGGTGATTTTTAGGGATTTTGAGCGCTAAATCGTAATTCGACGGCCACCAGGGCCATGACCAAAAGGATCTCCCCGATGAAGTAGGCCATACCCAGTCCGGTCAGGATCGGATTCAGGTAAATGACCAGGGAAAGCGTTACCAGACAATAGATGAAGTTGGCCGTGGCGATGCCCAACAAAAAGGGGCGGCCGTTTTCCTTAATGAAAAGAGAACAGGAAAAAGAATAAACGGCAAAACAGGCGGCTGTTCCGGCTAAAATAAATAGTATGTCCCGGGGCATACCGAAAACCGATTCGAACCGGGCGAGCACCTGACTGAGTAATAAGGCCGTCAGTAACGCCCCGAAGCCGTCCAACCGGAACAACCTGGGGTAGGTCAGCTTTTTCAGTACTTTTTCCAAGGAAGCCACATCAACAGGATTTACCGTTTTGGGATCGATTTTCTCAGCCCGGGTAAATAGTCCATTCTTCCACTTTTGTTCTCTTTTCTTGGATTAAATCCTGGATAAGATCTACCAGCATCCGGCAGGAGGTTATGAAATCCTGTACTCCAATATATTTACATATTAAACTGTTTTAATGCATGGATCCGCTTCATATTCTCTTCACCCGGGGAGACGAGAGCCCGGTCATGACAGGAGTAGCCGGTCCTGGGCAACGGCAAACACACCAACCCCTCAGGTACGGACCAGGATAAAATGGATCGAACAAGGTTCCCTGGTCCCGTCGGCGTTGAAGTCGTATTCCCCGGAATCGCTGCCTCCGTTGAAGCTAAGGGTGGTGCTGTCATAGGTATGGCCGTAGGTATCCCAGTTATCCGGGGCATCGGCCCAGACAATGGCGAAGTAGAAGGTATTCTTCCAAGGCTCCCAGAACATTTCTCCGCTCACCGTATAGGCATCCCGGTCGACCGGATCCAGGGTCAGGCTAAAGCGGCCGTTGGCTTGCACGCTCATGACGGCTGTCCCGCCTTCCCCGACCACGTCTACGGAGACGGTATTCACGCTGAATTGGGCTTTGGTGGCCTTCCAGCTGCCGGCGAGCTCGCTGATCGGGAAGGGACCGTCCTTGGTGAGGACATCGGTATCCTCCTCCTTGCTGCAGGAAAAGGTCAGCGCGATCAGGGCGATGAAAAAGATTGAGATGGCATATTTCATGGGAATGGTTTTTTGAGGTTATGCGTATAGGGTAAGTTCTGGCCATCCCGCGCCCTTTTTTTCCCTAAAGGGAATCCGCCCGCTTTCCGATAGCGGGCTGGTTTCCCCTTCAGGTTTTAATCCTGACACCGAAGGTCGTCAGGGGGCCAGGGGCGAGGCGAGCGTTAATCCTTTTTACTACAAGTTCAGTTCTCACTACATGTAAGTTCTGGCCATCCCACGCCCTTTTTTTCCCTAAAGGGAATCCGCCCGCTTTCCGATAGCGGGCTGGTTTCCCCTTCAGGTTTTAATCCTGATAGAATCGTCAGGGCTTTCCACCCTTTAGGGACGGGGCGAAAAAGGCCGAAAATGATACATCGCAACCTGGATTATTTACTAGTCCGTGAAATCAATTCCCCACTTCACGATCGTCACGCAATCCCTTATCACTCTCCGGACCTGGCTGCCAGAAATCCATTGACATCTAACCAGTGAATAAAAGCATCAAACCAACGATTGCTGGTTCGGTTGGGATTGCCCAGGCCAAAACCGTGACCACCATTTTGGTAAAGATGAAACTCTACAGGAATACCTGCCTTGTACCAGGAATCAATGACACCAAACTGCCCCCTAAAGAGAAAATCGTCCGTGGCGATAACGTTAAACATGGGTGGAGCACCATCAGGCACTTCCACAGGCCCCATGCCTCCGTAAATAGGCCCGATGAAGGCCAGTTTCATGGTCTCCGAATTCAAGGTTGAATGCATCGTCAGTCCTGCACCGGCTGAGAAGCCGATCATGCCGATTCTGGCGGTATCCACACCCCATTCTTCCGCGCGGTCAACGATCATGGCATAAGCTGCTTCAGCATCCTCCAATGGGTTGGAAAGATCCCATTGGGGTCGTTGCGGAGGAGCGGCTGTTTCCTCACCCTCCCCGGAGGTCTCCGCAGGGGGCGGGGTGCGGGGACGATTCATCCACGCGGTGAAATCCTCCAGGGATTCCGGGGTAGGATGGAGCCTGTACTTCAGCACAAAGGCCGCAATACCTTGGGCTTTTAATGCTTCGGCGACTTCCCAGCCTTCATTGCCAAGGGAAAGCCACCGGAAACCACCACCCGGTGCTACGATCACTGCCGCACCATTTGCCTTTCCAGGTTCCGGGATGAAGGGTGTCAGGGTCGCGGTGGTAATGTTCCGGGCCATGGGGTCGCCCCACTGCCTGAACCAGGTTTCAGAAGCCGGTTGATCCTCCACCCCTCCTGTGCCAAGAGGAATGGCATTCGGTTCCTCTGGCGCTTCAAGCGGGTAGATGGTACCATCTTGTGCCCTTGGGGATTGAGCCAGGAGCATAAGGAAGAGTAAAAAGGATACTCTTGTCAAATATTCAGGTTTACCAGACATAGGGAGCGGGTTTTAAAGTTCAACATTCCAGAATAGTGATTTTTTGGCACTCCTTGTACTATTTTTCTTATCCCATGTCTGAATGGTAGGAATACCGAATGACGGCTATGCATTGTTCCAGGCAGGCTTCTTTTCAATATAATTCCTCTGGTTTTATATTTAAAAATCTCACTTTGAACCTTTCTCCATTCTTGAAAACCCTTGCAATTAAATATTTGCCCATTACATCTTCTTTTGGTAAAAAATTCCATTGTGAATATCTCATATAAAAAGGAACATTATCACTATTGCCGATGCCTTTATTTGTAGTTTTTGCATCTATGTAATAACGGACTGACTTATCTCTATTTATTACTTTGAAATCATAAGCATCTTCATTTATCCATTCGACATAATCTTCTCCAAATCTTTGACACAATTTATAGTAGACAAATTCTTCTCCTATATCTCCTAATTCTTCATCGGGATTATCTTCTATTTTGTGATTTAGCCAATCTAAGAATGAAGTAACTAAGGTAGAATTGCTTGCTAAAGTATTTAGTTCTTCAATAGTTAAAGTGACCTCCTCCCTGAAAAGTGACCTCCTCCCTGAAAAGGCCGGAATTTACACTTTAGACTGGTTCGAAATATGGGAGGGTCTCATTTG
>CAZXIX010000049.1:0-31895 GCA_964640855.1 uncultured Saprospiraceae bacterium
GCCACAAAAATGAATCTTTTTCGCCATCAAAAACATTTTCCAGACACACCCTAGTCGACCCATAAGATATGACCGGTAGTTATTATTCGTTATTTCAAAATCCCAAATAAGCTCTTAATCTTAATGGCGAATAATAAGTAGGAAAATGGATCGTACGCCATCATTTTTCCTCCGTAAAACCCGAAGTCGTCCACAAATTGCTTTTCTCCCGGACCGTTTCCAGCAGGGATTAATTTACCGATCACCTTTTTTCGATCGAGATCAATAATCTGAACTAAAGAATCGCTGCTTTCATTTAACGACAAATACAGGTGCCCGCTCCAAATTTCGGTATGTATCACACCGGGCAGAATTAATTCTTGCATAAAATATTCTCCAGAAAGGGAGATACCCTCATTTGCAATATTCTGCCTTGTAAAATCAGGATTTCCCTTTTCTTCTGAGCCCTCAGGATCACTCTGACAGCTGAAAAGGAGAAGCCCGATTAAAAAACTGAAATAATAGCGCATAGAATGAAAATTGAAAGATTACCGAAGTCTGCCAATGAGACTTAGGGAAGGAAGAAATTAAAATCAGGGCTCCCGCCATCCGATACAGATAGTTGTTCCACTTCCATAAGGTGCAACACAGTATGCACCAATCCTTAGCGATGTCATTGCAGCCGGACGTAAAAGAAGGCTCTAAATCGATCTGCCCCCGGATGCATGACTCGCCACGCCTTTTAAAGATGATATTTTTACGCATGGTAATTCCGGACATCTTCGGACATCCGTCCTATTTGTACATTGAGGCCCGTTCGGAAACCTTCGCGCGCGTCATTGCACCAGAGTTGCAGGAAAAAGCAGAATCAAACAAAGATCTTTGGCTTGGCCAGAAGAAGCATAAGATCCGGGGTCTTCCCCTCTGAAGGAATAAGGTCTTGGCAATCATTGGGATCAAAGAACTCCTCGGAAGTTTCCAAGGCAAAAATCAATTCGTCATTTTCTGTAAGGGCAAAAGGACCCAAATCAGGAATATCTTCCAAAGTAACGCGCTTCCCTGTACATACAGGAACATCTTTTAGCTTGGTAAGGACCCGGTAGTTCTCCGTTTTTTTATCGTAGATCGTGAAGAAGAAACTCCTCATCCACTCCAGGTGAAATGCTATATAAGAGGCATTCTCCACATGCCTGATCCGGTTGAAAGCGTAATCCGTTTCCCGGATACGGGTCATAAATTCTCTTATGTCTGCATAAGGTTTATAAAGCAATTCTTCAGGAAGGGAATAGGAGCCGTAATCTATCTTTCTGCGGGGCAACACCTCTACTCCGGGATGGACCTCATACAGATGGGGATCAAAAACTTTTGTGAAATAGAATTTTCCATTGTAAACATGGAAATTATGGGGATTTACAACATTTAAAAAATGGCGCTGAACGGGATCGATATCCAGATATTCGTTCGCTACTTTACCCTCTTCTGGATCCCATTCCACCAAATGTTTCATGCTTTCGGGGTTCTCATTTTGACAATAGAATAAAAAGTTGCCATTGGGTAGAGAGATGAAGGATGAGGCATAGAAATAGGAAGGATGGTCTTTACTATGCAGGAATTGACCATCCAGATCGAAATAGTGCAGTTTTTTTTGGGTTCTGTCCAAGAGGATGATTTGGTTTTGCTCCGGTTGATAGTCAAAATCCCATACCGATGTATACTCGCCCGGACCTTCTCCCTGCCGGCAGATATCCAGGAGTAATTTGCCCGTGGATAGGGAATATCCATACAAGCAATGGGATGGATCATAGGCAAGGATGAAAAGCGTATCGCCAAACACCTTAATTCGAGATACATTTCCGATTAATCTATCCGTACCATATAGGGCTACCCATGTTAAAGATTGGAAAATAGATTCTGCCGGCCCCTCGGAAAGGGAGGAGGGTAAAATGGTGATTCGTGCACTGGAAGTTTGTCTGGATTCCTCCTGGCAAGCCCCCATCAGGATGGCTACAAGAACAAATAAAAATCTTTTCATGAGGGGCATTTACCTCATAAGCTTCCCTTTTCGAATAAGGGTTTTACTTCACTTTCCTAATGGGGTAGGGGGAATTTTCATTTAGGCCCCTTCGGATTCCAACTTCTAATCCGCCCAGGGAAGACGGGAAAGAATTAACTCTTTCAACCCATCAAATCCTCAACCCATCGTATATTCCTAACCCTCACCGAATCAGCGTCACATCCCCCTTAAACTCTTCCAGGGTGCCATCCGGTAATTCTACCAATACCCGAAAGACGTAGACATCGGCCGGGGCAGGGGAGTCGTTGAATTGTCCGTCCCAGCCCTGGTTGGGAGTTTCATTGTTGTAGACCTGCTGGCCCCAGCGGTTCCAGACGCTGAATTGGGTGATGACCGGATCACCGGTGGAAACGATGTTGAAGAAATCGTTGTCCCCATCTCCGTTGGGGGTGAAAGCGCCCGGCACGAGCACCTGTTGGATCAGGATGCGGGTTGTGATCGTATCGTTCGCGCAAATGTTCGAATAGAACAAGGCTACATCTATACTGCTGGTCACGTCCTCAATGATCTGTTCGGGCCCGATCAGGATGCCGCCCGGGTTGAGCTGCCATTGAAAGGTTTCATCGATATCCAGGCCGGATGAAGCGAGTAAGGTCGCCGTCCCTCCGGATACAACGGTCGTATCGGGGAAAGGGGTGACCTGAAGATTGGCCTGCAACAGAAGCACGGTGATGGTCACGCTTTCGGTGAAAACACAACCGTTGATTTCCGCGGTGACGGTATAAGTGGTCGTTTCCGTCGGTGAAACGATAGGGTCCGGGATGTTGGAGACCAGAGAGGTATCGGTCGGCACGCTCGTCCAGGTATAGGTAGCCAGGGGGTTGGGAGCCTGGTTGAGGATGGCAAATTCCCCCTCGCAAATAGTATCCGAAACGAGTCGGAGAGGAGCGGGCTGCACCGATACGGTTGCCTGGGCAGATTCCGGGCAGGCCACGTCGGATTGCTGCACTTCGTAGATGGTGGTGACCAGCGGGCTGGCAACAGGATCCGGACAATCGGGGCAGCTCAAGCTGGTGTTGGGGGTCCAGCTCAGGGTTCCCTCCGGTTTGAAGCCTTTCACGATTTCGATCTGCACACTTTCTCCCGGACAGATTGACGCCAGGGCAGGGCTGAGTACCAGGGGAGTATCTACCGCTATGGTGATGGAATCCAGGGTGTTACAACCCCGGTTGTTGATCTCCCGGAAGTAGGTGGTTGTAGTGCTGTCCTGGGCGGTGATTATCATGTTCCACAAAGTATCCGCTGTTTCGAATCCCAGGGAAGGCGACCACTGGGCTTCCAGAGCGGGAAAATTTTGCGGCTGATAGGTTTCGGACTTCAGAATGATCGTGTCTCCCGGACAATAGATCTCTTTCATGGGGTCCGCTTCGATGGCACTGGCGGGCAGCGAATCCACGAATACGGTCAGGGTATCTCGCACGGTGCAACCCTGCGCGGAAAAGGTGGCGATGAAGGTCTCGGTTTCGGTAGGCACGTAGGGGGCAAAGGTCAGGGAATCTGCACCGGTTACCGTTCCATTGGAGGAAAACCAGTTCAAGGTAGTGGGCGGTCCGCCGGTCGGGATGGCGCCCAGCGAGAGGGTATCCCCGATGCAGAGCTCTTCCTCGATGGCAATGATCGTAACAGCCACCGACCTGACCGTCAGGGTCACGGAGTCGGTCTCGGTTTGAGTCCCATCTGCACTGGTGACGGTCAGAAAGTATTTGGTGGTGACCGTCGGGCTGGCTACCGGTGCGGCCAGGGTATCGTTGTTGAGGCCGGTGGAGGGAGTCCATTGATACGAAAAACCGGTAGGTGCCGTGGGCGGCACCGCCAATTGCACCGACTCTCCGGGACAGATGGTCGTGTCAGGGGTGAGCACGGGCAACAATTGGCCGTACAACGAAAGGGAAAAGACCGTGGTCAGGCAAAAGGTCAGTAGCAGGCTACGGATCATGATCGTGTTTTTGAAGGGCTTCTGCAGTTTTCCAACCGACACAACGAAGCCGTATTTCGCTAAGCGAGCCGTTAAAGTAGCCAATATCCGAAAACTTCAACCTTCTGAACCCGGGCTGAACTCGATTTTTGCAAGCGAAAAAACAGATTCCCTCCGCAGCAGAAGATTGAAAAGCCCGGATTTAGGATCTCCCTCCGCTATTTTCCAAGCACTTCCCTTTCGGAACACGCATCCAGACCTGCCTTTACGCTGTCCAGGGGGAAATAGGGCAGGTCGTTGCCCCATGCCTGGTTGATGTAGTTGATGATGTTGGTGATCTCGACGGCATTCAGATTCTCTACTCCCGGCATGAGTTGGTTATATTCCCGGCCGTTTACCCGAATGGGTCCCTGCTGGCCGTAGCGGATGATGCAGGCGATCTGCTCCCGCTCGCGAGACAGGTAGTCGGCCCCGGCCAACGGAGGGATGACCCCGCGGAGCCCTTGCCCGCTTTCCATATGGCAATTGGCGCAGTACTGCCCGTAAAGCCATTCGCCCTGTGCATTTCGGGTGGATTTGCAGGCCGCTGGAAACAGGCTGGCCAGCCCCAGAATGCTCAACAGGGCGAAGAGTGGAACAGCTTTTTGCCAAATGCCGGAAAGTGTAAACATGCTTTGGATTCGCGGGTTTGTATACACAACTGAAAAGGGGAGCCTATTCTGATTTCTCGGTACGTCTATCCAAAACTTAATGGCGTACACTTTGTTCTGATTTATGCTTTCAAAAAATATTGGACAAAATGAAAAAAAGGGCGATTGTTTGGTTTCGACAGGATTTGCGGTTGCATGATAATGAAGCCCTTACGGAAGCCCTTCATTCGGCTCAGGAGGTCATTCCGGTCTATGTTTTCGACCCCCGGGTCCACCTGGCCGAAACGACCTACGGCTTTCCCAAAACGGGTAAATTCCGGGCTCAGTTCATTCTGGAGTCCGTAGCGGATCTGCAGGAAAACCTTCGCAGCAGGGGCTCTGAGCTCATCCTGCGATTCGGCAAGCCCGAAATCGAGATCTACAATATTGCAAGGCAAGTCAAGTCCAACTGGGTTTTTTGCAATCGCGAGCGCACCTACGAAGAGGTAAAAGTGCAGGATTGCCTGGAACGCAAGCTTTGGACCATCGGCCAGGAGATGCGCTACACCCGGGGCAAGTTGCTTTATTATACGGCCGATCTTCCATTTCCGGTGACTCACACTCCGGACATTTTTACCCAATTCCGAAAGGAAGTAGAGCGCTACGTACCCGTGCGGGAGCCTCTTCCCACCCCGGAATCTTTTCCCCCCAGTACCGTAGCCATCGACAGCGGGAGCCTGCCCAGCCTGGAGGAATTGGGCCATTCCGCTTTCGAAAAGGACGAGCGGGCGGTGATCGATTTTCGGGGCGGAGAGTCGGAAGGCCTGAAAAGGCTGCATTATTACCTTTGGGAATCCCGGGCTGTACAGACCTACAAGAAAACCCGAAACGGTCTGATCGGCTCGGATTATTCCACGAAATTCTCTGCCTGGCTGGCCCAGGGCTGCCTTTCGCCCAAAATGATCTACCACGAGGTCAAGCGATTTGAAGCCCAGCACGGCGCCAACAAATCGACCTACTGGATGATCTTTGAGCTTCTGTGGCGGGATTTTTTCCGCTTCATGGCCAAGAAACATGGCAACAGGATCTTCCAATTGGGCGGTACCCAGCAGGAAGAAAGCGAAGTACCAAAAACCGAGGATGTCCAACTCCTGGAACGCTGGATCCAGGGGCAGACCGGGGTGCCTTTCATCGACGCCAATATGCGGGAGATCCGCCAAACGGGTTATATGAGCAACCGCGGCCGGCAAAACGTCGCCAGTTTTCTGGTAAAGGACCTGAAGCTCAACTGGCTGATGGGAGCCGAGTATTTCGAATCCCAATTGATCGATTACGATGCGGCCAGCAATTACGGAAATTGGAACTACGTAGCCGGGGTAGGGAGCGATCCCCGAGAGAACCGCTATTTCAACATTCTCTCCCAGGCCAAAAGGTATGATCCCGACGGAGATTATGTCAAGCTCTGGCTGCCGGAGCTGACTTACCTGCCCTCGGCCAAGGTACACATGCCAGATCGGCTGAGCCGCGCCGAGCAGGAGGAGCATCAGGTATTTATCGGAGCCGATTACCCCAAAGCCATGGTGAGTACGTCGAGATGGCGATAGGATCCCTTTCCTTCAAGACCCGTTTCCGCTTCAGGTCTCCGACACCACTTTAAGTTTCGATTTTACCGTCCTCGCCTTTTCGATGGCCCGGTCCAGGTCCGGGTCTACCAGGGTGATGTGGCCCATTTTCCGGAAAGGGCGGGTCTCGCTTTTGCCGTAGAGGTGCACGTATACCCCGGGCAGGGCCAATACCTCATCCATGCCTTCGTATTGGACCGGGCCCGAATGACCATCTTCGCCGAGTACATTGATCATGACGGCAGGCGTGTGGAGGCTTGTATTGCCCAGCGGCAGATCCAGCACCCCGCGCAGATGTTGTTGAAATTGCGACGTGATGCTGCTGTCGATGGTATGGTGGCCGCTGTTGTGCGGGCGGGGCGCCACTTCATTGACCAACAGCCGGCCATCGCGGGTCAGAAAAAGCTCTACGGCCAGCAGGCCGCAAATGTCGTAGGCTTCGATCAGGCGCAGGGCCAGGGATTTCGCTTCGGCCTCGATCTCGGGAGGGATCCTCGCCGGGCACGCCAGGAATTCGACGAGATTGGCTACGGGATTGAATTCCATTTCCACGGCCGGATAGGCGAGGGTCTGGCCGGAAGGATTGCGCGCCGCGATCACCGCCAGTTCCTTTTCGATGTCTATCAACTCTTCGGCTACGCAGGCTCCTTCGAGCAATTGGTCCAGATCCGCCTCGGAGCGGACGATGTACACCCCTTTGCCGTCGTAGCCCGCGGTACGGGTTTTCTGGACAAAGGGCAGGGGTTGGTTGCCATCCCGGACCGCCTTTTCGAGTTCTTCCCGCTGGCTGTATTCCCGGAAAAGAGGCGTAGGGAAATCCCGATCCCGGTAAAACCGATTTTGCAGCCCTTTGTCTTTGATGATGGCGAGGGCGTCTGGTCGGGGATGGACGGGAATCCCTTCCCGCTCCAGTTGGCGGATGGCTTCCAGGTTCACATGCTCGATTTCGATGGAGACGACGTCCATCTCTCTACCGAACCGAAGCACGTCGTCGTAGTCCTTGAAACTGCCTTCCACAAATTGATGCCCGACCGGTCCTGCCGGAAAATCTTTGGATTGATCGAGAAAGGCTATGGGCAGATGCCAGTCGGCCGCTGCGATGCCCAACATTTTACCGAGTTGGCCACCGCCCAAAATCCCCAGTTTATATCCCTGATTGGGAAAGCGTTTGCTCATTGGTTTCGTTTTTTGCAAGGGTAGGGTTCACCCGTTCTTCAAAACCCAGGCTCCTTACCCAAGCCGGGGCGTAAAGGTAAGCAATCCACCTTTTCTGCCGTTTTGACAAGTTTTGCTAACTTCTCACCCACGGATCCGGATGCCGTGATCCGATTACGGCTCGACCCAGGGATTCCTCCGGATGATCCGGCGCGAAAACCGAAGGTCCTGTGCATCGAGTACGGCATCGGCAATTGCTTGTTTTTTAAAATCATCAAAACATCTGTAAATGGCATCTTCCATTGCAATAAAGGGCGGACAATTGATTAACGAAGGAAAAATCGAAGCGCTTGATATTTATGTAAAAGGGGGGAAGATCGATGAGATCGCTCCGGAGATCACCCGGCGAGCGGATATGGAGATCAATGCCGAGGGGAAATACGTGCTTCCCGGCATCATCGACGATCAGGTGCATTTCCGCGAACCTGGACTCATCCACAAGGCCGACATCCACTCGGAATCCCTGGCTGCCGTAGCCGGAGGGGTCACTTCCTACATGGAAATGCCGAATACGAAGCCGGCTACGCTGACCCAGGAATTGCTGGATGCCAAATACATGCGGGCGGGATTCAAATCGCTGGCCAACTATTCCTTTTACATGGGCGCCGCCAACGATAACCTGGACGAAGTATTGAAGACCAACCCCAAAACGGTCTGCGGGATCAAGGCCTTTATGGGTTCCAGTACGGGAAATATGCTGGTGGATGATCCCGATACGCTGGAAAAGCTGTTTGCCGAAGCCCCCATGTTGATCGCTACCCATTGCGAAGATGAGACCACCATCCGAAAGAATATGGAAGCCGCCCGCGAAAAATACGGCGAAGATGTGCCCATGACCTCCCATCCCCTGATCCGGTCTTCGGAGGCTTGCTTTCTGTCGAGCTCCCTGGCGGTGCGTTTGGCCAAAAAACACAATACCCGCCTGCACGTCTTGCACCTTACCACCGAGCAGGAAATGGATCTGTTCGAGGCCGGCGGGGATCTTCGCAAAAAACGCATCACCTCCGAGGTCTGCGTGCATCACCTGTATTTCAATGATTCGGATTATGAGCGGCTGGGCAGCCGGATCAAATGCAACCCGGCGATCAAGACCAAAAGAGATCAGGAGGCCATCTTCCAGGCGCTGCTCGATGACAAGATCGACGTCATTGCCACCGATCATGCGCCTCATACCTGGGCGGAAAAGCAAAATAAATACTTTGAATCACCAGCCGGTATACCGCTGGTGCAACATCCTCTCAACATCATGCTGACTTTCTATCAGGCCGGCAAGATCAGTCTGGAGCGCATAGTAGAGAAAATGTGCCACGCTCCGGCAGACTGCTTCCAGGTGGACAAACGCGGCTATGCACGGGAAGGATACTGGGCCGACCTCGTCGTACTCGATCCGGAGTGGAAATGGACCGTGGGGGCTGATAACCTGCATTACAAATGCGGCTGGACCCCGTTGGAAAGCCTTCCTTTTCAGGGCCGGGTGGAGTCCACCATCGTAAGCGGCCACCTGGCCTGGCACGAAGGCCGGTTCAACGAAGAGCAGCAGGGGCGGCGGCTGGTCTTCCAGCGCTAAGTGCAAACCCATCCTTTTTGAAGTATTATGGAATGTAGGGTTTCCCTGGATGATCATCCGGGTATCGGTTGAGTAGTTAAGTGGTAAAGTAGTTGAGTGGGAATTAGGTATCGGGGTATCAGGTCGGAGCGCAGCGGAGATCCTGACAAGAGGGGGGATAATGCTGTAATGTTTTAATGCTGTAATGCTTTAATGGGGTAATGCTTGCGGGCGGATTTCCCTTCAGGGAATAAAAGGCGCGGGTGGGAAATGCGGTACCGGTTACCCTTTTGCCCTGAGTTACCTCCGGCGCTCTCAGGAGGAGGCATCGCTGGCTTGCATTTTATTTTACTCAGACAGAATTTTCTGATCTTTAAAAATTAGTCGAAAAGACAAACCCCACTTCACGGGAACCGCACCTTCGAGACTCCCTATAGCAGGGTGGAGTGCGGCGAACTATTTCCGGAGGAATACGTTTTTCAGAAAGTCATTGTATATACATCTATTTTATGGAGAAGAAAGTTCTGCAACTGCATGCCGGGGTTTACGAACCCATCGCCGATCTGTCTACCTGGCGGGCCATGCCCACGGGTTCTATCCGGCATCTCGATCCCTTTTTGTTCCTCAACCATCACGGGCCGCAGGAGTATGGCCCCGGCAATCAGGGTCTGCCTTTCGGACCGCATCCGCATCGGGGTTTCGAGACGCTTACCTTCATTTTGCAGGGTGATATCACCCACAAAGATTCCGTGACCGGCGAAAGTGTGATCACGGCGGGCGGAATCCAGTGGATGACCGCCGGGAAAGGGCTGATCCATGCCGAAGTCTCTTCGGACCGATTTAAAAGGGAAGGGGGTATGGAGGAAGTCATCCAGTTGTGGCTCAACCTGCCGGCCGAACACAAAATGGTGGATCCGAAGTATATCGGCTTGCAGCAGGAGGAGATTCCCCAACTTCAACTGGATCATGGAAAAGTAAAGCTGAATCTGATTTCCGGTACTTTCGAGGGGCATACCGGTCCTGTGGATTCCATCACCGAGCTGTTCACTTCTACCCTAAGCATGGAAGCGGGCGGGCAATTTCGGGATGAGCTCCTGCCGGGCAAGCAAGTCCTGCTTTACGTGATCAACGGGAAGGTGAAGGTAAACGGAACCCAGGCCGAGACCCATCAATTGGTCGAATTGAGTTTGGAGGGGGAAGTCATCGAAATCGAGGCTCTGGAGGCAAGTCAACTCATTTATGGCTACGGCACTCCTTTCAAGGAGCCCATTGTGGCCCACGGCCCCTTCGTCATGAACACCGAAAAAGAGATCCATGAGGCCATACGGGATTACCAATCGGGCAAGTTGGGGAAGTTGGCGGTTTGAATACATGAATGACGAACAGATGAATACATGAATTCCGAAGTTCCTGTTTTCATATGTTCGAATGTTCAAAATTCAGAAAGCACTCAAGTCAAAAGATTCCCTTCTTCATCCCATTCGGCAATTTCAAAGCGCTTTTCCTGATCGACGCATTTGGCGATCCATTCGGGATCGTACTCCACATCGTGATCTTTGAGCACTTCCTCCGGTACGCCATCCCAGGCGTTGGGGAGATTTCCCTGGTAACCGAGGTCCTTGATCCCCATCTCCGAAGTGTAATAACCGGTCAGGGTAAGGTTACGCATGTGATTGAAGAAGGCAACGCCGGGCAGGAAAGCCGGGTCCAGGCCCTCTTTTTCCGGCCAGGCGATATCTTCCACAATGGTCAACTGCTGTTCGGGAGCGAGATCCTTGAAGATCAGCCCGAAACGCCGGTTGGATTCGCTGTTGAGCCACATGATGCCTCCTTTGAGGGGCACTTCGTGCTCGGGGATATCCTTGACGATGAAATCGATAAAATCGGGGACGCCGGCCTCCACGGCGGAGCCGGCGTTTTCGTTTGCCGGCAGAATGATGTCGCAGAGCACCGCAATGGTGGCCAGTTCATCCAGATTAAAGACGGATTTCTCGGCGAGCAACTTGGCATCCCGTTCTTTCTCTTCCGGGGTCCGCCCGTAGCCCGGGGCTTCGGGTTGGGGCAGGTCGGCCTGCTCGGTTGTATTCATGTCGCAGGCCAGGGGCAAGCCGCTGGATCCCAGCATGCCTCCGATCAGCAGCGTGCGAATGGTCTCTCTTCGATCCATGTTCAGATGTTTTGCTTGTTGAGTTCTCGGACAATGTGTTCGGATGCTCGCCAGGACAGGGCCATGATGGTCCAGGTACAATTCTTATCGGCCTGGGAGACGAAGGGGCCGGCGTCTACGATAAAGACATTCCGGGCGTCGTGGAGTTGCTGCCACTTGTTGGTGACGGATGTGGCCGGATCGTTCCCCATGCGCGTGGTGCCCACTTCGTGGATGATCTCCCCGGGTTTGTTGAGGCCGTAATTTTCCTTCTTGCCGGGGGCTTCCCACATGGGTTCGCCGCCCATTGCCCGGATCAACTCGGCGAAGGTCTGGTGCATATGCCGGCCCTGATTCAGCTCGTGCTCGGAGAAGGAATAATTGAAACGAAGCACCGGGATCCCGAATTCGTCCACCTTTTCGGGGTCCAGCTCGCAATAGTTGTCTTCGCGGGCAATGCATTCTCCGCGTCCGCTGATGCCGACGGCGGCGCCGTACAATCTTTTCACGTCCTTTCGGAGGGAGTCGCCGTACCCGCCGGGCTCGTGCCCCAGATACTCGGCCATGCGGTGCAAGTTCATGCCGAACCCATAGGTGGGCATCCCCATGCCGCCATAGATCTCCAGGTGGTAGCCCCGCGGGAAATCCAGCTTGCTGTTGTCCAGCCACCAGGGAGAATAAATGTGCATGCCGCCCACGCCGTCTTCGTTGTAGTCCATCCTGCGATCCAACAAGGCCGGAATGATGCCCATGTTGCTGGCACCGGTGGAGTCGTGCAGGTATTTGCCGACGATGCCGCTGCTGTTGCCCAATCCATCAGGATGAAATTTGCTTTTGGAATTCAGCAGGATCCGGGCGGTGCTGCAGGCGGACGCGGCCAGTACCACCACCTTGCTGTCGAGTTGGCGCTCCAGGCGGTTTTCTTTATCGATGTATATGACGCCTGTGGCTTTTCCGTCGGGGCCGACCTTCACTTCTCTGACCATGGCGTTGGTATACAGGTCAACCTGCCCCCGCGATTTCATGGCCGGGAAGATCAGGCAGGAGCCGGAGGAAAAGTCGGCATAGGCGCTGCAGCTGCGGGCACATTGTTGGCAGTAAAAGCAAACGCCCCGATCGTTGTTGATCCGCTTGGTCAGTATGGATAAGCGGGAGGGGATAACCCGCACGCCGGTCTTTCGGGCTGCCTTGATGTAGTAGAGCTCGTGCAGGCGGGGCTTGGGTGGCGGCAGGAAAAACCCGTCGGGATCGTTGGGTAGCCCTTCGTTGGTGCCGAAAACGCCTATCAGCTTATCCAGTTTGTCGTAATACGGCTTGACGTCCTCGTATCCGATGGGCCAGTTTTCCCCCAGGCCGTCGCGATCCTTTCCTTTGAAATCCAGAGGGCCGAAGCGAAGCGAAATGCGTCCCCAGTGATTGGTCCGGCCGCCCAGCATACGGGAGCGGAACCACCTGAATTCGCTGTCCGGATTATTGGTATAGGGTTCGCCTTCAATTTCCCAGCCGCCCCAGGCCATATCGAAATCGCCAAAGGCGCGCGTCGAATGGGCTCCCCGCCGGGGGGATTGCCAGGGCCATTTGAGCTGGGTTTGCGTTTCGGGATCTCGGGGATCGAAATACGGACCGGCTTCTACGATGGCGATGTTGAGTCCGGCATCGGCCAAAACCTTGGCGGACATACCCCCTCCGGCCCCGGAGCCTACGATAATCGCATCGTAGGTCTTGGGTGATTCAATGATCTGCATGTGTTGTTTTCGTTCTGGAGACCAATATAATGTGCAGAAACGAGAATAGGGAATCGGAAGGGTTCTACTATAGTATTTGCCCGAAGCCGATAAATGGCAACACTAATTTGGTTTGCTTCGGAACTTTTCTTTTTTCCAAAGAGCAAACGCCCGGCGAAAGCGTTGCAGCCTGAAGGAGCCGGGCTGCGAAACCTCTGATTTTGTCCTTAGGTCTGGATTTCGTACAGGGAGTATTCCCCGTACAGCACTTCCTTGATATCCCGCACCACTTCGGGATTTTCGTAGAAATAGAAATGATTGGAGATGCGTTCTGCGAAATTCTCCCGGGCAGTTCCGGGGACGTCGGTGACATCGACCTGGGTGACGTCGTCCGGAAGCAACATGGAATTTTTGGCTCCCCACCGGCCCAGGCGGTTCAGGGAGTTTTTGCTGCTTTCGGACAAGCTGAGCGCCCGGTCTTTTCGGTGGAAATAGACATGGACCCTTTCGCAAAGTTCCACCAAATGATAAAGAGGTTTGGGCTGCTCCAAGGCATCGTAATCGACGTCGGCGGCAACCAGGAGTGCTTCGCCGAAAAGGCAGTTCAGAACGATCCGGCGGGATAACAATTCCAATAACATGGCCTCCAGGACCCGATTGCCCATGGAGTGGCAAAGCAAATGGATCTTCTGCATGCAAAAGCCTTCGTTCAGTCCATTCTCCCGGTAGACAAGCCGGAAGAAGCGCTGGACTTTCAGGAACAAGCGGGCCAGGGTATATCCGGATTGCGTGGCATCCCGGGCATCGTCCCGATATTCCAGCTTTTTGTCCATAGCCGGCCAGGTGAACAGGATCAGATGCTTGATCGGGGAGTCTTCCGGCTCGACATAGGCTTTGTGCAGCTCCCGAAGGGTCTGGGCAGCCCCCTCGAGGTCGGTGGCGTAGCCGTGAACGAAAAAGAGGAAGTGCCCCTCGTTTTCCTTTTCTTCCAAGCCCTGATCGTACATCTGGTGGAAAAGCTGGGTGGAGGGCAGGACATTGGCGATTTCTTCTTCGGAGTGGATCATCTTATCCGTAGGATCTACCGGTTCTCCTCCGTTTGGACCCAGGAAGGCCTTCTTTTCGGGATCGGTATGTTCCGGCTTTAGAACATAGGCCTCTTCCAGTTTGCCTTCCAGGTTGAAGTAGATTTCTCCGAAGCGCAGGTTATCCGAGGCCTCCTCTTCTCCGTCCGGCATGACGAATTCCTGGCCGTCGCGAATGCCGGTTTTACGATTGGTGATGAAATAATGCTTGACCCGGCTCATAATGGATGGTTTTAGGTTTTCCCGATGAGATGGATGGAATTCTTCCCGGAATGGAAAAGACACCTGTTGGAGCCTTTTCCAAAGGTGTCTTTCCTGTTCTCCGGTTCAAGTTAAAGGTTCCCGGCTAATTATCGTACAATCAACTGTTGGGTTCTTGCCCAATCCTTGCCGGAAAGTTCCAGGGAATACATGCCCGCGGGGAGTTCCGCCAAGTCGATCGGGATCAGCCACTCCCCCGAACTTCCTTCGCGAACCCAGCTTTGAATTCGTTTCCCGTCAGGTGTGAACAAGTTGAGTAAAAGGGAAGGATGGCCGTCGAACTGAGAAATCCGGACTTGCGTAAATACATCGGAAGGGTTGGGAAAAACCTGCATGATGGGCATGCTGACCCGGGGATCCGTCAAGCTGGTCGCCACCTCTCCGACACCGTTCACCGGGATACTGTCCAACCCCTCGAGGGCATCCGAGTTGATCCGAATGGCGCCGGTATATTCCCCTGCCTCGGTAGGCGCAAAGGTTATTACCAATTGCTGCGAGTCTCCGGGAGCAATGAATCCGCTTTCCCAATCGACCGAGAAGCCATCGGGACTGGTTATGCCGGAAACGGTCAAATCGATATTCCCATCATTTTTCAGATAGGCAGTGTCCGTTTTCAGGGAGTCGACCAACACCATTCCGAAATCAATTCCCGCACTGGGATTCAGAATAGCTCCGCCTCCGGCTGCATTGACGATTACCGTATCCGGGCTGCTGACGGCATCGGAATGGATTACGATGGTATCTGTGTAGGATTCGATCCCTTCCGGTGTAAAGACCACCTTGATGTTCTTATCCGTTCCGGGTTGTATGAAACCACTCCAGTTGGCCCGAAATGGCCCGGTAGAACGAATGGAATCAACCATGAGGGCTGCTTCCCCCGGATTGTTGATCTGGAAGGAGTCCTGATACACTTGCCCCAATGGCGGATTGCCAAAATCCAGGGTTTGGGTACTTGTCGTTAACTCCACCTCCGGGATGTCGTCGAAAAGGTAGAAGAAGTTGGTTTACGTTTGCCCGTTAAAATCAATTTCCACGGTCCATTTTCCTTCATTGGACTCGTCGGAAGTCGGAAGGAAGTATCGAAACCACCAGTAGGAAGTAGCGAATGTGTCCGGGCTGATCCTTTCTTCTTCCTGGAGCCAGATACTGTTGTCGGGCCGGCGGATCCGATATACGCTTTTCTGCCCCTCTAGTTCGTCCCGGTGATAGGATGCCAGGTAGAAGGTATCCCCGTAGGTATAGTTCAGTTTTACATTGTATATGGTTTGGCCATAACATTGAAAGGGGTCCGGGGCAGTGGAATGGGTGAGGAGGGCATTCACCTTCGGCTCAAAAGAATCGGGCTGGTCTTTCCACCAGCTTCGGTCAGTGGTATAATTGCATTCTCCCAGGAAAGGGTCGATTACATTGTCTTCCGTATCCACGAGCTCAAAATGCAAGTGGGGGTTACCTGAAAAGCCGGAACTACCTACCAGGCCCAGGAATTCATTCACCTGAACGCTGTCGCCTACTTCCCTGGCGGTCAGGGATCCTGTTTTGAAATGAAGATAAATCCCCGTCGTACCATCTTCGTGTCTAACGGCAATTGCGTTTGCCCGGGCGGTTTCATCGGTTAGGCCGCAGCTCCGATCGGCGTTGCCATCTTCTTTGAAAACGATCACCCCGGCGGCTGCCGCTACGACTTCCAGTGCACCATTGTCCATCTTGCGCCAGGCAAAGGGCCATTAGTCAATATCTGTTCCGCTGTGATTATAACCGGAGGCAAGGTCGTAAGTACGCTTACCACAGTTGTAATCAAGCAAAGAGTCGGGGAAAGCGGGATCCAGGTCTACAAAAAGAGGAGTCGCATCTACATTCCATTCGGTGAAATTGATTCCAGCTTGGGTAGGCCATTCCAGCAGTAGATCTTCAGCCCGTCCGCCGGTACTAATTGGCTCCGAAATAATCCGTTGGGCTGTCAGGGTTTGGATCTGTTCGTTGATCTCTGCCTTAAGGTTACTCCATTCTTTGGTGGTCATACATTGCTGCCTGGACTGTGGAGCAGTTCCTCCTCCACGGAGAGGGCTAAGGTTGGATTGGGCATTCAGGTTGACCAAGCCAACCGAGAGGAAGGCCAGGGATAGGATTTGGTGTCTCATTTTTTCAACTTGTGTTAATAGGGAGGTTACTTCAAAAATAAAAAAACCGCTCAAATGGGGGCTTTTCTTTTAGGAGCTAGTGAAGGTTGGTTATTCTAGGGGCGACTGGACCATTCCCTGGTCAAAGCTTCTAGAAAGATCATCCCTTTTTCCAATTGCTCTATTGAAATAAACTCGTTGGCCCGGTGGGCCTGCTCGATGGAGCCGGGTCCGCAAATGACCGTTTCGTACCCTTCCCGGGCAAACTGGCCAGCCTCTGCCGCATAGGAAACGCTACCCGGATCCTTTCGGCCGCTGAGCTTTTTGACCCATTGGACGATGGACTGGTCTTCTGATGTGTCGAGTGCCGGAACGGGCGGGTACAGGGGGCGTGTCTCGATCCGAAAGCCGGAGAAGGTCTTCCGCAGCAGCAGCTCTTGCTCCCGGCAATGTTCTTCAAAGGCTTGTATGACCTCCTGCACGTCGTCCACCGGGATGGTTCGCACTTCCCATTTGAAGACCGCTTTATCGGCCACCACATTCGAAGCGATCCCTCCGTGGATGACCCCACAGTGAAGGGTAGAGTGCGGAGGGTCAAAGCGATTGTCGATCCGGCGGGCCTCCACCAGTTCGTTCATCTTGTTTTCCAGCCACACGATAAGCCGGGCCGACTCGTGTACGGCGCTCACTTCCCGACGGATGCGGCTGCTGTGGCCTTCGGAGCCGTTGACGTGCACCTCCAGCGTACAGATCCCCTTCTGGCCGATAATGGGCTGCAGCAGGGAGGGCTCTCCGATGATGGCGTAACGGGGCGTTTCCTCATAATATTCCCGAATGTCCTTTGCCAGGGCCGGTCCGGCCAGACAACCGATTTCTTCGTCGTAAGAAAAGGCAAAGTAGATCGGCTTCCGCAAGTTTGCCTTGACCATATCGGGCAAGGCGGCCAGACAACAGGCCAGGAAGCCTTTCATATCGCAACTGCCGCGACCGTACAATTTTCCGTCGCCCTTGTCGGTGAGCTCAAAAGGATCGGTATCCCAGGCCTGCCCTTCGACAGGCACCACATCCGTGTGTCCGGAGAGGATCACCCCGCCATCGACGGCAGGACCGATGCGGCAATGCAGAGACGCTTTGTTGGGATCATCGGGATCGTAAAGGAGCCGGGTCGGAAGCCCAAAGCCTTCAACATATTGTTGGATCCAGTGAATGATCTCGACATTGCCTTGTCCACCCAGAACAGGGTAGGAGACGAGTTTGGCCAGAATTTCTTGTGCAGTCATGACAGTGAAAATAGGAAAAGAAGGACGAATGGGGTCACGGTATCACGGTATGACATAATTTATAGAATTGCGGAATAAGGATAGAGCGGAAGATGGATGATGGCCGAAACAATCACCTTCTCAGCTTTCGTACCGCTTTGCGTGGAGCATTCTTGGCGACGAATGTCATTTTTTTATACGCCAAACCGGTTAGTTTAAAAAGATGACTCGATCTAAAGCCTTGCCCCATGAAAAGTCTTTTACGTTCGGGATTGTGGTGGAGTATTTGGATTTATTTTCTCTCCTGGGTGGGCCTCCCGGCTCAGCAGACCATTCGGATTGAAGAATTGGACTGTCGTACCATTTGGACCGGTTTGAACTACCCGACGGCTCCCTGGCAAATAACATCAATTGCATTGTGCAGGGGCCGAACGGATTTATGTGGTTTGGCGGACACGGGGGAGTTTACCGTTTTGACGGCCATCAATTCAAACGCTACACCTCGGTTCCCGGAGGCAGTACCTCCCTGGTTTTTCTGTAGGGCCTGATCCACGTTCGTCGGACCCCTCCAGCGGGTCTGACGAATTTCGCCTGCTGCGCAGGCCAGCTTTCTGCATGCGACACCCGGCCTGAAAGTAGCCTTTCCTCAATCATACCCCACCGCCACCGCCACCAGCAATGCGACCCAGGAAAGAAATAATACGGTCAGAACAACAGGGAAAATAAAGCGCAACCACCGATCGAGCGGCACGCGGCACATGCTGAGCATGGCGATCAGCCCTCCGAGGGTGGGGTTGACCAGGTTGGTGACGCCATCACCGATCTGGTAGGCCAAAATGGTCGTCTGGCGGGTGAGGCCCAGCAACTCGCCCAGCGGGATCATGACCGGCAGGGAAGCCAGGGCCTGTCCGCTCCCGGAGGGGATGAAGAAATTGATCAGACACTGACTGGCCGACATGGCCAGAGCGGAGGCATACAGAGGCAACCCCTGCATGAGTTCCGATAACTGATAGGAAATGGTGTCGCTGATCTGGCCGGTTTCCATCAGCACTTTGATCGAAGTAGCATAACCCACCATAAAAGCTCCGGGTGCGGCGTAAGCAATTCCCGCCAGTACCTCTTCGCTGATCTTCGTAGCGTTCATGCCGGCAACCCAGGCAGCGGCCAGCGAAATCATCAGGAAAATGGCCGAGAGTTCGTTGATGTACCATCCGGCCTGAAAAACGCCATACAGGCCTATCCCCAGACCCAGGAGGAAGATCCCCAGAATCAACCAATTGTTCGGGCTCATCCGGTATTCGGATAGGGGTTTGGACAAGCCGAAACCTTCGGTGTTCAGACCCAGGGCCATGCTCTTGTTCGGATCTGTACGCACGCTCCGTGCGTAGCGTACGTTGTAGCCGGCCAAGGCAGCGAGGGCAGACAAACAGAGGATGCTTCGCAGCCAGGCGCCGGAGAACAAAGGCAGTTCGGCAATCTTCTGGCCGGTGCCGACCGTGTAGGGGTTTATGGGAGAAAGGCCAAAGCCGATGGTGATGGCAGCGACCGAAATACCCGCGGCCAGTATCAGGTCCCCACCTATGGCCAGGCTCAGGACGGCGGCTATGGGTACCAGGGCAATGTTGTTTTCGTAGCCTACGGCGACCCCGAGACCCCCGAAAACGAAGGTCATGATCACGATAATCAGGGCGCGGCGCTCCTCGCCCAGGGTTTTTACCAGAGTCCCCACCCCGTTTTCCAGGGCCCGGCTCTTATTCAGTATGCCGAACATGATCCCGCCGGCCAGCACGACGAAGATAATCTCCGCCGCTGCTTTAAAACCCAGGGGTATGGCCTTGAATAATTCCAGCAGGCCCACAGGGGTCGGTGCGACTTCCTGGTAGGATCCGGGTACTACGCGACTCCGGCCGTCTATCACCTCTCGCTCATAAGTTCCCGCCGGCAGGATGTAGGTGAGCAGGCTGACCAGCAGCATGATCAGGAATAACAAAGTGACCGCATGCGGGATGCGTTCCAATCTTTTCTGGGATGGGCTCATAGGCTCGATTGCAGGGATAAGGTCGAAAAATTTGACAGGAAAAAGGGGGCTGACCAGGAAAAACAATCTCTCCTGCAAAAGCGGGAACCCTGCGGGGAGCTTATTATTTATCGGGATCCTCGAAAAAAATGAAATTGACGGGCTTGTTTTTTTATTGAATTAAGCTCGGGTTAAATATTTATTTACTAGTGATTTAATCTGGGTTCGCGTGGGGCAGTTAAAAGTGGATTAATTTTGGTTTGGAGAGTTTAGTGAATTATCATCTGGTTTTAAACGATTTATGAATTAAAATAGTATTTAATAAATCCTCCTTCGGCAGGATTGGCGGGTATGTTAATGCCCGATTTACAATTTGTTAATATCTATACTAGACTTTTGAAAGAGATGCCGCAGCCGCAAAAGAGCAGCTAACGGCATCCTGTTAAACAAATTAAACGATTAAATCTATGAAATCCTTTCTACGCCTACAAGTCCTAGCGATTTGTAAGGGCTTGATTGTCGTTGTCTGTCTTATGGGCATCGGCATTCAGGCTTCCGCCCAGAAGACTCTTTCTGGGAAACTAACCGACCAGGAAACCGGAGATCCCCTCATTGGGGCCAACATCATGATCAAAGGCACGGATGTTGGTACGGTCACCGATTTTGACGGCAACTACACCCTGGAATACGAGGGTGAATCTCCCGTGCTGGTTGTATCCTATGTGGGCTACAAGAGCATCGAAGTACCGGTGGAAAATGCCACTACGCTGGACATCCCGCTGGAAGTCGATGCCGCCAACCTGGAAAGCGTCGTGGTGATCGGGTACGGCCAGACCCGCAAAAAGGACCTGACCACGGCCGTCGCCACCCTTTCTTCGGAAGACATTCAGGATCAGGCGGTGAACTCTTTCGACCAGGCTTTGGTCGGTAAGATCGCCGGCGTCCAGGTTTTGCAGACCTCGGGTTCTCCCGGAGCCGGGCTTTCGGTCCGGGTGCGGGGTACCGGGTCGATCACGGCGGGCAACGAGCCGCTCTACGTAGTTGATGGGGTACCCATTTCCAACGACAACAACCGGGCAACCGGCGAGATCAATACCGGGACCGGAAACTACCCGGAGCAGCCCGTCAACGTGCTCAGTACCATCAACCCGGCCGACATCGAGTCCATACAGGTGCTGAAAGATGCCTCGGCCGCGGCCATCTACGGTTCCCGAGGTTCCAACGGCGTGGTCCTGATCACCACCAAACAGGGTTCCACCGGCAGGCCTACCGTTTCTTACAACAGCTTCTTTGGCTGGCAGGAAACCTCTACCCGCTACGACATGCTGGATGCCTACGAATGGTCGCTGATGAACTTCGAAGGCAAGAACAATACCTACAAGGATCGCTTCCCCGCCGGACAGGATTCCGACACCAACGAAGAGCGGGAAGCTAACCTGCCCGGCGTTCCGGCTGCACTGATCCCGCCCGAGGTCGTTCCTTATCTGGAGGGGCAGCCCGGACTGACCAATACCGACTGGCAGGATGAGATCTTCCGCACAGCTCCCATCCAGAGCCATACCCTTTCCATCGGAGGAGGGAACGAAACGATCCGGTATTACGCCTCCGCAGAGTACATGAATCAGGAAGGGATTGTTATATCCACCGGATTCAAGCGCTACAGCGGTCGTTTCAACATTCAGCTTACCAAGGGCATCCTGGAACTGGGTGTGAACGTCAATCCCACACTGACCCAACACGACCTGGCCAATACGGAAGGTCCCTGGTGGGACCATGGCGTGATCGGTCTGGCCCTTCACATTTCTCCCATCTGGCCGGTTTACAACGAGGATGGTTCCTACAATTTTGGCGCCAACGCCTGGGGGTACGCCATGACCGATGCCGTCAACCCGGTCGCCCTGGCTAACGAAATCCAGGATGATCTGACCCACCTCCGCCTCCTGGGTAATGTCTACGCTCAGTTGAACTTCCTCCCCAGCCTCAACTACCGCATCAGCCTGGGTACCGATATCAACAGCTTCGACCGGGATTACTTCTGGCCCTCGACCGTCGAGGTTCGCGGCCAGTCAGGCCCCCGCGTGCCCCTGGGTATTGTGCGGACCCGATTCACTTCCAACTGGTTGATGGAGCACCTACTTACCTTCGACAAGTCATTCGGCAGGCACAACCTGAATCTGATCGGAGGATTCTCGGCTCAAGAAGAGATCTTCGAGAGCAAGGAGTTGCAAGCTTCCGAATTCCCGAACGACCTGGTGCCTACGCTGAATGCCGGTCAGGTAACGGCCGGATCTTCCTTCCGCGAAGAATGGTCGCTGCTGTCCTTGATCTTCCGGGCTCAATACAATTACGACAATCGATACTATCTGTCTGCAGCCATTCGGGGTGACGGTTCTTCCCGTTTCGGAGAGAACAACAAATGGGGATACTTCCCCTCTGCCAGTGCTGCCTGGCGGATCTCCGGGGAGCGATTCATGGAAAACTCCACCCTCATCAGCAACCTGAAGCTGCGCTTCAGCTATGGGGTGACCGGTAATTTCCAGATCCCGAACTACGGTTCAATCGGCTTGCTGGGCTTCAACAATTACGTCTTGGGCGGCAACCAGATCAACTCCGGTCTGGCGCCGAGAACGCCCTCCAACCCGGATCTGAGCTGGGAGCGTACCACTATGGTGGACGTAGGGCTGGATCTGGGCTTCTTCAACGACAGGCTCTTCTTCGAAATGGACTACTACGTGGCCAATACCCGCGATCTGCTGCTCAACGTTCCCGTGCCCATAACTTCCGGCTTTACCTCTGAACTTAGAAACATCGGAGAGGTCAGAAACCGCGGTTTTGAGCTCACGGCCACCATTCAGGATCAGGTCGGCAAATTTCGCTGGGGTGTATCCGGAAACTTTGCTACCAACGACAACGAAGTGATCGCCCTCGCCGACAACGTCCCGCGGATCATCGTGGGCGGCGGTACCGGATCCGCCCAGTGGATCACCACGCCGGGTGAGGCAATCGGATCGTATTACAACCCGGTTTACGACGGAGTATTCAACAACCGCGCCGAGATCGAAGCCACGCCCAGCGTACCCAATGCCAACCCCGGTGACCTGATCTTCCAGGATATTGACGGGGACGGAGTGATCAATTTTGCCAACGACCGGGTGATTCAGGGGAATTACCTACCCGATTTCACCATGGGGGCCCAGGTGAACCTCGCCTTTGCCGGATTCGACTTCAATCTGGCCATACAGGGAGCCTACGGGCAGGAGGTTTTGCACCTGTTCCGCCGCTACATCTTCAACCAGGAAGGCAACATGAACCTGATGCGCGGATCTCTGAACCGCTGGCAGTCGGAGGAAATGCCGGGCGACGGCCAAACCAACCGCGCCAACCGCCTGCAATCCGGTTCCAACGGTCAGACATCCAACTGGCACCTTGAAGATGCTTCCTTTACCCGTATCCGCAACATCACCTTGGGTTACACTTTCCCAAGCGCTTGGATGGACCGCCTCGGCGTATCCAGGTTTAGGCTTTATTTCAACGTGTTGAACCCTTACACCTTTACGGATTATCTGGGGTACAACCCGGAAGTAAGCTCAAGGCCCGAAAGCGCCCTCAACCCGGGCGAAGACTACGCTTCCTACCCGCTTCCCAGGACGTACACTTTCGGGGTCAACCTATCCTTCTAATTCCTAAACTCTTAAATGAACTGTCATGAGAAAGATTCTCTTCCTGATAGTGCCATTGCTTGTGATGGCTTCTTCCTGCAGCGATTTTCTGGACAAGACACCGATCTCGGAGCCCAACGTGGAAGACTTTTTCCAGACCGAGAGCGACATCCTGAACGGTGTGATTGCTGCCTATTCTACTTTGCAGAGCGGGGACCTCTACGGAGGCCGCGACCTGATGGACCTTTCCGAGTATCGCGGAGATATCGCCTTCGATAACGACCCCTCGGCCAACTCGGGTATCCGGTTCAATCTCGACCGATTCATCGAAGGCTCTACCAACGAGATCATCGAAGACGTATGGCAGCGCACCTTTCAGGCGATCTACCGCTGCAACGTGGTTTTGGATAAGATCGATGAAGTTGAAATGGACGAAGCGCTCCGCACCCGCTCCATCGGAGAACTCCGGTTTATCCGTGCTCTGATGTATTTCAATGCCGTTCAGATCTGGGGTGAACTACCCGTGATCACCACGGCAGAAGATCCGGAGACATCGCGCCTGCAAGAACGCCAGCCCGTTTCCGAGGTTTACGCCCTGATCGAGTCAGACCTGCAGTTTGGTGCGCAAAATCTGCCTTCCGATTATCCGGCCGGTGAAATCGGAAGGGCCACTTCCGGAGCGGCCGAAGGCTTGCTCGGTAAGGTTTTCCTGACCCAGCAGAAATGGGCCGAGGCGCAGACCGCGCTGAACAATGTGATCAACAGCGGGGATTTCCGCTTGCTGCCGACCATTGCCGAGGTGTTCGATCCGGAGAACGAGTACAACGACGAGATCGTTTTCGCCGTGGTCTTCACCGCCGCTGACCCGGCTTTTGACCACGGTTACTTCTTCGGAAGCGGTATCGGCGACAACATCGATCCCACTTTCCGCGCTCGTTATGATGAAAACGATGCTCGGGTGGCAATGATCGAACTGGTCGTTCCGGAAGGGACCGCCACCGTGGTACCCAGGAAATACTTCGAGCCCCTGTCTGCTTTTGGGGGCGTGGGCACGGATTTTCCGGTCCTCCGTTATGCGGACATCCTGTTGATGTACGCCGAGGCGCTGAATGAATTGGGCTATGCCGCCGGCGGAGAGGCTTTCGAAGCATTGAATGCAGTGCGCACGCGGGCCGGTTTGTCTGCCTATACTGCCGGCGACCTTCCGGATCAGGCTTCTTTTCGGGATGCCGTCTTCATGGAAAGAACCCTGGAATTCCCCCTGGAGGGATTCCGCTGGTTTGACCTGCTCCGGACCGGCCGGGTCAATGAGTTCATGAATGAGGTGGCTTTTCCAGCCGGCGGTATCGACGTCCCGGATTTTCGCCTGGTTTTCCCGATCCCGAATTCCCAGATACAGGTCTACAATAACCCGACGGGATTCCCGCAAAACACGGGTTATTAGGATTTGATGTTTAGTGAATGATACTTTCCCAAATGGAAAATGCTCTTTGTTCCTGCCGCTTTCCGGCAGGGCAAAGGGCATATCTTTTTATGCTTCCGCCTATGCGTTTCCCCATTTCACTGCTTTTTCTCCTCGTTTTTACCGGAGGGTCGGTCTCCGCTCAGCCGACTTTTGATCCGGGTTACCAGCCTGTGCGAAGCGGATCTTATGTGCAGGACAAGAACTTCTACCTGCTGAGCCTGATGCTGGAAATACCCGAACTCCGGGAGGCGCTTGCCCGGGATGAAAATCTATCGGCCCATACGTCCGAAATAAAATCCGAGCTCGTACCGGATTCTCTGCTCAACCGCTGCCGGGTAGATATCGGCTGCTATACCGAAGCCTATTTCCAACTCCTGGACAAGCAGGAGGAGATCGGCCAACGCCTCCTTGATCTGCTGGATACCGAGCCCGCTTTGCAAGCCCTGGTGGAAGATCATATGCGACCTTCGGGCCGATTTAGTCGTTTTGCCGGGTTATCGGATCAGGAAATGCTCCGACAGGCCTGGCTGGCCGCTTGTGCGGGAATGAAAAACATCGTGGAAGTCTATTCCCTGGGTAAGAAAGGCCGGTATCCGGATATTGATTCCCTTTGGTACCCCATGGATCTGGATCACGGCTACTGGCCTCGCATGGTGGCCTCCGTAGCCCTGGGCGTGGCAGACGATGCCGGCGAGAAGCAACTTCCCTTTGAATCTCTCCTCCAATATGCCCTGACGCTGCTTCAGGTGAATTACCGGGACGAGGCCGGCCGGCACGAACCCATGGAGTTTGGCGAAAATGCCAAAGCACTGGCCTACATCCCTGAAATCGATTGGGATAATTACCGCTATGCCACCATTCTGCAACCGGGGCACGGTCCGGAAAAAGAAGGCATTCCGATCAGCCCGTTGGGATTTATGCGTGTCAAACTGGTGGCTGAAAGGTACCATCAAGGCTGGGCGCCCTTAATCATCCTCTCCGGGGGCTACGTGCATCCCTACCAGACGCCCTATGCGGAAGCTACGGAAATGAAGAAATTGCTGATGGAGGATTATGGCGTTCCCGAGCGAGCCATTCTGATTGAACCTCATGCCCGCCACACCACGACCAACTTCCGGAATGCGGCCCGGCTGATGTACCAATACGGGATACCTACGGATAAACCTTCCGTGTGTACCACTACCTTCGATCAGGCCATTTACATCGTCGATCCGAAATATAAGTTCGATGAAAGGAACCGGAACGAACTGGGCTATCTGCCATATAAGGACTTGAAGAAGTTTTCACGCAACGATATCGAGTTCAAACCTGTGGTCACCTCCCTTCACCTGGATGCTTCCGATCCCCTGGATCCCTAAAACCTGTCTACATGCAACTCAAGTCGGCGATTTTTTTACTTGTGCTACTTTGCCCGGTAGCAACCTCCTTCGGCCAGATCCTGGAGAAGGTGAACGACCGCTTCGATCAAGCGGGCACCAAGACCCGGGTGAGCAAGGGTATTTACTGGTATTCCTGGCTGGGCTTTGACCGGGTTCTGGGAAGAAATTCCAGCCTGAACATCATTGATATTGATCTGGAGAAGGCGGAGGTGGAGTTTGACTTTGCCTGGTTTAACGAACCGGCGGAGCGGGCTACCCTGAGTGAGGTAGCCGATACGGCTCTGGCCATCATAGCCGTCAATACGGCCTATTTCGAAAAACTGGACAGTGGGGGGTATGTATCCTTTCACAAAAGCGACGGGAAGGTGGATCAATACGTCGAACTACCGGCCGGTCACACTCGCTTCTGGAAGCACCAGGCGGCCTTTGTTCAGACCGGGCCACGCTCCTTCGCCTGCCTACAGGGATCCCAGCGGCTGTACGACAGTCTGAGGTATGACAACATCGTCAGCAGCGCGCCTTTGTTGCTGTCGGATGGAGTTCCGGTGGGCAAGTATTTCGTAGAAAGAAAAACCGGCTATAAATCCGATCTGGAAAGGGAGCATCCCGACCGCCATCAGGCCGGACTAGGGCCCCGCACTGCCCTGGGGCTTACCTCCGATCAACACTTGCTCATCCTGACGGTGGATGGCCGTTCGCCACGCGCCCAGGGCATCAATGCTGAAGAACTGACCAACCTATTCCAGCAGTACCTGGGGGCCCACTCGGCCATCAACATGGACGGGGGAGGTTCCATCACGCTTTTTGTGCGGGGAGCTACACCCACCGGCGTGGTGAATTACCCCAGCGATATTCGAAAATCGGAGATCGATCGCTTCGAGCATGCCGGGCAACGCCGGATCGGTATGGCCCTGCTGGTGAAACCTACCCGTGAGAAGGACCTCCGGAAAATGAAGGCGCTAACCGTAGCTGCGGACCCTTTCGCCAAAGACTATCAGGATCCCAAAAATCAGAAAAAATGAAATCCTTGATCCTCTTCGTTTGCAGCGCCTGGTTTAGCCTGACCGTCTTGTGGGTAAGCGGTCAAGAGGCGGCCGAACTCCGGCGTTTTTCAGCCCCCAACGCGACGCAGGCCGTTGCCGTGGATAGCCTGTACTTCTACACCATCAGCAATTCCCGGATCGTCAAGCGAAAAAAATCCGACGGCGAGGTGGTAAATGCCTGGAGCGGGCCCCTGAAACACTTGAACAGCGGGATTGTACTCGACGGCAAGCTGTACTGCTCCAATACCAATTTCCCCGAGACTCCCATGGCCAGTTCGCTGGAGATCTACGATGCAGAAACCCTGGAACACACGGACAATCACAGTTTCGGGATCTACACGGGTTCGTTTACCTGGATCGACAAAAAGGACGGGGACTGGTTTTTGATGTTTGTCCATTATGATGAAAAAGGGAAAGAGCGGAACAAGGGGGTGGCCTATTCCAGTCTGATCCGGACCGATTCCACCTTTCGGCGAAAGGCCGGCTGGACCCTTCCACAGAAATTCATCGATCACCTGGCGCCCATGAGTGTTTCCGGCGGCGCTTTTTTTCCCGATGGCAGGCTCTTGCTGAGCCCTCATCACTACGAGGAAGTGTATGTTTTCTCCTTTTCGGAAATGGGCTACGAACTGGTGTGGGAACAAACGATTCCGGTGCCCTTTCAGGGACAGGGTTTGGCCCTGGATCCTTATGAAGAGAAGGTGGTCTGGGGCATACACCGGCAGAAGCGTGAGGTGGTCTCGGCGCGAATCGATTATTGAAGGGATAACTTCAATGATTCCATCAAGTTTTGACCGTATAAATATCTGAAGGCTGGTCCTTGGTAAAAAATTCCAACATCCACAGCTCTCAGATCCTGAACTTAAAAAACAGATCATGAAACATAAATTTTACAACCATTGCCTGTCCCTACTTTTTCTCGTCCTTGTGTTGGGCAGTTGCGGATCCGAGCAGCTTGCATCCGAGCTGAATGCCCTGGTTTCGGAGGTAAAAGAGGTACCCAAAAAGAAAAGTGTGGCGGAGATCCTGGAGCAACTCCGGAATCCCGTTCCGGATCGCATCCTGGTGGTTTCGCATCGCGGGGATTGGCGATATGCACCGGAGAATTCCCTGATGGCTGTCCAGAGGTGTATGGACCTGGGGGTGGACATCGTCGAGATCGATGTACGCCTCACGAAGGATGGCCATTTGGTGGCTATGCACGATGAAACGGTGGATCGCACCACCAACGGAAGGGGAAAATTGAGCGATCTGACCCTGGAGGAGGTCAAGGCGCTCCGCTTGAAAAGCGCTTGCGGCACGCGGGGTTCCCGGCAGGAAGTGCCGACCCTGGAGGAGATCATGCTGCTTGCCAAAGACAAGATCCTGGTGAACCTGGACAAGGTAGAAGGGGAGACGGTGCGAGAGGCTTTTGAGGTGTTGCAAAAAACGGGCACCGTAGACCACGCCATCCTGAAAGGGCGTGTGCCGGTCCGGGAGATGCGAGCCAAATACGGCAGCCTCCTGGATTCCATCCTTTACATGCCCATCGTTTGGTACGACCTGGAGGAAGATGCCGCAAATTTCATTGCGGATTACAATCGGGAACTGGCTCCGGTCGCCTACGAAATGCTGTTCGATACCGAAGACGATCCCAACCTGCTGATCCACATCCCCAAGATGAACGAAAGCGGAATCACGGTCCTGAACATCGCCCTCTGGGACGATCTCGTGGCGGGCCATACCGATGAGCAAGCGCTGCTCGAAGGACCGGATGCGGCCTGGGGCTGGCTGATCGATCAGGGCGCCAACGCCATCATGACCGACCGGCCGGCGGAGTTGATCGAATACCTGGAAGCGAAAGGGCTGCGCTAGGGAAGTGCAGGAGTCAGACTTCCTGAGGGTTTTATCCGCGAAAGGGACCGCGCCCTACCTAAGCGTAGTTTTTTGGGAGAACGGCTACGCCCTTTTCCTGCCATCAGGCCGTCGCACCCCGCCAGCTTCCTCTGCCTGGAACCCCCGGTTTTTCCCATCTCCAAGCACGTATTTATGAAAACTAGATGAATTTTTCTTTCTGAATTGTGATTGTTGAATAGGGGTCTTAATTTTTGGGCATATTAAGATCCTCTTTAACCCGTTGATCTTAGCCTATGAAAAACCCAACCCGGACGGTACTGCGGATCCTGGGAATCGCAGCAGGCTCTTTACTCGGGCTCATCCTGATAGCCCTTTTGTTGTTGCAATGGAATGTAGACCCATTGGCCAATCGATTGATCCAGGCAACCAACGAGCAGATAGACGGGGAAATACAGCTCGAAGATGCCGAGCTGCGCCTTTTGCGCTTCCTGCCCAACATCACCCTGCAGCTCTCCGGGGTCCGATTGTGGGAGAACAAAACAGAAAAGGATAAGGAAATTATCCGGGTGGATCGCTTACTGGTGGCCATCAATCCCTTTCGGCTTTTGGGAAACGAAATCAGCCTGGCCGCTCTGGAACTGGACGGCGGAGCCGCCCAACTGATCCTGTATCCGGATTCCAGTTCCAACATCAGCCGGGCTTTCGGGGCTCTTCTGGAAAAGAGCGCCCAACCGGAGGAAGCGGAGCCGGAAGAAGCGGAGGAAGTTTCTTCCAACCCGCTCGACATCGAAGTGAAAAGGCTGATGATCCATGACTTCGACCTGGGGGCTGAAAACCGGCTTTCCGGCCTGCGGGTGAGTGCTACGCTCTCTGAGCTGAACGACCGCCTGGTTTACGATAAAGTGCAGATCGAGAATCTGCTCAGCCTGAATTTGAAGCTGAATGAATTGGCGGATAGTAGCGGCACCTTGCTTTCCGATCAGGAAATCGGGTTGGATACCGACCTTTTTCTGGATCGGAGCAGTCTGCTGGCTACCATACGCATGTGCCTGCTGAGCCTCAACGGTGCCGGCTTCAACGTCAGCGGGACCTACGACCTGGCTAATTTGGGAAATGCCGATCTCGAGTTTCGCACAGAGAATGTACAGCTCGATCTTTTTTCGCTCTTGACCAAAGACCTGCTGGTGCTTCCGGCCGAGCGCCTCCGCCTGGAGGGACAGTTGGCGCTGGAAGGCGTATTGCAGGGACAGACCCTGGGGGAAGAACTGCCTTTTTTGGAAGCCAATTTTTCAACGGAAGGGGTACGGATTTTCGACAAGGAACGGGATGATTATCTGGTCAGCAACCTGGAAACCCAAGTGTATTTCACGACCGGGCGGTCCCCAGACCTTTCGAAGATGGTGCTCGAAATCGATACCCTGGCCCTGGAATTCCTGGATGGCTTTATCCGCGGAAAGGCCTTCCTCCACGATCGTACCCGACCCCAATTGGCCTTGCGCCTGCAGGCCGATAACAATATGGAGCCTCTCCAGCGCATGCTCAACCCGGAACAGGTCAGTGGGCTGAAAGGGAGAATAAAAACGAACATCGATATCCGGGCTGTACGGGATGCTAAAACCGGAAAGTACAAGCGCGATTTCGGCACTTCCAGCATCAAATGGGAAAATGGGGCTTTCATTTTGCCCCGACAGGACCTACGGGCCGACATTATCAATATTGAACTTCTGGGCCAGAGCAACTCTTTTCAGATTTCCAACCTCAACCTGATCCGGGGCGAATCGGACCTCCAGCTAAGCGGTCAGCTGGACAATGCCCTCACCTATCTCTTGAGAGACCCCACCGACCTTCAGGGCAAGCTGGAGTTAAAAACCCGGAAACTGCGCTTGTTCGATTTCATCGATTCGACACTCGTTCCCGGGTTTGACCCCGAACTGTACAACCTGACCTCAGAGGTTTCCCTTCGAGCCCCTTACCGGGCCCTGGAGCAGGGAAAAGTGCTCTTTTCTGAATCGGTTCTCGCCCTGGATCATTTCAGCACTGAATCCAACTTTTTCGCGCGCATAGAGGAGATCAAAGGGGAATTCAGGCCTCAATATTACGAGATCCGCCTGGACAATTGGTCCGGGGTGTTGGGGGAAAGCGATATTCGCTTTGATCTGCGATTGTCTTCCGAGAAGAACCTGTTTGAGCGCGGAGTGCAATTGTACGATCTTCGCCTGGATTACGATTTCACCTCCAACGCCATCCGGGCCGCCGATTTTTTCACCTTCATGGATCAATTCTACCTGCCCGAATCCTACCGGGATGAATCCTTGAAAAATTTCAGACTCAAAGGGGTTTTCCAGGCAGAGCGGCCGGACAGCGTCGAGTATGCCAAAATTCCCAACCTCCAATTCGATGTGGAAAAGCTGGATCTGCAACTTTCCTCCTTTCCGGTGGCTTTCCAGGACTTCCGGGTAGTCCTGTTAAAAAAAGAACGGGACGCCATCGTACGCACCTTTGAGGGTCGGATCGGGAAATCGGATTTTCGCCTGAGCGGGGAGCTGCTCAATTTCTTTGTACCTCCTAATGAAGAGCCCCGTGCTCTCGTCGGAAATGTGGAGTTGGCGGCCGATCGAATATCCACGGCGGATTTTCTGGATGCTTCCAGTGTGCTGGATTTTGCCCCGGAATTGTATGATCTGAATACCCGGATCGAACTTCATGTCCCGGCTCAGGCCCGAAAGAAGGATAAACTGGACGGTACCTGGATGGAACTGACCAATTTCAGTACCCGGTCCAATTTCATTGCCGACGTCAAGCGGATCCGGGGGCGGGTCGCCATTGAAGAAGAAGATGTGCTGCTGGAAAACTGGATGGGGCGCCTGGGAGAAAGCCAGGTGGACCTGGATTTGGCCTTGCGGAATCTGCCGCCGGTTTGGGGA
>CAZXIX010000050.1:0-17065 GCA_964640855.1 uncultured Saprospiraceae bacterium
CTGAAACATAAAAGTGGTTAAACAAGGTGTCCGGTCAAATAGGACCACCTCAAACTACTCACCCGATACCCATTACCTACTCAACCACTTACCCGCTTAACTACTCAACTACTCACCCGATCTCCCGATACCCCAATGAATTCAGATTTTTCGGTACTTTCGTTCTTCTATGAGAAAGCCCATTGTCTGGTTCGGACTCCTCATCCTGATTTCCGCTTTCTTTCTGTTTCCGCCCCGGAAAACGGCCACTTCCAGTCCGTCCCCTTCCAATCCGGCTTTTTCACGACTGGTTGATTCGGTCGAACAGTTCTTCCGGCAAGCCGTTCTCGACAGCCTGATAACAGGGGCTGCCGTAGCCATTGTCGCGCCGGATACCGTCCTATATCTGGGCGGCTTCGGATATCGGAATGCCTTCCTTCGGGACACGATCGACACGCGCACCGTTTTCCGGATCGGCTCGCTATCAAAAGGATTTGGGGGCGTGCTGGCCGCCCGGCTGGAGAAAGAAGGAATCCTTTCCCTCGACGATCCCGTCAGAACGTACCTGCCCGGATTCCAACTCCGGGATTCTCTGTCCAGTGAGCAGGTCACACTGGCTCATTTGCTGACCCATTCCTCGGGCTTGCCCTACCATACCTACACTAATTTGATAGAAGCCGACCGCAGTCTGGCCGAGATCACAGGTCTGCTTCAGGAAGTCGAACTGATCGCCATGCCCGGGGAAGTATACAGCTATCAGAATGTTGCCTTTGCTCTCGCGGGTCCGATCATGGAAGCCGCCGGCGGAAGACCTACAGAAGAATTGCTGGAGACTTACCTGTTCAGGCCCCTGCAAATGGAGCGCGCCTCAGCTTCCCTGATGGCGATAGCCAAGGATAGTAATGTAGCCCAGCCCCACAAGGGAAATGGCCCCTTATCCCAACCGCAACCCCTCAGACCCGAATTTTACAATGCGATCCTGGCAGGCGGGATCAACGCCAGCATTTCGGACATGGCCTACTGGATGCAATTCCTCCTTAAGGGGCACCCGGAGATTCTTTCGAAGGAAAACCTCGACGAGATCGTCTTTCAACCCCGCGTGGATACCCGCGTACGCAACCGCTATTTTCAGAAATGGAGGGGAAAGACAGAATCCTGGTACGGTCTCGGTTGGCGCATTCACCTGAACCCGGATACCGCTGCCGGCATGATCGACACGCTCTACCATCATGGTGGAGCCGTCAATGGTTTCCGAAGCGAGATCGCTTTGTACCCTGAAGAACAGATCGGTATATGCGTGCTCTTCAACAGCCACAATGAGCTTGCTGCCCGGGTGATTCCGGAAGTCTTTCGCCGCATAGAGGATCCTTATCGGGCGATTCGGGCCTGGCAAACCCTACCCTGAATTCCGGTTCTCGATGAACCTTTCCTTCCGAATTTACTTTTGTGTTGAAATAACAATCCCTACTTTTATCTGTCTGTTCCGAAAAGTGGTCAGCCTATCCTTCCCCGAAATACCAGAAAAGCATTTTTTACTCTTCCTTTGGAAGATGAGATCCGCCAAACACAATTCCTAAAATAAATCTGATTAGCATGAAAAAATGGATTCCGATCCTGTTCCTGTGGATCGGCACTTGTGGAAGCCTCCTCGCTCAGGAGACCTTCCCCAGGAACGATGTGCAGGACAAACGGTCAAGAGCCTATGCCTTTACCAACGCCACCCTTTACAGCAGCTACGACACTCGCCTGGAAGGAGCCACCCTCCTGATCCGGGACGGAAAAGTAGAGGCCGTTGGCCGGGAGGTAGACGTACCCGACGGGTACTTGACCGTAGACCTGGAGGGTAAGTTTATCTATCCCTCCTTTATCGACATGTACACCACCTACGGCATAGACAAACCCAAAAGCCAGTCGGGCGGTGGCTGGGGTGGCCCGGCTCAGATCCAATCCAAAACGGAAGGGGCCTACAACGCCAACGAAGCGATCAAGTCCGAATTCAATGCTGCCGAAGCCTTCAAACACAATGAAAAGGAATCGAAAGAATGGCGCAAAATGGGCTTCGGTTCGGTTCTGAGTTTTCGGGACGACGGGCTGGCGCGGGGAACCTCCGCATTGGTCACTCTGGGGGACGATACCGAAAACGAATTGATGCTGGTCCCGAAAGTAGCGGCTCATTACTCTTTCGACAAAGGGACGTCGCAGCAAAACTATCCTTCTTCTTCCATGGGGTACATCGCCTTGCTCCGGCAGACCTTCCTGGATGCAGAGTGGTACGAAAAGCTGGATCCCAAGCCTTTCATCGACCTGAGCCTGGATGCCTGGATCGCCTCGCAAGACCTGCCGCAGATCTTCGAGGCCAACAACTGGCTCGACGTCTTGCGGGCCGATAAGATCGGCGAGGAATTTGACGTGCAATACATCATCAAGGCCAGCGAAGATGCCTACCAGCAACTGGAGGCCATTCAGAAGACCGAGGCCGCGTTGATCGTACCTCTGGAATTTCCGGATGCCTACGACGTCGACGATCCGATTGAGGCCTACCAGGTAACGCTGAGCAACATGAAGCATTGGGAACTGGCGCCCACCAACCCGGCGCAGCTGGAAAATGCCGGCATCACCTTTGCCCTGACCGCTCACGGACTGAAAAAGAAGACCGACTTCTGGGCAAATGTCCGCAAAGCCATCCAACACGGTCTGAGCGAGCAAATGGCGCTCAAGGCCCTCACGCACAACCCGGCCGTATTGATGCAGGCGGAAGAGCTCGTCGGAAGTCTGAAAGAGGGTATGGTCGCCAATTTCGTGATCACCTCCGGCAATATTTTTGAGGAGCAGACCCGCATTTATGAAAACTGGATCCAGGGAAAGCGCTACGTCATCACCGACATGGATGCCCCGGACCTGGCAGGAAACTACGTCCTGGCCGTGAACAACGCCAGCTACGAACTGGAGATCACGGGAGATCCCGGCAAGCAAAAGGCCAAGATCTCCCTGCCTGAAGACAAGGAAGCCAAAGTCAAATTGTCCGTAGAAGAAGGGCTCGTGAGCATGTCCTTCAATCCCGATCCGGACGACAAATCCGCCCGGGACATCTCGCTGAGCGGCTGGGTCGACGGGCAAAACATGGCCGGAAGCGGACAACTGGCCAACGGGACCTGGACCAGCTGGACCGCTGTTTATGAAGATGCCACGGATGAGGACAAAGCCGAAGGCAGCGAATCCACTTCGGGCTCCAGTCAGACCCTGGGTGACATCACCTATCCCCTCGGTGCCTATGGCTTCAGGGAGTTGCCCCAAACGGAAAGAATATTGATCCGGAACGCTACCGTATGGACCCTGGAAAATGCCGGCGTACTGGAAAATACAGACGTGCTGATCGACCAGGGACGCATCATCCAGTTCGGGCAGAATATCAAGGATGCCGATGCCCGGGTGATCGACGGCACAGGAAAACACCTGACCCCGGGGATCATCGACGAGCATTCGCATATTGCGGCCACCTCCATCAACGACCGGGCGACCAATTCTTCCATGGTCCGGATCAGCGATGTGATCGACTCCAGGGATCAGGAGATCTACCGGGCACTTTCCGGCGGAGTGACGGCCATCCAGATCCTCCACGGCTCGGCCAACCCCATCGGTGGCCAATCCGCCCTCATCAAGCTTCGTTGGGGCAGCACCCCCGAAGAGATGAAGATCCGGGATGCCGACGGCTACATCAAATTCGCTCTGGGTGAAAACGTCAAGCAATCCCGAAGCAGCGAATCCACTCGCTATCCACAGACGCGGATGGGAGTCGAACAGGTGTTCGTGGATGCCTTCCAAAGTGCGCTGGATTACCAGAAAAAGTGGAAGGCCTTTGAAGCGGGAGAGACATCGGTGCAACCCCGAAAGGATCTGGCTATGGAAACCATGCTGGAGATCATTCGCGGGGAGCGTTTCATCTCCTGCCACTCCTATGTACAATCCGAGATCAACATGCTGATGAATGTGGCCGAACGGTTCGGATTCCGGATCAACACCTTCACGCACATCCTCGAAGGCTACAAAGTGGCCGACAAAATGGCAGAACACGGAGCCGGCGGTTCTACCTTCTCGGATTGGTGGGCCTACAAATGGGAAGTTCGCTACGCCATCCCCTACAATTCGGCGATCATGGCCCGGGAAGGGGTCGTTACCGCCGTAAATTCGGATAACGCCTCCCTCATGCGCCGTCTCAATCAGGAAGCGGCCAAGGCTGTCAAGTACGGGGACCTCGACGAGGTAGAGGCGCTGAAGATGGCCATCCTCAACCCGGCCAAACTGCTCCATCTGGACGATCGCATGGGCAGCATTCGCGTGGGCAAAGATGCCGACCTGGTGCTGTGGTCAGACCACCCCTTGTCCATCTACGCCCGGGCCGAAAAAACCCTGGTTGACGGAGCCGTGTATTTCGACATCGAAAAAGACCAGCAGCTCAAGGAAGAGATCCGGGAGGAACGGGCACGGCTGGTGCAGAAAATGCGGGATGCCAAGGCAAAAGGGAGTTCTACTCAACCGGCTTCGGCCAGTTTCCGGCACCACTGGACCTGCGAAGACCTGGATGTGTATCGGGGAAACTGATGATGGATGATTTAAAGAACGCAAAAATTGAAAAATGAAAATTCATTATATATTCTTCACACTCACCCTGCTGTGGGTCAACCAACTGGCAGCTCAAACGCGGGTTGTGCCCGCACCGCCACAGGAAGATCCCATCTTGCTCGAAGGAGCTACGATCCATGTTGGTGACGGATCGGTGATCGAAAATGGACAGGTAGCTTTCGACGAGGGCAAGATCACCTTTGTCGGAGAAGCCGGGACCGATTTTCCGGAACGCGCTTCCTATCAGGTCGTTAACCTGGAAGGCAAGCACATTTATCCCGGGCTGATCGCATTGGCCTGCGACCTGGGGCTGGCGGAGGTCAGCGCCGTGCGGGCTACGCTGGACTATGCCGAACAAGGGGATTTTAATCCCAACGTCCGGTCGCTGGTGGCCTACAACACCGATTCCGAGTTGATCCCCACCTTCCGCTTCAACGGTATTCTGCTGGCTCAGACTACCCCGCGTTCGGGCGTTTTTTACGGCACATCTTCAGTCGTACAGCTGGATGCCTGGAACTGGGAAGACGCCGCTTATGCGCCGGACGATGCCGTCCACATGTCCTGGCCGGACAAAGAGTTCGGTCCCCGCTGGTGGCTGGGCGAGACGGAAAACCGGAAAAACGAACGTTACGATGAGATCGTGCAGCAAATCGAGGAAACGATGGCCGCTGCTGTTGCCTACGGACAGGAAAGCACGCACGAGGCTGTCAACCTGAAACTGGAAGCCCTGCAGGGGCTTTTCGACGGCAGCCAGGCCTTGTTCATCCATACCAACGACGCCAAAGCCATGGTTAAGTCCGTGAAGACGGCCCGGGAGTTCGGGGTGCAGCGAATAGCCATCGTAGGGGGCTATGAAGCCCTCCTGGTTCAGGATTTTCTGAAGGAGCAGCAGATCCCGATCATTCTGGACGACCTGCACGCCTTGCCCCGGCGGGACCACGAAGACACGGTTTTCCCTTACAAGATGGCGGCCGAATTTCAGGAGGCCGGGCTGGAGATCGCCATCAGCGGAGGAGGAGGTTATGATGTCAGGAATATGCCCTTCTACGCCGGAACCGCGGTTGCGTATGGCCTCCCCTACGAGGAGGCCATCAAGGCCATGACCCATACCGCAGCCAAAATACTGGGCATTGACGATCGCGCAGGTACGCTGGCAGCCGGCAAAGACGCCATGATCATCGTCTCCAAGGGCGACCTGCTGGACATGCGGTCCAGCCAGGTGGAACACGCTTTCATCCAGGGTCGGAAGATCCAGCTGGAAGCCCGCCAGCAATGGCTGTACAAAAAGTACTCGGAGAAATACGGACACGATATCGGGGAGGATTGAGCCGTACAGTGAACCCACAGAAAGAAAAGAAGCCTCGACCCCGCCAGGGATCGGGGCTCTTCTTTTTCGCTCTCTCCGAGGCTTTTCTGTGGCGGGCAGACTGAATGCTGCTTCCGAAATAAATCCCTTATGCCCGGGATCGGCCCCTACCCTCATATCAAATCTGCCAATCCGCTTGTCTGTCCCCTCCTATCCTGTCTGGCTGGCCCCTTCTGCCGTTCAAAAAAGATAAATGCCTTACCTTTTCCTTTGTCAAAAACATCTACCTGGTTTCTTCCAGTGAAAGCTTTCCGCAAGGCAGACTGAATCCTTTCATTATGCGCATTCTGATCATTCATAACTATTACCAGCAGCACGGAGGTGAAGACACCGTTTTTGAGGCGGAAACGCAACTTCTACGCGAAAAGGGGCATGAGGTCATTACCTATACGACCTCCAACAAAGAAATACCCTCCAACAAACTAAAGCTGGCCGCCGATACGGTTTGGTCGTTTGAGCAGAGAAAAAAGCTGCGCGATTTCCTCGAAAAAGAGAAGCCGGACGTCGCACATTTTCACAATACCTTCATGAAGATCTCGCCTGCCGCCTACTATGCGTGCAAGGATGCCGGCGTGCCGATCGTGCAGTCCCTCCACAATCCCCGTACCATCTGCCCGGCCGGAAGCCTCCGGCGCAACGGGAAGGTATGCGAACTATGTGTGAATAAAACGTTTGCCTGGCCCGGGATCCGGTACGGATGCTACCGGGACTCGCGAGCCGCGACGGCCACCGTTGCCGCCATGCTGGCTTTCCACAAGCTGATCGGCACCTGGAAAAATACCGTGGACAAGTACATCGTCTTTACCGAATTTTACAAAAAGAAATTCAGCGAAAGCGGCGTTTTCGATCCCGAAAAGCTGGTCATCAAACCGCACTTCATCGCACCGGACCCCCAACCGCGCCCCAGCGACGATGTAGGTTCCTATGCGCTCTTCATCGGTCGCCTTGACCCGGAGAAAGGCGTTGCCACCCTGCTCGAAGCCTGGAAAGAGCTGCCCCATATCCCCCTGAAAATCCGGGGTGGTGGGAAGATGCAACCCGAGTTGGATCAATTCAGAAAAGATCATCCCCAACACCAGATAGAATCGGTGGGAAGGCTGTCTCGCGAAGATCTGATCTCCCTGATGAAAGGGGCCCGATTTCTGGTATGGCCATCCGAAGGCTATTACGAGACCTTCGGCCTGGTAGCAGCCGATTCCCTGGCTTGTGGAGTTCCGGTAATTGCGTCCCGCACCGGAGTCCTGGAGGAAAACGTCATTGAAAACTACAGCGGCCTGCATTTCCGGCCGGGTGACAGCCTCGACTTGCGAGAAAAAGTTACCCGCCTGTGGAATAACCCCTCCCTGGTCAGAGAACTGGGAAATAATGCCCGGCAGCAATATGAGGAAAGATTTACTCCGGAAAAGAATTACGAACAACTCATGGATATTTACCAAAGTGTGATCCGATCCAGGAGCAACATGAAAGTCCTCCGGGATTAAACCTGCACCAGTAGGACCAGGAGCCGGCTTCCCCGAGAAAAGCAAGAGAGGAGCCCCGCTTCGGAAACGGAACGGGGCTTCTTTTTTTTGCTGGGGTCCCGATTCGATGGGAAGCGGAAGGCAGCTAACCGGAATTGGATTCGCCCATTCGTTTGGGTGGTCTTGTGGAGAACGGGATGAGGAGCGCTATATCCCAAGGAATTTTCAGTCCATGCGATCCATGCGCTGCCGGATAGCCGAAATCAGGCGGGAGATATGACCGGGCACTTCCAGTTTGGAGGGAAGATCAACCTCTTGCATGAGGGTCTTTTGCAGCCATCGCGCAAAATCAAACAAGTGGATCTCATTTTCTCCTGTTTCGCGTGCGTATTGTTCAAGATGGAATTCCAGGTCTTTTCTAAAGAGATCGGACATACGTAAGTGATTTGTTATGAAATTAGTTTTATTTACCGGACCATTCGGGTGGAAATCCGAAAAAAAGCCCATTATGCAGGTAATCATACCTCTTTGTTGCCGGGTCAGCAGCCTGTGTACCTGAGGGGGCGGGGGATCACCGCCGGTAGTTGCGTAACTTTTGTCCGCACTCTTTTCTACCAAGCCAGCCACCATGTTATATCTGGCCTATTTCGCCCATTTGATCCGGACCTTGCTCAGGCTACCTGCCTTGTACAAACAAGGAATCCGGGTCAAAAAGGAAATTCCGGCCCTGAAGGAAGCCTCCGGTCCGCAGGGACGGGTTCTACATTCCGGAGGTAAGGCTTTTCAGCTTCTTACACTGGGAGAAAGCACCATAGCCAGTCCGGGCATGGGGACTCACGAGCAAGGCTTTACCGGAAATCTGGCCAGACAGCTGGCCTGGCAACTGGACCGGGATGTCACGTGGCGCGTATATGCCCAAGGCGGCCTGAATGCCCGAAAGGTTCGGGAACAGCTCTTCCCGTTGATCACAGAAAAAGATGCCGACCTGATCGTGATCGCCCTGGGCGGAAACGACACTTTTGAGTTCTGCCCGCTTTGGAACTGGCAAAAAGAGATCCGGAGCTTATGCCGGGGGCTGCGAGCCCGTTTTCCCGCTGCGCCGATCGCTTTTACCAATATGCCGCCCGTACGGCAATTCCCGGCCTTCACCCCATTAATGCAACAGGTCTTTGGAGACCAGGTCGACCTTCTCCGCTACTCGCTGGCTGAATGGGTGGAAAGGAGTCCGGGCCTGTATTTTAATGCGGAGCCGACCGTTCTGGAAGCATGGAAAGCCCGGCACGGGATCGAAGGCCCCACTTCCTCTTTTTTCAGCGACGGTGTGCATCCTTCCGCCCTGACCTACGAAGTCTGGGCCAAAGACTTTGTGGAATTTCTGTTGCACCAAAAAGCCCTTCCTCGATCTGCCTGAGGGACTCCGGGACCGATCTTTCAGGCTTACCTTTTGGTATCCGACCGGAATGCGATCGAAGGGAAAAAAAAACCGTGAACCCGATGCCATGGGGTCGGGTTGCAGAAAAAACCCAGGTTCTCACAGGGACCGAATCCCTTGAAAACCACCCGCTCCGGGGCGTTTCCGACTTTTAGAAAACAGGCCTGAAACAGCATGAAATGGGGGTAGTTTTTTCCACAGGGGAGGCAGTTCAACCGCTTAGATACCAAGCCATTGCTCACATTTATATAACTTACCCCTTGAAAAGAATAAAACTATGGAAATTGAGAAAAACCGGGTAGTCAGTCTTCACTACAAACTCAAGGAAGGCGGCGAAGAAGGGAATCTGGTCGAAGAAACTTTCGGCGGAGACCCTCTCCTGTTCCTCTTTGGGGTGGGACAAATGCTCCCGGAATTCGAGAGCAATCTGGAAGGAAAAAAGGCAGGCGAGGAGTTCGCCTTTTCCATAAGCAGCGAAAATGCCTACGGCACTTACCATGAAGACGCCGTTTTGCTGCTTGATAAAAGCACCTTTGAAGTGGACGGCAAAATCGACGAGGACCTCCTGAAGATCGGCAACGTCATTCCGATGAGCGATCCCGAGGGCAATCAACTCCACGGAACCGTCAAGTCCGTCAGTGACCAGGGCGTTCAAATGGACTTCAACCATCCTATGGCAGGGGTTGACCTCTACTTTACAGGCATCATCGAATCCGTCCGGGAAGCTACGCCCACTGAGCTTCAGCATGGGCATGCGCACGCCAATGGCGGAAAACAATAGAAATAGAGTATTTATGAGTGAAGAGGGGTGATTGCCGGAACTTCTCAGGAAGGCATTCCGCCTATTCCGGCCAGGGTATAAAAACCAAATCGGCTTTTTCGCTCCACTCTCCAAAGAGAATGGCTTTCTGATCATAGGCTCGCCCCAGATCCATAGCTTGGGCCAGGGTCAATCCCAGGATCAGGAAGCTTTCTTCGGCCGGCCAATCTCCCTCTTTCCCCTCTCCTATCCCCCTTCGAAAATCCAATCTGAGACGGACCAGGTCCTTCTCCAGCTTTTGGTTGCGAAGTCGGTTTTCTCTAAGGTCTAATAACCGGGATTGCGGGTTGAAAGCCGTGATGAACGCCCAGGAGGCATGTCCCTGACTGAGCAGGAATTCATCCAAAGTCGGATTCTTTTGCAGCGGGAGGATGGAAAGAAAAGGAGACTCCGTCGTTCGATAATCCGTATTCAGATAGGCCTCCCTCAACTCCTTATGGTTCATTCCCCAAATCCTGCACCACAAAAATACCGTTCCGGTTCAGATCGTAGAAGCCAAACTCATGCGTCCCCCAGGGGGTGTTCATCCTCAGCTTTTCCCGGGATACCGTTCCTCGCTGAAGGAACTCTTCAAAAAGAGGCTGAATGTACTCAACGAAGATCCGGATCACAGAGCCGCCCAAAAGAGGATCATCCTCGGTATCCGCATGCCATTGCAAATGGATTTCCAGGTCTTCGCGTCGAATTCCCGCATACATGTCGTCGCCGGAAACCTGCTTGAAGCCGGTTTTATCCGCGTACCATTCCAGATCTCGTTTCATATCGGCGGTGGGAAAGACGGGGACGATGGTAAGCATGGGAGACGATTGGCAGGATGTAAATTAAAAAGTCGGAGTTAATCCAGGGTTTCTTACCCACTACCCATTCTTGACAGGCAGAGGGCTTTCTTCCACGGACGGTAAAGGGTATGGATCCGCCGCTTTTTGTTCTTCTTCGATTTTCCTGCGGGCAATATCGGTGGGGTTTCCCCAGATCAGCCACCAGGCTTCGCGAAACGATTTGGCCTGGCCCAGATCCCGAGATATGTCCACCCACTCATGAAAAACCAGCGTGAACGGATTGTAGCTGTTCACATTCTTGGTGATCCCGTAGATGGGCTGCTCTTCCTCTGCCTGGAAGGTACCGAACATCCGGTCCCAGATGATGAAGGTGGAGCCGTAGTTTTTGTCGATGTACTTTTCGTTGGTAGCGTGATGGACGCGGTGATGGGAAGGTGTGGTAAAGAAAAACTCGATCGGCGCGGGAAGCTTACGGATGTACTCCGTGTGGATCCAGAACTGGTACAACACGCTGATCTGGTGACAAATGAAAAAGACGAAGGGATCGAAGCCCATCATGATCACCGGCAAGAAGAAAATGATCTTTATGAATTGTGTCCACCCCAGGCGGAAGGAAACGGTGAGGTTGTATTTGCGGGAATTGTGGTGCGTCACATGAGTGGCCCACCAAAAGCGTTGCTCGTGGGCGACGCGATGCGCCCAGTATCGGCCGAAGTCCAGTGCGAACAGGCATAAAATGTACGACCACCAGGTGGGCGGTATGCGGAAAGGCGAAAGATTGTAAAAAACAACCACGAGAAAGAAAATGCCCACCTTCACGGCACCATTCACGATGAGGTTCCCAATGCCGATAGCAATGGCGGCCAGGGTGTCTTTCCGATCGTAGGTAGACCGGTTGTGCCGCAAGCTGATGATCCATTCCAGCAAGGCCAGGCTGAGCATGACCGGCACGGCGTACAGGATCACATTGGGCAGATCCATCTGGGTTAGATACTCTAGGCTAAGCTTATCGGGCGTCATGGACCAGGCATTCGGTACGGAAAGGGAATATTCAACTATACGAATTTAAATGTAAGACGAATTCGGGATGATCGAATGGGAAACCGGGATCGAATGCGTATTCATCGCAGCCCGAAGGTCAGGGTAGCCCAATTGGATTCGTAGTCCAGGTCCTCTTCCTCTGACTCTTCCATGTAAATGGTCGCTACATACCACTGCCCGACCCCGTCGAGCGGTATGGAGAATTGCCCCTTGGGGTCGGTTCGGGTGGATCGCTCTTCCGCCGCTTCTCCGCCGGCTGCATTCCGGAAAGCGAAATGGACGACCTGATCCGCCAGGGGTTTTCCTTGCCAGAGCAGTTTGAAGCCCAAACGGTCTCCCCTCTGCAGCGAATAGGGGTTTTGCAGGGGGATAAACTCGATGGGATAGCCAAACACGGTCTTATAGTGGGAAGTCCGGCGATCTCCTACCTGCAGCAGGGCCTTGACGTGTTTGGAATAACGCTCGCGTGCCGGCGATCCGGTCCATCCCTTGGCTTCCCGATCCGCTATGATGTCGGTCAGGCCTTCATGCTCCAGGTATTCCCGGAAATCCGACGCCGAAAGCTCAATGATCCGGGTGTGGGTCGAAATACCTGCGGCGTAGGTGCCTGCCTTACCCGTTTTGAATCGGAGGTAGGTGGCCTCCTTGAGATCATAGTAGTCTTTTTCAGAAGGGATAAAGGAATAACCCGGCCCTACGATCCTGGGGTCGATGATCCGGTCGCGGGTAATGATGTTCTCGCTTTCGTCGAACGTGCCGTTAAACAGGAATAACCCACTCTCCGTTTCGGGCTGGAGGAAGTAGTGTTCTGTTTTGAGGAACAATTCATGCGAGGTCAGGAGGATGAAGCCCGACAACAGAAGGATGATCTTTTTCATGAAGTTTCCGGCTTTAGCCTGTAGCAAGATACACCTCCGGATGTCAAAGGCGGAGCGAATGGGAAAAACCTTTTTTGGGGAAGAGAAAGATTACTCTTCTTCCTGCCGGATTTCCCGGAGCAACCGGCGGAGTCTGATCTCGAGTGAACTGATCTTGCGGGAAAGGAAGTAGCGGGCCAGGAAGAGAGACCCAATGGAAGCCAGATTCATGGGTACGTATACGAGCAGGGTCCAGCGGATCCAGTAATAATCCCACAACATCATATAAATGAAAAAAGCAATATTGGTCCGGATGAACCAGATCAGTAATTTTTTATTCCGAAAATAGGGATCCAAAACATCAAAAGAACGCAGCTCGGCTAACTCGGATTCCAGTTTCCGCTTGAGTTGAAATTTGGAGGAATGGGAATAATCATTCATACCAGGTTAAAACAAAGCTATATCTGCTTCGGTTCCAAATCGCGCGGGAAGAATTCCATCGTTTTGTCTGATTATTCCGTTTTTCGTACTCCCTGGCGGTGACTTCTCCCCTTTGGCCCCATAGGCGGGAAAGGGAAGCCCTACATTTCAACCATCCTTCAAGAAGTATGGGTTTGCATTTAATGGATTGGCTCTAACCCGTCGAGCACCCAGGGCATAAGTTCCGAGACGGTGGGATGGACCAACACCACTTCCCGGTAGTTCCGGCAGGGAATGTGGCTGTGCATGATGGCCCCGAACATATTGATGATCTCATCGGCACCTGGCCCCAGCACCGCCGCGCCCAGGATGAGGTCTGTATCTCCGTCTACCAATAGCTTGGCAAAACCCTGGGTTTCGCTCATCTCCTTGGCCCGGCTGATCTCGCTCATGGGGCGCGTCGCCTTCATAACCAGCCTTCCGGAGGCCCGGGCTTCTTTTTCGGAAAGTCCGACCCGGCCCAGAGGCGGATCCGTGAACAAAGCATAGATCGTATTTCGGTGAGACAAGCGACGACTGCCCCCAAAGAGATGATCCAGCACGATTTCTGCGTCGTTAACGGAGGTATGGGTAAATGCGCCATGTCCGTTGACATCACCCAATGCAAATACACCCTCCACGCCGGTTCGGCAAAAATCATCGACCAGAATGAACCCCCGCTGACTGGTCTTAATGCCTACCGTATCCAGATTGAGCTAATCGCTGTTGGGCCGGCGGCCGGCGGCAACCAGCAGATGGGTTCCCTGGATGGCTTCTTCTCCCTTTTCCGTGGCATATTGCAGGTGAATCCGATCGTTTTCCTGCCAGACCTTTTGGGCTGTCGATCCGTTCCTTATCCGGACGCCTTCCCCTTCCAGGATCTCCTGCACAGCGGACGCAATATCCTCGTCTTCTCTGGGCATCACCTGGGGATCCCGATTGATTACGGTCACCTCCGAGCCCAATCGGCGGTAGATCTGGGCGAATTCCATACCGACGTAGCCCCCTCCCAGAATGAGGAGGTGTTCGGGCAGCTCTTCCAGGTCGAGTAAGCCGCCGCTATCCATCCAGGGTATGCCGTCGATTCCCTCTATCGGGGGCAGGAAGGGCCGCGTACCCGTGTTGATGTAGATCTTGCCGGCGGCAATGCGCTCCTCCCCCACGCGCACGACGTGCTCGCTTTCGAAAGACCCCCAACCCCGGATCAGGCTTACATTGGATGTACTTTCCAGCCACTCCGTGAACCCGTCGCGGGCTGCGTATCGGACCCCGTTCATGCGCTCCCGAATACGCGGGTAATCCACCTGCAGGGGTCCGGTGGAAAAACCGAACTCCTCCCCTCGCCCCGCCATATGGATGGCCCGTGCACTGGCCACCAGGGTTTTGGTAGGTGTGCAGCCGAAATTCACACAACTACCGCCGACGGCGGCCCCTTCTACGACAGCGATGGATTCGCCCGTGGGGATGATCTTTCCGAGCAGCGTACCGGTAGCCTGGCCGGTACCGAGGATGAGGTGGTCAAAGGATTGCACAGGATCTAAGCTTTTAGAGTGAGATTTAAAGGTAAGGGTACCATTGGCTACAGACCATGGAGGGCATGGATCTGGACAAATTCGGTAAGCTCGGCCGGCCGAGTTGGAAAAAGAGCTCCGGAAAAGACCGATGGGTAAATTCCAGAGAACTTTCGCAGAGATGAAAAATATGGATCGAGGGAAATTTTTTTTTGAGAAGAAGGTTGCGGATGGGGTTGGAAGCTGAGAAAACACTAAATTCGGCTCGTATTTAGATTCAATCTAAAGATGAAGGAAATCCTGGTTGTGGCCTTTTTGATCAGCCTGATCGGCACCGGCGCCGAATTGCTCTTGCTGGAGCATATCGAGGGTTTTTGGCAATGGGTACCGCTCGTCTTGATCGGGTCGGGGCTGGTCGCTTTTCTGTGGTTGTGGAGTTCCCGATCCCTGGCCAGCCGGCAAGTTTTCCGCGGCTTAATGGTATTTTTCATCCTGAGCGGAATCGTAGGTTTTGGGCTCCATTACAACGGGAATATGGCATTTGAATTGGAAATGTATCCGTCGATGCGGGGAAGCGAGCTGATATGGGAGACCCTGAAGGGAGCCACGCCGGTTTTGGCGCCGGGCACGATGATCGCTACGGGCCTGCTGGGTTGGGCCTACACACTATCCTGAAAATCAATTTTTTTCAAATCCACTACGAAAAAAGATCCATTATGCAACGTTTTATTTGGCTACTGCTGATTGCCGGCCTTGTCTTCCAATGCGGAGGGGGAACCACGGAATCCAGTCAGGACGAAGCTTCATCGGAGAACGAAGCCGAAACCACCGCGGAAAGAGCGGATGTTTCTTCCGCTGCCGACCTACTTAACCCCAATCTGGCCTCCCGGGAAGAACTCATGGCTCTGGGGACCCTTGATGAGGAGTTGGCCCGGCAAATTCTGGATGCGCGTCCTTTTTTGAGCATGAAGGACTTCAGTCAGGTGCTTTCCGGCAAAATGGACGCAGGTGCCCTGGAAGCATTCCTGTCGACCTGCTTCGTGCCGCTCAACCTGAATACCGCCTCGGAAGAAGAATTCAAAATGATCCCCGGAGTGGGCGATAAAATGGCTCACGAATTTGAAGAATACCGGCCGTACAAAAAGATCGCCCAATTCCGTCGGGAGATGGGCAAGTACGTCGATGAAGCGGAGATTGCCCGCTACGAAAAATACGTCTTTGTACCCGTTGAACTGAATACGGCTACCGAAGAGGAGATCCTCGCCATCCCGGGCGTGGGCAACAAGATGTTGCACGAATTCCAGGAGTACCGGCCCTACAAAAGCATGGAACAGTTTCGCCGCGAGATCGGCAAATACGTAGACGACAAAGAGCTGGCGCGGCTCGAGCGCTTCGTCTACCTGGAGCCGGAAATGTAGTCTGCAAAGGCTCACTTATGTGCCGGGGATGGAGGGTGTTTTCTCATCCCCCAACCTTAAGTCAAAAGAGACGCGATTCATCGCATCTCTTTTTTTATTTCGGTTCATTTCACTATCCATTCTGTTCAGTTCACCCGGATTTCCAGAAACTCTCCTCCCTTCCCCACCTAATTTAGAGGGGTGAATCGAATTTTTTGAACTCATATTCCCTTTCCCTTGAGCAAGGTACCTGTTTGGAGTACCTGCCTCGCCCTGGCTTTTTTTCGCCAAAGAGGACATACTTACGGAAAGGTCATGTGTCAGGTATCATGAAATACAATTCCGTGTAGAGAGATTCAATTAACCTTTTCATACTGATTGCAATTCCGTGGCCGCTGAAAGCAGGCGGCCACTTTTCACCTTCCTGGTCTGTAAAATTGAAAAAATGTTGAAAATACTAATTGCTATTGCATTAAGCCCGGTTTTTTGGGTCACAACCCTTCATGCTCAAATGTCCGCGGGGGGCTTTACCCCTCCTGACTTCAATGCAGTGGAAGCGGCAGGTTTAATTAATTACGAATGGGATGAAGTGACTAAAAAGCTGAAAATAAAAGATGAAGAAAACCGGAATGAAGTGGCGGAAGCCTTGAAGGTTTACAATTCAAAAATAGACGAGCTGGCCTTTGAGCATGCTTCCACCTTCAGAGAATTGGAAGAGGATTTTGATAGCAACCTGGAGATAGCCATGCAACGGAGGGACCGAAGCCAGATGAACGGTGTAAGATCAAGAATCCAGGAAGTAATTCTTCCCATTCGAAAACAGGTAGCTGCCGAAGAGGAGGTACTTAATGAAGCGATGGCATTAATCCTCACGGAAAAGCAAAACGAAAAGTGGTTGAAATACCAAAATCGGAAAAAGGGACAACCTTGATTGAAGCTAAAGTGATGGTTATCCAAAAGATTAAATTTCAATAAAAAACTATCGAGATGAAAGTGAATTTTTTTCCCATTCTACTATTTGTCTTTTCATTTTTTACAATGAGTTGTGAAAAGGAAGATGAAATAATTCCAGCCAACGAAGAATCTGTCGTTCCCCCATTCCAGGAACTTTACGATCAGGGCGTGGACCGGTATCTCGGTGTATTTGAACCTTCTTCTTCTGTAGTTGTACAACCTGGCGTTACCGAACATACCTTCAGCGGCATCGACGGGCCCATCTGTTTTACCGGTAACGAATTTTCCATGTTCACAAGAGATGGTAGCAATAACAATCTTTTGATCTTTCTGCAAGGTGGTGGTTTTTGTAGTCCTCAGGCTTGTGAGGCCGTTGAAACTGGTATTCCT
>CAZXIX010000050.1:17075-30379 GCA_964640855.1 uncultured Saprospiraceae bacterium
AGCCTTAATTGAATTAGCAAAGCATCCTCTTCCCCATAGAAGTAAAGAATTTTCTGATCTATTTCTTACTGTAAATAAGGGATTGAAAGAAATCGCTAAAACAGAAACTGGTATTCCTTTTATTCCTTTTGGAATCTTAAATCCTAACGATGCTGCAAATCCCGCCGCCAATTATAATGTGGGGTATGTGCCTTATTGCGATGGCTCCGGCATGATGGGCGATAATGAAGTGGATAGTGATGGCGATGGAACGAACAACCGCTTTTTTAAGGGTATTCAGAATTTATCTGCCTCACTGGACGTAATTGCCGAAACGTATCCTTCACCAGATAAGATTGTACTTGCAGGTAATAGTGCCGGCGGGTTTGCTGTACATGCAGCCTTGCCTTTGGTAAGGAAGCTGTATCCTGATGTCCGAATCGAAGTAATTAATGACTCCGGACAGGGTATTGTTGACCCTGGTGGAATGGAAACACTGATTGAATACTGGAATGCCGGGGCTTTTTTTCCGGAAAGCTGCATCGATTGCATTGGAGCAGACGGAAACCTTACAGATTACCATAAATATCAGCTAAACCAGGACCCTGATATTCGTTTGGCCTACATAAGCTCGAAGCAGGATGCAACTTTTGCAGCCATAATAACGGGTGGTGGAGAAGCCTTCGAAGCACAACTTGTTGAAGCTGCTGCCGAACTCAATACTGCTTTCCCGGAACGGTTCCATTCGTTGATAGCCGATGGTGATGAACATACATTTATACTTTCAAATTTTGATTACCCAATTGGCGGGACGACAGTGAGGCTGTGGATCGACGACATGATCAGCGATCGCGGAGAATGGATTTCTCAGTCTGATTGATTGTGAACCAGCCTTGTCTGCCTTTTGGGATCAAATCTATTTTAACAAACCATTCCGATCCGTCTGATCCCGGCAAATACCAGGGTGTGTCTGAAAAATGGTTACCGATAGCGAAAAAGATTCATTTTTGCGGCCAGGGAAGGTGCCAATACCGAGCATAGCCTTAGCTACGTGAGGCTTTTTGCAACGCAGGCTGGTCCGAAAAGGGACTTTTGCAGCTCAAAGGATATTATTCAGACACACCCTAGTTCGGATAACTAACTCCGGCAAAGCAGAAGTCCGAGTTTGGAACCTAAAATATAACCATGAGGGCGATATCGGCTTTTTTTATTGTCAGCTCGTTAATTGGCCTTTCTGAGATTAATGCGCAAAGCGATGAATGGGAATTTGATAAAATGGTAAAACGAGAAGAACAAGAGCAGGCCGCATGGGATTCAACGGTGGTTCATATGAAAAACCGATGGGCCATAAAGCTCAGCTGGGGCAAGTGGTATGCTGCACAAAGTTCTCTGCCGGAAAATCAATCCTTCCAAAGTTCAGCGTCCCTGCATGTTTGGCAACTGGGTTTCCGGTGGCACTTCAGTGAAAGATTTTTTTCCGATTTCTCGCTTAGCTTCCAACTGGATAAAAATGTGCCCCGGCCGGATGTGTTCTCCATTCTCAGCGGTAATAACTTTCGCATAAAGGGCTACGGTCTTATGTTCATTCCCATTGAGTTGGGGTTGAAGTATTATTTCACCGAAAACAGATTCAGACCTTTCGCAGGAGTCGGAGCGGGGGGAGTGCTGGCCAACGGCCGATTTACGGAAGTGGAAGGAAACATCAGCAACGGGTTCATCGAAACCGATTATGAGCTCAGTGGCAGAGTAGGTTTCGGGAATCTGAGCACGGGCTTTGATTACCGATTGGGAAAAATGGCCGTTTTCACCACCAGCTTCTCCTACCGTATGTCCACCGAATTTGAAGAGGAGATTGGAAATTATTCAAGCTTCCAGGGCTTTGCTTTTAGTCTGGCGTTGGCCCTTCTCTTGTGAGTCCCCGCTTTGACAGCGTTCTCTCCGCCCGAGACAACCGGGCAGCAAGAAGGTCACTAATCCCCCTCCAAAATAATCGAGAAAAAACCAAAAAAATATCTTGAATTAATGAATTTCTTATCATTTGCTAACGGATTTCAGGAACAACTCCCCTTACTTTTGGGATCAAATCACAAACCAAATTGATTATGAAGACCGTAACCCACATGCTACTCGTTTTTGGCTGCCTTTATCTGGGCCCCACACTGATGGCCCAGAATAACGCCCAGGAGAAAACGAAACTTGCCTTGGAAATTGCAAAAGCCCAGGGAGAAAATGCCGCCAAACTGATGGCCTACAGCTGGACGAAGTCCACCAAGGTTTATGAAGAAGAGGAAGAAAAAATCCACCAATTGGCAAAAGTATGGTTCACCGCCGATGGAAAACTGGAGAGTACGACGCTAAGTTCAGAATCTGCTAAACAGCAGAGACCCAAAATAGGGGTGAGAGGTGCTATACAAAGCAATCAGATGAAAAGTTTTTCTGAATTGATTTCGGAATCCATGAAGCAAACCCAGGCGTACACCACTCTTTCCAAGGGATCCTGGATGGATATGATGGATAAAGCAAACGTGGATACGGGCGGTGGAGAAATCAGGGTCGCTGCCAAAGATGTATTGATGCCCGGTGATAAAGCGCTTTATGTGATTGATAAGTCAACCAAGTTGATTAAATCCGTAGAGGTTTCTTCAACGGCTCAGGATAAGCCCATACAGTCACGGATGAAATACAATACGATGGAGGACGGCACCAATCGCTCCGATGTCACCGAGATAACCATACCCTCAGAGTCTTTGCGGATAGTATCCGAAAACATTGATTTTATCAAGCAGAAGTAACCCTTTTCTTCCCCCCGGGGGGAAGTGGATCGTGCCGGGTAAGCAGTAAGGGGTGCCGGAATTCGGTGGATTAAAAAGAGAATGTGATCTTTCATTCCTCCGCTTCCGGCCCCCCCCCCTCGTAAGTCACTTATTAACTCAGGAATTAAACCATTCATTGGTCATGAAAAAAGCAGGACTTATTTTCAACCTTCTTCTCTTTGCCCTTGGCATGCAAGCCCAGCAGCCCCTGGCAGGAGTCTGGGATACGGGAAAAGACAATACCAAAGTAGAAATCAGCGAACAGGAGGATGGTGTTTTCAGCGGAGTGGTTGTCTCTTCGGACAACACCAACGTCAAAGCGGGGAAAGAACTTCTTAAAGATGTTAAGTCGGTCGACGGAGAGTGGAAAGGAAAGGTTTTTGCCTTGAAAAGAGGTAAATGGATGGATGCCATCCTGGAAGAGAAAGGGGACCTGCTGCTCGTTTCGGTCAAATCCGGCATGATGAGTAAAACATTGGAGTGGAAGAAAGAGTAGTTTTTCCGGGGCATGAACCTGCGATTATCCTGTATTCGTACTGGATTTTTCAGGTAAGAGTACCCGGTTGCTCTTTTCCTTTTGCCGTTCGGTTCAAGGGACTACGTATTGTAACTGACCTTATGCCCGATCGGCTACCCATGATGCTAAAAGGCCTGACTTTTCGCCTTTTCATCGCTCTGTCCATGACCAAGTGCCGACGATTTCCTTCAGGATCCCGACAGGCCCTGGCCTCGTCGGGACTTCGCTTGGCAGGACTTAAAACCCTGAAGGGAAATCTGCCCGCAGGTGGACTTCCCTGATTACTGTCAGGCGGGCTTTGGGATTGAAGCGCAGGTTGGCCATCGTGGGTAGCTTTGCATTTTGCGCAACATCAGATAGTAACTACTGCCCGGTAACGGAAATTGCGTTTTTCAAACCCCAAAGATGAACTAATGCGAACCAATGATTATCAGACCTTTATCCAGTATTCTGTGTCTACTTTTCGTTCTATTCAACGCAAATGCACAACCCGTTTTTGAAGTTGCCATCCTTTCAGATGGGGCCAACATCGAAAACCATATCTACGAAGAGGCCCTGAAGGAGGAAATAAAAGCTTTGCTTGCTTCGCAATTTGAGTTGAGGTTTTCCGATGTGTATACCGATGGGGATATAACCGAGATCACCCATCAAATAGAGCGCATTTATGCCCAAAATCAAGCGGATGTCCTCATTGGAGTAGGCATGATCACCAGTGGGGTACTGGTTAATCAAGGCTCCTATCCCATACCCACCATTGCCTCTATTCGGCTGATGGATAGCCTGAGCAGAGACAGCTCGCCGGCCAATGCGGTCAGCGGCATCCCGAATTTCACGTTCATAAACTCCCCGTTCAATATTGAGTCCGGCATCGGCCTGTTGAAAGAAATCTGTCAATGCGAAAGGATCGCTGTATTTGCCAACCCCAACCTTCTGGCCATCGGAAGAAGTGTCGAAAACGCCTATTCCGACCGGGCGACAGGGATCGATTGGATTAGTATTGAACCCGACTTAGACAGTGCCCTCTCGGATGTTTCCGCTGATGTTGGGGGCATATATCTGCTTTCACCTTTAACGGCTTATTCCTCCAATGAAATCCAATCGTTTTTTGATCAGTTAATAGAACGAAAGCTTCCTTCCTTCACCCTGCTGGAATCGCCGGTGCTGCAATACGGTGCCTACGCTTCATTTACCTCGACCGATAATCTGAGCAAGATCTTAAGGCGGATAGCGATCGATGTAGAAAAAATTGCCGAGGGTAAAGATCCCAGCGATTTCCCGGTTGATATAGAATCGTTTACCAAACAACTGCTTGTTAATATGGAAACGGTCAATAAGATCGGGATGTATCCGAAATGGACCTTGTTGAATGATGCTTTACTGGTAAATATCAACAAGCCGAATACCACGCGGGTACTCAGCCTGAAATCGGCCATTGCGGAAGGCATTCAAAATAATTTAGGCTATCAAATTGAAAAAAAGGAAACCCAGATCAGCGCCCAGGATGTATCCCTCGCAAAAAGTGATTATTTGCCTCAATTGGATGTGGAGTCAACCGGGTTTTTCCTTGACGAGAATAGCGTTAATAATTCTTTTGGCACAAAAGGCACTTTCAACTGGACTGCCGGCGCCTCTTTTTCTCAATTAATTTTGTCCGAACCCGCCCTGGCCAACATCGCCATTCAAAAGTTGCTGTTTGAAAGTCAGCAACAAGCCCAGAACCAATCCGAACTGGATGTCATCCTGGAAGTCACGGAACGCTATTTCAACTACCTGCTGGTCTTGTCCCTGGCAGAATTGGAGAATAACAACATCCAGGCCATCAATCAAAATTTGACTATTGCAACGGACAAAGAAAAAGCGGGCTACGGTGGAGTGAGCGATGTGTACAGGTGGCAAACCGAGCTGAATCTGGCTAAAACCGATCTCTACGAAGCCAACGCCCAATTGAAAGCCGCACGCTATCAATTGAACGAGACCTTGAACCACCCCATTGATGAGGCATTTACGACCCAAGGCTCAGAAGGCATCAATCAATTAATTGAGGAGGTGGATCAGCGGTTTTTAGGCCTGATACAAGATCAAACCACTTTAAGCAGGTTGGCTGATTTTATGGTCAGTGAGGCCATGCGGAATCTTCCTGAAATACAACAAATAGAGCTGGCCATCGCTGCCCAGGAGCGTTTGCTGAAGTCTAATCGCCGCTCTTTCTATATCCCTACGGTTGCCTTTGGCGGCAGCTACGAATATCCCGTATCCATCGTCAACCCGGGCGAATCCCCTCCCATCCCTGGCTTAGAAGGCGGGGTCAACCCTACCTGGAATGCAGCCTTCAATGTTTCGATACCATTGTTTGCGGGAGGTTCCCGAAAATTCCAGAAGGAGAGAACGGAAGTGGGCTTATATCAATTGCAAGACCAGAGAAAAGACGTGAAGAACGTTCTCGAATTGCAGGTAAGAGCAAATATGGAGCTGGTCAATGCTTCTTATAACAATATTCGACTCTCTGCAAGCGCCGCCGAAGCAGCTGAGAAAAACATCGCCATCGTCCAGGATTTATATAAATCCGGACAAGTAGATGTGATCACCCTGGTGGATGCACAAAATTCATTGTTGGGAGCCCAGGTCAACGCCACCAATGCCGCCTATCAATTTATGCTGGACCTCTTTTCCTTACAGCGTTCCATCGGTAGCTTCATCACGCTCGCAACGGAAGATCAAAAAGAGGCCTTTTTCCAACGGTTCCTTAATTATCAAACAGACTAATGATGAGAATCCCGGTACTCATACTGTTGGTGTTTTTCTTACTATCCTGCAAGGAGCAATCCGCTGAAAGAGGGCAACAGATCCCACCTGTCAAATATGCGAAGATTGAGCTGGCTTCCGGAGTGGAAACGTATACCTTTTCAGGGGTGGCCGTAACCCGGAACGAAACCAGTCTCAGTTTTAAAGTGGGAGGCACCTTGAGTTCCGTTTCGGTGGAATTGGGGGACCGGGTAAGGCAAGGACAGATCATCGCCACCCTTGACCCCGTAGATTACACGATCCAAACCAACCAGGCTATAGCACAAATGGAAGGGGCCGCTGCCAATGCCAAAGCGGCAGAAGCCCAACTCATTAACGCACAAGCTACCTACGACCGGGTCGCTAAACTTTATGAGAACAACAGCGTGTCTTTAAGTGAATATCAACAGGCAAAATCAGGTCTGGATGCCGCACAGGCACAATATGATGCTGCCATCACCCAGGTCAATGCAGCCGATCAACAAGTGCGGGCAGCAGGTAATCAAGTCAGCTATACCCGATTGGTATCTCCCATGAACGGGGTGATTACGGGAATCCAGGTAGAAGCGAATGAGGTGGTAAATGCAGGTATGTTGATCGCGAATGTTAGTTCGCTTGACCGTCCGGAAGTTGAAGTAGGTGTACCGGAAGTGGTTATCAATAAACTTAAAATTGGCCAAAAGGCAACCATCAGGTTTCCTTCTTTGCCTGGACGATTATTTGACGCGGAGGTGGTAGAAGTTGCCTTCGCTTCGGGAAGATCAACCACCTATCCGGTAAAACTAAACATCATGAATCCGGAAGAAGAAATACGACCCGGGATGGCCACCGAAGTCAATTTCAGCGTGGATAGCCCCGAAGAAAAAGCCAATCATGTGATGGTTGCTCCGATAAAAGCCATTGCGAGTGGAACCGATGGAAACTTCGTTTTCAGGCTGGTTGCTGATCAGGAAGATGATATTTACGTGGCGAAGTTGGTCCCTGTAGAACTGGGTACCATTACCCAGGGCGGATATACTATCAAAAAAGGATTGAATGAAGGTGATCTGGTTGCTGTTGCTGGGCTCAGATCATTATACGATGGAAGAAAAGTGAAGCTTCTAGGAAAGCAATAAGTACATGAACTTAACGGGGTTTTCGCTGAAATATAACCGGATAACAATCCTCTCCCTGATTGTGGTAATCGCCATGGGACTCTTGGAATACAGTAATCTGTCACGGGACAGTATGCCGCCCTTTACTGTGCGGGTTGCAACCGTGGTTACACAATTCCCGGGAGCTAGCCCCGAACGCGTCGAATCGCTTATCAGTGATAAGATTGAAAAAGTATTACAGGAAATCCCCGAAGTTAAAACGATAACCAGTACCAGCCGAACGGGAGTTTCCATCATAAAAACGATAGTCCATGACCATGTTCCCGAAAGTAAGCTTCAATCTGTTTGGGATTTAGCCAGAAGAAAAATAGAGGACTTAAAGAATGAACTCCCCGATGGCATTTCCGGACCCACTTTAAATGACGAAGACATAGGTGTGGTGTATGGTATTTTCGTTGGTCTGGAATCCGATGGTTTCGAATATAACGAGCTTAAAGAGTATGCCGACGATCTTAGAGACGACCTTATTGCTCTTGACGATGCAGCTAAAGTGATCATTGGGGGTACGGTGGATGAAAGAATTTATGTTGAATATAACGATGCTAAACTTGCACAAGTCGGACTTACTTCCGGTCAATTACAAAGCATAATTTCTGAAAGTAATATTATAATACCATCGGGACAGATCAACCTTGCCGAGGAAAGAATTATTCTTGAATCATCCGGAAATTTTGAATCCATCGAAGCCATTCAAAATTTGGTTATACCCGTTGGCCAACAAGGTGAAACCATTTTGTTGGGAGACCTGACCCATATTAGGAGAGGATATGTTTCCCCCGAGGAGTCCATCGTAAGAATTAATGGAAATCAGTCGCTGGCATTATATGTATCCTTAATAGAAAATGCCAATCTGATCGATTTGGGTAAGGATATTGATAAACTAATAAAAGAATATAATGAGACAAAATTACCCCTCGGGATAAATGCTATGCGAATCGCTTCTCAGGATAAAGAGGTCCAGAGAAAAATCGATGTATTTGTAGGTAATTTACTTCAGAGTATATTAATCGTTCTCCTTGTCATCTTACTGGTGCTGGGCTGGAGAGCAGGCGTAATCATCGCCAGTCTGATTCCCGGTACAATGATCCTTACATTCTTGTGGATGAGTTTATTTGGCGTCGGGCTAAATCAGGTAACGCTGGCTTCCCTGATCATGGCCCTGGGGTTATTGGTTGACAACGGCATTGTGATGGTAGAGTCCTTGCTTGAAAAATTACAGGAGGGGCAATCCAAGTTTGATGCCGCCGTAAATTCGGCCAAAGAGTTCATGCTTCCGCTTTTGATATCTTCATTAACCACCTGTGCTGCCTTTCTTTCCTTTTATTTAGCCGACGGTACGATGGGGGATATGATGGGAAACATCTTCCTAGTCATCACAATGGCATTGCTTTCGTCCTGGCTGATTGCTTTTACCATTATTCCCCTTTTCGGGACCTCCTTATTGAAAGTCAATAAAGGAACCGAGGAGATGAAAACCATTTTTGACAATGTGAGAGGCTATTATAACCAACTCCTGAATTGGTCTTTAAAAAAACCATTGTTTATTGTTTTGGCTATTGCCGTGCTGTTTTTGGTTTCTCTTTATGGATATACTTTCATTCCAGGTATTTTCATGCCGCCAAATGACAGAAACCTTGTAGTTGTCGATATAAACTTTCCCCTTGGCACCAAGATTGAAATAACAGATTCAAAAGTTGCTCTTCTTGAGCACTATATAAAGGATAGCCTTCTGATTAAAGATGACACGGATGAAGGAATTATCAACTGGTCGTCTTACATTGGAAAGGGACCCGAGGCTTATGATCTGGGTTATTTTCCCGGTGAACCCAATTCCTCCTATGCCCATATGCTTCTGAATACCACTTCAGATCACGCCAATGAAATAGTCATTGATAAATTAAGGGATTTTTCAAGCAGAAAAATATTTGATGCTGAAATTAAAATCAACCGCTTAGTTGGATCCGGAGGAGCCGAAGCGCCTATTGAAATAAGAATTACCGGAGATAACCCGGATGAGTTATTCAGAATTTCAAATAGAATCAAAACCAGGCTTTTTCAAACTCCGGGAGCCATTAGCATCACCGATGATTGGGGCCCTCGCATCAAGAAAATATTTGTAAATATTGATGAGAATAAATTATCCAGGTCCGGCCTCACCAATCAGGATGTTGCCATCTCTTTGCTGACCTCTTTGAATGGTTTTGAAGTGGGTGAGTTTCGAGATGAAGATCAAAGCATTCCTATCACTATGAAACGGGAAGGAAGCGAGAACTTGACTTATACGGATATTGAAAACCTGAATGTATTTTCCCAATCCCGAGGCACAAGCAATCCTTTGTCGCAAGTTGCGGAAATTGAAATCCCCTGGCAGTATTCTAAGATCTTGAGGCGCGATCTAAAACGAAGTTTAACCATTCAGGCCGGGGTGGCCGAGGGCTACCTGGCAAGCGAGATCATGAATGAAGTCATCCGACCCATGATGGCGGAAGAAGTCGAAAACTGGGACATAGGTTACACCTATGAATTTGGAGGTGATGCGGAAGGCAGTAATACGGCCATGAATGCCATAATCCTAAATCTACCCCTTTCTTTCTTTATCATCATTCTTTTGCTTGTCATCCAGTTTAATTCTATTCGAAAAGCAACCATTATTTTATTGACCATTCCGCTTGCCATAGTCGGTGTTACAGCAGGTCTCCTGGGAGTGGGTTCCGTCTTTAGTTTCACTGCCTTTTTGGGAGTTATATCCCTGGCAGGAATTATCATAAACGATGCGATCGTTCTGGTGGATAAAATCGGCCATGAGATGGAAGAAGGAAACGGATTGCTGGAAAGTGTCAAAAAGGCAGCGAACGACCGTTTTAGTCCCATTTTGCTTACCACACTTACGACGTCCTGCGGTATGATTCCGCTTTGGACGGGTGGAGGGGAACTTTGGTCACCCATGGCCATTACGATTATCTTCGGGCTCCTTTTTGCAACGGTTATCTTACTGATATTTGTCCCGGTTATTTTTTGGCTATCCTTTAAAGCCAGATAATGAAACAAAGCCAAATGGTCGGGATAAGATGGGAGGAAGAACCCTGGAACCCATGTCCGTTTCGATCCTGATCGGCTTGCTGTTTGCATTCGTTTTGTATAAACTTTTTTCAATGTCAGCGCAAAAGACCCGTAGGTTTCTATTTACATCCGACCAGAGGGTTTCCTTGTCTTTCTGGCGGGATAACTCCGGGTTGATGATGTTTTCTCTTCAACTCTTTACCCTGGCAGATCGGAAAGTTAGATCGGGGATCCCGGCATTAAACCTTCTCCTTTTAAAGCAGTCTCAAATCCGAACAACCTAAAAACCATTTCATGGTGAAAACAAAATTTCTAGCTGCCTTCTCTTTGACCCTTGCTTTCCTGGCTACTTCCTGCGAGGAGGATGAAAACATGGAGGAGGTTTCGAACGTGAAACGAATTCCGGTTGTCGTTCACATCATCCATAACGGCGAGCCGGTGGGTACCGGCGCCAACATCAGCTACGCCCAGGTAGTATCCCAGATCGAAGTACTGAATGAAGATTTCAGGCGACTGCCAGGTACCAACGGGTTCAACGACGACCCCTCCGGTGCAGATACCGAGATCGAGTTTTTTCTGGCCGAGCGGGACCCGGCCGGGAACCTGCTTTCCGAACCCGGCGTGAATCGATTCGACGGCGGAAGAGAATCCTGGCCCAAAGGCCCGATCCGTAACCCGATCGACAACGTCATTAAACCGGTTACCTTCTGGCCTCCGGAGAATTATTTCAATATCTGGACGGTGAACTTTGGCGGATTCATATCCCGTGACCTGCTGGGTTACGCGCAATTCCCCTCTCAATCGGGCCTGCCCGGATTGAACATTGACGAAGGAAGCCGGGAAACCGACGGTATCGTGGTCGGCTACAAATATTTCGGCAGCAGCGAAAAAGGAGACTTCCCGGATTTGATAGCCCCCTTCGATCTGGGGCGAACGACAACCCATGAGGTGGGACACTGGCTGGGCCTGCGGCACATCTGGGGAGACGGAGATTGCCTGGTCGATGATTTTTGCATGGATACGCCCAACGCCGCCGCCCCCAATTTTGAGTGCACAGCCAATTTTTCCTGTGCCTCAGATGATATGATCGAAAACTACATGGATTATACCGAGGACCCGTGCATGAATATATTCACGCTGGATCAAAAAGAACGGATGCTAACCGTTCTCCAAAATTCTCCGAGACGGAAAGAGTTGGTGGAATAGATCCCCGAACCCGGAAGTAGGCTGGTGGAAAAGTTCACAAACGGTTAACGTAAAATCCAATACCTTCACCGAGGTACCGCAATTCAACTGAAAAGAAGCCCGAATGAACCCAAAAGACATCTCCGCCCCGATAGCCGACCGTATCCTCGATTTTTTCAATCGTGTCCGGGAAGTTTCAGACGTCACAGACACGCTCATCGAGGACGACCCCTCCGATGGCCCGGGCAGTACCATCGGCCCTACCCTGGCCTCCCGGATCCTGCGTACCCGTTCGGAGCTGACGTCCAATCGGTTTGAGACCCTGGAACAACTGGATGCCATTTCCGGCTTGGGAGAGGGTACGTGGAAAGACCTCGTATACACCTTCGGCAGGACAGCAGCCGAAGCTTTTCGCGATAACCTGTATAAGAACAACCTCCTTTTTCAGGAAAACTGGCCGGTTTGGTTCTTCGAATTTCCCATTGAGGACAATGAGCTATTCGAAGAGTTGGGGTTCTGGGATACCACCTATCGGGAATTCGTTTCCACCAAACTCGGAGAAATCACCCGACAAGAGTCCGTAGTGGACAGCCTGGCCGAATCCGCCATTCAGGGAGCGAAAGAAGCCCCTCTGGATCGCTTCCAGGACCCTACCCTATCCGCTGTAAGTTTCGCCATCTGGTTTTACCGATTGGACCCCGGCAACTGGTTCAGTTTCGATCGGATGTACGAGCAAACCTCCGCATACTTTGATTACCACACTCCCAGGTATTCTTTTCAGAAAAGGACCTTCAACACCTTGCTGGAGTTTGTCGCCTTCAAAGGAATCCCCGGCACGATCCTGGACCCGGCAGGCATTGTAGCGCCCGATCTGGTCACGGTCCTGAATTATCCCGATCAAAGCATCACGATCTGGATGAGTACTTTGTATGATTAACTCCTATTTGCTGATGCTCCGTAAAACCCGCCATCACCTTTTTCATGATCCGCACCTTTCCCCAGCGGGGCACCGTTCGAAGGGAGTAAGTCAGCACCTTGGTCAATAAGCCCGGGAGAACGTGGGTCTTCTTGCCCAGGGCCTTAAGAATGGGCACAGCCAGATCTTCCGGCTTCATGGCATTATCCATCTTCATGCCGGCACGTTTTCCGAACCCACTATCAACAGGGGCCGGTGCAGCCGCCAGCACATCCACCCCGTATGGCTTCAATTCGATGGCTAAAGCCTCGGCCAAAGATTGGATGTAGGCTTTGGTAGCCGCATAATTGGAAGCAAGGGGCACGCCCTGAAAAGCTACGATCGAACTTAATAAGATAATCCCACCACGCTTTTTCTCTGCAAACAATTGACTGAAATAGTGGGTCATTGACAACACCGCCTCCGCATTCACCCGAAGCATGTTGATCTCATCGTGCAAGGAAGAATGGATGAATGGGCCGGAGGTACCGTAGCCGGCAGAAGGAATGAACAGGCCTATGTCCTTCCCTTTGGCAGCGGCAATTACTTTTTCGATCCCTTCCGAAGTGCCCACATCCGCTGCAACCGGTATAACTTTGACATCGAATTGATCCGATATCTTCGAAGCCATCTCTTCCAAGCGTTCGGCACTCCGGGCATTGATGATCAGGTTAAGACCGATCTCCGCCAGTTTTTCGGCTAGCGCCAGGCCAATCCCGGAGGAAGCACCGGTAACCACCGCCCAACTGCCATATTGGGAGAAAAAATCGGTTTTTTCTTTTTGAGAAAACGTCATGTCCTTTTTAATTTGGTAATGGGTCAAATTAGTTGAATTCGTATATTTGGGTTAAAAAGATGAA
>CAZXIX010000051.1:0-29950 GCA_964640855.1 uncultured Saprospiraceae bacterium
TGTGGTGATCGTCGGGGCGGGCCCGGCCGGCCTGGCCGCCGGCGTGTACGGAGGTTCGGAAGGTCTGAAAACGCTTCTGATCGAGAAGCGGGCACCGGGCGGACAGGCAGGGACGAGCTCGCGCATCGAAAATTACCTGGGCTTCCCCAGCGGCCTCAGCGGTGCCGAATTGGCACGTCGGGCCATCACCCAGGCAACCCGATTCGGGATCGAATTCCTTTCTCCCCAGGAGGTCAGACAGATCGAAGTCGAAAGCAACTACAAAAAAATTACGCTGGGCGACGGTTCTGTCTTGCACACCCGGGCGGTGGTTGTCACCACGGGAGTCGATTACCGGAAGCTACCGGCTGAAGGCATTGAAAAGTTTACCGGAGCCGGCATTTACTACGGAGCCGCCATGACCGAAGCTGCCTCTTGCCGAAACAAACAGGTTTTCATCGTCGGCGGGGGCAATTCCGCCGGGCAAGGGGCCGTCTACTTGTCCAAGTTCGCCAAAAAGGTCACCATCCTGATCCGCAAACCCGACCTCCGTAGCTCCATGTCCTCCTACCTGATCGACCAGATCGATGCCATCGACAACATAGAGGTACAGGGCTATCGACAGGTGAAAGAAGCGCGCGGCGAGGGCCACCTTAATTGTCTGCACATCGAAGACCTGCAGAAACAGGAGACTTACGTAGTAGAAGCGGACGCCCTGTTCATTTTTATTGGTGCACGCCCCGTCACGGATTGGCTCGATCGAAGCATCATCCGAAACGGAAAGGGCTTCATAGAGACCGGCAAAGAATTGCAACAATACCCGGAATTTCCCAAGGTCTGGAAGCTTCAGCGGGATCCTTTTCTGCTGGAAACCTGTATCCCCGGTATTTTCGCTGCAGGAGACGTGAGGGCCGGAGCCATGAACCGGGTAGCCAGCGCCGTCGGAGAAGGTGCCATGGCCATCAAGTTCGTTCACGAATACCTGGCGGAAGTGTAATGTAAGTTGAGGAGACTATACGCTTGGGATATCGCTGTAGGTCGCGTTTCTACAGTCAACTTCGCAACGGCTAACCTCCTCAACTCAACCTTTACCGATCGTCTGACCGATCGGTTTCATTTCCCTCTCCTTCCATCACCAGATCGGTTTTCTTACGCGGCAACATCTCATCTCTCTGAGCGGTATGCCAGACAAAGGAAGCGATGATGGTAGCGGCTTGTTTCAGATCCTCAGCCTCCAGGTGATCCCAGTTATCCATATTGGAATGGTGGGTCCGGTTGAAGTAGGCCACGGGATCCTGGATGAATTGGAATCCCGGAATATTGACTGCATCGAAGGCCAGGTGATCCGTGCCGCCTGTATTGTTGAGGGTCAGCGTTCCGGCATCCAGATCCAGGAAGGGCTGCAGCCATTCGCGAAAAATAGGTGCTACGGCCTCATTGCCTTGCAGATAAACACCGCGTATCCGGCCGGTGCCGTTGTCCAGGTTAAAATAGCCGGAAATCTTTTCCTGTCCGGGTTTGAGAGAAGCGGGCGTCCAGGAACCTTCGGGTACGTTGGCGAAGTGATCGGCAGCATAGTAGCGGGAGCCGAACAAGCCTTGCTCCTCGCCGGTCCATAGAGCCAGGCGCAGAGTGCGGCGGGGTTGCACGCCGGTTTCCTTGATCGTCTCCAGCAGAATGCGGGCCACCTCCATCATCACTGCCGATCCGGCCCCGTTGTCGGTAGCGCCGGTAGCCGCATGCCAGGAGTCGAAATGCGCCCCGAACATGACCACTTCCTCTTTCAGGTCTGTACCCGGGATCTCAGCAATAATATTGTGCTCCATACCATCGGGATTGGTATAGCGGGCTTTTATATCCAGGGTCAATTTCACATCCACCCCTTTTTGCATCATCCGCATGATACGGTTGTAGTGCTCCACTGATACGGTAGCCTGGGGAATGACCTTTTGATCCACATCCTGGGGGCTTCCGTCAAACGTTCGAGCGCGGGAAACGAAAATAGTACCCAGATCGCCTTTGTAAGAGCGGTCCAGAATGGCCAGAGGTTCCTCTTCGGTAAGCATCTGCCAGATAGCCTGATTCAGGGTCAGGCCGCCGGTCTGCCTGTAATTGCGCCTGGGGCGAGGCGTAGGCATCGGGGAATTAGCCATCTCGAGAAGTGCTTCACTGTCGTAGCGGCTGGCCGGCGGCTCATACCACTCTTCGGTATCCCGAATGGTATCCAGCATTACGAATTTACCGGCCAGTTTTCCCCTGTATTTTTCCAGATCCTCTTCCCTGTTGACCTGCAGATAGATCACTTCGCCGGAAACGGGCCCGTCCGTGCCGGGAGACCAGGCTTTGGGATAAGCCATCACCGTCCAGTAAATCGGCGAATGCGCATGCATTTCGAAATGTTCCAACTCCCATCCTCTCCCGAAGGGACCCCACTCGTGCAAATGTACATTGGACATACCCCAGTTTTCCAACTGACCCTGGGCCCATTCGGTCGCTTTATCCAGCATGGGCGAGCCGGTCAAACGAGGCCCGTAGACATCCGTGATCCAGCTGGCTGTCTCCATGACCTGACTTTGCTCCAGGCCGTGCTTTCGAATGACCTCTATCGCTTTTTCATCAATAACCTCCTGAGCCAAAAGCCCGCTACAGGAAATGGACACTAAAAGCAGAAAGATGAAAATCCTTGTCATGATCGAATCTTTTTCGTTTACAAAGTTCAAAGAAACTCCTAAAGGTAGAACTTTATTTGGCTGTTCAGCTATCTTGCCAGAAGGCTATATCGGGTCATTCGTCCATCTTTTAAATCGAAATTATGTACTATCGGATACTATTTTTGATATTCGTTGCAGGGGGCTGGCTAAGCTGCAACAGCGATTCCGGAACAGAAAAACACACTAAAATACAACCCATGGTTGAAGTTGCGTGGGAAGGGCAAAATACGCTGGGCGAAGGCGCTTTCTGGAATTACAAAACCCAGAAGCTGTGGTGGGTAGATATTGAAGAGGGTAACCTGCACATCCTGGACCCTGAAACCGAAGATCATCAATCCTACCACGTGGGCGCAAGGGTCGGCACCGTGGTACCGGACCGGGAAGGGAATGCGGTGGTGGCTCTGGAAACCGGCGTGTTCATCCTGGATCTCGATACAGAGGAGATGACCCCGCTCTCCCATCCGGAAGACAGCCTCGACAACATGCGTTACAACGACGGGAAGGTCTGCCCCGGCGGAAGTCTTTGGGTAGGATCCATGCATTTGAAGCAAACGAGCGGCGAGGCTTCCCTGTACCGGATCGACCCGGATGGAAAAGCCACCCGGGTAATCTCCAATGTGACCATCTCCAATGGCATAACCTGGTCCCTGGATTCCCGGACCATGTACTACATCGACACCCCTACGGGTAAAGTCCAGGCCTTTGATTTTGACCTGGAGGAGGGAACCATCAGCCGCGGACGAGCCATCATTGAAGTTCCGGATAGCCTGGGCTATCCCGATGGCATGACCATCGACGAAGGCGGAAACCTCTGGATCGCGCTCTGGAATGGAAATGCCGTCAGCCAGTGGGACCCCCAGACCGGAGAACTTTTGCAACGGGTCGAAGTGCCTGCCCACAACATCACCTCCTGTGCTTTCGGAGGCCGGGAATTGGATACCCTTTTCATTACCAGTTCAAGACAAGACATGACACCGGAAGAAAGGGAAGCCTACCCGCTGGCCGGCAGTGTTTTCAAAGTGGTCCCGGGCGTAAAAGGAGTCGAGTTGCCCTTTTTCGGAAATCCCAAATAAAGAACCGGACTTCAATCTTCCTCTCGCTTATCCAACATCTCCTCGATCCGGTCTTTTACGTCCATCCAGTGGGCGTACATGACTCTTTGATTGCTCCGGGGAGTGAAGCGCTCCAGGTCATTGTACAGCTCCCTCAGTTCCATCTTTACCAGGGCAGGTATATCCGACTGTTCCAAAAAAGCGCTGGTGGCTGCTCCGGGCGCGCGGGGGTCCGACTCATTTTCGGGTTCCTCCAACATGAGGGCCATGCGCTCGAGATAAGCCCGCTGCAAATTCCGACGATAGACGGAGGCATCGGTGCGGTCGTAGAATTCTTTCCAGATCCCTTTCCGAACGTCTTCCAGCATTTCCAGAAGAGAATAGGCCTCTTCACCCTGCCGGCTTTCCGCTTCGATCAGGCGCCCCATCCGGTTGACGTCCAGCAGGCCATTTAAGTGACGAGCCTGGAGTCGGCGTGCCCTTTCCACGGTTCCGGTCTGCATGATCCGGTCGAGAATCTCCGGGTCCAGCAGCCAATCCGGGCTGGAAAAAGCATTCCGGTTCAACCAGGCCACAGCACTTCGCTGCGTCTCCGCAGGTACCGGCTCATACACAGCCCCATCTTGCCCGGCCGCCTTCCGGGTTTCGTATACCCCTCCGACATGGGTGACCACATGGCCAACATATCGACTCCATACGCTCAACAGCTCCCCATACAGCTCTTCCAACTCATCGTAACTTTCACCCTCGGAGGTTGTCCAATCGATCAGGTTAGGTACTACACGTTTCAGGTTCTTCAAGCCGTAGCTACTGGCCCGCATAGCATCATCGCCTATGCATTCCGTTTGGGAAGTGGGGTCGATCCCGTAGCCTCCGCCAAACATGTACATCGGGTCGCCTGCATGCTTCTCGATCCAGCTATTCAGGCTGTCCTTTTCTGCCTCGGGCGAATCGGCCCCCGGGATCACCCGATAACCCCAGTTGATGGCATAGTGATCATAAGGACCGATCTGGCGAATGAACCGGATATTTTGGTCTCCCGGCTGAGCCACATAATTGTAGCGGGCATAATCCATGATGGTGGTAGCAATGCCGTATTTCTGGGTGAAGCTGCCCGAGCGCAGCGAATCGACCGGGTAGGCGGCGCTGGCTTTCATGTTGTGCGGCAAGCCCAGCGCATGCCCTACCTCATGCGCGATCACCATACGCATCATCTCGCCGATCTCTTCTTCGGGAGTGTTCAGGCTCCGGGCGCTGGGATTGGCTGCCCCGGTTTCCAGCAGATACCGGTTTCGGTAAGAACGCAGATGGTTGTGGTACCAGATGATGTCGCTTTCCAGAATCTCGCCTGTGCGGGGATCCGAGACGCTGGGTCCCATGGCATTGCGGGTGGTGCTGGCTACATATCGAACCACGGAATAACGGGCGTCCTCCGGACTGAAATCGGGATCTTCTTCCGGACTGGGCGGATCTTTGGCGATGATGGCATTCTTGAAACCGGCCGTTTCAAAGGTCGTCTGCCAATCTTCAATCCCTTTCTTGAAGTAGGGCCGCCACTTTTCGGGCGTGGCCGGGTCGAGGTAATAAACGATCGGCTTGACCGGCTCCACCAACTCCCCGCGCGCATAGGCCTCCGGATCTTTTGGCTCCAGACGCCACCTTCGGATGTATCTTTTTTCATCCGACTTCAACGCCTCCGAACTGTAGTCTATCTGTCGGATGCTGAACCAGCCCACGCGATCGTCATACAAACGCGACTGCATCGGGTCCTCCGGCAAGAGGATCATCGATTGGGCCAGTTCCAGAGTGACCGTGCCGGCAAGCCGGTTGGCAGGTGGATTACCGGCGCTGTAAGTCATAACGTGGCGCACTTCAATATTGATGGGAAATGACCGGGCCGTATCGATAAAGGAACGGGAGGCATCCAGCCCGCCGATCTGGTAACTCTTCCGGACACTTGACGATAAACCGGAAATCGCTTTGATGTCCTTGGTAAACAGGCCGGTCACATCGATGACCACGCTGTTGGAATCCGGTCCGATCGCCTGTATCTTGAATGCTTGCAAAATAGGCTCGAAATTGTTGTTTCGAACTGATTCGGCAATGGGAAGTTCTTCATCCGCTACATTCTGAAACGAAACGATCCGGAGCAGCACCTTCTTCCCCTTCCGCTCCCAGCGCACCACCTGTTCGTTCGTCTTACTACCCGCGTTGGTATACGGACTCAAAGGGGGCATTTTGGAGATCCGGCTCACCCAGAGCATTTCCTCACCCATTTTGCTGTCCGGAATCTCATACAACAGCTTATCATCGACCAGGTGCAGGATAAACAGGCCGGAATCCGTTACGGCTTCCTCCGTAACGACCTCCTTATAGGGTTTGAAAGGACCCTTTTCTTCGTCCTTTTCATCCGCATCGGATTTTTCTGAAGTTTCTTCCGCAGCCTCCTCTTTTTCCTCCTGAGCCAACAGGGGAGCGAATGGAGTCAGCGTAAAAAAGACAAGCCCCATCCACCAGAACTTGAAAAAGGAATTCGTGTGCATCGAACAGAGATTTTATTTGGGAATTTCAGATAGCGAAAATAGAAGTCCCTTTTTCTTGAAAGGGTTCCAATCCAAAAATTCCAAAGCTTTTGTCACCCACGCGAGTATAAGTACAACAGGCTTGGGTAGAATGCGACCCCCAAACCCCCTATTTTAAATAAACGTATGTGTTTATTTGACAGCCCGCAAAATCAGTCAGCATTAAGCACTCACCTTTTTACCCAAATCAAAACCCGTCTGATGCCAAAGCCTGCTCTGTTTTTATTCTTTCTTCTTCCTTTGTTATTGCGTGCCCAAAGTCCATGTGCGACACCCGCCCATCAACAATTTGATTTTTGGTTGGGCGATTGGGAAGTTTATCACGCGCAAGCCGACACTCTGGTGGGCCACAATAAAATAACCAAAAGCCTGAACGGCTGCGTGATCGAAGAATACTGGCAGGGCGCCACCGGCTTTGAAGGCAAAAGCTTTAATACCCTGCAACCGGATGGTGAAACCTGGGAACAAACCTGGGTCGATCAGGCAGGCAACACTTTCCGGTTTACCGGATCCCGTCAGGATAATGTTATGCAGTTTCGGGGACAGGGATACACCAACGAAAAAGAATATGAATTCGAAATGAGCTATACCCTTCTGGATGAAGGTGAGGTTCATCAGCTTTGGAAAGCAAGAGAAAAAGGGAAAGAAGATTGGGCCATTTGGTTTGACGGTATTTACCGGAAGAAGAACGATTGATTTACTGCCCGATTATGCAGCCCCAGCTACCTTCCGGAGTAAAGCCGGGGCCGCTTCCGTTGGCAATTTGTATGCATTCGAGCCTTTTAAGGGAAGGAACTTTGGAAACGAATCTTTTTTACCCTGAATGCCGGATTCTACTGCTGAAACAGAATGTAAGCCCCCAGGCGAATATTGATATTATCGGTTGGAGTACGGACCAGCACCGGCTCTTCCGGAGCGGATTGTACGGAAGCGGCACTTGCATTTCGGTTCCTGGATGCAGCATCTCTTGGAGTCGCGGGATCTGAACGCAGGCTAAGGTATTCTGTGACTGAACCCAAATGGTATACCACATTGAGATCCAGATGAACGGGAAACCAGTTCCAGTTCTTTTTCAAGCGGCTGAGATCCAGGCTCAGCCCCCCGCCCAGACCGGTTTGCAGAGCCGTCCCCAATCCCTCCCTGTCGCTGGGGCAGTGGTATTCTTCTTCCAGCTCTTCAGTCGGATTCAAAGCTTGCAGTTCGTCGTAATAGGTCGACCGAAAAAAGGACATTCCGCCCAGGCGTCCTTCCAGATAAGGATTCAAGACAGACGGCCGATTGAGGTCCAGGCGAGTCAGAAGCCCGAAGGAAAGAAAGCCAAAATTCTCTTCCGCGATGGCCCGGGCTCCTTCGGTGCCCATATCCTCGAGGGTAGTTTCATATTCCCGATGATCATACCAGGATCCGCCAAAATCCAATCCTATCGAAAAGGGAGAATTCCGGAAACGATACATAGCCTGCAGAGACATGCCGCATGCGCCATTCAGGTTTTGCCCAAACTGCTCGGTACCCAGAGTTGTACCCAGGTAGGTGCCGACGGTAAACTGGGCGCCGGCCCAGGTGATATCCAGGGTCAAAAAAAGAAGTAAAAGGCAGAGTCGAATTTGCGTCATAACCTTGATTTTCACTTCCCCTAATATAGGAGATAAAGGCATATCACGCCACCCGGATGCTTGCGTTCCGGCTTTCCGGGTTAACCTAGACTTTTATGAAGATCCGGTATTGGTATAGGATCGAAACGGGGATCCATACCAGGACCAGGTGAAACAGGGCCGTAGCCAGAGAGGCTGCCTGGGCCGACAAAAAGTTTCCAAAAAGGTGGTAAACGTGCCCGGTAGCACTCATCCAATCGCCGTCGCTACCCGCCCAACCCACGGAGCCGCTGATTTTCGCCAGCATACCGCTTAGCAAATAGGCGAACAGGGCATTGGTCCCGAAGGCTACCCAGGGATTGGCCCACCCTCGCCAGCCTTTTATATCCGAGATCCAGAACAGCAAGCCGAACACCAGGCAAGCCCAGCCGGCCGTGTAGAGGACATAGGAACTCGTCCAGAGTCCTTTGATCAGGGGGAAATTCAGAGACCAGACCAGTCCCAACAAAATCAGGGCAAGGCCGGCTACCCAAGTATAGCTCAACTGCTTCTTCAAGGGCTCGCCGGATTGGAGCCAGCGTCCGAGAAGCATGCCCAACAGACAGGTAGCGATCGCAGGAAGCGTACTGAAAAGGCCCTCCGGATCCCAGGTTTGGGTCTGGCTCCACATGTGGCCGGCCAGGAACTGGCGATCGATCCAGGCGGCCCAATTGTGGCCGGGCACCAGGCCGGGAACGCTTCCATCGGGCATGGGTACGAAAGACATCCAGGCCCAGTAAAACAGCATCATCACCACCGCCAGAATGGCCTGACCCCGCCAGGAGATAAACAGATAGAGCGTGGCGCAGATGCCGTAGACGATGCCGATCCGCTGCAATACACCCGGCCATCGCAGACTGCTCAGATCATAGGCAAAAGACCCCATGATCAGCATGCCCAACAGGGCGCTCCAGGCCGCCCATTTGCTGTAGCGCCCCAAAGGAGCTCCCCAAACGGACCGGGTCGCATAGTTTTCTCCGATCTCTTTCAGCAAAAGGCCCACCAGAGCCACCAGCAAAAGCGTGTAATGCAAAGGGGCCAGATGTGCGTAATCCGATTTGAGATTGAAGTCCGGAAAAAGAGCGAGAAATAAGCCCAGGCCCACGATGATAAGCGATCGCGTCAGGATCTTCTCGAATAAGGCCAGGCGGGAATCCCCCCGCTCAACCCGCTTGCGCAGGGCGATCGGCAAAACCACCCCCACAATGAACAGGAAGAATGGAAATATGAGATCGGTCGGCGTGCACCCCTCCCATTCGGCATGCAACAGCGGAGGATATACATTCGACCAGGAACCGGGGTTGTTGACGATCAGCATGCCGGCAATAGTGATGCCTCTAAAGAGATCTACGCTGTAAAGCCGACCTGTTTGACTCATGGTTGGTTGTGTTTTTCGTTTGATTCGTCTGAAAAGTAAGCATTCTGGTCCATAGCTGATTATCTTCTGCAACGTACATTTCGGAAGTCTGTCTTTCGAAGTGTATTAGGGTGTGTCTGGAAAATGTTTTTGATGGCGAAAAAGATTCATTTTTGTGGCCAGGCAAGGCGCAAAAACCGAGGATAGCCTTAGCTACCTGAGGCTTTTTGCAACACAGGCTGGTCCGAAAAGGAACTTTTGAAGCCCAAAGGATATTTTTCAGACACAGCCTAATTTACCGATCACAAAATTCAAAATCGTCATGCGAAATCTACCTATGCTTTTTTTCGTCAGCCTGATCCTGGCTATGCCCCTTACGTCCTGCGGACAAAGACTGGAAGGAGAAGGCCCCGTTGTCACGCGCGAGTTTGATATGGGCAGAATAAGTTCCATCGGGCTCGGAATCCGGGCCAAGGTTTTCATCGATAAGGGTACTCCCGGAAAAGTGGTCATTGAAGGCCAGGAAAACATGATCAACAGTCTGAAGAAGGAGGTGAGGGGTCAGGAATGGGAAATCGGCTTCGACAGCCGCAACGTCGGTAATTACAAGGATATAACCATCACGATCACAACGGATAAGCTGGAGGAATTGGCCATCGGCGGCTCCGGAAGCATAAAGGTTAATGATCCCTTCGATATGGACGATCTGGAGATGGCGATCGCGGGCAGCGGAGACATAGAGATCGGTGGTACCGCCAACAAAACGGAGATATCCATAGCCGGCTCGGGCGACGTGCGCGCCTCCGGTTTGGCCGTTAACGCTTGCGAAATCAGCATCGCAGGCTCCGGAGATGCCTATATCGAGGTGAAAGAGGAGATGGAAGTATCCATTGCCGGCAGCGGCAATGTGCATTACAAAGGCCGGCCTCGCATGTCAACCAGCATCGCAGGTTCCGGCAACGTAAAATCCATGAGCAACTCCAACTAAAGAGTGCAGGAAGTTCATTTTTGCCGAAAGTCATTTTGGATGTCGGAGTGGGCCCCCTCCCCACTCCTTTCTTCTTTGCCGGATCCCAAACCTATATTTCATTCGGAGGGTTGATCCAATAAAGTTTACATGAAGCTTTTCGTTGGTGCTCTCTTACTTATATTGCCTTTTTCTATCCTTTCCTCTTCCGGCCTGTCAGCCCAGGGAACCGTAAAGGTCTATTTCGAAGGAGGCCCCGGGATCCAGAAGGATACCATCCTTTTTTCGGATCTGGCTACCGAACAAATATGGGGCAGCCTGGCGATAGGAGCCAAACCGGCCTTGGGGACCTTTCACATCGACCGGCTCGGAACGGTGGCGGCCCGGTTGAAAGGAGAATCCTATGCGAGCGAGTGCCTGCTCATTTGGGAGGCGGGAAAAGAAATTACGCTCCAATTGGTTCGGGATACCTTAAAACCGGCCAATTTGGGGGATTCTCTTTTCACCTCCCTCTGGCCGTCCACCAATGCCTTTTTGGGCGGGGAGATGGGACGCTTGTTTCGACTACCTTTCATCAAAAAGGCTTCCACGCCCAGCCTGCAGTTTGCCAACCGCCGGCAAGCCCAGATCGACTCCCTGAAAGAGCGACTTTCTCTAACGGAGTACCAGATCATTTCCCATTGGAATCAGGCCCGCATCTACTCCTTCCTCTTTTACGCAGGCCGGATGCAATTCCAGCTTCCTCCTGGGCACCCTTTCTTTCAATTCACCTCCCGGATTTCGCCCGAAGCCCCTTTTGCCTATACCTATCCCAGCAACCTGCTTTACAAATACGAGATTGAGTATTTGCAAAAAAACGACTCCATCGAAAGTCTGCCGGTGTTCCTGGATGAGATCGAAGCTCGCACTCCCGACCGGGACCTGACCGATTACCTGAAGGTTTTCTATCTGAAAGAACTGACCGAATTGCCTTCCTACTGGCGACCGCACCAACATCTGTTCGATGCCCTGGCGCTGAAAGCGGCGCTGGAGTCAGAGGCACAGAATCCCTATTTCGATTTACTGGCTGCGTCGGCAGAGGCTTTTTTCAATACTTCCACCGGAAAGTTCGCTCCTCCTTTTTCCGCTCTGAATTGGAATGGCGATTCCGTACAGCTTTCCGACTGGAGAGGGAAGGTCGTTTTCCTGGATGTGTGGGCCAGCTGGTGCGCACCCTGCATCCAGCAACGTCCTTTCGTGCTGGACCTGGCAAAAAAATACAAAGGCCAGAACGTGGTCATCGCCATGCTCAATTTCGATCGCAGCATAAAACAGTGGAAATCATACGTGAACGAAACCAATCCGGGCCTGGAAGGGACTGAAGTTTTTATTCCGGGCAATGTCCAGTCCGCTTTTGCTGAACAATACAACATCCATTTCGTGCCCCGCTACATCCTGATCGATACAGACGGCCGGATCGTCAATGGGAACGTGGGAGAGCCCTCGAAATCCTTAATCCGGCAGATCGATCAACTGCTTGAAAAAACGGATTGAGGATCGCGGTCCGGGAGGGAAAAAACCCCTGCCATCCGGGAATCGCAGGTGGTCAATCAACTGATACGTCCCCAGCTTTTATTCTTTTTTTCCTCCTCAACCAGAAAACGTGCCATAGCTCGATGTTCCTCTTTTTGGAAGGCGGGATCGGCCTCGAGTATGCTGCGGGCGTGATCGCGGGCGATTTTGAGGATTTTGCCGTCCTGGGCAAGATCGGCTATTCGGAAATGGACCAGTCCGCTTTGCTGGGTGCCCTCCAGGTTTCCGGGGCCGCGCAAACGCAGGTCGGCGTCTGCAATTTCAAATCCGTTATTGGTTCGGACCATAGTGGCGATCCGCTCGCGGGCATCCTGGCTGAGTTTGTAATCCGTCATCAGGATGCAATACGACTGCTCGGCGCCGCGCCCTACCCGACCCCGCAATTGGTGAAGTTGAGAAAGGCCGAAACGCTCCGTGTTCTCGATGATCATTACCGAGGCGTTGGGTACATTGACCCCGACCTCGATCACGGTGGTGGCGATCATGATCTGCGTTTCTGCCTTGACAAACCGTTGCATTTCGAAGTCCTTGTCCTCCGGTTTCATCCGTCCGTGCACAATGCTTATCTGATAGTCCGGTAAAGGGAACGTTCTGCGAAGCGCCTCGTACCCTTCGTTCAGATTCTTCAGGTCCAGGGTCTCGGATTCCTCGATCAGGGGATAGACCACGTAGACTTGCCGGCCTTTGGCTATTTCCTCCTTCATAAAGCCGATCACCCGAAGGCGCTGGCTTTCAGTTTTGTGAATGGTCTGAATGGGCTTGCGGCCCGGCGGCAGCTCGTCGATCACCGAAACATCCAGGTCGCCGTAGAGGGTCATGGCCAGTGTACGGGGTATGGGCGTTGCCGTCATCACCAGGATGTGCGGCGGGTAGGGGCTGCTTTTCTTCCACAGTCGGGCTCGTTGCTTGACGCCAAACCGGTGTTGCTCGTCCGTTATGGCTAACCCGAGCTTGTTGAAGACCACGGGACCTTCCAGCAACGCATGCGTCCCGATCAGGATATGGATTTCACCCTCCGCCAGCAGGTGCAGGATCTGCTTTCGAGCTTTGCCCTTGACCGACCCCGATAAAAAAGCCACCCGAATGCCCAGGCCCTTGACATAGTCCGAAATCGACTGGTGGTGCTGCTGGGCCAGGATCTCCGTCGGCGCCATCAGGCAAGCCTGAAACCCGTTGTCCATGGCGATGAGCATGCACATCAGACCGACTATGGTTTTGCCGCTGCCCACGTCTCCCTGTAGCAGGCGGTTCATCTGTCGCCCCGAACCCAGATCCTGCCGAATCTCCTTGATCACTCTTTTCTGAGCCTCGGTAAGTTCGAAGGGAAGCTTTTCGCGATAAAAGCGATGGAAATAATCACCGACCTGCTCGAAGGCATAACCCGGCGTATTGGCTTCCCGGATCTGCTTGCTTTTTAACAAACGCAATTGCAGGAAAAAAAGCTCCTCAAACTTCAGTCGCCCCTGGGCCCGCTTGAGTTGATTCCAGTCGGCCGGTTGATGGATCCAGCGCATGGCCTCATAGCGGGAGGGAAACTTGAATTCCCGGATCAGGTACTCGGGCAGATTCTCCGGAAAATCCGCCGGCTTTAGCTTTTCTTGCAGGCCTTTCATGACGCGGCGTCGGGCCCGCGTATCCATCCCTTTTTGGTTGAGTTTGTCTGTACTGGGATAGACGGGCGATAAGTGAGCGGACACATCAGGCTTGCGATCCGACACCTCCTCCATTTCCGGATGAGGAATACTCAGCTTTCCTCGAAAGGCATTGATCTTGCCGAAGGCTACGTATTCCTTACCAACCTCCAACGATTTTTCCAGCCAGTTGACACCGGAAAACCAGATCAACTCCAGCGAGCCGGTGGCATCCCGCAGCCGCCCGACCAGGCGCTTTTTTCGCCCTTCGCCTACCCGGTTCAATTGACGGAGAATACCTTTGACCTGTACCTGACCACTTTGTTCGGACAAAGAGCCGATGGAATGGAACCGGGTTTTGTCAATATACCTCAGGGGGTAATGGTTCAACAGATCCCCCCAAGTGGATATGCCCAGTTCCTCCCGCAACAATTGGGCGCGGGCAGGTCCCACTCCTTTCAGGTATTCGACGGGTTGGTCCAGGGTTGAGGAAGCCATATCCTGCAAAGAAAAATAAACCCGGAAAAGTTTGATAGGAAAATACATAAATCGGGGCCCTGCCGAGCCCAGACTTGTCCGCATTGCGGATTTATTGTCCAAAAGATCCATTTTGGGGCCTTTTTCCGGGCAAATGACCAAGAGCAAGCAAAAGGCGGATATTTTGACCCCTTACCCGATCAAAGCCAAACTTTACCCTTTTGCGGAGAGTTACACCCTCTGACAATATTTCATGACCAAATCCATAAAACCATGAACAAACCGATTTTTCTAAATCTATTTTCCGTACTGTTTTTGTTCAGTGCTCTTTTCCTGACCAGCTGTGATGACGACGACGATGATACATCTCAGACCATTACGGAATTGGCCAATTCGACTCCTCAACTCAGCACATTAGCCGAAGCCCTTGAGCAGACCGGCCTGGATGCAACCCTGTCACAGGATGGTAGTTTCACCGTTTTCGCTCCCTCCAACCAGGCCTTCCAGAATTTTCTGGTAGACAATAACCTGGCCAGCCTGAGCGACGTTCCGAACGATCTGCTGACCTCCGTTTTGCTTTATCACGTTTTGGGCGGCGAAATTGCTGCTGACGACATCGTTCAACCTGCTTATGTAGTCTCCGGTAGCCCAACCTCTTTTGGGAACGACATCAATGGTACCCTGTTCGTTACCAATACGAATAATGTCAACGTAAATGGTGTGGCAGACGTGACCAATGAGGATATCGATGCGAGCAACGGTATCGTTCACATTTTAGATGAGGTGATTCCCTTGTCAACGGTTGTAACTTTTGCCCTGGCCGATTCAGAAAACTTCAGTACGCTGGTTCAGGCCCTCACACGTCCAGACCTGACCACGGACTTTGTTTCCGTATTGACCGGAGACGGCCCCTTTACCGTATTCGCTCCCACCAATCAGGCCTTTGAAGACTTGCTGGATTCCAATCCCGATTGGAATACGCTCGATGACATTCCGGCTGCCGTATTGGAGGAGGTACTGTTGTACCACGTAACTGATGAGGGCAACGTACGTGCTGCTGACCTGTCCAATGGGCAGACGGTGACCACGCTGGCCCCCGGTGAAACTTTAACCATTAATCTGACCGGTACCTTGCCGGCCGTTGACGATGCCAGCGGAGGCATTTCCACGGTGATCTTTACAAATGTGCAATCCTTCAACGGTGTAATACATGTGATCGACCGGGTTCTGTTGCCCAGTCTGTAAAAAAGTTTGTTTAAGTAAAAAGGCGAACCTGCTCGAAGCGGGTTCGCCTTTTTTATGCGTGGTCTTAAGGTTAAAAACGACTCATTTCCCTATTTGGAAACGGACAGCTCCTTATTTTCTTCAACCCGAATTTCCGGTTTCAGCTTTTGAAAACCATACAGGTTTTGATGGATAAAATCGTGGGGCAGCTCTTCGACCCCGGGGTACCCCAGGCGGATATCGCGACCGCTTTCGGGTACGTGGGCAGTGCCGAAAAGGTAATCCCAAAGAGCGAGTGTGATCCCGAAATTGATCCCGTAGCGTCGATCTTCCGGCAATTCGTAGGAATGATGCCAAATGTGCATCTCCGGGTTGTTGAAAATAATCTTCATCACGGGCCCGAGAATCAGGCTTCCCACGGCGGCAGAACCCAACACGACCAAAACCTGCTGCCAAGCCACGGGATTGGCCCCCATCAGGTTGGTTTCGAAACCATTGGTAGCCAGCACCAGACCAATCAAACCACCCAAAACCCCCCCGGTTACCCGACCGGAAACGGAGATGTTGGAGTGGTTGTAATGCCCGACGGCGAGCGTAAAAATGTGGATGATGAAAAAGTCGTACAAGCCGATCCCCAGCAAAGCGAGCGGAAGGTATTCTATGGTCCGGTAAACTACGTTTTCCATCCAGTGGTAACGAAGGTGGGCGGCAAAGCCCATCTGCTGCACAGAGTGGTGTACTTTATGGAATTGCCACAATCGATCGGAATAGTGCAGCAAGCGGTGGGTCCACCACTGAATGAAATCCCGCACCACGAAACCGACGATCAGGATCAACCACATGGGTGCCAGATTCAGAGGATTGGAGGCCTGTAGGTTGAATCCCGTAACGGCCAGGATGCCGTCATTCAATAAATTGACCACTACATAGGAGGCGGCATTGTAAATGATCAGGGAGAACAGAAAAAAGTTGAAGAACATGTAAAAGGCATCCAGCCAAAAATCCTGGCGGATCTTGGGTTGGTTTTTTCGCCAGGGAATGACCACCTCCAGGATGAAAAAGAAAAGCGAAACCCCAATCAGCCAATAGAAATAGTTGTGCCAATTCGGGTGGGTAATTTCATACCACAGGTAATCAGCATACCCCTTGTAGCCACTGACAAAAATATCCCAGTATTTTTCCATGATTTCTGAAGCGATTTTGTTGGAAAACCAGTATTTGAAACTTTTGGTCGCCCCCTCTATCCGGGGCGCTCCATTCCTGAAAACATTAAAAAATCGTAACCTATCAATCCAGATTCAGAACATACCACTCAATGGATTCCACATCCAGGTTGGGCCGGCGTCCTTCCTCTTCCGGAGCGTAATTCGTTGCCAGATAATCCAGAATGATATCTTCCTGTGCGCCCAGGTCCCAAAGTCCCTGGGTTTGTTGCATCCAGGCGATCATAGACGCCCAGCCTTCCCGTGTAGCTCGGTTCTGGGTAACCAATTGGGCGGAGTGGCATGCGGTACAAGTACCGCGCACGACTTCCCAGCCTTCGGCAGCCACCAGTCCGGTCATAACGTGTATGCCGTTCTCGATCCGGTTGGGATCGTTCTCCTCTTCCGATGCCAGGGCGCGAAGCCTTCGCTCCGTTTCCTCCTTCGCCACGGGCTCCGGGCTGACCAGCATATCCCTGACCTGCGTTCCGAAGAGCAGGTATAGGTAAAGCAGCACCGAAAACAGGATCAGCAGACCTATAGCCCCTATGACGTTTTGCATCACGCGGAATTCCAGGGTTTTCTGCTGACTCAGTTGATGTTTCTGTTTTTCCGGGGCCATGATCAACTAACTTTTACCGCAATTCGATGGCAGGCGTTGTTCAGATATCCTCTCGGGTTCCAGCCAGGAAGCACCATGGGTTGTGCTTTTCCCTCACTGTCGGTGGCGCGGGTCCAAACCTCATAATACCCTTTCTCGGGAAAGGAGACATCAGCCTTGAAATGTTGCCAGGCCAGGCGGTTGGCCGGCGGCTCCAGTTCTGCCTTTTGCCAGGAAGCCCCGAAATCTATGGAATAATGAACCTCTTTCACTTCCAGATCTCCCGCCCAGGCGTGGCCCCGCAGGGGCAACTTGGTCCCCGGCGGAACCATGGCTCCCGTTTTGGGAAAGGTGATCAGTGATTTCACCGGCATGGAATCAATGATGCACATCTCTTCATCCGGCACTTTCGTACCCGGCGCTACAGGTTTGCAGGGCACCCGGTAACTCTGTCCTCCCATTTTGGGCCCGTCGTGCACCTGATCCCGGACAACCAACTTGTACAACCATTTTCCGGAAGTGGATGCAGGCCATCCCCCAACGACCAGCCGGAGAGGATACCCGTTCAATAGAGGAATGTCCTTTCCATTCATCGCCCAGGCGATCAGGATTTCATCTTCCATGGCTTTGGAGATGGGTATGCCACGGGAGATGACGACTTTTTGGGTGTCGCCGCTGATGTGGGTATCCTTCCCATAGTAGCCTACGTAAACGGCATTGGGTTTCAGGCCGACGTCTTCGAGCAGGTCCCTGAGCCGGATTCCGGTCCATTCGGGACTCCCCACTGCGCCGGTAGACCACTGATTGCCCTTAGCCGGAGGGTTAAACTCACTTCTGCCGTTGCCGCCGCATTCCAATGTGAGCTGGTAAGTATAATGTTGGAAACGCTTTTTCAGCTCATCCAGCTTATAGGTTTTGGGCGCCCTTACCGATTCTCCTTCGACCGTCAGGGTCCAGTTGGACAGGTTGATCTGGGAGCGCTCCGGCGGCAGGCCATTATTTCGGACAAAAAAAGTTTCTGCTGGGGTTATGCGGTCATCCAGCAGATGGGCAGGCGTTTCCGCATTCAAAGGCCGATCGTTTAAAACCACCAATTCCGGATGTTTTCCGGGAATCTGGAAAGCGTGATCGGCATGAGCAAGTCCGGCGGGAATCATGCCTCCGGGAAAGTTCTCGCCAAAAACCATGGGTGCTCCCAGGACACTACCCATCAGAGCGAGGGCACTTTTCTTCAGAAATCCCCTCCGGGTATGCGGGTCTACCTCCCTACCCCAGAGCAGGCGATCCGCCCGCTCGGGATCCTGTGCATAAAGTTCGTGTAGGCCGATTTTCTTTTTTGCCATATATAATGCCTGTCTATTCGACTGCTTTTAGTTTTTGCTTAAGGTCTTCCTCCATGCGCAAGCTCATTTCTCCGTGGGTTGACCTATCCAGGTCCTTGTCCGCCGGAATTTCAGGAATACGAGCATGCAAAAAACTCCACTCTATCCAGGAGCCATCGTAATTCTTTACATCGGGAAATCCCAATAGTTCCTTCAGTACAAAGGTCATGTGGGCCGACCGGACTCCGGATTGGCAATAGACGATGATCTGCTTTTCCGGAGACAGACCCGCCTGCTCCACGTTGTATCGTATCACATGCAGGGGCTTGAAACGGTGATCGCCCTGCAAATTTACGGCATTGGACCAATTCAAATGTATGGAATTGGGAATACGTCCATAATCAAAAGCACCGTTTTTCCAGGGCACTACCGCATGGCCCTGAAGAAAAGGATGCCCATGGAATTCCTCCGGCTCCCGGGCATCCAGAACCTGGCTGTTGGAGTCCGACAAAGCCATCAGCAGATCGTCGAAGTGAGCCAATTCGGCCCGATCTTCTGGATGCGGAAACCGATAGGCCACTGCATTTTTTTCCGGCTCCGGCCCTTTTTGAAGGGGGAAGCCCGCCGTTTGCCAGGCTTTCTTGCCGCCGTCCAGGATAGAAACCGCCGGGTGGCCATATAATTTCAATATCCAACGCAATCGGAGGGCATCTACCGACCCTCGCTGATCGTATAAAAGGATTGGGTCTTCGGGCTGAATACCCAGGCTGCCAAGTAAGGCTTCCATTTGGGAGCGCGAAGCACGCAAGCCTTCATAGGGTACACCGTGGCCCGTTCCGTAATCCGGGCGCCAGACCCGAAGCGCTCCGGGAATGTGCCCGTCCTCGCGATAGGGAGTTTCCGGACTTACTTCGATCAGCACCAGGGCCGGATCTCCCTCCTCCGACCGCTGAAAATACCCTCGTTTCATGAGGGAATCCAGTTCGCTTGCGGACATCAGGAGGGGCAAATTGGCCAAGGCCCGCTCCTTCTCCGCCGTGGACGGGACACAGGAAGCGGAGAAAAAAAGGATTTCCGACAAGATCAGAAGCTTTATTGCCAACCTGATGGACATGCAAAATCATTAAGTAATCACCTCTTTTGAAGTAAAAGCAGGCGAAAATGAGTCCGTAAATTAGGGCAAGTGGGAAAGAAAGGAAGGTGATCTTGATCACATTCAAAATTAAAATTTGAAGGATTCCGGTATTCCCAGGGTATCCGGATAGGCTTTCCAGGGGCTTCAACCTACAAATCCCTGAAAAAACCGGATTTGACTAAAAACCGGGCTAATTGGTCCATTCCATTTGCACCTATACCTCTCCCTGACTTATTTTAAGCTGGATCCCAAAGGAAAAAAGGATTCCCGGATATGTCTAAAGCTATCTCTACCGTCAAACCTTATTTTCGGCAGTTTCTGTATGTTTTGAACAAGCATATAGAGGCCTCAATATTTCTGTATGAGCATAAACTCTGGAGGGGCATTCTGAGATACGGTTGGGTATCCAAGTTCCTGGTTTTTCTGGCCGTATTGATCGGCATCAAAATGTTGCAGGTCCTCCGCGATTGGTGGTCAAATGCGCATTTCGAAGATCCGGAATTGGCTTTGAGCTCGGTAAGTAATTTGCTGGGAGAGGTGGCCACCGAAAGCTATTCCTTCCTTTTTGCCGGCAGTATGAAGTACGTCATGCTGGTTTTGGTCGAGGTGATCATTTTTCACTTTAGCCGCCGCACCGTTGAGATCCTGACCGCCAAACCGGCCCGGGCGGACTTCCAGGAATTCGTCCAGGCGCAGTTTCGGATGATCAAGGTGGCCTTCCGTTCCTGGTTTATGGAAATCATTGCGGTTGCGATCATCGGAGTGGTCTTCTCCTTGTTCAACTTTTTGAATATCTGGGGGATTAATGAGGTGCTCAGGCCGTCATTGATCTTTTTGGCCCAATCCTTCTTTACCGGATTCGCCGTGGTCGATAATTACAATGAGCAATTCCGGATGCCCATTCGGGAAAGCTTCCAGGTCACGAAAAAACTGGCCGGTGTCTCCGTAGGAGCGGGTATGGTTTTACAACTGCTCATGCCAATCCCGCTGGTCGGTTTGGTATTCGGGTCCGTTTTAGTGGCCATAGCCGTGGTACTGGCCATGTTCGAACTGACCGATCTGCACAAGCGCATACCCGTTGTATCCGAAGAAGGGGTTGTGCCCGAAAAGGTCTCTGTAAAGGACTTCACTGAAAAAGCCTCTCCTCAAAACTGAGAAGAGGCTTTCGGATCGAGCCTTTTGAGGATCAATTACCCCAGGCAAAACCCAGGCTTACTCCCAAATAAGAAATATCGCTCGGGAGGTCTCCTGATCGGGGCGCGTAATAATACCGAACCGCCAAATTCAGGTTGGTTCCTCCGCCTGTACCGAAGAGGACGCCCGCGGATGGAGCGACGGCGAATTGCCAGGCATCCCAGTCCGATCGGAAAATACCCATATCGGTTCGCTGGCGGGCAAATTGCGTGCCGATTCCGGCCCCTACATAGGGCCTGATAGCGGAGAAGTCGTCAGCGAAGTAATAATGAGCCTCTGCCAATATCGGAAAAACGTTGATGAAACGCTCCTGGGTTCCGGAAACGGTTTGAGTGCCGTCTACGAACTCGCCGCTCAATTTTTCATAGAAGGTATTCCAGTTGAAAAATACGCCCGCAGAGGCCTGCTCGGCAAAGAACCAGCGCATTTCCATGTTGAGCCCCCTCCAGGAGTAATTGCTAATGAAATCACTTGTCTGACCCAGAGGTGCGGCGGTACTGTAGCTCAATCCGAAAAGACTCTGCCCGGAAACCGTTCCGACCAGCACCAAAAAGGCTGCCAACAACAATATCTTTTTCATGAAATAAGATTTCAGTGGTTTTAAGTTGGGATCAATTTGTTCTCAGGTAGAATTCGGATTGACGGAAGGCCTGGTCGATAGCTCTTATCAGGGCCTCGCGATTGGCGGCTTCGGAGCTTCTGACCAGCCCGTTCATACCGGCGTGCCAAACGAGATTCAGGTCTTCGTCACCGTCGTCCTGGTCTCTGGGGAACATGTCAATTACCAAAGTGCCGGTGGTGTATGAATAGATGTAGGAAGGATAGCAGTAGCCGGGACCCCAGCCGGGCCAACCACCCCACCAGCCGCCCCAGCCCCAGCCGGGCCACCAGGGAATGCACCCCCCGGAACCGGTGAAATTGGTGCTGATGAAACTGACCAGAATGGCCACGTCCGGTGGATTGTCGATGGGAGTCACGATTCGCTCATAGCCGAGGGCATCCATATTCTGCTGGATCAGCCCAATGATGAATGCCTGATCCGCTTTAGGAAGAGCATATTGCGGATCGTCGATGCCCAGCACCCCTACCGAATCGGGAAGGAAATAGGTCGTGGGATCATTGGCCTGGAAATAGTCCGGGGAATAATCCGTTGAAACGACGTCCAATTCATCGACAGTCAAGCCTCCCCCTGGGTAACAGGCCGTCAGGCCCAATATCATCAAGGCGCCGAGAGCCAGATTCCGGAAAACCGATAAATGTTTCATGTTGGAATTTTGTTTGGCCAAAGGTAAAAGATAAACCCCAGCCCTATGTCGAAAGATGACAAATATCACCGAAAGGTCTTCGGCCGTCCTTTCGCCCTTTTACCGGTAAAAGAAGGGAATGACAGAGGATTGAGCCATGACCCATACAAGCATGTATTCTTCAGCCAGCAACTGATAGTGAACTTCGAAGGATTGCAAGTGCTTTTCCTTTTTAACCCAGCCCAAAGTTTCCCCTTTTCCTGCACTTAATTCGAAAGGCGCCAGGTAAAGGTGCTGTCCAAAATCAAGCTCACGCCGACCGTAGGCTTTGTACAAGGACTCCTTTGCTCCCCAATACACATGCAGGCTTTTTATCCGATCGGGAACTCCTTTGAGGTGCTCCAGTTCTGAAGGGGACAGGAATTTCTGGCTGAGCCGGTCGATTTTGGGTACGAGCCGCTGCACATCCACCCCCACCAGGCGGCTAGCAGCAATCGCGGCCGCCAGATCACCGGAGTGCGATACGGATATCTGCCAGTCGCTGGCTTCCAGATGGGGCTTCCCAAACGAGTCCTTGATGAGAGCGCCCCTTTTTTCCCTGCCGGACATGGCGTGGATCAGTTGCCGCACGGCCAGATATTCGACTCTTCTCCTTCCTTTGATCCGATCCAGTTGAATCTGCTCTTCCCGACTCAGGGGAAGCCCGTCCAGAAACCAGCCCTCCTCCTCCCGGATTTCCCAAATTCCGAGAACGCCTTCAGGTTTCAACCCCTTTTGAAGAAGAATAGGCATGGTTTGTTTCTCGAATGAGACCGTTTTTCTTTGTCCGAAGGTTGGAAACAAGGTAAGCATTCCGGACATTAATGGGTAAGCATGAACGATCAAGACACTGGACATTCAAGGATCAACGCAAAGGCCCTCCATCGTTTGACCGGGCATAACGGGTCTATTTTCTGCGTCGGCGCTCTGGAATCGGATCGGTTCTTTTTTTCGGCAGGCGGCGACGGCTGGGTAGCCCGCTGGGATCTCGAGGATCCGGAAACCGGCCGCCTCATAGCTAAAGTTGAAACTCAGCTGTTCACTACCCATTTCATCCCTTCCACCCGTCATTTGGTACTCGGCAATATGAACGGAGGCATCCACTGGGTGGACCTGGACCGGCCCGATGAAACCCGCAACATCGCTCATCATCAAATGGGAGTCTTCGATCTGTTGGAAGTCGGTGATCACATTTTCTCGGCCGGAGGAGAAGGCATGCTCAGCCGATGGGACAAATTCAAGGGGAAGTCCCTGGAAAGTCTTTACCTGAGCAACCAGAGCCTGCGCTGTCTCGACTACTCCCGCCAGCGAAATGAACTCGCTGTTGGAAGCAGCGACCATGCCATCTACCTGCTGGATGCCGACTCTCTGACCGTTAAGTTCACGCTCCCGAATGCCCACGAAAACTCCGTATTTGTCGTGCGATATCATCCGGACGGGAAACATCTGCTCAGCGGTGGCCGTGATGCACATCTTCGGATCTGGTCGCTGGAGAGGATGGAGGCCCTCCAGGCCATGCCGGCTCATTGGTTCACCATCAACGACATCGCCTTTTCCCCCAACGGAAACCTTTTCGCTACGGCCAGCCGCGACAAGACCCTCAAAATCTGGGATGCCCGAACTTTCAAACTGCTGAAAGTCCTGGAAACCGTACGCGACCAAGGGCATGCCAACTCGGTCAACAGTCTCCATTGGTCAAACCACAACGATTCCCTCATCAGTGCCAGCGATGACCGAAGCTTGATCGTCTGGAAAGTGGATTCCCTTCCTTAATCGCTGGCAACGGGATTTTTTTGAGGGATCGGGTATCGGGGCGGAGCGTAGCGCAGGTCCTGACAAGCGGTCGAAACATCAGCCTCCCGGAAAAATAAGATCTGCTTCGATAGGGTATCGGGGTCTTGGTTGAGTGGGAAAGTAGTTGAGCAACTCCATTTTGTCTGCCAACTCAATTCCTGCCAACTAACGCCTACAATCCCTAACTTGCCGGGCAAAAGGAATCCGGTTCATGATCCTGAGCGACAAAAAAATCCTGGAAGGCATTGAGAGTGGAGAGATTGTGATCGAGCCCTTCGACCGCGATTGCCTGGGTACCAACTCCTACGATGTACACCTGGGGCCGTGGCTGGCCATCTACAAGGACCACATTCTGGATGCACGCAAACACAATCCCATCGAATATCTGGAAATTCCGGAGAGTGGATTCGTTCTCCATCCCAACACGCTTTATCTGGGTGTTACGCGCGAATACACCGAAACCCATCATGCCGTCCCCTTCCTCGAAGGGAAAAGCTCCGTCGGCCGGCTGGGTATTGACATCCACGCTACCGCCGGGAAAGGGGACGTCGGCTTTTGCAACACCTGGACCCTGGAGATCTCCTGCACGCATCCCGTACGGGTATATGCCGGCATGCCCATCGGACAACTCATCTATTTTATGGTAGAAGGCGACATCCAGAATTACTACAACAAGAAGCCCAACGCCAAGTACAATCAGCGCACCGACAAGCCCGTCGAAAGCATGATGTGGAAGAACAAGTTTTAATTGGGCCGGCGACTTCAGTCGCGGAACAAAGGAACATTCGAACATTCGAATACATGAAATTTGAAGTGTAGAAAACTTCGCCGTTCATGTGTTCGATTGTTCGTCATTCATTTGTTCATCCCTCTTTCATTATTCAACCTTTCATTTTACATTTCAGGATGAACCTCAATATCATCTCTGCCGGTGCCGGAAGCGGAAAAACCTACCGGCTCACGCACGAATTGGTTGAGCTGCTGAAAGGAGATATCCGGGCCTCCGGTATCATCGCCACAACTTTCACCAACAAGGCCGCCGCCGAGCTCCAGGAACGGGTTCGCATCAAGTTGCTCGAAGAAGGGATGTTCGAGCAGGCCGATCAGATATCGAGTGCCCTCATTGGGACCGTACACAGCCTGGGCGTTCGTCTGCTTCGGAGGTTTGCTTTTGAAATGGGTGTCTCCCCCCAGGTAGACATCATAGCCGACGAAGATCACCAGATCTTTTTCAACCAATCGCTCAGCATGGTTCTGACCGAGGAACGGGTCCGGGCCATCGAGAGACTGGTTGCCCGATTCAACCTGGCCGACGGCAAATACGAATGGCGGTTCGATCTTCGGAAGCTGATCGATATCGCCCGCACCAATGGTTTCGATGCCGATCGAATACGGGCCAGCCGTGACCGCTCCATCGATGAATTCTTTGCCTACCTGGATCCACCCTCCGAACGCAGTGCAGAAGCATGGGACGAAGAACTGGCCCATAGGATCGATGAGGCCCTGCAGGCTCTGGGCAGCAGCCAGGACGAAACCAAAGTCACCCGTGGAGGTTTGGAGACCTTGCAAAGCTTGCAATGGGAGTGGAAAAGGCGACATGAATGGTCGTGGCACCACTGGGCCCGGATCGGAAAGCTTAAGGTTGCCGTTAAAAGCCGCCCTCTGATCGAGGAACTGCTTGGCTTTGCCCGGCAGCACGAATCACATCCCCGTTTTCGGGAAGAGTGGAAGGCCTTCATCACCTACCTCTTTGATCTGGCGATCGAGGCAGTGGCCGAGTACGACCGTTTTAAAAAGGAACGCGGTCTGATCGATTACACCGATATGGAGGTCCTGGTCAGCCGAATGCTGGATCGGGAAGATGTTCGATCCATCCTTTCCGAAGAGCTGGACCTGCTGATGGTGGATGAATTCCAGGATACCAGCCCCATTCAGCTGGATATTTTCCTGAAACTCTCCCGGCTGGTCAAAAAGGCCATCTGGGTAGGCGATCCCAAGCAATCCATTTACGGTTTCCGAGGGGCGGATCCGCGTCTGATGCAGGCCATCATCCAGAACACGGGCGGGGTAAAACCGGAAAACATCCAGCGAAAAAGCTGGCGTTCGCGCCGGGCATTGGTGCATTTAACCAACGCGCTGTTTACACGAGCCTTCCCGGACTTACCCGAAGAACAGGTCGCTCTGGAATCTGCGCGGGCGAGCCGCGAAACGGAGCCGCCGGAAGCCGGCACGGCCCTGCTGCATTGGTACGTAGATTTCGAGGAAGGGAACCGGATTCCGGGAAAGGCCTGGTTCAACCGCGGTCTGGCCGAACTGCTGTACCAACGCCTGGAAGAAGGCCTGATGATCCAACCCAAAGACGAACCGGATTGGCGCCGGGCCCGGCCCGGCGATGTGGCCATCCTGTGCCGGACCAACCGAAACGCCCTGGAAATGGCCCAGGCCCTTCACGAAGCCGGGCTGAAGGCCAGTATGGCACGGGCCGGGCTCATGCAAACGGCCGAAGGCAAGCTTTTAAATGCCTGCCTGCGGTTTTTATTGAGCGAAGAAGATACTCTCGCCATAGCCGAATTATTGTTACTGGCTTCCCAATGGTCGCTCGAGGACATCGTGGAAGATCGATTCGACCATCTGGAAAAAAAGGATCAGGGCATCGACCCCGGCCTGTGGGGCCTGAATGATGCTTTCATCGAAAAGATCAAGTCCCTGCGGGAAAGACATCAGGACCTCTCCGCTTCCGAGACGGTCAATCTCGTACTGGATGAGCTCGATCTCCGCCGGATCGCCGTACAGTTGGGAAAGGTGGAGCAACGGCTGGCCAATCTGGAGGAATTTCGGCGGCTGGCTTTGCAATACGAAGATGGTTGCCAGCGGCTTCATACGGCCGCCTCTCTGGGTGGCTTCCTGCTCTGGTTGGCCCGCCTGCAAGAAAACGAGGAAGACGGGCAGGGGCTGGGCCAGGGGGAAGACGCTGTGCAGGTGCTGACCTATCACAAAAGCAAAGGCCTGGAATGGCCGGTGGTGGTCTGCCATGACCTGGATCAGAAACTGCGGACCAGCCCCTGGGGAATGGAGGTCCTTCCCGAATCGGAGGAGATCAACCTGGAGCAGGTCCTGGCCAACCGCTGGATCCGCTACTGGGTAAACCCCTATGGCAAGCAAGCGGCACGAACGCCCCTAGCCGAAAAGCTGGAGGAAAGCCGGATCATGGACAATCAGCGATCCCAGGCCCGGGCCGAAGAAGCCCGGCTGCTTTACGTAGGGATCACTCGCGCGCGCGACTACCTGGTGCTTCCCCAAAAAGTGAAACAAGGCACCTATTGGCTCAACCGGGTATGGCAAGACGGAGAAGAGGACCTGCCGGCCCTGGACCACCAGAGCCCGGAATCCCCCTTCGAATGGAAAGGGGAAGTCTTGCCCAAGGAAACCCGCTGGGCCTTCTTCGGGCAGGATATTGCCCCGCGACCCCCCGCACGGGAAACCGCCGCTCTTCTTCCACCCCCCGAAGGAAGACGCCGCCACCCGGCCTTCTACCTGCAGGAAAACGAATTTTTGCCCGACCGGCAATTCCGAATCCGGGCATGCAACCTGAGCACCTATGCCCCTTCCCCTTTCCCGGCTGAATCCCGCTCGGATTATTCCCTGAAAAAAGCCATCAACGCTTTTCTTACGGCTTACCAGGCAGATTATTCAGACTTGGTCCTGGAGGAAATGGCCACGCAACTGCTAAAGAATTTCCAGCGGGACATACAAGAGGCCCCCCATCTGAAGCAGCTGGGTAAAAACTTCTTTCAATACCTGGAAAACCGGTTTGCTCCCGCTCGCGATTTTCGAAAGCGAAGGGTTCAGTTCCAGGAAGACGACAGGGTCTTTCGCGGCATCGTCGATCTGGCTTTGGAAACCGAGGAGGAATGGCTGTTGGTGCAGACGGCTGTTCGGGATTCTGGCGACAGGCCGCCGGCCGATGCGGCCAGGGCGGAAGCCGGCCGGTGCTGGTTGCTTTCGCGGGCCTGGGCACGAGAATATCCCGATAAGAAATTCCGGACCTTTATTCACTATCCCTTATCTTACTCTATTGTAGAGTTGGAACTGGAACCCATCTCCTTTCAGAAAACCTTAGACCTGTAAACTGACCAAGATATGTCCAGCCGACCATCCAAGATCAAGTTGTATGATGCCATGGGAGAAATGATCTATGCGGTAGCACGAGCCGATGGTGTCGTCCAGGCTGCGGAAATGCGCAAACTGGAGGAACTACTGAAAGCCCATCCCTGGGCCAATGCCATTCAATGGTCTTTCAACTACGAGACGGACCAAAAGCCGAACATCCAGGCCATTTTCAAGAAAGCGATGCTGGTTTTCCAGGCTTATGGCCCCAGCCCGGAATATGCTTTTCTGATGGATACGCTGAATAAGGTCGCCCGGGCCAGCGACGGGGTCAGCCAGGAAGAACAAAAGCTGATCGATAACTTCCATAATCAGTTGCTGGAACACTTCCAGACCCTGGATCTCAGGGATTTGCAGGAGGAGTAAATTCATAGAACAAACGGGGCATTCAAAGCCGGTCCAGACCCGATCCCGGGTACATCCCATGAAAAGAAAGGGCCAGTTGAAAGATCTTCACGCAAATAATCTGGGAGGAAATCAGGGCGCATCGGTAGTTGATTATATGAGGTACAAGGGTGAAAAGACCGGGATGGCTTTCCAATATTTACCTTTGCCAAAAAAAATCCAAACCCACTCCTATGATCCCTTTCCACCTGGCCTTTCCGGTAACGGACCTGGAAAAAACCCGCAATTTCTATGAAAACCTCCTCGGCTGCGAGGTAGGCCGTTCGGCAGAACGCTGGATCGACTTCAACTTTTTCGGTCATCAGATCTCGGCGCACCTGGTGGACTCTCCCCTGTCGGAAGGGCCTGCCAATACCGTGGACGGGAAACAGGTACCTGTTCAGCATTTTGGGGCTATCCTAGATATGGAAAAATGGAAATCCCTTTCCGAAAAGTTAAAAGCCCACGGCACAGAATTTGTGATCGAACCTTACATTCGATTTGAAGGACAAGCCGGAGAGCAGGCCACCATGTTTTTGCGGGACCCCAGCGGGAATGCTCTTGAGTTCAAGGCTTTTGCTGAGCAGGAAGACATCTTCAAAATCGAATAGACCTCCATGGGCTCCGAAACACTGATCGAAATTCAGGATCCCCACCGGCAGAAACACATGGCGTTTTTCCGATCCATGGAAAGCCCTCACTTTCAGCTGACGGCCCAGGAGGACATTCGCCCCTTGCTGCACTGGGCCCAAGGCAGAAATCTACCTTTTTCGCCTTTAATCGTATGGGTGCTGAGCCGGGCAGCCCATGACATTGCCGAATTCCGCTGGCGGTTCCGCGGAGAGCAGATCGTCGAACACGAATGGGTATGCCCTTCGTTTACGGTGCTGACGGAAGCTTCGACGGTTTTCAGCTTCTGCACGGTTCCCTTTCATCCGGACGCCGCCCGGTTTATTCAAGAGGCCCAACGCATGATCGAGAAAATGCAGAAAGCACCCTCTTTGGAGGATGAAGAGGGAAAGGACGACTATCTCTTCATGTCCTCCATCCCCTGGGTTTCCTTTACCGGACTGCAACACGCCATGCACCATCCGGGCGATAGCATACCCCGGATCGCCTGGGGGAAATACTACGATTCCCACGGAAAGACCCTGCTTCCGCTTTCGGTACAGGCGCACCATGCTCTGATCGACGGCAGGCATATGGGTGCCTATTTCGAGAAAGTGAGGGCCCTCGCCGGCCAGCCGGACAAGCTCATCCGCATTTAGCGGGTTGAAATCGTTTAGGCAGTCATCCTTCTTCCGACAAAGGCCAGGAGGGCTCGAAAATTTCCTGTCAATTCTTCAACACCTACTTTTGATTGTGGGAAAACTGGGCGTTACCTTTGAAGAAACCAATTAAAACCTAATAACCTCTTTATCATGCTGGAAAAGATTTACGTCAAATCTACGCTTACTTGCAAAGTCACTTTTTCGCTTCCCCTGGAGGCCTGTGCCGAAGCAGAATCCGTCCAGGTGCTGGGCGACTTCAACGATTGGGACGAAAACGGGGGCTTTATGGACCGATCCGACACCGGCTTTGAGGCAACCCTGGAACTGGAGGCGGACAAACGGTATGAATTCCGGTATTTGATCGATGGGGAGATCTGGGAAAACGATTGGAATGCCGATGGCTATGTTCCCTCT
>CAZXIX010000052.1:0-29504 GCA_964640855.1 uncultured Saprospiraceae bacterium
CGACCTCTGGAACCACAATCCAGCGCTCTAACCAACTGAGCTATAGCCACCATTTTCAAAAGCGAACGCAAAGTTAATGAATTCACCTCTTCCGGGCAATACTTGTAAGCCTGTAATTTAATTTCTTCTTTGAAGGAAGAGCGCTTCCCCGCCACCCCGAAAGTCTGTCTGAACCTTCTTCGATCCCATCGGGCGGAGGACAGTGGCCATCCTGTTTCATCTTCGATTTGTGGCGAGCCGAATTGTTTCTTAACTTATAGGTAACAATCAAAACCGATTCGCTATGGCTGTTCAAGAGAAAAAGAAGCAAAGCGAAGTTCTTCCCATCGTTTTGGGAGTGATCCTCCTGGTCGCCTTCCTGGCATTCGTGATCTACATCGCTTCCCAGGCAGTCACAAACTGATCCGTATCCCATAGCGCCCGGGAAACAGACCGTTTTTACCGCCACTCGCCAGAGGCTCTAGCTGAGATCTTTTCGGGCGAGCCTCAATAGATTATGCCCCGCAACAACTCTTAATCCGATAAAAGCCGAACTGTGTATTTTTTTTTCTTTTACTCAGATAAAATTTTCTTATCTGAAAATCATAAAAAAAATAAGCCTCAAAACGGGCCTAAATCCGACCTGTCCGGCAGAACCGAATAATCCTTATTTTCCCCACAAGCAAAATCCTGTCGGATGAATCCTCCAACGCCCCCCGTCATGTGGCAACCCTCCCCGGAAACCAGGGCCCATTCCAACCTCCAGATCTATGCCGATTGGCTCTCCAAACGCTATGGGTGGACTTTTGAGGATTACGAGTCGCTTTGGGGGTGGTCCATTACCGAATCCTCAGCTTTCTGGGAATCCATGGCCGATTTCTTTCAGATCCAATTCCATGCTCCATTCACGGAAGTTATGACCCCCGATGCCATGCCTGAGACGCAGTGGTTTACCGAGAGCGAGTTGAACTATGCCGAGCATATTTTCCGGATGGAGACCAATGAATATCCTGCCCTGATCCATCTGAAGGAAGGGGAGGAGCCGGAAGAGATGTCGTGGGAGGAACTCCGGCGACAGGTGGCTTCCCTGGCCCAATGGCTTCGGGAAAAAGGGATCGCCGCAGGGGACCGGATCGTGGGCTACCTGCCCAACGGGCCGGAAGCCACCGTCAGTTTTCTGGCTGCCTGTTCCATCGGAGCCGTGTGGTCAAGCTGCTCGCCGGATTTCGGAAGCCAAAGCGTGGTAGACCGCTTCCGGCAGATCGAACCCCAGGTGCTGATCGCCTGTCCGGGCTACCGCTACGGAGGCAAGCACTTCAACCGGATGGAGGTGGTTTGGGAGTTGGCCGAACAACTGCCCAGCCTGGAGCATATCGTTCTGACCGGCGGCGAGATCCCCGAACCTGCCTTCAAAAGCTGGTACGAGACTCAGGAATACCCGGAAGCGGAATTGACCTTCCAGCCCGTTCCCTTTGACCATCCCATCTGGGTCTTGTACTCCTCCGGCACCACCGGCAAACCCAAGGCCATTGCCCATTCGCAGGGAGGGGTGCTGCTTGAACACTTCAAATACCTGGTGCTCCACAATGACGTCAAGCCGGGCGAACGCTTCTTCTGGTACACGACCACCGGTTGGATGATGTGGAACTTTCTGCAGGCGGCTTTGCTGGGAGGCGCAACGATCGTTTTGTACGACGGAAGCCCCGGCTATCCCGATCTGGGATCCCTCTGGAAATTGGCCGAATCCGTCGGGATCCACCATTTCGGGACGAGCGCTCCCTTTCTGGAAGCCTGCAGAAAAGAACAAGTGGAAAAAAGACTGGTCGGCATCGATCTGAGCGAATTGCGATCCATCGGATCCACCGGGGCGCCGCTTTCTCCCCAGGCTTTCGATTGGGTGTACGAGAAGCTGAAACCCGATGTCTGGCTTTGTTCCATGAGCGGGGGTACGGACGTGTGCACCGCCTTCGTAGGCGGATGCCCCTGGCTGCCCGTTTATCGGGGCGAGATCCAGGCTCGTTGCCTGGGGGTGGCCCTGCATGCCTGGGATGAAGAGGGAAACGACCTCATCAACGAAGTCGGCGAAATGGTGATCACCAAGCCGCTGCCCAGTATGCCGATCTACTTTTGGAACGACCCGGGAAAGGAACGCTACCGCTCCAGCTATTTTGAACACTACCCGGGCGTATGGCGGCATGGCGACTGGATCGAGCTCAATGAGCGAGGCAGCCTCAGCATTTTGGGCCGCTCCGACGCCACGCTCAACCGGCAAGGCATCCGGATCGGCACGGCCGAGATCTATCAAGCCGTGCATAAAGTTTCAGGCATCCGGGATAGTCTGGTCGTTCATTTCGAACGAAAAGATGGGAGCGAATTCATGCCCCTGTTTGTCTTGCTGGAAGAGGGAATGGAACTGAGCGAAGACCTCAAAAAAGCCATACGCCGACAACTCAAGGAAGATTTATCCCCCCGCCACGTACCGGATGAGATCATCGCCGTACCCGACATACCATACACCATTTCCGGGAAAAAGCTGGAAAAGCCGATCAAGGAAATACTAATGGGGGAGCCTCCCGGACTGGCCGCCAACCCCGGCGCCATGCGCAATCCGGAGAGCCTGGCATTCTTTGTGGAGTGGGGTCGGCAAGTCGGCGACTCGTAAGGGCGCCCTACGAAATCCATTCCGATGCAGATATCAAAGAGCCTGTGAAATCCATGCTGGATCACGTCTCCTATCGCCTGGCCCCTCATCCGGATTAGTCGGGCAAAACCTACCGGATCTATCTTTGCCAGATGGCGGACACCTACGAAACCTTTGCAGGTAAGGTGGGGAAACCCGCTCGTTCCCAAGGCTTTACCTTGCACCCCTTTGACTATGTTTTCATTAACCTTCCCTTCATTAAAAAGGTCCGGGAAGATAATCTGGAAGGTTACACATACCACCTGCTCGCAGGAGATCCGGCGCACATCATCGCTCACGAGATCGCACACATCTGGATCTCCGATCGGCTGGCATATATGCCGATGCGCCGGCTCGAGGATTGGAAAAAAGAAGGCTACGCAGAGTACGTGGCTGCCAAACGACTGAAGGATGAAGACGTCGCTTATTCTTTTCGCGATGTAGCCAAGGATTTTTGGGCCGGAGCATTTGCCGATCTGAGTCCGGGAAGGTAATTCTACATTCGTTCCCTGCTGTGTACGGAGTATCTTTTGGATGCAAAGGGCTGGACGAAGGAGGCTTTCTTCGCCACTCCAAAGAACCAGACGGAAATCCTGCAGGAGTTCGAAAGTCTGGTGGGAGAGGACTGATGGCAAAACCTTTGGTTCTAGGCGTGCGTGTGGTGGGCAATACGGCTAAATTCACCTTCCCAGAATATTGGTTTTTATTAAGATCAAAATACCCTCGAGGATATGGAACTGTTGACCTTGGACCGTTTCCTGCCAGCGTCGCAGGAAGAAGTCTGGGCGGCTTTTACCCGCCCGGAGCTGTTGAAAGAATGGTGGGCCCCGGAGGGCATCCGTTGCGGATTTGTAAGCGTAGACCTCAAAGCCGGAGGGTGGTTTCGATACTGTTTTGTCGGAGAAGAGGATGGACAGGAATACTGGGGGCGGGGAACCTACCAGGAAATCCGGAAGCCGGATCTTCTTTCTTACATGGACACCTTTACCGATGAAAAGGGTACTCCGGTGCCCCCCTCTCATCACGGTATCCCCATAAACGAAATCAAGGAGGGGATAGTCCGATTTCGATTTTCGGCCGAAAAGCCGGGCACCCGGATGGTGATGGAAATGGATAATTATTTCGATGAGTCCTACACAAAGCAAGTGATCGCCGGTTGGAATAGCATGTTAGATAATCTTGAGCGAATGCTGTGAGCGGAGAAGGAAGCCAGATAAAAAGATGAAATCCTCGACTTCATTCCTCCTACCGGCTTGGGTTTTTCGCAGGCACCCTCTTTGTCGGATGGGTAATAGGACGAGGCTCTTCCTTTCGTTTTCTCCGAATATTGAATCCTAAACTTTCAACCCAAACCTGCATCATGAGAATGCTTTTTTCCCTTCTGCTCCTTTTCCTGATCCACCCTTTGGCGGCCCAGGATACGTTGCTGCTCTTTTACCTGGGCGGTCAATCCAATAAGGAAGGATTCGGATATCTCCGGGAACTGACCGAGGAACTGAATCAAACTCAAGAAGACGTCTGGATCTTTCACGGGAAGTCTATGCCCGACGATCAACCCGGAGGAGGAAAAGGCATTTGGGCACCTTTGAAACCCGGTCACGGTTCCGGTTTTACTTCCGACGGCAGATCCAACACCTATTCGAATCGTTTCGGACTGGAATTGTCCTTCGCGCAACGGATCCAGGAATTGTACCCCGGGAAAAAGATCGCCCTCATCAAATACGCCCGCGGCGGTAGTTCCATCGACAGTCTGGCCGCCGGTGAATATGGAGCCTGGGAACCGGACTATCGCTCCCGGGGCGGGATCAACCAGTATGACCATTTCCTGGCTACGCTTCGCAACGCCCTGGAGGATCGCGACGTGAATGGGGATGGACAGGCTGACGTGCTCATCCCTTCGGGCATCCTTTGGATGCAGGGCGAAGGTGACGGCGATAAGACCGAAGAGATCGCCATTCGGTATTACGACCATCTCAAACGGCTCATGGACCTGATCCGCGCCGCCTTGCGAGTCGATGATCTGCCCGTCCTGATCGGGAAGATCTCCGATTCCTACAGCGGCCCTCGCGGGAAAGTCTGGCCCTATGGCGAACTGGTGCAGTATGCGCAGGAGAAATTCGCCCGTGAGGATCCGAAGGCTGCCGTCGTCAGAAGCACACGCCACTACGATTATTCGGACCCCTACCATTACGACGGGGCCGGCTACATCGATTTGGGAATTCGCTTTGCGGAGGCAATCGAAAAACTACACCCGGGGGAATAGCTTAAAGGCAATGGGTACAGGGCCCCGTTTTTCAGGTTCCTCAGGCCTCATTAGCTGGAGTCTTTCTCTTTTTTTTATCCCAAATAATTTTTCACGCTTCGGATCAACGAATGGTGAAATTTGGACGGTCAGGGCATCGCGGATTTTCGAATGCCTTATCCCGTAAGATACTATAAATCAATTTATTAAATGCGTTTTACCGGAGTAGATTGTCGTCTATTCCGGCGAAGCAAAAAAGCGTGGATAAGAGTAAGGGAAAACGTATATTGACTCGATTTCAGCGGCCTGCTTTCCTTATCATTAAACGGGATCCTATGGCCAGTCCTTTATTTGTTGCTCAGGAGGAAGAGCAATTTGAAAGCCTGATTCAAGGCTTGATCGAACAGGGCTTTGGCCAATGCGATCTTTTTCTGGAAGCTTCCGTGATTGCCGGGCTTCGGGGGCAGCTTCTGCTTCATAAAGAGGCCGGTACCATGCACTCGGCGCGCATCGGCCGCAAATTCGACCTGCAAAGAAATACCCTGATCCGCGGGGATGTGATCCGATGGATGGATCCGGGCAGTACGCATCCGCTGGAACGGATGTTCCTGGATAAGATCGACCGTTTTACAGCCTATCTCAATCGTACTTGCTTTACCGCGATAACAGATTACGAATTTCATTATGCCTACTACGAGCGAAACAGCTTTTACAAAAGGCACCTGGACCAATTTCGCTCGGACAGGGGCAGGAAGTTCTCTTTAGTCCTTTATCTGAACGAAAACTGGCAAACCTCCGACGGAGGGCAACTTAGCCTCTACCTTCCCGGGAATGAGGAGCGGAAAATAGAGCCGGTAGGCGGGCGATTGGTATTCTTCCGAAGTGATCAGATCGAGCATGAGGTGAGACCCTCTTTTTCGCGCTTTCGCCTGAGTTTAGCGGGTTGGTTGAAAAGCCTGTAACCTTTTGATCCAATGGTTGACCATGCAGAGAACCTTCGTTTTTAGGATCCTTCTTCTCGCCCTGGTCCTTCTGAGCGCCTGTGAGCTTTCCGATGAAAAAAATGCGTTTCGGTTGTTAGCCGATTTCGATGAGGACGAAAAGATCTATCTGGTCAACATTTCCCAGACCTATATCGTCGAGCTCATTGTCACCTTGAGCCAATACGAAAGGGTAGGCGTTTTGGTCCAGTCTTTGGAGGAGGTTCAGGAAGTGGAGGCTGTGTTGCTGCAGGCCGGTGCTGTTCACCTGAATCTCAGCTTTGGTGTATTTAGCGGTGTCGATCAATGGATCCGGGACTCGGCACCCGCCATTTTGAAAAAACGGAACGGGGAATTGCGGGCCGTAAGCTTTCTCAGTTCCAAAAAATACTTTGCTTCCAACCCCTCTCGCCTGGCAGAAAGTTTAGGGATTCCTTTCATCCAGACCTGGGTCAACATCCAGGGGGGAGCCCGGGAATCCAACGGTGAAGGGCTTGTCATACTCACCGAATCCTTCTTTCGGAATACCGATCCCGGCTTCCGGAAAAGGGAGATCCATCGCGAACTCAAGAGAAAACTGGGTTTGCGAAAAATCATCTGGCTCCCGGAGGGGCTGATTGAGGATGAGCCCTTTGAAAACGGCCCCGTTTTTGGAGACATCCGGCCTCTGGGCTTGGGTGGGCATGTAGATGAATTCTGCCGTTTTACCGATCCGGAAACGGTTCTGCTGGCCCAGGTGGCCCCGGCCGATCTCGCCAAACATCCACTCTACCAGATCAACGAAAAGCGGTTGGAGGAGAGTTTTCGCATTCTGAAAAAGGAAAGGAAGCTGAATATCATTCGGGTACTGGCCGCTGAAATGATCTTTGATTCCGTGGCATATCCGAGCGACGGAATGGTTTATCCGGTCGTTCTGGTAGCCAGCTATCTCAATTTTGTAGTGGGTAACGAGGTTGCGATCGCGGCCCGATACTTCCGTCCGGGAATGCCTTTTTCGGTGAAAGAGAAAGACGAACGGATGTACCGCATCCTTCAGGAGCAATTTCCGGATAAAAAGATCATCCAACTTGATCCTCGCCGGCTGAATGCCCGGGGCGGCGGCTTTCACTGCGTTACCTTTAATTTTCCTGCGAAAAGATCTGCAGGAAAGAAAGTTACCGGCTGACTCCTCCAGCATCCTGCCCTCCAGACCCCCGATTCCCACTCAACTACTTTACCACTCAACCGATACCCGATACCCGATACCCTGACGAAGCGAATCCTACTGATTGCAAGATTTGGATATTTCCTCCGCTTGTCAGGATCTCCGCTGCGCTCCGACCCGTTACCTGATACCGTAATACCTTCCCGCGCCCTTTTATTCCCTAAAGGGAAATCCGCCCGCAGTTCCGAATAACTCACTGTTCCAGTACCCTGATACCCGATACCTGATTCCCACTCAACCACTCCCTGACCACCCAGGGAAGCCCTACATTCCCATAATACTTTCAGCCTTTTGGGTTTGCACTTAGATGGAGAAAAGATTTGCTGAAAGGGGCGGATAAACTCTAGCTGCTCAAAATCCGTAACTTCGGGAAAAAACCGGGCATGCCTGCTGAAATCCGGGTTATCCAAGCGCTGATCGGCAACGATCGATTGCCCGAAGCGGCCGATCGGCTGGCCGAAGCCTTGGGGGATTCTCTGGAGTTGCAGCAGGAGCTGGTGTTGCTCCGGGCGCGGATGGCCAACCTGGAGGCGGAAAGAAGGGAGGGTGTGATCAGCGTGGCCGAGGCGGACCTGAAGCAGAACCGCATTCGAAAAGCCCTTCTCTCGCTGACCGAGCAACTGGCTCTTCCGCCGGGGAAGCGAAAGGTGCAGCTTTCTGAAATCAAGCCCTCTCGATGGCCTTTGATCCTGATCTCCCTGCTCGTGCTGGCATCCGTCATCGGTTTATTGCTATACAGCTTCTCCGCGGGAAAAAGCGCCTCTGAGCCCTTCAGCCTGACCGCTTACCTGCGGGGCGAAGGCGGAGACGGGGAGTGGGTGCAGGAAGGATCCGTTCAGCTTCGGCTGTCCGATTACCTGACTCCCGCAGTTCCCGTACAGGCCGACGGGAAAGCCATTTTCGAAGAGATCCCGGCCCGGTACCTGGACGATACGGTGCGACTGGTTCTCGTCGATATGCCTTATGAACTGGCTAGCCAGAGCCGCTATACGCCCGGATCAGACCGGCGGATTACCTTTCGTTTGCGGCCCCAAAAGCTACGGATAGAGGGAAGGTTGCTGAATCCGGATGGCACCCCTGCACCGGGTTGCCGCATCGATGTGGAAGGCCTGAAAGAAGATATCCTGCCCGATTCGACGGGTCGCTTTGCCTTCGAAATGGACCGGCTGTCGGGCCAGCAGGTGGAGATTCGGGTCTGGGCAGACGGGAGGCAACGATTCAACGCCACCCGGACCCTGAGCGAACAAAAAGAAATGGTGATCCAACTCAATCCGCTGCAATGAGATACTGCTTCGCTATCTGTTTCTGGTTTTTCATCCAGGGATTGCCGGCGCAGGAGGTCCTGTTCCGGGGCCGGTTGCTGGAAGAGGGAACAGACCGTAGCCTGGCGGGGCTTTGGGTGCGCGCGCCCGGCTCGGATGGAGATGTGACCAACGACGAAGGCCTCTTTCGCCTTGTTTTGCCCCCCGGCACCAGCGTTGTGCAGGTGGAGGTGCCGGCGGGTTGGGCCATCGCCTATCCTCGCAACGGGAGAGCTCCTGTGCCCGAATCCTCGGAGGTGTATGTGGAGTTTTTGTTGAAAAAGGTGGTGGATGAAAATCAGGTATTGCGGCAGCAACTCGATCGATTGACCCAGGAGAACAAATTGAAAAAAGAGCAGATCGATTCGCTCAATCAATACATTCAGACCCGCATCCCGGCCTTGCAAGACAGCCTCAGGCGGTCGGGGCGTGTGGCCGAGGACTCCATAGCCCAGCTAAAAGAGCGCATACTCGAATTGATAGCCGAACAGGAACAGGTTTACACCCGACAGAATCGGGAAGAAGTATTCCGGGAGGTGAGTTCCGGGCTGGTCCTCTACAGCGATCGGCTGAAAGATCTGCGCGACTGGCTGGTACATGTGCAGGATGCTTTTCTGAGCCCGCAGGGGGCCGAACAATACCGGCAGGTGCTGACCCGCTATCTGGAAGCCCGAAACAGCCTGCTGGAAAGACACCAGGCCTTGCTCCAACAGGTGGACCTGTACTGGGAGCAGGATTTGCTCACCTATCAATTGGAAGAAACCTACGAGTTGGCGTTGGAAACCATACACAACGGCCTGATACTCCCGCTGGAAGAGGGGGTCAATCAGCGGCTTCGGGACTTCGCGACCGGGCGGTCTTCCCGCCTGGCAGCTCAGAAGAAGGCCCGAAAGCATGCGATGGACACCGTCAATCAATTGGCTATGCCCATACAGGAGCTGGAAGAAAAGATCCGGGAGGTGACCGGGCAGCTTCGGTCAGAAAGTTAGATCTTACAGGAAAATCCGTTACCATGAACCGTTTTTTAGTCCCCCTGATTTGCCTGTGCTTTTGGATGTGTGCCTGCGAGGACGAGGATAATGATTGTGGCAATGACTTTCAGGTCACCGCGGTGGAGCCGTCGGCTAATCCGGCGGGCTTTGAGGTGATCGTCCGGGGAGACGGGCTGGAAACTTTGCAGGAGCTGCGATTTGGTACGGCTCCGCAGGGGGATTTCCGTTGGGAATCCAACCTGAACGCCTGGGTGGCCGAAGTTCCCGCCGGACTGTCGGGCCCGGTCGATCTGCTGGCAGGCGACGGCGCATGTCGGTCTACCTTTCCCTTTGAAGTGCTCTCCGCCTTCCCGGCCAACATTCCGCTTACCCTCAACCAGATCTTTGTTCCCGTGCTGCCGCCTGTTTTCCCCCCGAGCATCGACAACTTCTGGACCAACCTGGCGGATCCTCAGCATGCCATCGAACTCCGTCCCCCTCTCGACGGCACCTACGGTATCATCTCTAAAGAAAATTTATCCATAGAAAGGCATTTCGGAGACAAGCTCTTCCTGCAGGACAATCCCATTTCCGGGACTTTCGATACCCTGGCCAACACCATTCAACTCGCCATCGAACGGGATGAGATCGAAACCTTTTCCGGGACGTTTATCGACCCTTCCGAAGTGACCGGTTTTCCCGGTGCCTCGGGTGCTGCGGCGGCTATACTACTTACCTCCGAGGAAACCGGCCGGCAGTACGTTTTCTGGACGGGCGGATGAGAAGAAGGTCCGGCTCAGGGATTCCTCCTCGCCCGGATCAGGAAACGGAAGCCCAGGGAGAAAGTGTGGAAACTGCCGGGCTCCAGCTTTTGGGCCTCCCGGCTGGTGATGTACTGAATGAAGCGTCCCCATTGAAAATTGACCAGGGCATTTCGACTGAAATTATACTGCAGCCCCAACGTAAAGGTCCAGTTGATGTCTGTGCGCAAAGGGGCTCCTTCCAATCTTTTTTTCAACAAGGCAGACCAGGTCAGGCCGGGATAGAGGTAGAGCCGGTTTCGCCATAATTCTCCGACGAAATACACATTGACAAAAGGGGTATATTCTTGTTCCGGCCGGGCGGGCTTGTCAAACTGGATCTGCGCTCCGGCATCTGCGAAGCCGGTAAGCCAGGGAAACAGACGTTGGTAAAAGGAGCCCTGCAGGGTCCAGGTGACCCGCTCGCGACCCAGTTCGTCGCTTTTCCCGATCGGCAACACCACCAGGGTCTGTAAGGTGAGCTCGGGCAGGGTGCCGAAAGGCATGGCCCGTAAGCGAAATCCCAAACCCGTGAAACCACGGACGGTCAAATTGTCTTGGTTACCGAGGACCCTTGCGGCGGAGCTACCCGGATCCGGATCGTTCCGGAGGTGGTTGTATTGCAGTTCCAGGCCCAGGTTGAGACGACGGCTCCGGAGTATACCGAGGTTGACCTGCAGTTGGTGGGTCAGCGTGGTGAGTCGGGAAACAAAGGTGCTGTCCTCAAATCGGGTGTTCAGCCGGGTGGTGGTCAGCGGGTTGAAGGAGAGGATCTCTACTTCCCACAAACCGATCATCTGGGGGGCCAAACCCGGGAAGATGGGGGGAAGCTGAAAAGCCTGGGAATCCAGGGCCATCGAATCCGGTTCCGATTGGGCCCCAAGGGGCGCCGCCGAAAGGAGCAGGCACCCGAGCAGAACCGTTATTCGCAAGGATCTCGGCATAGGCAGTAAGAGTTGGCAGAGTCAAGATAGGAAGAAGTTCAGGATTGCTTTTTTCGGCGAGCGGGATAGTTTTAAAATACTTTTTAATATTTATATAAAATATTGCATGTGTAAAGTGTTGCTTTAAATTATAGCTAGATCCCTGGTTTTGCTTCCTTCGCCATGCACCTATGAGGAAGCTCCGGTAGACGGTCCTCCCGAATTGAGCATCTCTGCCCTGCTTCCGGATAGTTATCCGGCCCATGCACTCTTTCTGAAGTAGGGCTTGGCCTCCTGACTTCCATTTCTGTGTGGGAATATCTTATATTGAAGCTTTGTCCGTCAAGCCTAAAGAAAGAACCGACTTGGATTCCCAACCGCCGTCTTCTCCTGAACCCCAACCGACCCTTGGAAGGTCCATACAGGATTATCTTTCTATGGGATATCTTTTCCTCTTGTTGTTGGGCATCCTGAGCGACTCTATTTTCTACAGCCATCTGGATATCAACATTCTGAGCTATGTCACCATCGTGGATATCATTTTGAGTCCCATCAATTACCTGGCCAAGGGGGTGCTCTTCATGTTGGTCATCGTGGTATTCCCCGCCGTTTTTCTGTTGCTGATCACCTATCAGGAAAGGCGTTTTCGGAAGAAGCAAAAGGCGAATTCCTCCGACCAGGGTTTTTCAGCCCTGGGCATTAAGTCTGCCAGCCCCAACTTCTGGATCGTAAAGGTAGCGGCCCCGGCCATTATGGTCCTGGCCGCCTACATCGGCCACGCTTTCGGCAGCGGGACCAAAATACAGGAACGGATTCGCTCGGGCGACTTCACCGCGGACCATGTGGTGACTTTTCTGGATGATGAGCAATTGAGAATCAAACGGATCGGGCAAAACAGTCAGTATCTTTTCTATGTCCTGGAAGGAGAGGATAAGGTGCAGGTTTCGCCCATACCCGGAACGATAAAAAGCCTGTCCAAGCTGGAAGATTAGCTTAGGCTGAATCTGAGTTTCAGCTTCGCATCTCATGTTGAATGAAAACAGACTACCGTGAAAGGGCTACTCCTCCTTTTCGCTTTTTTTGCGCTTGTCGCAATAGCTGCTCTCTTTCAGATAGCCCGGATCTACATTCGGGTTATCAAAGACTTGAAAAAGCGCGAGTTTTCGGATCCCACCATCCGGAATTTATGGTTATTTTTCATTGTGTTGCTTCCGCCGATCGGCGGATTGGTTTATCATGTTGTTTTCATTTACGAGCCGCCTCGACATCCATGATGCGGAAGAAAGAGATTTTCGTGATCCGGCCCGGGAAAATAGGGACGCACCGCCCGGAAATTCCTGCGGGTCAAATTTCTTACCTTCTTATTCTCCTTGCCGGATGACGATCAATTGCCTTATGTTTACAACGATGACTGACCCGATGATTCGGCACCGGTCCCACTCACGTCCTTCGCTATGAGAACTATCCTTTTTTTCCTGCTTTTTTGGGTCGGGATTGCTTCATCCGGCTTGGGCCAATCCTTCACTGCCGATCAGGCATTGCAGGGCTATGGCGTTTTCGGAGATAAGCTGACCTTTATTTTTGATGAAGGGATCTACGGGGTGAAGCCTGAGCGGGTGGTGGTCACCGGGCAATTTCGGAACTGGGACCAGAATATGGAAGATCCCCAATGGCAGCTTAAGAAAACAGGGTCCCAATGGCTGCTGACCCTGGATAATGAAAACTATACCCTTCTGAAGCCCAAAACCAAATTCAAATTTCGAATCGATAACGGAGAATGGATGGAACCACCCAAAGAGGCCCCGAACGCAGCGGGCGGAGATCTTGTATTCAGGAAAGACGCCCAGGTTAACGATCTGAAGGCCGAACTCGTTCACGAGCGATTGATCTGGGCCACTGTCGCGGGTGAGCGCCCTTTGTCGCCGGAAGCCTACCGGATCACGGATGCACACGGCCATGAGATCGCCGTCTCCGGGGTTTTGCCCAACGAGTCCACCACGACTCTGATCGTACCGGCGCAGCCCCTGAACAAAAAAAGGGTTTACTTCCTGGAGATCCCCGATTTGGGGCTCAAGGCCCACTGTTCCTTCGACGGCTGGTTTCGAACCACCTACTCGACCAAAGAGCTGGGCGCTAACATCGATGGCGACTCCACCACCATCCGGCTCTTCGCCCCCCGCGCCGAGCAGGTACGCTTGTACCTGTATGAGGGCCGGCACGATACGGAAGCCTACCGGGTGGAAGAAATGGTGCGGGATGAAGACGGGGTCTGGGAAAGCCTTTTCGCGGAAGATCTGCACGGGGTCTATTACGATTTTACGGTACACGGGGCTGACGATCCCGGCAATCATTTTTACGAAACCCATCCGGTGCACGTCACCGACCCCTACGCCCGGGTCAGTGACGATACCTGGGGGAAAGCCCGGATCTGGCGCCGGACCCAACCGGCTACTCCCTTGCCGAATGGCATACCTGCCCTGGAAGATGTGATCGCCTACGAGGTGCACGTTCAGGATTTTACGGATCGCCTGCCGGTACCGGAAGAGATCAAAGGCCGTTTTCCGGCTATGATCCTGCCGGGCCTGACCAACGAAAGAGGCGAAAAGATCGGTTTCGATTATCTGGTGGACCTGGGGATCAATGTCGTTCACCTCATGCCCGTGCAGGAATACGTCCATTTCCCCACAGACGACTGGAAGGCTTCCTTTGCCGAGGATGCCTATATGATCGAACAGGGGGTGAGCGAAGAAAACTACCAATGGGGTTACCGCACCTCACACGCTATGGCCGTCGAATCCCGCTACCGGAGTCTCGGCAAGGAACCGGGGGCTGAGCGGGAAGAGTTCCGCGACCTGGTACAGGCTTTTCACGACAAGGGCATAGCGGTGATCATCGACATCGTACCCAACCACACTGCCGAGAACATGGACGGCAACTTCTGGCTCTTCCATTTCAACGCCATCGACAAACTGTATTACTACCGGACCCGGGAATTTGAACATATCGGCGCCTACGGCAACGAGGTCAAAACCGAGAACCGCCCGATGGTGCAGCGTTGGATCATCGACCAGTGCCTGCACTATATTCGGGAGTTCGGTATCGACGGTTTTCGAATCGACCTGGCGGGGCAGATCGATCAGCAGACCCTCGTTGCATTGCAGGAAGCCATTGGAAAAGACAAGATCGTCTATGGAGAAGCCTGGATCGGTTCCAACGATCCGGACTATGAGAACAACCCGGATTGGGATTGGTACAAGGAAGACTCGCCCATCACCTTCTTTCAGGACGATGCCCGGAACGCCTTCAAAGGACCGGTATTTGAGCTGAATGACCCGCAACTGGACCGGGGCTGGCCCGGAGGCAAGTTTGGCGACCGATACCGGGTCATGCTCGGGTTGGCCAACCGCTTTCCGGAAGAAAAGAGTCCCCTGAGCGGGATCAACTACCTGGATATACACGACAATTTCGCCCTGGCCGATCAGTTCGGGGCGAATTTTGATGGCCGAAAGGCAGTAGATCAGGATGCCTATAAAATCGCCGTTACCCTGCTGTATACCTCCCTGGGGCCCATTGTCACCCATGGAGGGTCGGAGATCATGCGCAGCAAGGCCGATGCTCCCCTGCGGGAGGTGGTCAAGGAGACCCGGGCCGGATACAAGGTCTATATGCACGGCTACCGGGATACCTACAATCATCGGGCAGCCAATCAATTTCGCTGGGAAACGGTAGGGCAGGAGCCTACTGGAGATAACACCAACGATTACAAAAACATGTATGCCTTTTGGCAGGGCATGAACCGATTCCGGCTTTCGGACTACGGTTCCGTCTTTCGTCAGGGAAAAGCCGTGGCGGAAGATTATTACCGGTGGATAGTGCCCGAAAGGGAAAGCCTGCTGGGCTACCTGGTTGACCGGCGGGTACTGGTCTTGCTCAATGCCGGCGAAACAAGCGGAATTTTTGAAGAGATCGAATTGCCGGAAGGGGAGTGGCGCCTCATTGCGAATAACCGGACCGTTGATCACGTGAACGGAGTGTCTGATCGAAAGGTACCGGAGCGGATCAGTGGCGGGAAGGACGTGAACATCCAACTGCAGCCCCAGTCGCTGAAGATCTGGGTAAAGGATTGAAGCGAAATGAAAACAGGCAATCCTGACATGGGATCACCTGTTTTTATTCGTTCTTATTCCTGCATTAAAAATCAAACTACCCCCTTTTCTACCAGGTAGCGTTCAGCATCCAGGGCAGCCATGCAGCCGGTGCCGGCTGCCGTCACGGCCTGGCGATAAACATTGTCCTGGGCGTCTCCGCTGGCGAAAACGCCTTCGATATTGGTTCTGGAGGTTTTTCCTTCGGTGAGCAGGTATCCGGTATCGTCCGATCGGATCCAGTCCAGGAAAATATCCGTATTGGGCTTGTGGCCGATGGCTACGAAGAAGCCGGAGATCGGGATCTCTGATTCTTCGTGGGTCTGGTTGTTGATCACCCGTACGCCGGTCACCTCCTCTTCGCCCAGGATTTCCTGAGTTTCGGTATTCCAGTGGATGATGATATTCTCGGAATTCATGACGCGCTCCTGCATGATCTTGGAGGCGCGCATTTCGTCTCTACGGACCAGCACATGCACTTTGGGGCAAAGCTTGGACAGGTAGAGTGCTTCTTCCGCGGCAGTGTCTCCACCCCCTACGACGGCTACTTCCTGCCCCTTGAAGAAAAAGCCGTCGCAAACGGCACAGGCCGATACACCTTTGTTGGCGAGCCGCTGCTCGGATTCGAGCCCCAGCCATTTGGCGCTGGCCCCGGTAGAGATGATGATGGTGTGGGCGTGGATCTCGTGTCCGCTATCGGTCCAGGCCTTGTGGACCGGGCCGGTAAGATCTACTTTCTGGATGAGTTCATAGCGAACGTCCGTACCGAATCGCTCCGCTTGCTTGCGGAAGTCTTCCATCATCTGAGGCCCCATGATCCCGTCGGGATAGCCCGGGTAATTCTCGACATCTGTGGTGATCATAAGCTGGCCGCCGGGTTCTTTTCCGGTGTAGAGCACGGGCTCCAGGCCTGCGCGGGCGGCATAGACGGCGGCGGTATAACCGGCCGGACCGGAGCCTATGATCAAACAGAGTACCTTTTCGGGGGAGTCTGCCATTTCTTTTCGTTTTATTTCGTGTTAGCTATCTTTTTTCGACATGCAAATTTAGCAAGATTAGGCCGAAGAAGCGTGTGATCGGCTTCACGCTTTCGAAAGAAGGATTTACCCGCAATCAGGGTTACCCTTCCCAAAAGGAGGCGAAGCTGACTCATCCGATCCCCTCCTTGAGTTGTTTCGTCGAATAAAGCTTGCTCGGACTCCGTTTTTTCATTAACATACTTACAAACTGCGCGGCTATGAGTTTTTATGTGTTGGGATATTTCGTTGCACTTGTGACATTGGGGTTATGGTTTGGTTACCGGACCGACAGTTCCAAGCGCAAAGTATTTTTGCCGGCCCTCTTGCTTGGGTTGGGAGCTTATGCACTTGGGATCCTTTTCTCCGGGCAATCCATAATGGCTATGGCCGGCATGGCCGGACGCGATCTTCTGGTCCTGGCGGGTACCGGATTTTTGTATCAATTGCTTCCGGCAAAAAAAGGTTGGTTCTGGTTGGTGTCTGCCGCTATCCTGCTGGGGCTCTGGTTTGCCTACCGCCCCGCTATGTTGCATTCCTATCAGGCTACTACCCAATACGCTTCGCCCATTCCACTCGATGAGGAGGCGGAATTACTGGTTGAATTGAAAGAAGGCAGTGAAGGGGTTGTTGTGCTTTCCTACCTGGACCGCCAAGGGTTTTCCTACGGGGAGGCCTTTGATCCGGAATCGGGCGATATCACTCTGCTGGATAACTATCTGTATGTAAACATCCCGGAGGAGCGGCTGTCGGACCTGCCCGCCATCAAGAAGGCTCTGTTGGAGTCCGGAGATGTAGAATGGCTGGAAGAGAACGAGTTGCTTTCCCTCGATCTACCGGAATGGGAAACCGAAAACCGCATCAACCGCAAGAATTTCGGCATCAACGATCCGGGCCTGGAAAAGCTCTGGGGTTTCGAAGCCATGCAAGTGGATCGATTGTACCAACGTATTCGGAAACAAAAGATCAAGCCCCGGAAAAAAGCGCTTGTCGCTATCCTGGATACCGGTGTGGATGCGGAGCACGAAGACATCAAAAAGAATTACAAGTCCCTGAAGTCCAAATACGACAATGACCCCCGCGGACACGGGACGCATTGCGCGGGCATTGCCGGTGCGGTGAGCAACAATGGGGTAGGAGTGGCCTCTTTCGCTCCCAACAATGGTTTTGTGCAGATTACCAGCATCAAAGTGCTGAACGGCTTCGGCATGGGCACGCAGAAAAGCATTATCAACGGGATCATCGAAGCGGCCGACAAAAAAGCGGATGTGATCTCCTTGTCGCTGGGCGGGCCCTCCACCGACAGCAAGCAGCAGGCTTATGAAAAAGCCGTGGCTTATGCCAAGAAGAAAGGAGCTATTGTGGTCGTAGCGGCCGGGAACTCCAATCGAAACGCCAAATTCTTCGCTCCGGCCAATGCCAAAGGCGTGATCACGGTTTCTGCTTTGGGACCCGATCTGAAAAAAGCCGTTTTCTCCAATACGGTGCAGGATCTGGACATGGGCGTCGCTGCTCCGGGCGTCGGCATTTATTCCACCGTACCGGGTAGCAAATACGATACCTACAACGGTACTTCCATGGCCACCCCCTACGTGGCCGGGCTGGCCGGCCTGATGAAAGCGGTGAAACCCGATCTGACTACCGAGGAGTTTCATCGGATCCTGCAAAAGACGGGCCGGGAAACGGATAGCCCGCAGGAGACGGGGCGGTTCATACAGCCGGAAGCCGCATTGGGGGCCTTGGTAGAGAAATAAACCTGCCACCCCAAACCCTATATCCCCTTTATCCATCCCCCATCTACGGGGAGAGATACTCCGGTGATGTAACTCGCCCGCTCGCTGGCCAAAAAAGCGACGGCGGCCGCAAACTCCCGGGGCTGGCCCACCCGACCCAACGGCACCTCCTGGATGGCCTCTTCGAAATCCGGATTTTTTGCCATCAGGCTTTCCAGTCGTTTGGTCTGCGTATAGCCCGGCATGACGTTGTTGACGGTGATGTTGTACGCGCCCAGCTCATTGGCCAGGGTCTTGACCAATCCCAGGACGGCAGCCCGCACGGAATTGGACAGGATCAGGCCGTCTACCGGTTGCTTGACCGCCTGGGAGGTGACGGCAATGATACGCCCCCATTCCTGTTCCTTCATCCCCGGCAAAACGCCTTTGATCAAGCCCACGGCGCTTTCCAGCAGCAGCTTGTAGGCCTTCTCCCATTCCGACACTTGATGCTGCTCGAACAAACCGAGGGGCGGACCGCCCGAGTTGGTTACGAGTATATCCACCTGTCCGAAATGATCCAACGCTTCTTCCAGTATATGTTGCCTTTCTTCCGGTATGGAGACATTGCCGACCACAAAGGGAACTTCCTTCCCGGTGAGGATCTTGATCCCGCCGGCCGTTCTTTCCAATTCCTCCTGGTTGCGGGCATTCAGCATCACGTCAGCCCCCTCCTGCGCCAGTTCCGTTGCCACGGCCTTGCCAAGCCCCTTGCTGGAGGCAAGTACTAACGCTCTCTTTCCTTTTAAACCCAAATCCATGTTTGCCTACCTTTAAACTGTAAACTATTAACTGTTAGCTTCTGAAATAATCGTCCGTTCCGTCCAGCCAATCCCGCCGCGGCGGTGCCCAGGTGTCCGTCTCCTCCACATCACCGATCATAAGGGCTTCATGCGGCAAATGGCCGGGTATGACCACCGACTCTCCCGCCTGCACATCCACTACCTCTTCCTTGTTTTCCCCGAACCAGAAACGAATGGTCCCGGAGATGACGGTCGTGATCTGTTCGTTTTCGTGGCTGTGCAAGGGCACCCTGAACCCGTCCTTAAAGCGCATGCGGGCGATCATGATCTTGTCTCCGTAAATGATCTTTCGCCTCATCATGGGCGTGACTTCTTCTTCGGGAACATCCTCCCAGTTGATTTTCGTTGGCATCTCCGGCTTGTTTTTCCCAAGATAAAAAGTAAACGGTTTTCGGCAGAACGGCTTCGTCTGCAGGCAGCGGCTATCGTCCCGGTTTCAAGCCGTATAGTATAGCTGCAGTTTGAAAGATGCCCTTTAAAAAAACCTGCCCGTTGTTCGCAGCGCGGAGCATCTGCGTAGCTTGCACAAGGGGTTGCCAAAGGGATGGACCCCACACTTTGCTTATCCATCTCTTCCCATTCGTCATTTCGTATCTTTGCGAAAATCTTCCGCCGTTTGGAAAAAACAAGGACCCAATTCGAAGACGTTCTGAAGGGGTGCCGGGAATTATTTGCCGGGAAAACACGCGATTACGGGACTTCCTGGCGCATTTTGCGGCTGCCTTCGCTGACCGACCAGCTGATGATCAAAGCCAAGCGGATCCGCAACCTGGAGGAAATGGAGCATCCCCCCAAAGTGGACGAAGGCCCGGAAGGAGAATACATCGGGCTGGTCAATTACAGCATCATGGCGTTGATCCAGCTCGAACTGGACGGCGATCAACCCCTGGATCTACCCTATGAGGAGGCTTTGAAGCACTACGATCGCATAGCCGGGGAGGCCACCCGGCTCATGATGCGAAAAAACCACGATTACGGGGAAGCATGGCGCGAAATGCGGCTCAGCTCCATTACCGATATGATCCTGACCAAATTGCTGCGCATCAAGCAGATCGAAGATAACCGTGGCATGACCGAAGTGTCGGAAGGATTGGCCGGTCATTACAACGATATCCTCATCTACGCTGTTTTTGCGTTAATCCGTATAGAAGAATCCCAAACGAACTAAATTATGTCCATCGGTACCATCACCCTTATTGTGGCCCTCGCGGCCGGAATCCTGACCTTCGCCCAGTGGAGAAGGACTAGCCTCATCCAAAGCCCTGTCATCAGTTTCTTCCAAAATTTCACCGGCATCCTGTTTCTGTTTTCCGGCTGGGTAAAAGCCGTAGATCCGATGGGCACGGCCTATAAAATGGAGCAGTACTTCGCGGAGTTCGAAGCGACTTTTGCCGATACGGCCCTATCTTTTCTGGCTCCCCTTTTTCCCCTTCTGGCAGACGCCTCGGTAGGCTTTGCCGTCGGCATGATCGTACTCGAGCTGGTCCTGGGGCTCATGCTTTTGCTGGGTACCTTGCCCAAACTGACGGCCTGGGCCTTTTTCCTTTTGGTGGCCTTTTTTACTGTCCTGACCGGCTTTACCTACCTGACGGGCTTTGTCCCGGAAGGGGTCAACTTCTTTTCCTTTGCCCAGTGGAGTGAATTCAAGGAGACCCACATGAAAGTGACGGACTGCGGTTGCTTTGGCGATTTCATCAAGCTGAAGCCACAGGTCAGTTTCGCCAAGGATGTATTCCTGCTGATCCCGGCCATTCTCTTCCTGTTGCGTACCAACGACATGCATCAACTGCTGACGGCTCCGGTTCGCAAGGGACTTACACTCGCCAGTCTGCCGGTTTTTCTGCTGTATTGCTTCAGCAATTACGTTTGGGCCTTGCCCCATTCCGATTTTCGCCCCTTCAAGGAAGGTGTGAACATTGCCGAGCAGAAACAGGCTGAAGCGGATGCGCTGGCCAATATCGAGATCCTGGGATTCCGGGCTGTGCCCAAGGGCGGGGGAGAACCGGTCGAGCTCTCCTACGACGATTACATGAGCCGCTATTCGGAATTTCCGGAGGAGGAGTGGGAAATCGAACAGATACAGTCGGAGCCCGAGATCGAACCCACCAAGATCAGCGAATTTGAAATCAGCCACATGGATGGGTATGATATTACGGAGGATCTGCTGACCGAGCCGGGTTATTTGTTCCTAATCGTGGCCCATGAGCTCAAGGGCAAAGAAACCGTCGTTCCGCATACGGTAAAAGACACCATTTATTCCATCGACACGCTGGAGGAAAACGGTGCTCAGCAATTCGTTCGCCGGGTCAAGGATGTGGCCGAGCGGCAGATGGCCACGGCCAATTACGATTGGGAAGAATCCTATCTGGATCGCTGGGCATTCATTCGGCCCGTCCTGGCAAAAGCACAGGAGAAGGGGATGCAAGTAGCGGTAGTCAGCCGAATAGCCTCGCCGGATAAACTCCAGGATTTCATTCAGGCTAGCGGACTGGATGCACCCATTTATCAGGCCGACGATATTCTCCTGAAGACCATCATTCGTTCCAACCCCGGTATCGTATTGCTCAAAGAGGGGACCATTTTGAAGAAATGGCACTACCTGAATTTTCCCGGATCCCTGGAGGAGGTGATGGAGGCAGTAGAGTGAATGAGCCCCCCTATCTTTTAAGTCATAGAGCGAAATTCATCAATCATCGGCCTATATTTTTCCTGAGATGCAATATTTTTGCCTTCTTTGCACGGGCCCATAAATGCGGTGATCTTTGACACTCGGCCGGCCATTTGGGCTTTCCGGAAACCACAGGAACCAAAAACGTTTTCGAAAAGGGGAAAGCCCTATGCTAAGCAGAAGGAACATCAGGATCAAGGTCATGCAGGTGCTTTACGCGTTGAGCCGCGACAAGGAACTGGACTGTGGGGCCGGACTGAAACGCTACCGCCAGGTTATAGATAAAAGCTTTGAACTATACCTTTTTAACCTGCTGGTCCTCTATAAAATTGCCGCATACAGCAAAAAGGATCTGGCTCGCAGGCGGGCCAAACTGAGGCCCACTGAAAAAGACCAGCGATTTACCGCCAAGCTGGCCAAAAATCCAATCGCAGAATCCTTCGAACAGAGCGAAGAGCTCCAGCGACTTTTCAAAAAATACGCGCTGGAAGGGCGGATCGATTCGGACACCGTACGTTCTATCTACATTGAGTTCGCCAAAACGGACGACTACAACGAGTACCTGGACCAGGAAAGTAAAGATGCCGATCACCGGAAGGCTTGGTTGGGGCTTTACAAGTTCTGCCTGAGCAACGAACTTTTCGAGGAAATGATGCTCGACCAATACCCCTCCTGGATCGACGATAAATCCCTGGTCGTAGGTGCCATGAAACGCACCGTCAAAGCTCTGCCGGCGGAGGGCGCCTTTTATGCCGAGCACGAACCTACCGAAGAGACGGTGACTGAATTTGGGGAAGAACTCCTGAAACGGGTATGCGAGGGGGAAGAGGCACTTTTGGAACGCATCCGGCCGTCTCTGGAGAATTGGGACTCCGAGCGGGTGGCGGTGATCGATATGATCCTGCTGAAAATGGCCCTTTGCGAGCTTACCGGCTTCAATACCATACCCACCAAAGTGACCCTCAATGAGTTCGTTGAGATCAGTAAAATGTATAGTACCGACAAAAGCAAGGACTTCATCAATGGCATCCTGGATCGGTTGATGAAACAACTGGAGCAAGAAGGTTTGATCAAAAAAGACGGCCGGGGCTTGACCGAATAGGGCAGAAAAGCTTTGGTCCGAGCAACAGGAAAAGCTCTCCCACTTACATTTTTATCTTTGTAAAGATGAATCCCCCAATTTATATTGGGAATAATCTGATCTTTAGAGATAGACCCAAGAGAACTATCTCGGTAAAATGAACACTATTACCTTAACCCAAGAAGACCGATCCGATGCAAAGAACGATCTTTTTTTTATTGCTTCTTTTTTGGGGAAGCCTGAATTTCGGGTATGCCCAATACCGCGAGGCCCCCAATGCGCTGGCCTTCCGGGCTATCGCACCCAACTACGCCTATCCGATATCCAATTCCATGAACGGACGCGATTTTACCCTGGGCGGAGAAATCGAATACATCCGGCATTTGGCGAGCGTGCTCAATTTCAGCCTTCCCGTCCGTTTCAGCGAGGCCAAGATCTACCCCAATGGCGGACCTGCCATTGACGCCAACAAGGAAAGGATCTATGCTCTGGGAGCCGATGCCTTGTTGCACCTCAAATTCATGAAAGAGAGTTTTTTCCTCTACCCCTATCTGTACGGAGGGATCGGGGCCACTCTGGAAGATTGGGAAAAGATCACCTATACAGCTCCGGTAGGAGCCAGCCTCAACTTCCGGCTGGCCCGCCATTGGTATTTGTCGACCAAGGCCGAATATCGGTTCAGCGTCTTCCAGGATCATCGGGATCACCTTCAGTTCGGAGCCGGCTTGCTGGTTATCCTGGGTAAAGGTTCCGATCCGGCCAGTGCCGACCGGGATATGGACGGCGTTCGCGATCTGGTGGACCAATGTCCCGACGAGCCGGGAACGGAGGCCACCGACGGTTGTCCGGATACGGACCTGGACGGTGTGGCGGATGCCTTCGACAATTGTCCCGACCTGCCGGGAGAAGTCCAGTTCCTGGGCTGCCCGGATTCAGATGGCGACGGGATCTACGATCCGGAAGATAATTGTCCCTATGAAGCCGGTCTGGTTTCCAATCAGGGGTGCCCGGCCGCCGATTCGGATAACGACGGATTCGCCGACGACGTAGACCCCTGTCCCGACCTGCCCGATTTCGTCAATGGCTGTCCCGACCAGGACTTTGACCAGATCATTGATCCGGAGGACGCCTGTCCCACCGATTTTGGGCCCGCTGAAACTCAGGGCTGTCCGGACCGTGACCGGGACGGCATCCCCGATGCGGAAGATGCTTGTCCTACAGAAGCAGCTCCCGGTTCGGCCGACGGCTGCCCCACCCGGACGGTGACCAAGGAAGTAGAGGAGCGATTGAACTACGTTGCCCGGGATGTTAAGTTTGAAAGTGGCCGATCCGTGCTGACGGCTACCTCTTACGCCAACCTGGACGAGATCTATTCCATACTCGAACAATATCCGGACTATCGCATGCTGATCGAAGGCCATACCGACAATACGGGCAGCGCGAGTACCAACCAAAGATTATCGGAAGAACGCGCCCGCACCTGCTATCAATACCTGATCAACAAAGGGATCAACGCCTCCCGACTGACCTACCGGGGTATGGGAGAAGATTTTCCCATTGCGGACAACAGCTACGCTTCCGGGCGCGAACAAAACCGCCGGGTAGAGTTTGAGTTGATTCCGCCGCGCTAACCGGCCAACTCCCGGTGTTGCTGCCGGGCTACGGGTTAGAGGAGATGTGAAATAACCGGCAGGACATATTCTTTCCAGGGGCCCTTTCGGGCTCTTTGCCGGGAAAATTTAAAAAAGCCTGCTCTGTTCTCCGGGGCAGGCTTTTTGTTTATGGGTTTGGGGAGGGAAGGTATGGGGGCCCTGATCCGGAGATCTCTTTTAAAAAGGGATATCGCGGGAATGAGAGAACGGCAAGTCGCCGAAAACTTGCGGCTGCATTAGAAAGCGAACTTCCTATATTTGGCCCATGAAGGAGAAGATCGTCATCCTGGATTTCGGATCCCAATATACTCAGCTGATCGCCCGCAGAGTGCGCGAGTTGAATGTTTTCAGTGAAATTGTTCCCTTTAACAAAATGCCGGAGCTGGACGAAAGCGTGAAAGGGGTCATCCTTTCGGGATCGCCTTTTTCCGTGACGGATGAGGCTGCCTTGCAGGTAGAACTCGAAGACTTTATCGGAAAACGGCCGGTTTTGGCCATTTGTTACGGAGCCCAATACATTGCCCAGCAATACGGTGGCCAGGTGGAGCCTTCCTCCCAGCGCGAATACGGAAAAGCCAACCTGGTCTCTTTTCGGGAAGAGGATCAGCTTTTCCGGGATATTCCGGCCGATTCGCAGGTCTGGATGTCCCATGGGGATACCATCATGCAGCTTCCGGAAGGTTTTGCCGCCATTGCGTCTACGGCATCCATCGATGTGGCGGCCTTCAAGGCCCAGGACGGCAAGTTCGGATCATCGGTTTACTGCCTGCAGTTCCACCCCGAGGTGACTCACAGCCTGCACGGTTTGCAACTCCTCCAGAACTTTGTACGGGATGTGGCCGGCTGTACGGGCGAGTGGACGCCGGCTTCTTTCGTGGAGGAGACGGTAGCCTCCCTGCACCAGCAGATCGGGGAGGAAAACGTGCTCATGGGACTGAGCGGAGGCGTAGACTCCACCGTGGCGGCCATGTTGTTGAAAAAAGCGATCGGCGACCGCTTGATCTGTTTTTTCATCGATAACGGCCTGCTCCGAAAAAACGAGTACCAGGAAGTACTCACTTCCTACAATGGCCTCGGCCTGCATGTCGTTGGTATTGACGCCCGGGAACGTTTCTGGCGAGACCTGGAAGGCGAGTCCGACCCGGAAAAGAAAAGGAAGATCATCGGCCGGGCCTTCATCGAAGTATTTGAGGAGGAAGCCCATAAACTGGCCAACATCCAGTGGCTGGGCCAGGGCACGATCTACCCCGATGTGATAGAAAGCGTTTCGGTGCACGGTCCGTCCGTGACGATAAAATCTCACCACAACGTGGGCGGTTTGCCGGATGTCCTGAAGCTGAAGATCGTAGAGCCCTTGCGGCTGCTGTTCAAGGACGAGGTTCGCCGGGTAGGGGCTGAGCTATCCATACCGGAAGCCATATTACATCGGCACCCTTTTCCCGGACCTGGGCTCGCAGTTCGTATATTGGGCGATATTACGCCGGAAAAGGTGAAGTTGCTGCAGGAAGCGGATGCGATCTTTATCCGGCAATTGAAAAAACACGGTCTCTACGATCAGGTCTGGCAAGCAGGCGTTGTGCTTTTGCCCATACAGTCGGTAGGCGTCATGGGCGATGAGCGAACCTACGAGCGGGCCGTTGTGCTTCGGGCCGTCAATTCGCTGGATGGCATGACGGCAGAATGGAGCCGCCTGCCGCATGATTTTCTGGCCGAGGTATCGAGTGAGATCATCAACCATGTGAAAGGCATTAACCGAGTCGTATATGATATCAGCACCAAGCCCCCCTCTACCATTGAATGGGAATAAGTCGCTCGGAATTCGGCTCATTCCTTTGGTTCTGCTTCTTTTCTTCAGTTCCTGCGATCTGTTTAAGAAGGCTCAGACCACGCCGGTCAATCCGCAGGATGCCGACCAGGATTTCATCGAAGGACGCCGGGTGTACGATCCCGAACTCGGGCAGTACGTGGTGATCAAGGATTTTCCCACCGAAGAGTTGGAGGTGATTCAATGGACGGATGTGGCCAAAGAGATCAGCCCGCCGATTACCTCCTACGGCAGTTCGGAGATGGCTCGCTTGCTGCGGACTGGAACCATGGGAAGCGAATTTTTCAACCGCTACAACGTGGCGCTGATCCTTCCGTTCCTGGCCCAGGATTTTGATCCGGTATCGCGTCAGATCAATCCCAATTCAGAATGGGCCCTGCATTTTTACGGAGGCGCCCGCATGGCCATCGAGGAATTGGAGCGGCAAAATATCAAGTTCAATGTCAGCGTATACGACAGTCGCGGCGATGTATCGGCTGTCAATCGCCTGCTCTTTTCGGAAAAAGACTTGCGCGAATCTCACCTGATCGTAGGGCCCTACCGCCGGGACAATGTCAAGCAAGTAGCTGAATTCGCCAAGACCAATGACATTGCCTTCGTTTCTCCTTACAGCGGTACGGCTAACCTGAGCGAAGAAAACCCGAATTACATACAGGTGAGTCCCACCCTGGAAACCCATTGCCGGTCTTTGGTCCGAAGGGCCAAGGAGCGTTTCCGCGACGAGAATATCGTTCTCCTGGTACAGGACAATCCGGCAGAACGCGCCTGGCTCCGGTTTTGCCAGGAAGAACACTTTCTGATCGAGGGGAGTGACCGGGTGCCGCGCCTGAAAGAGTACGTTATTCCGGCTACCTCGGGGGATTACCCGGCCATGAACTTCGATTCGCTTTTTGCCCGCACCGACAGCATGGCGCTCATCGTCCCTTCCTGGTCGGAGCCCTTTGTCTACAATGTACTCCGCAAAGCCGATCTGGCCAAAACGGCGGAATTTCGCCTGGAGATCTACGGTCTGCCCCAGTGGATGTCTTTCGATCAGATGGATTTCGACTACTATGAGGAACTCAACGTTTTCGTCTCCAGCAATCTTTATCTGAATCACAACAACCCGGGGGTCCGTAATTTTAAAGAACGATACATCCAGAAATACGGAATTGCTCCCCAAATGGAGTCTTTTTTGGGCTACGACGTGATGCTATACTTCGGCCAGATGCTCAACAAACACGGCACAAAGTTTCAATACTCTCTGGAGCTGGAAAAAAAACCGGTCCTGCATACCCGATTTGAATTCATGCCGCGCTACGACCCGCAGCCGGAACTCCGGTCACAGGAAATCGAGCAATTCGAGAATAAGTTTGTTCATATCCTACAGTTCAGAAACTACTTATTCCAACCGACACGATAGAAAAGTTTGCCCTTGATGCCCACCGACCCATTGACCTACCAGACCCTGAATCCTTACTCCGGAGAAGTTGTCAAGACCTACGACTTGTGGGATGCTGCCGGGGTTCAGTCTGCTTTCCATAAAGGGCGAAAAGCCTTTGAGGCCTGGTGTGTGCTGCCGGTAGAGGAACGAGCTGCCTTCATTCGCCAATTGGCCCGTCTATTGCGCATCGATCGGGATACTTTTGCCGGCTGGATCACCAACGAAATGGGCAAACCCATCAGCCAGTCGCATGCCGAAATTGACAAGTGTGCGTGGCTGTGCGATCATTTCGCCGATCAGGCCTTGGCCATGCTGGCCATCCGGGAGGTGACCTTCGAAGAAAAAAAGGCGTGGCTGCGCCCAGAACCCATGGGTGCCATTCTGGGGATTATGCCCTGGAATTATCCCTTTTGGCAGGTCTTTCGATATGCCGTGCCTACCATTTTGGCCGGAAACGTAGCTTTTCTGAAACCGGCTCCCAACGTGATCGGCTGCGGAGAAGCCATTGCTTTTCTTTTTGGGGAGGCTCTGCCCGTCCCGAATGTCTTCCAATGCATGATCATCGACGAAAGCCAGGTGGAAGGGGTGATCAGCGATCCCTTCGTCCGGGGCGTTGCTTTCACAGGGAGTGTTTCTACGGGTGCGATCGTAGGGGCTTTGGCAGGGAAATACCGTAAAAAATCCGTCCTGGAACTGGGCGGTAGCGACCCTTTCATCGTGCTGAGCGATGCCGATCTCGACCGTGCCGTAGCGGTGGCTGCCCAGGCGCGTCTGAACAACAACGGTCAGACCTGCATAGCAGCCAAACGATTCCTCATCGAAGAGGAGATCTACGATGCCTTCCTGGAAAAATTGGTCGCCGAACTCCAAAACTGGACCCTGGGAGATCCCTGGGATGAAAATACCCGGCTGAGTACCCTGGCCCGCCAGGACTTGAAAGACCATCTGCTGGCACAGGTAGAAGAGTCCGTGGCCCAGGGAGCCCGAATCCATTATAATGGGAACCAGAGAACCAATCCGGCCTTCGGTGTGGCTCCTTTGATCCTGACCGATATTCCGGAGGGATCGCCGGCTTTTGCCGAAGAATTATTCGGCCCGGTATTTTCTGTGTTCCGGGTGAAAGGAGAGGATGAGGCGGTTGAATTGGCCAATCAGACGGTATTCGGCCTGAGTGCCTCGGTCTGGACTTCCGATCCGGAGCGGGCGATGGATATCGCCTCTCGCCTGGATGTCGGTACGGTTGCGTTCAATCAGATGGTTGCTTCTGACCCTCGCTTGCCCTTCGGCGGCACCAAAGACTCCGGCTATGGCCGTGAACTTGGAAAAGAGGGCATTCTTGAGTTCGTCAACCTGAAGACCGTCGTACAATAATTGGCCTTGAACAGGTGCTTTGCTCCGCTGGCGGTTAGAAACGGATTAACGTATAACCTTCGCTCCCCAGCGTAAGGAAGACCGTCATGGCGGAAAGGGCTGTTTTTACCGGTTTAGCCATCTTTTCTTTCGGGGCGCCCCGGGCATGCATGGATTGCCCGCACAGGTAGATCTCGGCACCTGCTTCCGTCAGGGCTTCCATAAGGGGTAGATTGGGATTGTCTAGGCCGAAAATGTCCCGGTAAGCCTCATTGTTCAAGGCATCTTTACTGGCCTGGTTGTGGATCACTCCGGCAACCTTCAGATTTTCCAGCGGCACTCCTGCTGCTACATGCATGTTCAGGAAGCGGGCCAGGGTGTTCAGGATGGGATTTACCTGTGCGGGATCCTCCGGGCTGCTGTGGATGTCGAATACGACCCGATAGACCTGGTCCGGATCCGGCTTGAAATCAGGGTTCTCCACCTCGAATGTGGCACCATAATCTTGAATGACGGGGCCGTTTATGCGCTGGGCAAAAGAGGAAAAGGAAAAGCAGACAAAAAGGAAAAACAAAACATACTTATGGCTGTGCATTCTTAGGTAATCTGAAAGGGTGGAGAAAGATTTCTGGATTAGGGTGTGTCTGAAAAATGTTTTTGATAGCGAAAAAGATTCATTTTTGTGGCCA
>CAZXIX010000053.1:0-28675 GCA_964640855.1 uncultured Saprospiraceae bacterium
GCTAATTTTCAGTGGCTTGTAGCTGGAAGTATTGTTTATCAGGGGCAACTATTTAGGCTTGGAAGGCCGGTTTTTGCTGATGGTTCTTTGCATGCGGGAGCGAAACCTGTCCACTCCGCCCCCTCTTTTGCGGGCATGCTTGGTTTTTCTGCCCTGTACCCGGGCTCGCCACCGTTTGAAACTCTTGGGGGTCATCTCCCGGCGCATGATCCGGACCACCTCCTGCTCGCTGACCCCAAACTGTTCTTCAATAGCTTCGAAAGGAGTCCGGTCTTCCCAGCCCATTTCCACGATCCGGTCCACATCCGCACCCGACAAAGGTTTTTTTTCTTTTTCCTCCATGTTCGACTAACAGGTCCGGGTGGGCAGTGTTGAAAAACAAGCGTAAATTTCCACCTCAACGCCAAAGTAGAAGTCCTTATGCTCTCCAACAGAATGGCCCAGGCCCTGAACGAACAAATCGTATTGGAAGGGAACGCCTCCCATTTGTATTTATCTATGGCTGCCTGGTGCGACCGACAAGCGCTCCAGGGCTGTGCCGCTTTCATGTTTCGTCAATCGGACGAAGAACGGCATCACATGCTTCGCTTGTTCCACTACATCAGCGAAGTAGACGGGAAAGCCCTGACGCCGGCTATCCAGGAACCGCCCCACGACTTTCCTTCCGTCCGGGATCTCTTCCGGCAGGTTTACGAACACGAGAAGAAGGTCACCCAGGCCATTCATAGCCTGATCGAAATGGCATACGAAGAGCAGGATCACGCTACACTGAACTTTTTGCAGTGGTACGTAGAAGAACAACGGGAGGAAGAGGCCCTGATGCGTACGATCCTGGATAAGATCCAACTCATCGGCGATGGTCCCCAGAGTTTATATTACATCGACAAGGAGATCGAAGCGATCAATACCGATCAAAGCGCGATAAAGGCTGCGGATTAAGTACCCTCGGAAAGATCAGCGGTTGTCTCCATTGGTCTCGCTGTCCCTGACGGGACGTTCGGGAGGAGCCGGAGGCGGTGGGGGCGCGGAAAAGTCCAGGGTGAAATCCACTTCCCAGTTGGCGCGCAGGGCAGGGATCTCTCGCCGGATCACTCTTTCCGGCAGGAACCCCTCCAGGTAATTTCCGGGGTCCCAACGTCCATTTTGATTGATATCTTCGATGATCAGCAGCGAATAGGTTCCGGGGGCCAGTCCCTCCAAACGTTTTTCGAACTCAGCTACCCCACTCAGGGAGAAGGTCTCCACCGCCCGGTCGTTGGTCGTCAGATCGATCCGATAGCTGGAATCACGCGGGAAATTGATGAAACTCAGGTTTATGGATCCGTACTTTTTGACGGGGTCGATCCTGAGGACGGTGGTAAGGGTATCTTCCAACTCCAGCCCGAAGAGATCGGTTATAGATCCGGGCAAAAGCAGCACAGTATAAGTGGAGTCTTCCTCCCAATCGAATCGGATATCGAGTTTCCGCAGCCGGCTGCTATCCAGTAGCGGCACAACCTCCACATCCAGGGCCAGGCTGTCCCGGAATACCTGAATACCGGCCGTATCCAGGCGGGCCAGGGGATGATTGAAGTCGAAGCGCAGGGGTTTGAAGGGGTTTTGATTGCGGCCCACCTGATTCAGCTTTCGAAGCCGGGTTTTGGCCAGAAAGGTGTCCCGGTTGGGAGGTAGAAAGCTGATGGTGTCGAAATTGAGCGTATCTCCGGCGTTCAGGAATAAGGTAACCCGCTCCCGTGCCGGCTGATCGTACCACAGATAGAGGGTGTCAGACACTACCTCCCGAAACAAAGGGTCCAGATCGCTTTCGGGGGAGAGTACTACCTCATCCGGAGGTTGGTTGAAAACCAGTTTCAACAAACCGTAGCGGGAGGAGTCGGCACGCGCCAGCAGTATGGGGGGGCGCTCGTCAAAAAGAGAGATGTCCAGCACGGGACTCAGGGAATCGCTCAGGGTGACCGGCCCTGGCGGGAAGCCGATTTTCTCATTGGCCTGATCGTAGAGGTAGTTCAGATTGCCGTCCAGAAGAGCAAACCCTTTGAAGGTGCCTGCCCGAACGTTCTGGATTCGAAAATTCCCCGCCTTGTCGGTACGGCCAAAGTAGTAAGGCCTCTCTTTGTAAACTACGGAGTCTTCTGCGGATACATACAGCATGAACAGGGCTCGCTCCACGGGTTCGCCGGTAAAGGCATCGGTTATTTTGCCCGACAGGGAAAGCGAATCGATGACATCTCCGGTAGAGAAGACAAATCGCAGATTCTCCGCGGGGTTTCTTTCCGTCAGATCCTGGACGGCCTCACCGAAATTGATGGTATAGGTGACGTCGGGTTTGAGCTCTTCTCCTTCGTCAAATTCCAGGATGAGTTTTTTACCGCGTAGCTTGACCTCCGGAGGAAATTCCAGAGGGGGCGAAATCACGATTTGCCGAAATTCATCTTGCAATTGCACCCATTCGTTAAAGGTCAGTTCGATATCCTGTTTGATGAAACGGGTTTGCAGGTTGGACGTAGATTTCTCGGGCACAAGCTCAGGCGGAGTTTCGTCTCTGGGGCCTCCTTGCGGCGAGGTTATGCTGGCGCAGGCGGTCAACACAACGCAAAGGATGCCCGGCAAAGAAAGAGGGAGTGCCCGATTCCTTGCGGCTGAAATACCCATGCGTTTTTCTTTTTTCATGCGTGGCCAAAAGTAGCCAAAAAAAACCTTCACCCCCTGGGACTAGATAAGCCGGCCAATGGATGGTTTTTGGAATTTCTTTTCTTTGCAACGCGATCAATCCTCTTTCCATTGAATCAGCAATTGCAAAATGAAAAAACAACACCACGTAAAAACGGATTGGGTAGGCCGGCTGGCTTTTGACAGCCACATCAAAGATCAGCAGGTACGGATCGACACCCGGGAACCGCAGGGCTTCGACAGTGGCCCCAACCCGAAGCCGCTGATGCTCAGTTCTCTGGCCGGCTGTACCGGTATGGATGTGGTAGCCTTGCTACAAAAAATGCGCGTGGAGATCGATTCCCTTTCCATGGACATCGAAGCAGACCTTACCGAAGAGCATCCCCAGGTTTATGAGCATATCCGGATGGTTTACTATGTAAAAGGACCGGATCTGGAAGCCAAAAAAGATAAGGTCGAAAAAGCGATCTCCCTTTCTCAGGAGAAATATTGCGGTGTGACCGCCATGATGAAAAAAGTTTGTCCGGTAGAATATCGAATCGAGATCGAAAATTCAGACGAATAAGCCGGAGGAGATTGTCAGGATTTCCGTTTCCGGATGAGGACTCCTACTGCGGACCGCCGCTGTCGGTAAAAACGGGCCTATTCCTGGCAGGACCCTCGCCGAACTGTCGCAGGCATTACGCCAATCCGTTTTCAAATCGCTGATCTTGCGCCTAAAATCAGCGAATGAGCAGAATAGCAATTCCCCTGCTTCTCATTTTCCTTTGTGGGTGTATCGGTACGGATTTCGTGGAGTTAGCCAATGAGCCTCAGGCTATCATCCAGGAGGTCAGCCTGATTTTAAAGGAAGGAGAAGAGCAAACCCTTACTTTCCAGTTCCTGAACAGCAACGGAGAGCCCGAGACTACCGAGTGGGCGTTTGTCAGCCAGAACCTCAGCGTAGCTACCGTTTCCGGTCTGGGCGCAGTCAGTGGGGTTTCGGCCGGTCAGACGCTGATCGTGGGAACGGCCGCCGGTGAATACTCGGACTCGGTCCTGGTCACGGTTGTGGCCGATTCTCAAGCAGTGGCTGAGGTTCTGGTCCGGGGAGATGCCTCTCAGTTGAATTTGGGAGATTCCCTTCAGCTCACGGCCGAAGTCCGAAATGTAGCGGGAGAGACCTTGGAAGGAGCCGTGGTGGAGTGGAGGAGTGACGATCCCGCGGTGGCAACCGTCGATGCGGACGGATGGGTGGTCGGACAATCTACCGGGAATGGCAACATCACAGCCTCCTATGAAGGCGTCAACAGCGTCCCCTACTCCCTACAGGTCGTCAGCAACAACCGGTCGGGCAATTTCAGCGGCCAGAACGGGTATTCCGTTTCCGGTACAGCTACCCTGACTACCGGGGAATCCGGAGCCCTGCTTTCCTTTGCCGAGAATTTTCGATCTCAATCCGGCCCCGGGCTCTACGTGTACCTGAGTCCCATTGGCAATGGCGTTTCGGGCGGGATAGAGTTAGATGAGCTGAAGTCAAATTCCGGTGCCCAGGAATATGCCTTACCCGAAGACGCTGACCCCGCCGACTACGAATTCGTGATCATCTATTGCAAACCTTTTGGCGTACCCTTCGGTGCAGCTCAACTTCAATAAATTATGCTGAATCTTTCTTTTTCAATTGCTCTGGGGCTGTGCCTCGGCTTGATCCTGTTGTCCATCCAGCCGGGAGATGCCCAGACCGCCTGGACTCAACCCAAAGGCGAAGGCTATTTCAAGCTGGGGCAGCAAATGGTGCGGGCCGGCAGCTTTTTTAATCCGGATGGAGAGGTTATCGATATCCGGACGACCAGCGTCTATCAGACCGTGGCCTATGCGGAGATCGGAATAACCGACCGGCTGACAGCCGTGGTGAACGCCCCGCTTTTTGTCCGCTCTACGCTCAACCGGCTGGCCGATCAGCAGAGTGGCGAAGAAATCGATGCGGGGGATGAGCTAAACGGGATTGGAGATGTTTGGTTCGGCCTGAAATGGGGACTTATCCAATCCGGCCCGGTCGTTTGGAGTGTATCGGCCGATGTGAAAACGCCTTTGGGAAATAATACCGGCGGTCGGACCGAATTGCTTCAGACAGGAGACGGCGCCTGGGGGATGTTCCTCATGACAGACGTTTCCCATTCTTTTTATCCTTCGCCCTTCTACATTTCGGGTGGCCTCGGCTATAACTGGCGGGGCAATGCGACATTGGACTATTCTACCGGCGCCCAATCTGTCAATTATACCGACGGCTTTCGCTGGCGGGCTGAGGTAGGTTTTACCCCTGGCAATTTCCTGCTGGCTTTGAAGATCAATCACCTGATCGCCCTTGACAATGGGGAGGATGTGGGCAACAGCAGCTCTTCCTTGTTCGGGAACAACATAAGTTACCTGGCCTTAACCCCGGAAGTGAATTACACCATCGCCGAAAAGGTCGGATTTTCGGCAGGTGTGGGCACCGTTCTGTCGGCCGAAAACATTCTGGCTGCTCCCAACTGGCAGCTAGGAGTGTATTATTTAATGAAATAGAACAGGCAAGTAAAGGGTGAGGGATTTCCGGCCAGAATGAACGAAAAAAACCATCCCGGCGGCGCTGAATAATGGACTCCGGACCAAAAAGCATCTTGACAGCCTCGCACAGAACGCTTAGTCTTCCAGCTCAAATTTGTACGTCAACCGCTCGAGGATAGGGGCCTGGGTCCTTGGGTCCTCATTCTCCAGGAAAATATCGATGAAGACCTCTTCGCTTTCCTCTTTTTCGGTGCTGTCGAAGAGGATGTGGATCTCACCGTTCTCTCCCGGCGCGACAGCCTGGGTAGAATACTCCGTTTCCGTGCATTCGCATGCGGAGACCAGAGAAATGACCAGATCGGCATCCCCTCGGTTGACGAAGGTAAAGGTATGCTCCTTTTTTTCGCCCCGCTTCATCTTGCCGAAATCGATGACCCGCTCGTCAAAGACCATAATGGGCACATTTTTGAGTCCCTTTTGTCCGTAGAGCGAAGACATCGGGCTGATCAGCGAATCTTGGAAAGCAGACTTCGGGGGGGATGGTCGCGTGGGCAGAACGGGTAAGGCATTCTTTTTGCGGAGCTCGGTCCGTTTGATGATGATCGAAGTAGGCCCTTCGGTGATCTTGAATTCCGTCCGCCGGTTGATGAAATGAGCGGCCTCGCGCTCTGCTTCGGTGGGCAGGTCATCAATGAAATCCGGGGTGAGGACATCACCTACTTTCAGGAAGGGATTGAGGTTGGCCTGGCGTTGTTTCACGGTGAAAGGCTGGGTTTCTCCATAGCCTTTGGCATCGATGCGGTCGCGGGAGATCCCTTTGCGGACCAGCCACCGGCGGGCGGATTCGGCCCGTCTTTGCGAAAGGTCCTCATTGTAGTCGTTATCGCCCCGATAATCCGTATGGCTACTCAGTTCGATCTTCATGTCCGGGTACTCGGTCATGAGATTGTAGATCACCTCCAGGTCCGGTTCAGCTTCCTCACGGATCCGGTCTTCGTCAAAGTCGTAGAGGATGTTTTCCAGAACGATGGCCTCCTCCAGCGCGATCGTATCGAATTCGGGCTCCGGGGCCAGGACGGGGCGTTTTTTGAGGTAAAAGCGCTCTACGAACTCCTTGCTTTCCTTGACTTCCGTGGTATTCAGGTTTAGCGAGTCCGGGAAATAACCGGGAGCGGAGGCCACGACCTTGTAGTAGGTGTCCAGATCGAGGCTATAGTCAAAACGGTTTCCCTTCTCGCTGGTCCGGATGGTGGGCTCTCCCTGCGTATTGCCCGTGTAGGGAAATAGAAATACGCTTCCGCCGAGCAGGGGCTCCCGGGCTCCTTCGTCGAAAAGCCCTACGACCAGGTTGGCGTATACTTCGGGGATGGTAAAGTTGTAGATGTCGTAGCAGCAGGTTCGGTTTTCCAGGGAGCGAGCGCCTTCAGCCGGCCGGTTGGAGACCAGGAAGCCGTTGTAGCCTTCCCGGTCGATGGAAAAGTAAATATCGTTTTGGGGTGAATTGAACCCCTTGCCCATATTCTCGGGTTCCGTCCAACGGGATCCGTCCCATACCGCGAAAAAGATGTCGAAGCCTCCGATTCCAGGATGCCCGGTAGAACTGAAATACAAAGTGCCATCGAAATAAAAGGGAGTTTCTTCGTCTCCCAGGGTATTGATGGTCTCTCCCAGATTGACCGGGCGAGTGTAAACGCCCTCGCTTTCCCGCGTGGCGTAATACAAATCGAAACCGCCTTTGCCTCCCGGCATGTTGGAAGAAAAGATCAATACTTCCCGACCGAAAAGTTCTCCGACGGTCGGATTCTTGACGATGTAATCTCCGTGGATGCCCTGTACCTCGCGGGCTCCCTTCCAGTTGCCCTCACCGCCGGTGCTGTAGTACATCCTTGTACCGACCAGTTCGCTGGACATGAATTCGCCTCGGACCAGGAACATCTGGTTGCCGCTGGGGGACAGAGCCACGTTGATGGTGTGGGTTTCCGGACGGTTCACTTCCTCCCCCAGCGGACTGGGGTCTTCCCAGCCGCGATCTCCCTTTTGGGCAACCATGATCTGAGCAAAAACATCGGGAAGCCCTTCCTTGGATACCTGCACCACCTCGTCCTGGTCGAAGGTGGTGAAATAGAGTTTATCGCCGCTGCGGCCTAATACGGGCGAATATTCAGAATTGCGGGAGTTGACATCCCGGCCTGCGTTTTCTACTTCCACACCCCGGCTCCGGTCCGGCAGGGAAACCGCCATGCGAGCCCCCTCCAGTTCTTTTCGAGCCAGTTGGATCAGAGAATCGTTCTCCCCCATGGCGATGAACTCAATAAGGTACTCTTCTGCTTCCTCATAATTGCCGTTCATTTTAGCCACCCGGCCCAGGGGATAATAGAGATCATAATAAAGCCCCTCATCCTCATCCCTCCTCAGGATCGACCGATATTGCCTTTCCGCACGTGAATAGTTGCGCAATTTGTAACTGATGTCGGCCAATATGGGAAGGAGTTCCCTGTCTCGTCTTTCTTCATATGCCTTATCGTACCATTCTTGCGCATGGTAGTAATCGAAACTGTCCATCGCTTCTTGGGCCACCTGCAGCATGGTCTGGTAAGAAGGCTTATTCATGGGCTGGCCCGCCAGATAAAGGCTGCCCATCAGAAAGAGGAAGGAAAGGATCGATCGCATGGTCATGGTCTCAGTCTGTATGATGAAAAGACAATAGTCTCAGTCAAAACGTTGGCTCACAAAAATAGGAGGAAAAAGAGTAAATGGTAAAGTGGTTGAGTGGTTAAGTAGTAAAGTGGTTGAGTAGTGGTTTTTTTAAAAATGGGGACACAGGATGGCCGGTGGTACCTCGGGCTTTTTCGTAATGGTAATGATGTACCAGGCAGCGATGTCCAGGCTTCCCTGGTTGCCGGAGGTGTTGGCCAGGCTGGAAAAGGTCATGTCGTAGCTGGCGCGCACCCGCAGGCTTTTCCAATCTACCCCGGCAAGGATCTGACCGGCATCCCCGAATCGGTATCCCGGACCGATAGAAAGGGTGATATCCGATTGAGGTTGGAGTTTATAGCCCAGCAGGGCCTGTAAGTTGATGTTGCTTCCGCCGCCTTCGGTCGTTTGGAAAAAAGCGGAGGGCACCAGGGATAACTGCTCGGTAAAAGCCAGGGATACGTTGGCGTGAGCCTGGTAGGTGAAATTGACCCGCGAGCCGTCCTCATTTTGGGCATTGGGATCGGTGGTCAACAGGCCCAGGCGGGGCCGTGTCAGGTTGTTCATGGCAGCACCCAGTTCCATGGCTACCCGATCCGAAAAAGTTCTCCGCAGCATCAGGCCAACGTTCACGTTGAAGCCTCCCTGGTTGGGATTGGACATTGCCCGATCGTTTCCGGTGGCCGATGGGGTGTTCTCGGTCCCGATGACGCTTTCCAATTCGTCACCGAAAAAGAAAGAAGTATTGCCCGAACTGATATCGATCCGCCTCTGAATACTGCCGAGCCCTACGCCGATCGTAAAGACGGTGGTCCGCGTTTTGTTGAGCGACCAGTGATAACTCCCGCTGAGCATGAATTGGGTGGTGGAAAAACCGGCTCTGCCCGCTTGGTCGGAGAGGAACATACCTCCCACCCCGATCCAGTCCAGCTTTCCGATGCCGCGAAAAAGCGGCGCATCCGCATAGAAGGACGGGGTTTGGAATTGCTCGCTCAGATAACCGAATCCCCATTGATCTCGGTATATCCCGCCGATGCGTACGGTTCCGGGAAAAGCTCCGGTGAGGGAAGGGTTCACGCTCAAGGGAGCCATGTTGTAGAGCGTGTAGTGAAATTCCTGGGCGTTCAAGGGAATAAGGCCGGCCAGAAACAGGATTGGGAGTAGGAATCGCTTCATAGGCTTTAGTGGTCTGAACCGCTAATATGGCAAAAGGAATCCAAAATGCCCCAAGGTTAAGGGTAGGATGGCTGACCAACCCGAAGAATAGTGATGACGGATCAATATAATCGGACGGTGCATTCGGGCTAAGCTGCGTACAGCCTTGCCCATGCTAAAACAAATGGCTATAATCCTTATCTTTTGCCAAACTAAAATGATGGGGATGCCTGAAGCTCGCCTTTTCCTGGATTTCGAACTGGACAATGGGTATTTGTTCCTCTGTCTTTGGAATGCCGGAGAAGGTCCGGCTTTGGATCCGAGGTTTAAGTTCAGCCCCAAGCTGAAGGGCTTGCGCCAAACCCATGTGATCTCCGACCTGGCCGTATTTCACAAAATGACCTATTTTGCTCCAGGTAAGCGATTCAACATTCTGGTGGACGAATTGGGCAGCTTCTTTGAGCCCTTTAAGCGAAGAGATCCGGTCTTTAAAATCTCCGTATCCTATCAGAATTTGAATCAGGAAGTCCAGAAGTTCCAGGTTGTGCATAATCTGGACATATATCGAGACCTTCCCTTATTGAATGAAAATTGGAAAAGCGATGTCAAATAAGCATCTGATCAATCTCCATTTCCTGGTCGAATGGGGAGGGAGTTCCCTGGCTTTCTCTGAGGTATCGGGCCTGGGGATGGAAACCGAAGTGGTTGAATTTAGAAGCGGTTCGAGCCGGGAATATTCCTCGGTCAAAATGCCGGGCCGCATCAAATACCCCAATATCGTCTTGAAAAGAGGAATGACGGAGGGGGACAATGAATTCTTTGAATGGTGGAATACCATCCAACTCAATCGGGTGGAAAAGCGGGATGTCGTCATTTCCTTGTTGAATGAAAATCACGAACCGGCCTTTGTCTGGAGAGTTCGGAATGCTTTTCCGGCCAAGCTATACTGGGATCCTATGCTGGGAAGAGGGAATGCTGTTTTTATCGAAACGCTCGAACTGGCTCACGAAGGGCTAATTGTCCAGGCTACCGGATGACCGACCCCTGTTTCTCTGCACCCAGGACGCCTCGGGTTGTATGCCAGGGCCAGGGTCAAATGGAAAGGCGTTGCAGCATAAAAAAACTTTTACTCCCGGCCGCAAGGGCGAGGTCAATTACAGCAAGTATTCTCCTGCGCAGCAGTAAATCCTTTCCGGAGCCGGTTATCGGAGCCGGATGGCGCCTTTATTTTTGCCGTCTTTCCAAGGTCCGCTCAGCAACAAAAGTTTTCGCTTCTCATCCCACCAGCAGGGGCTCTGCCGGCCGGGTGATTCCATTTTTTTCTGGCTATAGCCCCGGCCCTGCCACCTCACCCGGACGGGAGGCTCCTCCAAGCCCGCCAATTCGATCCGCACTTCTTCGCCCTCCAGGTTTGAACGGTTCATTACCGCCTGTTTGATCTCCAGGAAGAGGATATCGTCTTCCCGCTTGGTCTCGGATATAAACCAGGTGTAGTGTCCGTTTGGGATGTTGCCGGCCATTTCTCCGTCATCTACGTAGGCGCTATCGGTGTACACACCGTTGGTGCGGGGGAGGAAAATCCGCCAGGCTGAAGTGGTCTTGACCCAGTTTTCCGAATTGCCCGGGGAAGGGTTCACGGGGATGGCCGCTCCGGCCCGCGCAAAAACAGGGATTCGGTCCAGATCCGTTTCTACGGTGACCACCCTGCCCCCTGCGAAACGTTCGCCGCTGAACCAGTCGTACCAGCGCCCCTCCGGTAGAAAAACGACTTTTTTCGTGGCTCCTTTTTCCAGTACAGGTGCTATCATCAAGTTGTCCCCCCAGAAATACTGTTGGTCCAGCAAGGTATTGGCCTTTCTGGATAAGGATTCCAGCACCAGAGAACGCGCCAGAGGAAGGCCGCTGCGATAGGCTTCCTGAGCCAGGGTGTAGGTATAGGGCAACAGTTGGTAGCGGAGTAAAACGGCATCCCGAACCCGTTTCCGGGTTTCGGAAGAATAAAAGATGGGTTCCGGCTCAATCCCCAGGGCGTCTCCGTGAATCCGCATGATGGGTACGAAGGTGCCCATTTGTACCCATCGGGTATACAGCTCTTCGTCCTTGGGGCCGCCGGTGAAACCACCCAGATCGGAATGCATGTAGGGGATGCCCACCAGGCCGGCCCCCAGCATGATCGGCAGTTGAGCCCGGAAGGCTTCCCACGATCGGCTGACATCCCCCGACCAGGGGAAGACCGAATAGCGTTGCATCCCTACCCAGCCCGAACGGTTCAGGTTGAAAAGCCGCTTGTCGGGGAAATCCCTTTGGTACCCTTCCTGCAGAATGCGCGACCAGTAATTCGAATAAAGGTTGTGCACCTCCCGGGCAGAACCTCGACTATGCTGCATGGCGGCGGGATGATTCTCGGGTTCCCCGCTGTCGCACCACCACCCGTGGATGCCGTAGGCTTCAATCTTTTCCCGGTACAACTTCCAGAACCAGTCGCGTGACTCCGGCTGGAATACGTCCAGTATCCCGGCCGGCCCGGCCCAAAAATCCGGTATGACATAGGCTTGGCCGCTGGAATCCGTAGCCAGGAGGTTTTGCCCGCTAAGGGCATCCCAGTGCCGTGTGTCCTCCACAAAGTAGCTTTCGCTGATCATAAGGGTCTTAACTCCGTTCTCTTCCAGTTGATCGACCATGGCCCTGGGATCCGGCCAATGGCTTTTATCCCAGCTGAAGTCTCCCATTCGTTCTTTACCGCCAAACCAGTAAAGATCCAGCAGAATGGCATCCAAGGGGATTCCGGCCTCCTGAGTCCGTCGGGTGATGTCCAGGGCTTCCTGTTGACTGCGATAGCCGAAGCGCGATTGGATGTACCCGAGGGCCCAAAGCGGAGGCAGGGGCTGGCGACCGGTCAGGGCCGTGTACTTTCGGAGGATTTCCCTGGGCGTTTCTCCCGGTATAAGGAAAAGGGAAAGCAGGGTGTCCTGGATCCCCATTTCCCAGACATCCTCCTCGGTTTTCCCGAAATCGACATAGCCGGGCCGGTAGCTGTCGATCAGGAGTCCGTAGCCGGCGGAGCTGATGAAAAAGGGAATGGAAATGTTGAGGGCAGTCTCGCCGTACGTGTAGCCGTAATTGGCCGTGTTGTAGAGGTAGAATCGTTCTCCCCGGCGGTTGGTCGGGATAGCCCGGGATCCGCCGCCGTAGATTTCTTCGCCTTTTTCCAATTGAAGACGGAGTCCGGTCACCGGACCCAGCAGACTATCCCGGTCATCGAAGAAAAACCCTCGCTCCAGGGTCAGGATCGGATGGTTCTTTCGGATCAGGGCCAGGTTGAAGGGGTTCTGGAAGACCATGAGTTCGGTGTCTCCGAGTTTCAGCCGATTTCCAGGCTTTTCGGGCTGGATCTCCTTGAAAATGGAAGCGTTGTCGGCCGGTACGATGGCGGCCTCCGAAAAGGGATTTTCTTCGCTTTGCCGCGGATGGTACAGGAGGTTGACAATGCCGCCGGGAAATTTGCTGAAAGAAATCGATTGTTGGCCGTTGCTCATATACAGCCGGCCGTCGAACAGAGTCTTTCGGTCGGGGAGTGCGGTCAGAAATACGCCGTCGCGCCCGTCGGCCAGTTCCAGGGGGCCGTTGGGGTATTTGGGGACGTCCGGATAAAAAACGTCGCCCTCGTCCTCTGCCTTGCCCACGAGCGTACCGGCTTGATTCCGAAAAACAAATCCCATCTGAAAAAAGGACTCGCTTTCGGGCAGCCCATAAAAGGACCGGATGGGGAAGCTGGCCTGGTAGGTGTTGGGGGCAACCCGTTTCATTCGCACCCGCGGGTCGGCTTCTCCCCAATTCCCCTGTACGAATCGCCAGCCGGAGGGCTCAAAACGGTTTCCGGTGATCACTCCGGTATGGAAATATACGTCGCCCTGGTAATCTTTCAGGGCCTGATTGCCCCGGTCGGCGTGGAAGGTCAGCCTGATGGTGTCCTCGGCCGTTGGGTTTTCGGGCACACAGGTGACAACTTGAGAAAACAGAGTGGGGATATTCAGAAGCAATAGGCAGAATAAGGTGAAGCGGAAAAGCATAAAGTCGAGGGTCGATGTATGGTTCATCCACAAACATAGGGTTAGCGGGAAAAGAAAACAATGGGTGAAGTGGATGAGTGGGTCCATTGGGTATGGGGTATCAGGTATTGGTTATCGGGTCGGAGCGCAGCGGAGATCCTGACAAGCGTGGAAAACATCCGCCTCCTCCAAAAATAAGATTCGCTTCGTCAGGGTACCGGGTTATCGGTTGAGTGGGCCTTAGTGGATGGGGCATCCGTTAGGGGCTTTTTCTATCTTGCCGTAAAATTATTTTTATGCCTTTGCGCGTACGACGGCTGAACATGGACAGCAGTTGGGAGTGGGATTTCGACGGTTTCCGTCTGGTGGTAGATCCCTGGCTGGTCGGGTCGGAGATCGAGTTTTTCAAATGGCTCAGCGAACAATGGCATACTACGCCGCCGATCCCGCCCGAGGAGGTGACGCCCCCGGAGGCCCTGTTGATCACCCAGTCCTACATGGACCACTGCCATTTGCCGACCCTGGAACTGCTGCCGGGTGATATCCCTATCCTGGCTTCTTTGACGGCACATCGATTGCTTTCCAAAAAAATGCCGGAACGTCAGCTTGAGTGGGTTCCGGACCTGCTGGAGAGTGGCTGGCTCAGTTGGAACGGCCTGGAATTAGCCACGCTACATCCCGGCCGGAAACGGGACCCGATCTATTTTGCTACCCTTATCCGATACCAGGAGATATCCGTTTTCTACTGTCCGCATGGATTTCACCTGAGCGAAGCGCAGCGGGAGGCCATCGAAGGCATTGCCTTTGATCTCCTGATCACCAGCTTTTCGGACTTCCGCTTGCCGGCCTGGCTGGGTGGGCATGTGAATCCCGGCCCGGAAAATGCCCGCCAATTGGCGGAAGTTCTGCAGCCCCGAAAAGTGATCAATACCCACGACGAGCAGAAGCGGGGCAAGGGACTGGTCAGCTTATTGGCCAAGGCCGTTTATCCCGATTACGGAAAGCTTCAACAGGAATGGGAGGGGAAGTTTGTGCATACGCCGGATTACAATGCGGTAATGCTGTAATGCTGTAATGCGGTAATGGTTGGCTTATGGTAATACCAGCCCATTATTTGGGACAATGTTGCCATTTACGTTGATTACGGGGTGCTGAAATACCAATTATTCCCCTTTGTGAAATTGGCCCCCCAAAACTTATATTCTCCTTCTCCTGACTTTCTTATTGCTTATAGTGATGAATTCATTTATCTGTGGTGAAAGTTTTTCATAATGGTTTAAATAGGAAACGATAAAATCCAGAATTAGCGGGACTTCTTCTTTTTGGTACCGGAGGAAAATGATGGTAAGGCCTTTGATCTGGTGGGCGAATATCCATTCCCCAAAATCCTTGTCTTCTGTAATGAGAATCTGATTATTGGCCTTGGCTAACTCGATTACCTCTCTGTCGGAAATACCTGGATATTTCTCCAAAACCCAATCAACTGGAAACCCAATCTCTCTCAGTGCCCGGACAATGTTTCCATTGAGCCCCTCGTCAGCCAGAATGTGAATCATCAGGCAGCAATAATGTTCTCTTCAGATTTGAGAATATCGGCAGCATAGGCTATGCAAGCCAAAATAGCTTCCCTTGAAAGGGGGGGATACATGTCTATGATTTCTTCGAATGAGAAACCGGCAGAGATCTTTTCCAGGATCAACTCAACGGTTAATCGGGTTCCCTTGATCTTGGGCTTTCCCAGCATGATTGCAGGGTCTGCATCAATAAACTTTGTGTAATCTATCATATCCTTAAAATAGCAATAAAGAGCAAATATTGCTTGTTTTATCCTCCATTACCAGATCACCGTTTACCGCTCGCCGTCTCACGTGCTACCGCACGCCGAAGCCATCTCCCCAGCCCTCGGGGGCGCTCACGAAGCCCAGTTCGCCGGATTCATTCTCCGCCATCAGGATCATGCCCTGGCTTTCGATGCCCTTTAGTTTTCGAGGAGCCAGGTTGGCGACCAGGACGACCTTTTGGCCGGCTAATTGCTCGGGTTTGTGAAATTCAGCTATACCGGAAACGACCGTCCGCTTCTCGCTGCCCAGGTCCACGGTCAGTTTGATCAGCTTTTTCGTCTTCGGAACCTTTTCGGCCTCCAGGATGGTGCCGGTGCGGAGGTCGAGCTTGGAGAAGTCGTCAAACTGGATCACGGGTTTGATGGGTTCCCGTTCTTTGCTTTTCTCGGATTCCAAAATCTGCGCGAGTTTATCTTTTTGCCGGTCGATGATCTTTTGGAGTCGATCGTCCTTGGGATTGTTGATCTTGGCGAACAACAACTCGGGTTCGCCCAGGGCCTGCCCGGAATGCAACAAAGGCTCGCCCGCTTTCATTTTGCCGAACCAATCTTTCCATTCCCCTCTCTGAACCGGGCCAAGGCCCACTAAGGCGCGGATCCGGGGAGAAGTAAAGGGAATGAAAGGTTCACTCAGGACTGCCAGCAGGGCAACCAATTGCAGGCCTACGTACAGGGCATCTGAAATGGCTGGGTCATCCGGATTTTCCTTGTAAAGCTTCCAGGGGGCTTTTTCCTGCAGATAGCTGTTTCCCCAGGAAGATATTTCCATGAACAGCAGCGCGGCAGCCTTGAAACTGAAGCGATCCAGCTCCTGGGTCAGTTGCTCCGTCAGCTTGCGCACGGGTTCCAACTCCGAAAGCAGGTCAACAGTGGAAGCCGGGACCTGGCCTCCGAAATACTTGTTGGACAGTACGATCACCCGATTCACGAAATTGCCCAGGTTGTCTGTCAGCTCCTTGTCGTGGAAATCAACGAAATCGGCCCAGGTGAAATCACTGTCCCGGTTTTCGGGCAAGATCCGGAGCAGGGTGTAGCGAAGGGCATCCTCCCCATTGGGGAAATCCCTGAATTCCTCCAGGTATTCCTGCAGTTCGATGCCCCACCCCCGGGATTTGGAGAATTTCTGTCCTTCAAAATTCAGGAATTGATTGGCGGGAACGTTGACGGGCAAATTGTATCCGCCATGGGCTTTCAGCATGGCCGGAAAAATGATGCAGTGGAAAACGATATTGTCTTTTCCGATGAAATGGATCAAGTCGGCTTCCTCACCTTTCCAATAGCTTTCCCAGTCGGCGCCCTGTTCGGAAGCCCATTGCTTGGTAGAAGAGATGTATCCGATGGGGGCATCAAACCAGACGTACAGCACCTTCCCTTTCCCGTCTTCCAGCGGGACGGGGATGCCCCAATCCAGATCGCGCGTGATCGAGCGGGCATGCAGACCATTATCCAGCCAGCTCAGGCATTGTCCGACGACGTGCTTTTTCCAGCTTTTGGGGTCGTGGTGGGGTTTGCCGTCCAGAATGCCTTCTCCGATCCATTCCTTGAGCCACTTTTCGTGAAGGTCCAGGCGAAAATACCAGTGTTTGGTCCGTTTCAGAACGGGAGGCTTTCCGCTCAGGGTCGACCTGGGCTGTATCAGTTCCTGAGGAGAGAGGTCGGATCCGCAATTTTCGCATTGGTCACCGAAAGCCGCCTCATAACCACATCGCGGGCAGGTACCCGTGATGAAGCGATCGGCGAGAAATTGCTTAAATTCTTCATCGTAATACTGATCGATCTCTTTTTCCTCAAACTGATCGCCCATTCGATAGAGGTCCAGGAAGAACTCCTGGGCGGTTTTGTGATGCAAGGGAGCGCTGGTTCGGTGATAATAATCAAAGGAAATGCCCAGTTGCTGAAAGGTAGACTGGTTGAGGGCGTGGTATTTGTCGATGATCTCTTGAGGGGAAATTCCCTCTTTTTTGGCCCGAATGGTGATGGCCGCTCCGTGTTCGTCAGATCCGCAAACCCAGACAACATCCCTGCCCATAAGACGCAGGTACCGAACGTAAATGTCGGCAGGTAGATAAGCTCCGGCCAAATGTCCGAGGTGGAGCGCTCCGTTGGCGTAGGGGAGGGCTGAGGTGACGAGTACTTTTTTTTCCATGCAGTCCAGGCTTGTGTTTATTTTCAGGTTGCGAATATACGTATTGGGGGGCGGCTTGAAAACGAGGGAAAGAAAGCCGATCCGGGATGGGGCGGAGGCGGAAGGCGAGCTGTGAATTTTTTTAACAAATCGTACTTATTTTTTCAAGATGCTGATTGTTAGAATTTTACGAATTAAATGTGCCTTTAAATAAAGATCTGGACGTAATTGTTCTTTCAGAGTTTGGCAGAATTTCTTATTTTTAAGATTGAATTATGGGGAGCATGCTCACAGAAAACGAACCTGCAGACCTTCCCAAGAGTTCCAAAAGAAAGAAAAATCCGTTTCGGCGGATCAAGAACTATAACTGGGGTTTAGTTTTTTCCGAAAGGTACAGGGCTTCTCAGCCGACTGTGCCTTTCTTTCTTTTACCCATTCTGTCTGAGGGATTCAGTCTTCATCTTTCCTTTCTTTTCGAAGGTTTTATCGGATCGCCCCGGCCGCATTTCTCCGGAAGGAGACATCCTTTTTTCGGAAGGATTGTTAGCTTTTATTCCCTTTTCGAAGGCTAGCCATTTTTCAAGGAAACGCCATGCACCTGTACCCCTTCAAGGCTCTCCATCCCAAACTGGATCTGATCAGTTCCATTGATTCCTTTTTCGGGTCCGTCAAACAGGATTACCGCGATTATTTTGAAAGCGGTTTTTTCCAAAAGCAAAAGCAGGAAGCCCTTTACATCTACGAGATCAGGGGGGAGTCGCGTACCTTTCGGGGGATCATAGGCTGCGTGGACATCACGGCATACACCCGGGGACAGATCAGGAAGCACGAACAAACCCTCGCTTACAAGATGCAAAAGCAAGTAGCCCTTGCCCTCCAACGCCGGGCGGCCGTGAAACCCGTATTGCTGACTTATCTCCGGCAGGAGGGCATTGAATCCTGGGTGGACGACTATCTGGCGAAAACCACCGGAGCCTTCTTCACCTTGACCTTTCAGGCAGAACAACAGGTGCATTCCTTCTGGCAGATCAGTGAACCCCGGCAGATCCGCGAGATCCAGAGTCTTTTCGAACAAGAATTGGAAGTAGCCTACATTGCGGATGGACACCACCGTTCGGCTGCCCAGGCTTTTATGTTCGAGCGCGGAGTCGAGCGGACGGTCAACCAGCACATGAATCGCCTGCTGTGTGCCTTTTTCCCGCCCGATCAGTTGGAGATCCTGGATTTCAATCGGGTGGTTCAGTTGGGAGCTGATTTTTCTCCGAGCCTTTATATGGCAAGCGTATCCCGGGTCTGCCACATCGAGATCCTGCCGGCGGCCCGGAAGCCCCTTCACAAGCACGAGGTGGTCATGGGCTATGGAGATGAATGGTATGGCTTGCAATGGAAGGAGCAGGTGCTCGAGATGCCCCGGCAACGCATCCTCCCCGATACGCAACTGCTCAATGAGTGGATTCTGGAAAAAATTCTGGGTATCGAGGATGTGCGCACCGACCAACGCATCAGTTACGTAGAAGGACCAAAGGGGCTTGAGGGCTTACTGAAAAAAGCGAACGACGATCCGGGATTGGTTTTTATGCTCTACCCGATCCAGGCTGAGGAGTTTTTCCAATTGATCGATCTGGGTATCCTGCTGCCTCCCAAAAGCACCTGGTTTGAACCGCGCATGAAAAATGGACTGTTGGTCCATTCTTTTTCCTAGATTTCGACCCCACAAACCCATTCAATAAAGCTCTTCATGGTTAAAATTACAGCTGATCGCATCTATCCCATTTCCTCGGATCCCCGCAAGGATATCGTCCTTGTTTTGGATGAGGAGGGCCGGATTCTGGCCTTGGATCCCCTTGACCAGCACGATCCGGCCTCCGTCAGAAAGGAGAAAGGGATCCTGGTGCCCGGTTTTGTCAATACCCATTGTCATCTCGAGCTCAGCCACATGAAGGGAGTCGCGCCTACGGGCACGGGGCTCCTGCCGTTTCTGCGCACGGTCGTGAATTATCGGGATGTCGAGCAAGAGGCTATTCTGGATGCGATCCGCCGGGCCGACCGGGAAATGTGGGAAAACGGGATCGTGGCCGTGGGAGATATTTCCAACAAGCTGGATACCGTGGGGTGCAAGCGGAAGAGTCCCATCCGCTACTACACTTTTATAGAGATGTTTGATTTCTTGAGCGAAGATATGACCGAGCAGGCATTCAGGCAGTATGAAGAGGTGTACCGGGGCCAACCCTCCGGCGACGGAAATCGAAAAAGTGCCGTTCCGCATGCTCCTTATACCGTTACCGCCGGATTATTTCAAAAGATTAATGCCCTGAATGGGCAAGGGGCAGATCAAACCATCAGCATTCACAATCAGGAGACGGCCTTCGAAAATGAGCTTTTCCTGACCAATACGGGTGATTTTCGGGAATTCTTTACCGGCTTCGGTTTTCCCATTCCCGAGTGGCTGCCCACCGGCCGGACTTCCATCGAATATGCCCTGCGGCACATGGATCCGGCCGCTCGGACTCTTTTTGTACACAATACCCTGACCACGGCGGCGGACATTCGCATGGCCCGGGAATGGGGAGCCCGGACCTTCTGGGCGACCTGCCCCAATGCCAACCTCTACATCGAAAATCGCTTGCCCAACTACCGGGTTTTTCTCGAAGAAAAGGCCAAAGTCACGGTGGGTACAGACAGCCTGACCTCCAACTGGCAATTGTCCATACTGGAAGAGCTGAAAACCATCAGCCGGTTCCAATCCTATGTGCCGCTGCAGACCCTCCTCCAATGGGCCTGCCTGAACGGGGCGGAAGCTCTCGGCTTCGAAAAAGAGCTGGGCAGCTTCGAGCCGGGGAAAAAACCCGGTGTCAACCTGATCACCGGATTGGGCCCCAAAGGTTTGATACCTTCTTCCCGGGTCCAAAAGCTAATCTAAGGGCCTGACTCCTGCGGGTCAGGGGCGGATCCATACTTTTCGGCTCAGGGAAAGGTCTGCATGGCGCATGCGGAGAATATACAAGCCCGAAGGAAGGTCGGCTACCGGGATCCGCTCCGGCTGATCCCGAAAAAGGAACCGGCGAACGGGCCTTCCTTCCAGATTGTACAACTCCCCCAGCGTTCCTGCCGGTACATGATCGACCCTGAGTTCGGTGGAGGCCGGGTTCGGGAAAACCGAGACCTCGGGCAGAGAGGGGTCGAATGTATTGCTCACAATATCCTGGAGCGGACCGAAGAAACTCAATTGCGGGAATACGGCAGCGCCCGTGGTGATGCAGGCAAGGTGCCCCAGGGAGGGCGAAGCATCGATCAGGGCAACGTCCGGAGCTCCGTTGGCATTCATGATGGAGTCAGCCAGCACGCTGTTGCGAAAAGGGACAAGTTCGTCTCCCGAGCAATGGATAAACCGGGTAGGCGCCTCGGGTACCCAATCCAGAAGATCATTGTCCAGCAGGGCAGCCACCAGGGGATGATCCGGGTTCTTTTCTTCCAATATGACCAGGATCGAATCCTGGACCATGTACCGGGGTATCGTCTGGCCGTGATCCTGGAGGAGTTGGTTGCTGATTAAAGTATTGAGTTCAAAAAAATCGATTTCCCAGGTGGAGAATTGCCGGGCAAAACCGGCATAGGGTTCCTTGAGCACAGCGACGGGATCCTCATAAAGGTCGTATGCAAGGAAGTAGGAAAGCAGGGCGTAGGGGAAAAAGGCCGGCAGGGAATAGGGTTCTTCCCCCAGCAGAACATTCAACATTTCTCCGGAAATATCCATGGGGCCGGAAACGTGGGCAGCTCCGCTAACCTGCACCTGGTCGCCGTAGTTCTCTTCCAGTTCTCTTTGCAAAGCCGCCGAACCGTGTCCCCCTTGGGAATAACCGGTAATGAAGAGCTGGCCGTTGTAGGGTACACCCAGTTGGTCCAGGAGTTCCCGGGCTGCGAAAAGCATGTCGATGGCGGCCCAGGCCTCTGATTCCGCATGGAGGTAGGGGTGGAACCCCCTGGATTCCCCTAAGCCGAGGAGATCGGGGGCTATGACGATATTCGATAGGATCAGGCCGATTTCCGCTGTCAGGTAGGCCCCCGCAGAAGGAATCTCGTTTTTGGAAGGCGCCGTACCGTGTTGGTCGATCAGCAGCGGCAGAGCCAGTCCCGGGGCATCGGGTATGATCAGCGCCCCTGAAGCCGTATCCGTACGCCCCTGGAGGTCCCGGGTGGTGTAAAGGACCTTGTAATAGTCCGCATCATAGGGCACCGGGAGAAGGCCGCCGAGGTCGGCTGTTATCTGTTCTTTGCTTTTCCTTTCCAGAAAGGTGCCCTCTACCAGCTTCTGGGCAAAAACAGCATGAGACAACAGGATGCCGATGCATACAAGGAACGGCCGTAAAAGCATCATACCCGGTGATTTTGTAAAGCGGAAGTCTAAATGTAACCGTTAAAAAGTGAAAATGAAGTAAAGGTTTTCCCCGAAATCGTTTTGAACTTGTCGTCCTATATTTTGGGAGGCCCCATCACTACAGGACCACCTCATAACCTCATTTCCACCCAACCGATACCTGATACCCTGACGAAGCGAATCTTATTTTTTCCAGAAGGCTGATGTTTTTCCCGCTTGTCAGGATCTGCGCTACACTCCGTCCCAATACCCTGATAACCGATACCCAATACCCGATACCCAATGGACCCACTCAACTACTCAACCGATACCCCGATACCTGAAACCCTTTTGGCCTTCCGGGATTGAAGTTTCTTCGCAGGGGCGGGAAAACCCTTTTTCCCTTCAGAGCGAGGCCAAACGGTTCTTCAGGCTTTCCTTTTCCAGGGAAAAATCCAGATCAGGGAATTTTTGCGCCAGGGCCTCTACCTGTTCCAGGGTTTGATGCAGAAACTGCCGATAGGGTTGCGCATCCGGGTGAAGCGGCCTATGCAACAGTCGGTTTTTTACTTGCAGGATCTCTTCCAGCTTTTTTCGCGTGTCCTCGGTGAAATAAGTATGCATAAAATGATCCCAGATGTAATCGACCGCCTGCCGGGAAGGATGAGCACCGTCTGCCTCATAAAATCGGTAATCCCTCAGGTCGTCGAGCAGTAATTCATAGGACGGGAAATACCGGATGAAGTCGTGGTTTCGCTCCAATTCCCGCGACACCAGGGTCAGCACGGCCTTGCTCTCCTGATTTTCGACCAGCCCGTCGCGCACATGCCGAACCGGACTTACCGTGCAAATGACCCGGAATTCCGGGTTCGCGGTTTTTAGTTTTTCCAGGATGGGCTCCAGAAGGTCCAGGATTTCTCTTATGGCGTATAGCTTTTTTCGGAAATGGTCTCCCGGAAATCGATGGCAATTGGCCACCGGTTGGCCGGTGGCTTTCCACAGGAAGGCTCGCGCCGTTCCGAAAGAAAGGATGAGCCATCGCGCCTTCCGGATCTGCTGTCCTCCTTCGAGCAAAGAGCGGTTCATCCGTTCGACCGCCAGATCGGGGGATACTGCCGAATACCTTCCGTGAAAGTCCCAATGGTGCCACAAGCCGTCGCGCTCGGTCAATTCCTCCTCCCGGACGATTTCCCGATCCCACATACGCTCCAGAGCCCGCCCCACAGCCGCCGGGTGATACACGGTGCCGAAGGGATTAATCCTTACCTTCAATTTTCGCAGCTGCATTTCTTCCCCGATGTGCTCGGAAAAGCAGGACCCCAGCGACAGGATCGGATCTTCCAGCTGAATCTTCTCGGGGGAGGGAACCGGCTCCAAAACCGTTCGAAAGCTTTTTTCTCGCTTCATGTGGGTCGCTTTCGGGAGGTTAGAAAGAAAAAGGTAAAGTAGTAATTTAGAGTTTTTGCAGGCACAAAAAAATGTACATGGGTATCCTCGACCGCCTATTTGGAGCGGGAACCACCGAAGCCGTCCAACCGGATATTAAATTCGGCCGCTACAGCGATTCGTACAAAGAAAAACCCAATTACGAAGCCTGGAACCAGGCTTTAATCCATTACGAGAATGGTGAATTCCTGGAGGCTTACCGATCCTTTTTCCTGTATTTGAAAGACGAAGAAGAAGGGAATGTCAAATACGAAGAACACAAGGGGGGGATTTATTTTGAACTGTACCAGGGCTCCATGCGGATCATCGGCCGGGCAGATCGCAAAAAGTTGAAAGCAGAGGCCAAGATCGCGGCTACCGATTCGTTGAACGTGGTTTTCATGCGGCGCCTGATCGAGAAGAATTTTGAATTGAAATACAGTCGTTTTGGACTGGACCCGCAAAACAAGCTGACCATTCTCTTTGATACTTACAGTCTCGACGGTTCGCCCTATAAGCTTTATTATGCCTTGAAAGAAGTAGCTACCCATGCCGACAAGCAGGATGACCTTCTGCTGGAGGAGTTCCAGTCCCTGCAAGCCATGGATGTCTCCCATCTGGAGCCGCTGCCCGACCAGGAGAAAGTGGTGAAGTACGAATTCATGATGGCCCAATTGTCGCGGGTCCTGACGGAATGCAGGGAAGGAAAACTGGATGTTAATCAATATCCCGGGGGCATTGCCTACTTGTTGCTGGATTTGATCTATAAGCTGGACTATCTGGTCAAGCCGGAAGGCTTTACCATGGAAACGCTGGAGCGACTTCACCGGCAATATTTTGCCAAAGACGGCAAATTACCGGTCATGAAGAACCGGGACCTGGAGGAGGCTCTCGAAAAATTGCGGGATCGGCCCCGGGAAGACTATTTCAAAGAAATGTACAGAGGGAAATCCACCTTCGGCATCACCACGCCGGTGACCCACGATCGGGTGGTCTCCTTCATCGACAGCGAATTGGGAAACATGAGGTGGTACCTCGACCATGGTCACGAACCGATAGCCATGGCGATTCCGGGCTATGTGGTAGGATATTGCCTGTTCAATTATGCCCTTCCCCGGCCGGACCGGGATCTGTTCCATTTGTACTATCAGGTGGTGGAATCCACCTTTTTCGGCGATCTGGGGTTTCAGCCCGTGCTGTATTTTCCGGACAATGATTCCTTCGACAAAAAGGCCATTCGAAAGGCCATCGATCGGATCGTGGATGTCAATCGGTCCGACTTTCCCCGTTTGCGGCCGGCGGTCAGTAGCCTGAGCTTCCGGAACCTGCCTGAATTCAGCAGATCCTATCTGGAAATGGTCAAGGACCTGGATATGTCCCGCATGGATTAACCATACCGCTGTCGATCTGTTTTAAATAGAAAAGCCAGGAACATGGAAAAAGTAATCCCCCGGGAAGAAGAGATCTGGAAAGCGCTGGAGGAGGTCACCGATCCGGAGATCCCGGTGCTGACCGTGCAGGACCTGGGAATCGTTCGGGAGGTGAATGTGTCCGAAGATCGGGCGGTGGAGGTCGTCATCACCCCGACTTACTCGGGTTGCCCGGCTATGAACACCATAGAGATTAACATCAAGGCTGTCTTGCAGGAAAAGGGCTATGAGCCGGTAAAGGTTACTACGGTACTCTCTCCGGCCTGGACGACCGATTGGATGTCTGAGGCGGGACGGAATAAACTCCGGGCTTACGGGATCGCACCCCCGCTGGAAGGCACCGAAGACAAAAGCGCCTTGTTCGGCGACGAAAAACAAGTTCCCTGCCCGCATTGCGGATCCGGCAACACCCGCCTGGTCAGTCAATTCGGTTCCACGGCTTGCAAAGCCCTTTATCGTTGCCAGGATTGCCTGGAGCCCTTCGACTATTTCAAATGCCACTGATTTCTCACCCGGATACTCAATCCCGAACGCTTACATGAGCACAATTTTATTCGAAAAAAAAGAACAGGTAGGCATCATCCGGCTCAACCGGCCGGATAAATACAACAGTTTCAATCGGGAAATGGCTCTTGCACTGCAGGATTGCCTGGATAATGCCCGGGAAGCAGAAGAGGTGCGGGCGCTCCTGCTCACGGGATCCGGCAAGGCATTTTGTGCCGGGCAGGACCTGCAGGAGGTTATCGACCATGATTTCGAAAATATGTCTCAGATCCTGCGCGAACAGCTCAACCCTCTTGTGCTGCGGATCCGGGAAATGGAAAAGCCGGTGGTCTGTGCCGTGAACGGGGTTGCTGCCGGCGCGGGAGCCAACATCGCATTGGCCTGCGATCTTACCCTGGCGGGCGAATCGGCCGCTTTCATTCAGGCCTTCAGCAAGATCGGCCTCATACCCGATACCGGCGGGACCTTCACCCTGCCGCGGCTGGTCGGCCGCCAAAAAGCGATGGCCTTAATGATGCTGGGGGATAAGGTTTCGGCAGCGGAGGCCGAACAGACGGGAATGATCTACCGGGTCGTGGCCGATGAAACCCTGGAAGAGGAGGCTTTTCAAGTGGCCAGGACCCTGGCAGGCATGCCCACCATCGCTTTGGGTTTGACCAAAAAAGCACTCAACCAAAGCGAGATCAACGATTTTCAAAAGCAATTGCAACTGGAAGAAAGTCTACAGACGCAAGCCGGCCTCACCGAGGATTTCCGGGAAGGCGTAAAAGCTTTTATCGAAAAAAGGAAGCCGATATACCGGGGTAAATGATTTCCGATCCAACAGGCATTCTTTCTAGTAAAAGGAATGCCTTATCCCTTGTTTCTGTGCGCAACCGGGATTGATGGATCGCGTACCTGGCCGGAAAGCCCGGCGAGACATTCGATTTTTCCGACAAAAACACTCCTTTGCAGAAAACCATTCGACAATTATCCACAGCCACACCCTCTATCTTTCGCTTATTTTTTGCGATGGGCCCCCAGACAAGACATCCATTTCCTGAGCTTCACCCAGATTTTTTCAGCTATGGCTGAACACTCTTTGAATCCCAAATTCTCGCCCCGGCGAAAATCCAGGGCGATCCCTTCCCTTGGCGATTTGCAAAAGGGCATCCTGACCAGCGACCGTCTCATCCTCAGTCAGGCCATCACCCTGATCGAAAGCCGGCTCCCGGATCATCAGGACCTGGCCCGCGAACTGGTTGAATCCTGTTTGCCTCATAGCGGCCGTTCCGTTCGCCTGGGAATTACCGGAAGTCCCGGAGTAGGCAAAAGTACCTTCATCGAATCGTTGACCCTGGAATTGCTGGATCTGGGCAAACGGGTGGCCATTCTGGCCGTGGATCCCAGCAGCAGCCTCACCAAGGGCAGCATTCTGGGCGACAAGACCCGGATGGAGAAACTCATGGGAAAGGAAGAGGTGTATATCCGTCCCAGTCCGGCGGGGGGATCACTGGGCGGCGTGGCGCGCCATACCCGGGAAACCCTGTTGCTTTGTGAAGCGGCCGGCTACGAAGTAGTGCTGATCGAAACCGTGGGGGTGGGGCAGTCGGAAACGGCGGTTCGCCACCTCGTGGATCTGTTCTTGCTGCTCCTGCTTCCCGGCGCCGGAGACGAATTGCAGGGCATCAAAAGGGGGATTGTGGAAATGGCAGACCTTCTGATCGTAAACAAGGCCGAAGGCGAGCGGATGGCCCTGGCACAAGCCACGGTGCGGGCCTATCGGAACGCCATGCATCTCTATCCTCCCAAATCGAGTGGCTGGGCCCCCGAGGTGCTTCCCTGTTCGTCTCTGGAAGGGAAGGGCATAGGAAAAATCTGGCCGCTGGTAGAAAAATTTAGGAAGCATACCCAGAAAAACGGATTTTGGGTGCAACAAAGAAAGGAACAGGCCGTCCACTGGCTGGAGGAAAGTATTCGGGAACAACTGTATCGTTTATTCTACGATCATCCCGAGGTCAAGAAGCAGTTGTCGAAGGTGGAGAATGAAGTATTGACCGGCCGCACGTCCTCTTTTGCCGGGGCCGATTATTTGATGAACCTGTTCCTGAATAAAAAATGATCATCTGAATTTATATTTTCAGTCCTAGAAACCACTCTCGAACCACTAAAAAAAGCAACAATGAGATCATTAGTCATACCTGTCATATTGGTAGTCGTGGGTCTGTTCTTCCTCATGGCCGGCTGCAACACCTACAACAGCATGGTGTCTGCGGATGAAGAAGTGGCCCAGGCCTGGGGAAATGTGCAAACCGCCTATCAACGCCGTGCCGACCTGATCCCCAATCTGGTATCTACCGTCAAGGGAGCGGCTGATTTTGAAAAGAGCACGCTCGAAGCCGTCGTCAATGCCCGTGCCAAGGCCACCAGCATGCAGGTGAATGCCGAGGACCTGACGCCCGAAAAGTTGCAGCAGTTTCAGGCAGCCCAGGGAGAACTCAGTCAGGCGCTTGGGCGCTTGCTGGTATCCGTAGAACGCTATCCGGAGCTGAAAGCCAATCAAAATTTCCGGGACCTGCAAGCCCAGCTGGAAGGCACCGAAAACCGGATCTCCACCGAGCGCAGGCGCTACAATCAAGCGGTCACGGCTTACAACAAGAAGGTAAGAACGTTTCCCAATACCCTTTTCGCCGGCCTGTTTGGATTCGACCGCAAGGATCAATTCGAGGCGGATGCGACAGCCCAGGAGGCTCCTCAAGTTAATTTCGAATGAATCGTTTGTTTAATCCAGAGCAGGAATCCCGGGTAATTCAAGCCATTCAGGAAGCAGAAAGGCAAACCTCAGGGGAGATTCGCGTCCATATCGATAACCGGCATTCCGGAGATGTGATGAAGATCGCCAAGCAGGCGTTCCACCGCCTGGGCATGGATCAAACCACCGAGCGCAATGGAGTCCTCATCTTCATTCTCCCCAATATGAAGGCCTTCGCCATCCTGGGAGACGAAGGGATCGACCGGGTCGTACCCGAAGATTTCTGGTCTGCCGAAAGGGACATTCTGGAAAAATACTTCCGGAAGGAAGACTTCGAAGGTGGGGTCTGCGAGGTGGTCCAACAGATCGGCGAAAAGCTGAAGGAGCATTTTCCCTACGATGAGGAGACCGACGAGAATGAACTACCGGATGATATTTCTTACCAATAATAGATTTTTTTTCTATCCAAACCTGCTTGCCGGGCTTATCATCCTGGGCATGCTTTTCCTGGGCCTGCCGGCATGGGCCCAGAAAGAAGTACCCCCTCCTCCAGACGGGCTGGTGGCTGATTATGTAGGCATGCTCAGCCCTCAGGAAGCCAACGCGCTGGATGCCAAGCTTCAGGCCTATGAAGACACCACCAGCATTCAAATAGCCGTAGTGATCGATCGATCGTTGGAGGAAGAAGACATCTTCGATTATTCGCTTCGGATAGCCGAATCCTGGGGGATCGGCCAGCGGGGCCGCGACAACGGAGTGCTGATCTACATCGCTCAGAACGACCGCCAGCTCTACATCCAAACCGGCTACGGCTCGGAAGGGTTTCTGCCGGACGCCTATGCCAACCGGATCATCGATCAGGTGATCACCCCTGCCTTTCGCAGCGAGCGCTACTATCAGGGGCTCGACCAGGCCACGAGCATCATCATGCAATTGGGCTCCGGAGAGTATGAGGCCCTGGAGGACGTGGGGACGGATGTTAAGACCAGTCGCGTCTTGCGTCTCCTCATCAACATCATCATCATTATCGTCATCATCACCTTGATCAGCCGGATGGGTGGCGGCGGCGGTGGCCGGGGTTATGGCGGTCGGGGCCGGCACGGTGGCGGTATGTGGTGGATCCCGATGGGGGGCGGCGGCTTCGGCGGCGGCGGAGGCTTCAGCGGCGGCGG
>CAZXIX010000054.1:0-28661 GCA_964640855.1 uncultured Saprospiraceae bacterium
CCCCGGACGTGCGCGCCATAAGAACCGGCCTCCCGCCGAAAACAAGGCGTATATCCCGTGATCTTGATGGGCAGATCCGATTCGTTCAGGATTTCCTCCCGGTAAATGTTGGTCAGGGGAACTTCTGCGGTAGGGATGAGGTACAGATCGTCCTTGGTCACGTGGTACATCTGCCCTTCTTTGTCGGGAAGCTGTCCGGTACTCCGGGCGCTGTCGGCATTGACAAGCAAGGGAGGCTGTACTTCTTCGTATCCGGCTTTGCCGGCCTCGTCCAGAAAAAAGGAGATCAAAGCTCTTTCCAGGCGAGCTCCCTGACCACGATAAACCGGGAAGCCGGCTCCGGTCAATTTAGTGCCCAAGGCGAGATCAAACAGCCCGTATTCTTCGGCCAGTTCCCAATGAGGCCGGGCATCGTCCGGCAGTTCCGGCAGCGGGTCCGGCCCGGGTTGATACAGCTCGTTGTCTTCTTCGGATTGGCCGGCCGGGACGGACTCATTCGGAATGTTGGGGATCTGGAGCAAAAGATCGGTCCGGTGTTGCTCGACCTGCCGGATTTCCTCCTCCAGTTGACTGATCAGGACCTTCAGCTCGCCGACCTTCTGCTTTTGGCGCTCTGCTTCCTCCTTTTTACCTTCCTTGAACAACTGGCCGATGACCTTGGTCATCTGGTTTCTTTCGGCCAGAGTCTGATCCAGTTCGGTTTTTTTCTCTTTAAAGGTGTCGTCGGTTTCGATGACCTGATCGAGGAGGTCCAGGTCGGCATGGGCGAGCGCTCTTTTTCGTAAGCGTTCCTTCGCCAGGCTGAGGTTCTGGCGGATAAAACTGACTTCCAGCATAGGTTTGTCGGGATTTACAAGTGCGGGATAAACTTTTCGGGGGAAGAGAAGTTAAGTTTTTTGTAAAGATACTACTTGGAAAAAGAAATTAAGTTATTTTTGCCTTACCGGGGTACATAAGGATAAGAACAGATCATTCCTCCCGGCGGCGATTTTCGCCATCCCTCCCAATTCTTCTTGCGCTTATTAAGCCCATGATTAACCTTTGGTTTGAGGCCGATCGCATTTGACAGAGGGAGTTCCTATTTTACAATTACTTACGCGTCCCACGGTATATATTTCTACTCTCCGTAAGAGGGACTGTCATTCCAACCTTTTATAAAACTATGTACGACATTCTGCAACTAAACGACATGCTTGTACCCGCATTGCGCGATTTGGCTGAACAACTCAATCTCAAGGGTTATAAGCGTCTCAATAAGCAGGAGCTTATTTACAAAATCCTGGACCAACAAGCTGTCTCCGGCGATCAGCCCGTAGCCCCGGAAAGCCAATCCGAAAAGAAGGAAAAAGACCAACCTGTTCAACCCGAGTCCCGGCAACCCCAGGAAAACGGGAACGGCGCGGATTCCGGCCAGAAAGGAAAAGGCAGCAGCCGCCGCCGATCACGCCGTCCTTCCGAATCGGCCCAGGAAGAGGATACTCCGGCAGATACGCAAAAGGAAGACTCGAAGCATTCCGGCCAGCAAAACAAATCCAACGAAGGAGACAACGGGCAAAATGACGATGGCAATAAGCGGAAACAGCCAAAAGGCGATCCCTGGAACGCCACTTCCCGCCACGGTGGCCCGAATCCCAAAGAGGAGAAAAAACAGGAAGAAAACACCGGAAAACAAGGCAAATCCGAACCGGAGGCCAAGGTGAAGTTCGATATTGAGCTGGATGGAGTGATCGAAGGGGAAGGCATTCTGGAAATGATGCCCGACGGATACGGTTTTCTCCGCTCCTCCGATTACAATTACCTGACCAGCCCGGATGATATCTACGTGTCCCCCTCCCAGATCAAGCTCTTTGGTCTGCGTACGGGCGATACCGTGGAGGGAGCCATCCGGCCGCCCAAGGAAGGAGAAAAGTACTTTGCCCTCCTTCGGGTTTCCAAAATCAACGGATTGGATCCGAAAGACATTCGGGAACGGGTGCCTTTCGACTATCTGACGCCTCTCTTCCCGACCGAAAAGTTCAAGCTGGTCTCTTCCTCATCGGGCAAAGACCTCGGAAACCGGATGGTAGATCTGTTTACGCCGATCGGAAAAGGCCAGCGGGGGCTGATCGTTGCTCAACCCAAAACGGGTAAAACCTTCCTGTTGAAAGATCTCGCCAACGCGATCTCGCGCAACCATCCGGAATGCTATATCATCGTCCTTCTGATCGACGAGCGCCCGGAGGAAGTCACCGACTTCAAACGCAGCGTGAATGCCGAAGTGGTGGCTTCGACTTTCGACGAGCCCGCCGAAAATCACGTTCGCGTGGCTGGTGTGGTGCTCGAAAAAGCCAAGCGTTTGGTGGAGTGCGGACACGATGTCGTCATCATGCTGGACTCCATTACCCGATTGGCCCGTGCCTACAATACCGTCGCGCCGGCCAGTGGTAAAGTCCTTTCCGGAGGTGTAGAGGCCAATGCCTTGCACAAGCCCAAGAAATTCTTCGGCGCTGCACGGAATATCGAAAAAGGCGGTTCGCTGACCATACTGGCGACGGCCCTCGTAGATACCGGCTCCAAAATGGATGGCGTCATCTTCGAAGAATTCAAAGGAACCGGTAACATGGAACTCCAACTGGACCGCGGACTGTCCAACAAGCGTCTGTTCCCGGCCATCGATCTGACGAAGTCCAGCACGCGCCGCGAAGATCTGTTGCTCGATAAAGATACCTTGCAGCGTATGTTCATCCTGCGCAACCACCTGGCCGATATGAAGCCGGATGAAGCCATGGAGTTCCTGCTCAAGAATATGCGCCCGACGACCAGCAACGAAGAGTTCCTGGCTTCCATGAATGGGTAACAAGCCCAGCTTTGGCCTTGTCGGCTTTATCTGCTCCATTCGAAAGCATTCGGATAGAAAGATCAGAACGGCCAGGGCTTAGAGTCAAAGTCTGCTTACCCGCTAAGGCAAGTACAATGACCTGGACATAATTCGACTTTTCTGGAAATAAAAAAGGGGAAACGCAGCATCTGCGGTTCCCCTTTTTGTTTATCGGTCTGGTAAAGATCAGCGGGTCAGATACATATACCGTTGCCGGTCCAGCTCCCGGAAAAAGGGATCCGACAGGTCGCGAATAAAGTGAATGGCCTCTCCTGTGCTCTTCATCTCGGGCCCCAGGCTCTTGTCCACATTCGGGAATTTGTTGAAACTGAAGACCGGGACTTTGATCGCGAAACCGCTGGGCTTGGGTTGAATGTTGAAATCCGCCAGTTTGTGCGTGCCCAGCATGACCTTGGTCGCAATCTGCAGATAGGGCACTTGATAGGCCTTGGCAATAAAGGGTGTGGTACGGGATGCGCGCGGATTGGCCTCGATCACGTACACTTTGTCGGGCTCGCCGTTCTGACCGGGCTTGATGGCGAACTGAATGTTGATCAGTCCCCGGATGTGGAGCGCCTTGGCCAGTTTTTCGGTGTAATCCACCATGGTATTGACGGCGTCTACGCTCAGGGAGTAGGTCGGCAAAACGGCGGAACTGTCGCCCGAATGGATGCCGGCCGGCTCGATGTGCTCCATGATGCCCATGATGTGGACTTCTTCTCCATCACAGATGGCATCGATCTCGGCTTCCTTGGAGCGGTCCAGGAATTGGTCGATCAGCACCCGGTTGTCGGGCATATGCTTGAATATGCTCAGGACCTGACGTTCCAGTTCATCGTCGTTGATCACGATGCGCATATTCTGCCCGCCCAGCACGTAAGAGGGGCGGACCAGTACGGGATAGCTCACTTTGTTGGCTACCCGAAGAGCTTCGTCGGCATCCTCGGCTACGCCGTAGCGCGGATAGGGAATATCCAGTTCGCGCAGCAGGTCGGAAAACGCGCCCCGGTCTTCGGCCAGGTCAAGCGAGGGATAGTCCGTGCCTACGATATGGAAGCCTCGCTCATGCAGGGTCTTGGCCAATTTGAGGGCCGTCTGCCCGCCGAGCTGGACGATGACCCCGTCCGGCTTTTCCAGCTCCAGGATGGATTCCAGGTGTTCCCAGAAAACCGGCTCGAAGTAAAGTTTGTCGGCCATGTCGAAGTCGGTAGAGACTGTCTCCGGGTTGCAGTTCACCATGATGGCTTCGTAGCCTACATCTTTAATGGCGATCAGGCCGTGCACGCAGCAATAATCGAATTCGATTCCCTGGCCGATGCGGTTGGGGCCGGAGCCCAGAACGACGATCTTGCGTTTATCGGTGGGGAAGCTTTCGTTCTCCGTATCGAAGGAGGAATAAAAATAGGGTGTCTTGGCTTCGAATTCAGCCGCGCATGTATCCACGATCTTGTAGGTCCGGTTGATGTTCAGCTCTTTCCGTCGTCGGGTGACCTGTTCTTCATCCACCCGCAGCAACCAGGCGATCTGGGCATCGGCATAGCCGAGCACTTTCATTTCCCGAAACAAGTCTTCCGGGACCTCATTCACGGATTTGTACTTCATCACGGCTTTCTCCAGCTTGACCAATCGTTTGATCTGCCGCAGAAACCATTTATCGATGTGGGTCAGTTTGTGGATGGTCTTGACCGGCACTCCCAGATGAAGGGCGTCCTTGATCCGGAATATGCGATCATCGCTGGCTTTTTCCAGCCGCTCTAGGACGTCGTCCGTTTTGATCCATTCCTTTTTATCTGCACCCAGGCCCATCCGGTTGTTTTCAAGGCTCTGGCAGGCTTTCTGGAGGGCCTCCAGGAAGTTCCGGCCGATTCCCATGACTTCGCCCACCGACTTCATCTGCAGGCCCAGGTGAACATCCGCCCCCTGGAATTTATCGAAGTTCCAACGCGGCATTTTCACGATGACATAGTCAAGCGTCGGTTCGAAATAAGCGGAGGTCGTTTTGGTGATCTGATTCTTCAATTCATCCAGCGTATAGCCGATGGCAAGCTTGGCGGCGATTTTGGCGATGGGATAGCCGGTTGCTTTCGAGGCCAGTGCAGATGAGCGCGATACTCTCGGATTGATCTCGATGACGATCAATTCCTCCGTGGCGGGATTCAGGGAGAACTGGATATTGCAGCCTCCGGCAAAATTCCCCAGAGAGCGCATGGCATGGATGGCCTGGTCCCGCATCTCCTGATAGGCCGTATCCGAAAGGGTCATGGATGGCGCGACCGTGATGCTATCTCCGGTATGGATCCCCATGGGGTCCAGGTTTTCGACCGTACAGATGATCACAACGTTGTCGTTGGAATCCCGCAGCAATTCGAGCTCAAATTCTTTCCACCCCAGAACGGCCTTTTCGACCAATACCTCATGGGTTGGCGACATATCCAGTCCTCTGCGGAGAGCCGCATCGAATTCCTCTTCTTTGTGGACGAAAGATCCACCGGTGCCGCCGAGGGTATAGGAAGGGCGGATAACCAGGGGGTACCCGATCTTCTGGGCAGCCTCTTTCCCCTCCAAAAAGGAATTGGCGATGAAAGACGGGGCAACGCTGAGTCCTTCGGCAATCATGTGTTTTCGGAAAGCTTCCCGGTTTTCGGTGAGTTCGATCGCATCCAGATCGACGCCGATCAGGCGCACATTGTACTTTTCCCAGACCCCCTGCTCACCGGCCTCTATGGCCAGGTTCAAAGCGGTCTGCCCTCCCATAGTGGGGAGCACGGCGTCGATCTGTCGCTCTTCGAGAATTTCCACAATGCTTTCTACGGTCAGCGGTTTGAGGTAGATGTGGTCGGCCGTGACCGGATCGGTCATGATGGTGGCCGGGTTGGAATTGATGAGCGTGACCTCTATCCCCTCCTCCCGCAGGGATCGGGAGGCCTGAGAGCCGGAGTAATCAAATTCGCATGCTTGTCCGATGATGATGGGTCCACTTCCGATGATGAGGACCGAGCGCAGGCTGTTGTCTTTGGGCATGTGGGAATATTGGGAGTAAATACGGGCAAAGATAAAACCTGTTACCCTTTGGCAGGTAATGATCCTCTGGAATTACCGCACGAATTACTTGTCCAGATCAATTTCCAGGGGCGTTGAGAAATATTCGATCAGGGCGGATACCTGCAAACCCTTCTTGCGAACCTGCTGTTCCTGCTTCTTCACCAGGAATAGGGTGTACCGGCCCGGAGCGAGCCGATCCAGTTGATCAGCCGTCAACCGATGCGTATCGTCGGTGGATGGCCCCCGGATCTTGAAAGTGTGTACGATGTTTTGTTCGTCGGACAAGAGAACCACCAGGCTTTCTTCCCGGGAGAGGCGGCCTCCTTTTACCCGAAGGGCCAGGCCGTCGGTTTTCGAAAGACCGGATGGAAAGGAAAAATCGCTTATCGGCTCCATCTCGAAGGACACGCTGACATCCGGATGGTCCTCAAATCGGGTTTCGAGGGTTAAGGACTTGGGAAAGTCAGTGCGGTATTCCAGCAGGTAGCCAGGATCTGTCAGGTCTTCTGCGCGAAAGGTCATCTGGCGGTCCAGGAAGCGCACTTCCCCCGGGACCTGGATCGTGGGGGTCTCCAGGCTGTCACTGGTTGCCCGGAAGGTCGCCTGAGCCCGGATGCTGCGGTCGAGAGACAAGTAGCGGACCGAAAAGCTGGCTTGATGATGGAGATCGGTTTCATCGGCTTTCCCGCAGGAGATCAGCCCGATCAGCAGGATGGGCAACAAGAGTTTGGACAGGGTGCGCATGGTCCTTCAGGTGAAAGTATTCGCCAATGGGCGCTTGTACCGGATTTCAATTAGAATGGCCCAAAGGTAGGGACAAATCGGACAAGGGCCGGGATAGGAATGCGAACGGATGCCGGATGATTCCGCCATATTCCGGGAAATGGGTCCCGGCTGGCAGATCATTGCCTGATGCCAAAAAATAGCCTATATTTGCCCTACTGCGAACGCTTCCGGCTGGATTGGGAGCGTTCTGTTTTTTTAACGTAACATACGAAGCGAGCTTCCCACCTTCCGAATCCATTTTTTTCAAATACTTGAGAAACGATCGGACTTTGCCAACCGGCTTAGGGTAGAAGCGTCGCTAAAAACGAGTGATTATGGCAGGTTACAATTATTTGACCAAGGAAGGCTATGACAGACTAAACGCGGAGCTGGATGAGTTGAAGTCCACCGGACGGGCAGAGGCGGCCAAGGCTATTGCCGAGGCCCGGGAGAAAGGTGACCTTTCGGAGAATGCCGAATACGACGCTGCAAAGGATGCGCAGGGAATGCTGGAACTCAAGATCAACGAACTGGAAAAAGTTTTGGCCAATGCCCGCATACTGGATGAAAGCCAGGTGGATACATCCAAAGTGACCGTTTTATCAAAGGTGAAGATCAAAAACCTGAAAAATAATTCGGAGATCACCTACCAACTGGTCTCCGAATCCGAGGCCGATCTGAAAGCGAAAAAGATCTCCGTGGGTTCTCCGATCGGGAAAGGGCTGCTTGGGAAAACCATCGGCGAAACGGCATTGGTGGAAACACCGCGCGGGAACCTGGAATTCAAAATTTTGGACATTTCATTCTAACCCTCATGCCGACCATCTTTTCCCGGATCATTGCGGGCGAAATCCCCGCCTACAAACTGGCCGAAACAGACCGTTACCTGGCTTTTCTGGATATCCGCCCCATGAAAAGAGGGCATACCCTGGTGATCCCCAAACAGGAAACCGATTACCTTTTCGACCTAGAAGACGACCTTCTGGCCGGGCTTATGGTCTTCGCCCGCAAAGTGGCCCAAGGCATTGAGGCTGTGGTTCCCTGCCAACGGATCGGCGTCGCCGTGGTGGGGCTGGAAGTTCCCCATGCCCACGTCCATCTGATCCCGATAGATTCCGTTTCCGACCTGAGTTTTTCCAACCCCCCGGTCGAGCTTAGCCCCGGCGAGTTCGAAGAGCTGTCGGCTTCCATTCGCGCCGCTATCCCGTCTTAACCTACTGGCCCCGGTCCGGGTTGTTTTTCAGAAAATCGCCCCAGCCGGAATATTTTTGGGCCTGACCCGATAGGGGATTTCCCCGGGAGAAATGATGGCAAACCGCAGCTGCCAGAGCATCGGTGGCGTCCAGGGTCTCTGCCTCCAGCTTGCGCTTCAGCAGCTGATCCAGCATGGCCGACACCTGTTCTTTGGCAGCATTTCCCCGTCCTGTCACGGCCTTTTTGATGCTTTTCGGGGAATACTCGAAAAAAGGTACTTCCCGGCTCAGGGCCGCGGCAATGGCTATGCCCTGTGCGCGACCCAGTTTGAGCATGGATTGCACATTTTTCCCGAAAAAAGGCGCTTCAATGGCCATTTCATGGGGCCGATGTCGTTCTATAAGCGATTGAAGGGCCTGAAAGAGGACGCTCAGCTTCTCGTTTGGAGTCTCTAAGCGTTGTATCTGAAGAGCACCTATATCGACCAATCGCAGATTGGGGCCTTGTGTTTCCAGTATGGCATAACCGGTCACACGGGTGCCCGGGTCTACCCCCAGGATTCGGAAAAGGGGATGGTTTTTGGCCATAGTCTTGCGTTCGGGATCGTTTTTATTTCTAATAAAACATTAATGTAATGATAACGGGGAACCTAAGCCAGGTGCCTTAAATTGTAAGTTAAAAATCCGGCATTGGGGAAAAGGCCCCAAACCGCTGGATCCGGGTTTTAGCCCTTTCAGATACGGAATTACCATGAAAACCACTTTGAAAAAAGGATTTTCCCTCTGGCTATTGATCCTCCCGCTCTGGGGAGCGTTATCCTTTGCCGAAGCTCCCGGCCGATGGATAGCCCCTGATTCCACCCTGCCGGAGATGAATTCCTGCAGCATTGCCAACCAGGCTTTTCAGGCCGGGGAGGAAATAACCTACATCATTTACTACAACTGGAACCTCGTCTGGCTCTCGGCGGGGGAAGTCACTTTCCGGGTTATCCCCAATGGGGATGAATACAAATTATCGGCCTACGGTAAGACCTACCCGTCCTACAATTGGTTCTTCAAAGTAGAAGACCGATACGAATCCTTTGTGGATACGACCAGCTTATTGCCCTCACTGTCCGTACGGGATGTGCAGGAGGGGAGCTACACCGTTTACGACCGGGTCGAATTCGATCAGGTCAATCATACGGCCACCTCCTTGCGGGGAGATACCCGGGCAGAGGCCAAGCCCACGGATTATTCTTTTGAAAACTGCATGCACGATATTTTGTCTATCGTCTATTTTGTTCGGAATATACAGGTGGAAAAGATGCGGATCGGCGAATCCATTCCCATCGAAATCTTTATGGATAAGGAAGTTTGGCCTCTGAAAGTTACTTTCGAGGGGCGGGATGATAAGAAAAAGATACGGGGCAAGGGCAAATGGCGCTCTCTCCAGTTTTCTCCCGACCTGATCGAAGGATCGTACTTTAAAGAAGGGGACAAAATGAATATCTGGGTATCGGACGACCGCAACCGGATGCCGCTGCTGATCGAATCCCCGGTCTCCGTCGGGTCGGTGAAGGCGGTAATCAAAAAATACGACGGACTTCGGTATCCGACCGAAGCCAAATGGTAACTAAAAACCACGCTGTGTTCAAACAACTGAAACTGATTCTCTGGATTCTTCTATTCTTTGCGGTTTTTGCCGGCGGCTTGTGGGCCGGCTACCAGTTCTTTGGCCCCAACTCCCAGCGCAGAGCCGAAGAAGAGGCGACCATTTTGCTGGAGCGAATCGAAACGGTCTCCAAGCTGATCACAGTGGAAGGCTATTTCACCGAGATCTACAACTACAAAGAGTGGGATTCCTACTTCGGAGGCTCTTTCTTCGGGAAAAAAGCCATGGTCAAGGTCAAGGGTAAAGTGTCGGTGGGCTACGACATGAAGAAAGTAGAGTGGACGACCCTCCCGGAAGAAAAGATCATCCGCGTTTCCGGTCTGCCGGAGCCCGAGATCCTTTCCATCGATCACGATCTGGAATATTACGATATCGAAGAAGGTTATTACGATTATTTTTTCAATCGTTTTTCCGAAGAAGATTACACGCGCATAAACGAAAATGCCAAAGCCCTGATCCGCGAAAAGGCCGAAGAGAGTGAATTGATGCGCACAGCAGCCGAGGCAGGCCTGGAGCGAATGGATGTGATCCGGTTTCTGGTAGAAGGCGCAGGCTGGACTCTGGAAGTGATCCGGGAGCCCTCCCTGAAAGGGATCCGACGTCCGGTAAAAGACAGCATAGGGTAAGGGCATTGCTGGTTTGAATGGCTCCGATCGGGATTCTGCCGTCGGATATCAGAAGTTTTCTCTTGTGCTATGTCTGCGGGTAGGAAAAAGCGATTATTTTAGCCCAGATAATATGAAGCCGATTTTATTTGGGCTTTTTGCTTTTTTTCAAACCAACAGCATAACATGTCACAAAACGGCTCGACCCTGGCTTCCGGATTCGATTATGACAATCAACCCCAATTATTCGGGCATCCGGTTGGTCTGTACGTTCTCTTCTTTACCGAATTATGGGAAAGGTTCTCTTATTACGGAATGCGGGCCATTCTGGTCCTGTTCCTGGTGTCGGAGACCACCTCCAACAACCCGGGCTACGGCTGGTCCAATGAAGAAGCGCTGGTATTGTACGGATGGTATACCATGTTCGTCTACCTGGCCTCCATACCCGGTGGGATCCTGGCCGATCGCTTTCTGGGACAAAAGCACACGGTTATGCTGGGAGGGCTCCTGTTGTGCGCCGGGCATGGCATTTTGGCCATCGATGCCCCCTGGGCCTTTTACAGCGGCCTCACGCTCATCGTAATGGGAGTTGGCTGCCTGAAGCCCAATATTTCAACCATGGTGGGCGGATTGTATAAGCCGGGTGACGACCGCCGGGACTCCGGCTTCACCATCTTTTATATCGGGATCAATATCGGGGCTTTTTTGTCGGCACTGATCGTTGGCTATGTTGGGGAGACGATTGGCTGGCATTATGGTTTCGGACTCGCCGGGATCGGGATGGCCCTGGGGCAGCTCGTTTACATCTGGGGACAGAAGTACCTCAAGGGGATCGGCGATTTCATCGGCAAAGCCGAATCCCCGGATAACCTGGCTTTCAACAGGCCTCTGACCGGGATCGAAAAAGACCGCATGAAGGTGATGTTCCTGTCCTTCCTCCTTATCATCGTGTTTTGGGGAGCCTTCGAACAAGCCGGAGGATTGATGAACTTGTATGCCGAGCAAAAGACCGACAGGATGTTGTTCGGATTGGAGGTGCCTGCCTCCTGGTTCCAATCCGTGAACGCTTTTTTCATCATTACCCTCGGAACGGCCGTGGCCAATTTCTGGTACCGCTGGAAGCATCGTGGCCGGGAGGGTTCTTCCCTGTTTAAAATGGCTTGGGGAGTGATGATCATGGGCTGGGGATTTCTCTTCATGTCGGCGGCTTCCCTTCAGTTTGAGTCGGCCGGGAAAGCGGCCATGTACTGGTTGGTTCTCGCTTACCTGTTCCACACCGTCGGCGAACTTTGCGCCTCACCCGTCGCTCTTTCTTTCATCACCAAATTGGCTCCGGTGAAATACGCCTCCTTTATGATGGGGGCTTATTTCGCAGCCACCGGACTGGGCAATAAAGTGGCCGGTCTGATCGGAGAGTGGGCCTCGACCGCCGGGGAACTGGCCATTTTCACGGGGATCGCCATATTCTGTACCATCGTGGGGCTCATCGTACTGGCTTTCCTGAAACCGTTGAAACGACTTACCCATGGCGCCGAAGACATGTCTTCCAAGGAATTGATCGAACAACAGGAAGGATTCAATCTGGAAATGAAGCTGGAAGAAAAGGCCTGATCGGCTTGAAGCATGCTCTGAAAGGTTTAGGTACAAAAACCCCATTTCTAACGGGCAAAAACGCTTCTTCGACACACAAATCTGAATCTATGAAGAGCCCTTCTTTTCGAAACATACAGATCCTGTTTTACTCCCTGTTGCTGGGACAGCTTTTCCTGGCCGTGGCAGCTTACTTCCTGAATATGGGCAAGGATACATCGGACGCGCCCATGGCAAATGCCGATTTTGCTTTTGCCGTGCCCGCCCTCTTGCTGGCCGGCTTTTTCGCGGCTTATCTCCTCGACAAGAAAAGAGCCGCCTCCGCACCAACAAAGGCAGAACTCGGGCAGAAAATGGAGCATTATAAGACTTCCGTCATCATACGTTCTGCCCTCATGGAAGCTCCCAACTTGTTGTCGGCTATTGCTTACCTGCTCACCCGAGAGCCTATCTATCTCATCTACTTCGCTTTGGGTATAGGAGCTTTTCTCATGTTCCGGCCCACCCTGGGGCAACTGCAACAGCGATACATGATCAAGGCCCGGGAGATGGAAGAGGTATCCTGATGGGCGGTCCCGAATTTTCGGCCCATTCCGTTTTTACCCCAAGGCGAATAAAAGAGGGCGCTTTCTTTTGATCAACGGCGGTTGATCTTGCGATTTACCCGATGGGTTTTTTGGAGTTCCTCTCGTAAGGCCTATCTTCTGGAGAAAATTAAATCCGCCATGCGGTCCCTGATTCCCTTTCTCCTCTTGCTCGGATTCGGGCTTCCTGTGTCTGGCCAGGATAGCCTGAAGCAGGATCCGCCTCGCAGGGATTTCCGGAAGATCGATCTGTTCCCGGCGATCAGTTATGCACCCGAGACCAAACTGACGCTTGGCGTGATCGGGATCTACTACATGGACCTCTACAAAAGGGATACCAACACCCAAATTTCCAACATCCAGTTCCTGGCTGTTTATACGACCGCCAGGCAGCTCTCCATTTTGAGCGAATGGGAAATTTTCATAGACGGGAACCAATGGCGGTTTCGAGGCGAATCCTTTTTCGACATTTTCCCGGACCGCAATTACGGCCGGGGGAACTCGGCCGGTGCGCTGATCGGCGAACGGGATGCCGATGGTTCGATAGACAGCCTGAATTACCTGAGGTACAATTCTAATCGGCTGAACTTTTCGCCTGTCGTGCTGCGGCGGATCGCCCCGGCTCTTTATCTCGGGCTTCGCTTAGACCTGGAATACCTCTACAATGCCCGGCCTATACCGGATAACTGGCGATACTTAAATGCGGATTCGGCCCGGATCACCCAACTACCGGTGGATGGACTCCGGGTGGGCCTGGGATTATCCGTCCTGTACGATACCCGGGACTATGTTCTGAATCCCCTTTCGGGCACTTTTCTGGATTTTCGGGCTGTGTTTTTCGGACCCAATCTGGGGAGTGACTTCCGCTTCCAAAACATACGCCTGGATGCCCGGCAGTACATCAATACCTGGCGGAATCATACCCTTGCCATGCGCGTGGTTTTTGACAACCGCTTTTCGCCCAATGCCAACGAAATTCCAATCCGGGCTCTTTCCCGGGTAGGAGGGAATGATTTTATGCGGGGGTATTTCCGGGGTACTTACCAGGACAATCACATGCTGGCCGGCGAATTGGAGTACCGGCTTCCGTTCTGGAAAGAATCGGATACGGATCCCTTTTGGAAGGTCTGGAAACGGCTCGGCATCGTAGGCTTCGTGGGCGCGGCGCAGGTTGTGGAGAGCTGGGATCGGTTTCGGGGCGACCGATTCCGGGTAGCGGCCGGGGGTGGGCTTCGAATTTTGTTGAACCGGGAATCCAGGGCCTCCATCCGGGTGGATTACGCCTTTGGCTTCGCACCGGATTCCAACGGACCCGGCAGACGCCAATCCGGGTTCTACTTCTACCTGGCCGAGGCCTTTTAATCATCAATCGCCAATTATCGATGGCTTCTTCTTCGCTACCCAGGAATAACAAACGGCTGATCCGGGCCTGGTGCATGTACGATTGGGCCAACTCCTCCTACGCACTGGTCATCAATTCGGCTATTTTCCCGGCCTATTACAACCAGGTGACACGCGTCGACGGCAACGATCGGGTGGAATTTCTGGGTTTCGACATCGAGAATACGGCGATCTATTCCATCACACTAGGCATAGCCTTCGGGCTGGTGGGCATCCTTTCGCCCTTTTTATCTTCCGTAGCCGATTACAGCGGGCAGCACCGGCGCTTCATGGAAGGCTTCTGTTATCTCGGCGGGCTGGCTTGTATGGCGCTTTTCTTTTTCACCGGCGGGAATTTACTCCTTGGCCTGGGCGGCTTGCTACTGGCCACCCTCGGCTATTCCGGCAGTCTGGTCTTTTACAATTCCTATTTGCCGGCCCTGGCTTCCCCGGATAGGCAGGACCAGATCAGCGCCCGGGGATTTGCCTACGGATACCTGGGCTCCACCCTTCTTTTGTTCGGCATCCTGGCACTTCTGTTCAACCCGCACTGGATCGGGGCTGAAGACGATGGCTTTGTACCCAGGCTTGCCTTTTTACTCACCGGGCTTTGGTGGGTCGGTTTTGCGCAGATCACCTTTCGTCGACTCCCCATGGGCATATACCCCGGCAAAGCCAGTGGCGATCGTTGGCTGAACGGATATCGGGAGTTGCAAAAGGTCTGGCGTTGCCTCGGGGCAAACAAATACTTGCGGACTTTTCTCTTCGGCTTTTTCTTTTACATCATGGGGGTCCAAACGGTCATGTTCATGGCTTCCTCTTTCGGTGAAAAAGAGGTCGGGCTCGATATTTCCCTGCTCATTGCCACCGTGATCGCACTGGAGTACCTTGCCATTGCCGGAGCTTTTCTGTTTGCTCGATTATCCGGGCGGATCGGCAACATAGCTGCCTTGCAAATAGCTGTAGTCGGTTGGTTTGCGGTCACCGTGGCCGCCTTCTTCATAGAGACCGCCCTTCATTTCATGAGCGTGGCCTTTTTTATCGGCTTGCTCATGGGAGGAATACAGTCCCTTTCCCGCTCCACCTACGCCAAACTCATACCGGATACGCAGAACAACGCCGGTTTTTTCAGCTTTTATGACGTCAGCGAGAAGATGGCCATCATGCTGGGGCTGGTCATGTTCGGTTATCTCGACAACCTGACCGGAAGCATGCGCAACTCGATCATCGCGCTGGCCATCTGGTTTGTGTTGGGCTCGGTATTCCTTTACCGGATCCGCAATCTCCTTCGACCGATCCGTCAAGCCGCCTGAGACAGGCCAATCGGGCTTACTGCAACTGATAGCGAACGATGAAACCGCCTGCCGTATCTACCCTTGGGAATCCGGTGGAGACTTTGGGTTCGCTCCGGCGGTAGACCACGAATAAGCGAACCGAAAAATCGCGCGTGAGCTGGTATTCGATGGTCGGAGAGATGGAAAGTTGATAGTTGCCTCGCGTAGGCTCAACCACGTCCTGGTCCAGGAGATGGTTGAAGGTTATGTCGTCGCGAAGGGAAAAATTGAAGTCGATATTCAGATCCCGGGTGCCCTGGGAGGGGCGCCGGTTGCCCAGGGGGCCGGCGCCGCCCGCGTTGTTGTTGTCCAGGTTGGAAGCCCCGAACAGGTTGACGTTTCGGAGCACATATCCGAAGCTGAATACAAGTTCTTTGGATCTTGTTTCGGTCAATTGGTTGCTGACCAGGCTGAGGGCCAGCGTACGCAGTTGTTTGTATTCTCCCGTGATACTCATGCCGTTGTTCAGCGTCGCATTCACGCCCACGAGGGGCACAAAGGATTCGTTCACTACCACATCGGGCAATTCCAGGCGAGCGTAGAAGTTGCCATTGTCCGGGTTGACGGGATTGGGATTTCCGTCGGCCAGCCCATCCAGATACCGGATCCCGGTACTGAAGGAATTGACGGTCAGGCTACCCCGGAAAGCATGATTGACCCGAAACTGCTGGAAAACCTTGCCCAGGGCCGGGATCTTGCTCAGCCCATCGTAGTTCACATTCCAATTGAGCCGGGGGATGAGGTCAAAAACATTCAGCGTGACACTTTTCGGGTCTTGTTTGGTGTAGGCGGCGATAAAGGCGGGGATAAGCACGTCTTGCTGGGTCCGTCCGTAGCCGAAGGTATAGCCTTGCTGGGCGAGGGTCGAATCCGAGTGCTCACCCGTACCCAATCGTTGGGAGATGGTCAGCCGGTTGGCTTCGAAGTCCTGGAACAGATCGCGTATCTGCTCGTCTCCGTCCTGAAAAAGGGTGTTTAAAGCGGAATAGGTAATGGTCATGGACCCGAAATCCTTGGGCACCCGGCGTTCGAAATTGACTCCGTTGGGGTCGAAATTTTTGTAGAATTCCGTATGGTTTTCCGTGAAACTACGGCGCATCTCGAATTCGACGCGTAGGTCGCTGAAGGGTTCCAGGGTGAGCCGCCCGTCCCAATTCTGAGTATAGCTTTGGAAGACTTCCCGGTTGAGGAAGACGCTTTCCGTCAGCCAGCCGTTTTGTTGGGCCTGGAATAGCCAATCCCGATCGGTATTATATTCCGATGGTTCCAGGGTTCGTATTCGGGGTTGGAAGCCGGCGACAAAATCGATCCCCGGCGCTTGCCAGCCGGGCGCGAGACCCAAAAGATTGGTTTGGGGCAGATAGCCGGGGATGGTGGTCGAGAACTGCTCCTGGAAGTTAAGCCGGAGGTTTCGTATGAGAAGCAGGGGCCTCAGCAGGAGTCGAAGCCCCGAGGGCAGTCCGCTCTGTTCAGCGGAACCACCTTGTCGGCCCTGCCTTCGGTTTCCGCCGCCGCCGCGGTCGATCTGGCGAAGAAAACCCACCTTGCTGTAGATCTGGTCGAACCGGAAGTCGAGGTTGATCTGGCGGTTCTGGCTGTTCTGGATCACATTCCCCAGGCTGTCGACGTTCAGCGCGGCGGCGCTCCAGGAATAATCCGCCTGATAGAGGGCCCGGGCCTGAATCCAGTCCAGGAAGGGCAGGTAGCGGATGGGTATGTCCCAACTGAGCCGGAAATTGTGTCGATAATTCTTGGTCCGGCCAAATCGCTTGATGTTATTCCAGATGCTGTCTCGCCGGAACTGATCCGGGTCGATACCCAGGCTTGGATTTTGCTCTACGAAGCGACGCACCTCAAATTCATCGGGCTCGTCGACCACGGCATTGTTGACGGCGTTGAAATTGAACTTCAGTGACCGGGCCAAATCCCAGGCGAAGTCGTAGTTCCGGTCCCAGGTGAACCGGGTATTGTAGAAGGTACTGAAGAGTTCGGGCAGGTCCGTATTTCGGTAGAGCGTAACGTTGCGGCTTCGGTCGATGCGCGTGCTGAACGCGAAACTATTGGGCAAGGGGTTGAAGTTCAGGGAGGATAACCAACGCAAGGCGCTGCCCTGGACATTTTTGAACGGCTCCACGTAATTCACCTGCCGGCTGTAGTTGTAATCAAGGCCCGCCGTATGCCTTCTCTGCTGGGCGGATTCGATGATCGGATCCCTGCGTTCTGTATTGGTATAGGCGTAGGAGACGCTGAAATTTTCAACGTCCCAGGGTTTGGGCTGGCCGGTGTTATTGGTTCGGGCTTTTCGTACGTTGGTGACGTTGACCGATTTGATGGTCGTCACATCTTGGGCGGATCTTCGGATGGAGTCCCGTTCGGTGCCTGGATCGGCAGCCTCGAGTTTGTCTTTCAAGACGATATCCAGGTCGTAGGGATCGAATTCCGGCGAGCTTCTTGCCTGGGAGAACTGGCCAAAAAACGGGATGCTGATGCCCCATTGCTGAGGGAAGAACTTACCGAGTTGCAGTTGGGTGGAAAAGTCGAACCCGACGATCTCCTCTCGCGCTCTTTGCTGCACTTTTTGGTCAATGGCACCGAAGCCGATGGAGCTGTAATTCCCGGCAACGGTCAAAGTCCCGAAATCCGCCAGGTTCATATCCATGCGGGCCAGGGCGGCTACCCCTCCTCTTTCGTCCAGCCCGGAAAGGCGCAATTCGTTCACCCAGACTTCCGTACCGGTCGGGTTGATCTGACTGCCCTGGTCGGGATTCCGGATCCCGATCATGGCAATCTTGGCGATCCCCAGGTTGGGATTCCCCTTGACGCTGATGCGGTGAGGCAGGTCGGGGTCGCGCCCGTCAATGAGCTTGGAATATTCCAAACCCAGGGAAGCACCCGCCTGGTTTCGTTCGAGCTTGAGATCCCGGAACAATTCGAGCGCGAAGTCAAATTCATTTTCTTCGCGCCAAACCTCTCGCTTGTACTCATCGTCGATCGCGCTGAAGCCGGCAATGTTGTCGATATCCGACATCACCAGCGGAATTTCATACTCGTAGTAGTTGTTGGTGAAATCACTTCCCAGACGAAGAAAGATGGTCAGCCCGCCGTCCGGGATCTCCTCGGGAACTCCATTGCGCTGGAGTTCTTCTGCATGCACGAACATGCGAAGGCGCTCGTACACGCGCAGGTCGAGGTTCAGCGTCTTGAAGACGGCCACGGAGGAGGAGTCCTGCAGGCAGTCTACCTTCAGGCTTAGCGATTGTTCGTTCTGGAGGGCATTGAAAACCCCCACACTTTGCTCGCGCTGGATTCCCAGGGGCAAAACGTAGTTGAAGGGCTCCCGGCTGGCGTTTTGCTCGATGTTCACAGCATCGATGACGAACTCACCGGGAGAGGCATCGGTACATTCGAGCGGATTGTCGTCCAGCCCCCGGGTAAACTCCCGCCATTGGTTCCTGACGAGTTCCAGCGTAGCGAAACGGAGGGTGGTACGGGATTCGAAACCGCGCAGGTACATCCGCATAAACCGGATAGACCGGAAATCCCGGATCCCCCCGACGCTCTTTTTCAGATTGGTGTTGAGCGGGATACGGAATCGATACCACACCCGGCCGTTGTCGGCTTCCCGGCGGTCGGTGATGAAAGGGGTACGGGTCTCATCGATAAGGCGCGTACCGGGGAGGTTGGTCAGCGGGATCTCATATTGGAAGTAGGCCTCGGCCTCGTTGAGTGAAAAGTCGTTGTTGAGATCCTCCGCATCCGGGGAGTTGGTGTAGGCGCTGGTGAAAGTGGTCCCGGAGTTCACCGGGGAGTTGCCTTCGGGGTTGTTGAACCGGAAGTAGCGATCGAAAACCCCGTCGTCGTCCCCGTAAATGCCGTCGCGGTAATAGCGGTAATCATCGTTGGAGGGATCCTGTTGGGCCCGGCCGCCGGCCGCCGGATTCACACTGGTTATGGAATTGATCCAGCTTTGATACTGGCTGCGTTCGCTGTCATTGTTGAGCCCGTCGAGGCCGAGATCCTGGGTGGCCCGGGACTCCGGATCGTTGTCGAAGGCGTTGATGACCTGCTGGGTGACCGGTACCAGTCCCCAGGCAGTAGAATCTACCCGGCGGTCGGGATTGGTCGGGCCGGGCAAGCCGTTTTCAAAGAATTTTCTGGAATCCCGGAGAATATCTTCGGAGATATTTCCCAGGTTGACGTATATCGATCCCTCCAGCCGGTCGGCATCCGGGTTGGGCAAGGAGGGGTCGTTCGGATCCAGGAAGGGGCTGAGCATCCAGAATTCGAGATACTCGATGTTGGCCGCCTGAAAATCGTTGTTGGGCAGGGCACGCATGATCCCTCCCCAGCGCGTTTGCGGCGCGTTGAGGACGATGGAATCCCCGATGAAGGACACCCCTTGGGTGAATCCCCCCAGCCCTCCCGGCTGGTCGAAGTTGTAGGGCCCCCGCGCACCGGGCTGAAAGGTCAAGTCCAGTGTCTGAATGTTGGGTAGCTGATCGGGCGTCAGGATCAGGTTGGGGAAGACCTCGATCTGAGGTACCTGGCTGGTGTAGGGGTTGATGTTATCTTCTCCCCGCCGGGCGATCGGGTCGATCACGTACCATTGCAGTTTGGCCCGGTTGGCGCCAGAGACCAGATTGTTGTTTTCGGCCGATTCCGGGAACAAGGGATTGTTGTTCATGGCGTCGTTCTGGGGTACGCTGGCCAGGGCCCATCGGTTCACGGGGATGCGAATGTCGAAGCCGTTGGAACTGCCTTCGAAGTCGTCGATGTAGACCAGCCCCCCTCGGTCGTCGCTGTTCTGGTTGATGGCCCGGGCATGCCCCGGAGACAGGAAAGCGGCTTCAGCAGTAAAATTGATGCTCGAAGGCGCCTTGGTGGAGATAAGCGGAATGGCATCCACGGCTTTGGTCAGCCAGGGCGCCTCCCTGCTGAGGTTCATGTCGAGGCCAAAAATGCGGTTGTTAATAGGGTCGTCCCCGATGTTCACTTTTTGGGTAAAGGGACGCTCGAATAGCCTCAGATAGGTACCCCCGATGTAAAAATTGTCATCAAACTGGTATTCGGCACGCAGCCCCAGCATGGTTCGGTTCTGGAAGCCGAACAGGGTGTTGTCCTCGTAGGAGACATTAATGGGGAGACCGGAACTCAAAATGGCATCGTTCAGGATCCGGACCCGGCCTATGTTGTAGTCCACCTCAAAATCCACCCCTTCGGTCAGTTGCTGCCCACCGGCCGTCACCTGCACGGAACCCCGGGGGATGTTGAAGGCTCCGAGCGAAATTTCGGAGGAGACGCTCGATTTGTATTCCCCCCGTATGGTGTACCGGTTCTGCTCCTGAAACTCCTGTGCGCGGAAGAGCGTGGAATCGTAAAGTTCCTGAAACAAGTATTGGTCCTCGAACTGATCTTCGATCTTACCGGCAAGGGAGGATCCGAAGGGCTCCAGCAGGGGGAACATGATCCGCCCGTTGGAAGGGTTGATCGTTACGCCGGGGACGAAGTCGAACTCTCCGTCGGGCTGGGGATCGCCCTGCACGTTCAGAATGTCCAGGTTGAATAAGCGAAGCCAGGGAAAGCCGCCGAATTCGGCTTCGGCCGGGTTCTCCGGTAAAAAGCGCTTTTCGCCTTCCCCGGGATCTTCGTAGTAGATGTCCAGCATGAAATCCTGCTGGTTGATCTGGAAAGCCCCCAGCGAGTAGATGTTCTTCATCATCAGATCCCAGGTGGGGACATCCGTTCGCTGGACGGTGCTCTTGAGCATTTTCACGAAAAGCACCTCAGGCGTGAAATCGGTCGTATCCGTGCCGATGTTCTGGATGTTATTGGCCAGGTCGCCGACGAAATAGGTTTTCCCGTTATAGGAATATTCAAAAGCCACCCCCAGCACCTGGTCTGGCCGAACATTGATGTTCAAGGAAATATAACCCAGCTCGGGGTGAAAGGTAAACTCGGAGGGGTCGAGCTGGCGGGCACTTACGCTCTCGAAGTCCCGGGTTTGCTGCAGGCCGAACTGGGTTTCCAGGATGGTAACTGCCCGGTCGATCTTGGTGACCTCCGGATTTTCTTTCAGCCTCGGGTACAGATCGTTGGCATCGTTGTCGGGGAGGGGGATCTGCCCCGAGATATCAAAATCTACGGGCGTGGAGGTGATCTCAGCGGGATTCACCAGATCTTCCGGTTCTCCCAGATCGGCCAGGGCTATGATGTCCCGTACGTTTTCCGTGGCGTTGCGATCGTTGGTGATCCAGACCTGCAGGTTCTCAATTCGGAACAGGCTGTTGACCTGGGGCAGATTGCTCAGGGCATCCTCGTAGGTTTTCCGGTTGAAGAAGGAGAAGAAAAAGTGCCGGTTTTCGTCGTATTCATCTGCCTTGACGGCAAACTGTTGCAGCTGGCTCCCGCCCTGGATCTGAATGTTTTCCCGCCTGGATTGCTGCTGGGAGATCAATCCGGTCAGGCGCAGGCGGCCGAACTGAAGCTCCGTTTTGAATCCGAAAAGGCTCTGGGTACCTTGGATCAAGCTGCCCCGGAGCGGAAAACTGATGTTCCCGGCCTCTATCTTCTTGACGATTTCGTCTTCGGTAAACTGATCGCTGTTGTAATTGATCTTGATCTGGTTGTCGAAGTCGAAAGTAGCGTTGGTATTGTAGTTGATTCCCAGGTTGAGTTTCTCCCCGACCTTGCCCGTCACATTCATTTGAATGTTCATATCGAAATCGAAGCCGCCGGTCCTGCGCTGCCGCTCCGTCAGAATGGGGTTTTCCACCCGCTGAAAATCCACTCCCAGGGTCAGGTCGATGGTACCCCGGGGATCGATCCGGATGGTGGAACCCCCGAACAGCCGATCCAGCAGTCCGCTTTTTACGTCGATCCGGGCGAGTGGGTCGGTACTCGTGAATCCCTCGGCGGCCGAAATTCCCGCCAATTGATCGAAGTAGGCTTTTTCTTGTTGCTGCTTCACCAGATCCCAGTACTCGTCGTAGGTCAGGTAAGTAGGCGGCCGGTAATTGAATTCACCGACCTTCTCGCGAATGATGTAGCGGCCGGTGACGGGATCGAATTCAATGGTCTTTTCAATGACGGAGGGGTCCTTCAGATCGAAGGGGTTTTGGGACGGATTGGTGAGAAAGTTGCCGTAGCGCGGTTGCAGGGGGATGGTGTCGGGGTCTGCCTCCGTTTTTATGCTCAGGGAAGGCTCGGTTGGCGGTGTAGGAGCCGAAAGAAGGCTGTCCGGGTCTTGCCCCTCTTCGATAGCAAGGGAGGGCTCTGTTTGCGGCGTGAGATCCGAAAGAGAGGAATTGGTTGTACTTATCCACGCACCCAATAAAAAGAGAGGGAAAAAAATTCGGCTCATAGTTTTTCGCTATCGGGTTTTCCCGGCCTGTCTCCCTATGGACAGGTTCTTGCTACAGGTGTCGGTTTAGAGAATCAAAGGTTTCGAATGTGGGCGAGAACGATAGTCAGCCAATTTCCTGTCTTCGTAAAATCATAAACAGGCATTGGTGCTGGCCTATTGCCCTTACCCTGATGCTTTTATCAAGAAAGTTGCTTTAATGCTTCTTTAATCAAATTTTCTACTCCGGCTACCTCCGGATTTTCCTTCAGGCTGCGGTTCACGGCCCTTTGAACTTGCACCTTATTGAAACCCAGAGCCAGCAAGGCAGAAACAGCTTCCTCCCGGATGGGATTTTCTGCCGGGCTGAGCTGTCCGGCTTCCGGCTCGAAACCCTCCTTGACGAGTTTATCCTTCAGGTCCAGAATGATCCGCTTGGCCGTCTTGGGGCCGATCCCTTTGACCTGCTTGAAGGCAGCTACCTGCTCCTGTACGATCACAGACCTGACCTCCTCGGGTTGCATGGCCGAAAGAACCAGCCGGGCCGTTCCCGGTCCTACCCCGGAAACGGATATCAGATGCCGGAATAAATTCCGTTCGCTATCCGTACTGAAACCGTACAAGGTCTGGCTGTCTTCTTTTACATGAAAATGGGTGAGCACTTTGCCGCGCTCCAACTTTTCAATCTGTGCATAGGTATACAGACTGATGTGCATGCCGTAGCCAATTCCACCGGCTTCCACGATCAGGTAGGTCGGACTTTTAAAGGTAATTTCGCCTTTTACGTAGTCGATCATGTCATGCGTTGAGCAAGCATACCTAAAGACCGGGCAAAAGTAGGCATTATGAACGAATGGACAAGCCGCCCCAAGAAAGCAAAGGGTATCCTTATCTTTGCGGCAAATTGATCCGGAATGAATATTCTCATCCTGGGAGGCGGTGGCCGGGAACACGCTCTGGCCTGGAAAATCAGGCAAAGCCATCGGGTGAAAAACCTTTTTATCGCTCCCGGCAACGGCGGCACTTCCCTGCTTGGGTCCAACATTGCCCTGGACCCCAATGACTTTCAGTCTGTAGGACAATTTGCCCGCCGGGAAGATATTGACCTGATCATCGTAGGGCCGGAAGAACCCCTGGTGCGAGGCATCTCGGATTATTTCAAACAGGACCCGCAACTCGCCGGGATCCGGGTTTTCGGGCCCGGGCGAAGGGGCGCCCTCCTGGAAGGGAGCAAGGCGTATGCCAAAGCTTTCATGCAGCGCTACGGGATCCCGACAGCGGCTTACCGGGAATTCAGCTCCGACCAACTCGAAAAAGGACGAGCCTTTCTGGACACCCAATCCCCGCCCTACGTTTTAAAAGCCGACGGGCTGGCGGCCGGCAAGGGAGTTCTCATCCTGCAGGACCGAGAAGAGGCAAAGGCCGAACTGGAGGCCATGCTGCGGGGTAAGTTCGGAGAAGCCGGCTCCAAAGTGGTCATCGAAGAATTTCTCTCCGGATTAGAGTTCAGCGTTTTTGCCCTGACCGACGGCAAATCCTATCAACTCCTCCCCGTAGCTAAAGACTACAAGCGGATCGGCGAAGGGGATACCGGCCTGAATACCGGCGGCATGGGTGCCGTCTCCCCCGTCGCTTTTGTCGATGATATCCTGTTGAAAAAAGTGGAGGAAAGGATCGTTCAACCCACCGTCCGGGGCCTGGAGGAGGAAGGCATCGACTACTGCGGTTTCCTCTTCTTCGGCCTGATCGAAGTCCGGGGCGAACCCTATGTCATCGAGTACAATTGCCGGATGGGTGATCCGGAGGCGGAAGTGGTCCTTCCCCGGCTGAAAACGGATCTGGTCGATCTCATCCGGGCAGCCTTCGATGGAGACCTGAAAGAGAAAAAACCGGAATTCGAAGCCCATGCGGCCGCCACCGTAATCCTGGTCTCCGGCGGCTACCCAGGTGCTTATGAAAAGGGGAAAGCCATCGAGATCTCCAAAACAGAGACCGAAAGCCTGATCTTTCACGCCGGTACCCGGGAGCAGGGACAAAAACTGCTGACCAACGGAGGACGGGTCCTGGCCGTGACTTCCCTGGCAGAAACTTTTCCGGAAGCTTTGCAAAAATCCTATTCGACCATACCGCATATCCGGTTCGAAGGGATGTATTATCGAACCGATATTGGTTTTGATCTGGGATGAAGTACTCGGTCTTGGAATTGGCCCGTTGGGCAGAAGGGAAGATCGTTGGGCCGGGTGAAGATCACGAAATCCGCTACCTGCAGCTGGACAGTCGCAAGTGGACTTCTCCGGCTAAAACCCTCTTCTGGGCCCTTCGCGGGGTCCGGCACGACGGGCACGACTTCATTCCCGCGCTTTATGATCAGGGACAACGTCTTTTTGTCGTTGAGAAAGATTTTCTGACCCATCCTTTCCCCGAAGCCTGCTTCATCTGTGTGGACGACGGGCTTCGCGCTCTGCAGACCTTCGCGGCCAAGCATCGGGCCCGGTTCGACTTCCCTTTGATCGCCATCACGGGAAGCAACGGCAAGACCATCGTCAAAGAGTGGTTGTTTCAACTTCTCGAACCGGATTATGCGATCGTCAGAAGTCCGCGGAGTTACAATTCACAAGTTGGCGTTCCCCTTTCCGTGCTGCTCATGGAGCCACGCCACGATCTGGGGCTCTTCGAGGCCGGGATCTCCCGACCTGCCGAGATGGAACGCCTGCAGCAGATCCTGAAGCCCGATATCGGCATCCTGACCAACATCGGAGATGCACACGACGAAGGCTTTACCTCCCGGGAAGAGAAAGTACGGGAAAAACTGAAGCTGTTCCGCGAGACCGAAACGGTGATTTGCCCGGCCGGGGCCCGGCATGTGTTGCCGGTTCTGGCCGAGATGGGCATCCGCCCCTTCACCTGGTCTTTCGGGGGGAAGGCCGACCTGCAAGTGCACCACCAACCGGCAGCAGGGGACCGGACAGTCCTGACCCTGGAGTATGCCGAAGGAACAATTACGGCAGAGGTTCCCTTCCGGGATCGGGCTTCCCTGGAAAACATCGTCAGTTGCTGCTGCCTGTTCCTGCATCTGGGAATCCCGACCGAAAAGATAGCCGACCGCCTGGCCCGCCTCGATCCCGTCGGTATGCGGCTCGAACTAGTCGAAGGAGACAACGACTGCAGGTTGATCAACGACAGCTACAACAGCGACCTGACCGGCCTTCGCATAGCGCTGGATTTTATGGACCAGCAGTCCAAGGGAGGAGGGAAAACGGTGATTTTGTCGGATATCGAACAAAGCGGCAGGCCGGAGGCAGACCTGTACCGCGAGGTGGCTCAATTGCTGAAAGAGAAAGAGGTAGGACGGCTGCTGGCAGTAGGGGAAAAGATCGGTTCCATAGGAGCCTACCTCCCCGAAAACCTTTCGAGTTCCTTTTTTCGAAACACGGAGGCTCTTCTACAAGAACCGGACAGCCTCGATTTTCGGGGAGAGACCATCTTGATCAAAGGGGCCAGATCCTTCCAATTCGAGAAAATCGTCCACCGCCTTTCGCGAAAGCTGCACCAAGCCTGGCTGGAGGTCAACCTGTCGGCCATGGCCCAAAATCTGGCCTGGGTACAATCCCGGCTGCAGCCCCGGACCCGGCTCATGGTCATGGTAAAAGCGGGCGCTTACGGGAGCGGAAGCGAGGAGGTGGCCCGGATGCTGGAGTTTCACAAGGTAGACTACCTGGCGGTCGCTTATACGGACGAAGGGGTGGAATTGCGACAGGCGGGCGTCGGCACCCCCATCCTGGTCCTGAACCCCGACCCGGTGGACTGGACCGTCCTGCAGCGGTACCGACTGGAACCGGAGATCTATTCGCTTGCCCTGCTCGATGATTTTGGGCGGCATACCCGATCTGAAGCGGATGCCCTGCCCATCCACCTGAAGATCGATACGGGGATGAGCCGGCTGGGCTTTGATGAATCGGAAATAACCGCTGTTCTGGACCATCTTCGACAATGGCCCCACATCCAGGTCCGTTCGGTTTTCTCTCATTTGGCAGCGGCCGATGACCCGGCGGAAGATGGATTCACTGAAAGGCAGGTCGAGATTTTTGGGAGGAGTTGTGAAAAGATCGCCCGGGAACTGGGCTACCAGCCGCTCCGGCACATTCTCAATACCGCCGGTATCCTGGGGTTCCCACAATACCAGTTTGACATGGTTCGTTTGGGGATAGGCCTTTTCGGCGTGCATCCGCAGGGCGTCGCAGGGGGAGGGCTGACCCCCGCCGTGGGCCTCAAGGCCCGCGTGGCCCAGGTTCGCGACCTGGCTCCGGGCCAAACGGTAGGCTACAACCGCAAAGGACGGATAGGCCGCCCCAGCCGGATAGCCGTGGTCCGCATCGGCTATGCCGACGGACTCCTCCGGAAGGCCGGGAACGGGAAGTATGCCCTGCGTATCCGGGAAAGCCCCGCCCCCATTGTAGGCAACGTGTGCATGGATATGTGTATGGTGGACGTGACGGATATTCCCGAGGTCAAGGTGGGAGATGAAGTGCAGGTATTCGGGCCCGACTGTCCCATTGAGCAATTGGCAGCCACCCTCGAAACCATACCTTACGAGATACTGACCAATATATCTCCCCGGGTGAAGCGGCTCTATCTTCAGGAGTAGCACCTCCGGCCCGTTGAATATTCCTATTTTTGCGCAGTTTTTGTGCTAACAGCAAACTTTAATCCTTTCATGATGAACCGACTCCTTTTGGCCATGCTGATAGCTGCAGGCTTCTTGCAGTTCTCCTACGCGCAGAACGACGACCCCGTTCTTTTTTCCGTCGAGGATCAGGATGTTCATGTCTCCGAGTTCGACTACATCTACGGGAAAACCGGAGGCGAAGAGGCTTCCTACAGCGAAGAATCCCTCCGGGAATACCTGGATCTTTACGTCAACTTCAAGCTCAAGGTCCGCAAGGCCCGCGAAATGGGGCTGGATACGATCCCCAGCTTGCAGAAAGAACTGGCCGGCTATCGGCGGCAGTTGGCCGATACCTACCTGATGGACCGGGAGGTTACCGATAAATTGGTCCAGGAGGCCTACGAGCGCCAGAAACAGGATGTTGACATCAGCCACATTCTGTTTCGCGTACCTGCCAACGCCGCCCCGGAGGCAGAAGAAGAAGCCAGGGGAAAAGCAGAAGCGGTGCTGCAGGAGATCCGGGAAGGGCTCTCATTTGCGGAAGCTGCGCTAAAATACTCCGAGGACCCCTCCGCCAAAAGAAACGAAGGACGGATCGGATTCCTCACAGCGCTTTTCCCTACCGGTTTCTATGAACTGGAGACCGCAGCCTATACCTTGCCGGTGGGTGAGGCCGGTGGCCCCTACCGCACCCGTTCGGGTTATCACCTTCTGCAGGTCCATGCCAGGCGGCCCGCTTACGGAGAGATTGAGGTGGCGCACCTGCTCATCCGGAAGAAGAAAGAAGAGGACCCGGCCCTTGCCAAACGAAAAATTGACAGCCTGTATAGGCTGCTGGAGGCCGGTGCCAATTTCGGTGAGCTGGCCATGGAAAATTCCGAAGACAAACGTACTGCGGGCAATCAGGGCTATTTGGGCTTCTTCGGGATCAAGCGCTATGAACTTCCCTTCGAGGAAGCGGCTTTCTCCATAGAGCAGGACGGAGCTTATTCCGAACCCGTGGAAACTTCCGCAGGCTGGCACATTATCCGGCGGATCAGCCGCAAGGGAATACAACCCTTCCCGGTTGCCCGGCGTCGTTTAGAAGCGGCCATCGAAAAAGATGCGCGCTACGCAGAGGCACAAGACGCCCTGGTCGAGCAAATCAAAGCCGAAGGCAACTACAGGCTGAATGAAAATGTGCTGAAGGATTACGCAGAGAGCCTGCCGGACAGCTTCCTCACCTACCGCTGGAAACCCGTTGAAACCGGAAACAACGAAACGCTTTTTCAACTGGGTGAACGCAGCGTTAAGCTGGAGGAATTCAAATCCTATTTGCTCAAATCGGCTCGCAAGCGCCTGGCCCTGTCGGGGAAAAATTCTTCGGCGGATGCGGCCCGGGCATTGTATCCGGAATTTCTCCGGGAATACTGCCTGAAGTACGAGGAGAGCCGGCTGGATACCAAATATCCCGAATTCAAAGCCCTGATGCGGGAATACGAAGAAGGGATCCTGCTCTTTGAGGCGGCTCGCATCCTGGTCTGGGACAAAGCGGCCCAGGATACGGCGGGACTGGAGGCTTTTTACGAATCCGTCAAAGGTAAATATCGATGGGAAGAAAGAGCCCGGCTGACCCGTTTCAGCTTTGACCAACCTACGCCGGAAGAACGGCT
>CAZXIX010000055.1:0-3778 GCA_964640855.1 uncultured Saprospiraceae bacterium
GGCAATTTGCTGGCGCTTTAAGAGCTTGATCAACCAATTTGACCCATTACCCAAAATACCTGTATCTTCATCCTACCATCCAACCATCCAACCATCCAACCATCCAACCTTCCAACCATCCAATCATCCAACTCCATCAAATCTTCGTTGGTGAGCCTAGAGAAGTTGAATACAAAGGCAAGCTCATCCCCACCGGGATCTTCAAGGAAGAAGTGAGCGGATCGATCGCCGTGAACACCCTCAACCTGGAAGGAGACCGCCAGGCCGACCTGCGCGTACACGGAGGCATCTACAAGGCCGTATATGCCTATCCGCGCGAGCATTACGATTGGTGGAAGGAACACTTGCCGGAGGTGGATTTTCGAGCCGGGCTCTTTGGAGAGAACCTGTCTGTGTCGGGCCTGGACGAACAGGTACGGATCGGCGATGAGTTCGCCATCGGCACCGCCCGCTTCCGGGTGACCTCCCCTCGCCTGCCCTGCTTCAAGCTGGGGATCAAAATGGGCCATCCCGGTTTCGTCAGGGACTTTCTCATCGCCCAGCGTACCGGCTTCTACTTCCAGGTCATGCAGGAGGGAAATATCCAGCCGGGAGACGCCATCGAGCAAATACAGGAGGAAAGCTATCCCCTTACGGTACACGAGATCGTACGCCTGTACAGTACCGACCGGAAGAATAAAGCCCTCTTGGAAAAAGCGATACAGGCCCCAAAACTCGAGTTCAGTTGGGTGGAGTTTTTCCGTCAGAAGCTTGAGAATCTTTAAGCGAATGGTCAACCGTCCTTCCCCTTACCGATTTACCGCATTGGCCCATTAAAGCATAACCGACTGCAGTCCTAAGCTTTTTCTAAAGCCCTCACCATCATCTCCTTCACCCTTTGAGCAAAGGGCTCCAGTTTCGGATTCGGGATGGGGCCTACCATGATCTCCGGATTGACGATGGAGATATCGGTCTTGCCTGCTTCCTGCTCGACCACCGTCACGTTGCAAGGCAGCATGATCCCGATCTGCTCTTCGGTCTGCAGGGCCTCGTAGGCGAAGTGGGGGTTGCAGGCGCCCAGCACCTTGTAATTCTTGAAATCGACATCCAGCTTTTTCTTGAGAGTGGCTTTCATATCGATCTCGGTGATGATGCCGAAGCCTTCGGTTTTCAGGGCCTCCGTGATTTTTTCTACGGCTTGGTCAAAAGGGGCATCCACTTGCTTTTGGAGATAGTAGTCCATGTGTCCGTTTTCACTCAAGGTATCACCCTTGATGGAAGCATGCAGTGATGGGAATCACTCCCCCGAAAGTTTGGGGATGGACCCTTGCGAAACAAGGCTCCTGTTAGTGATGGAAGGAAGCTTTTCGAGATTTTGTTTTCGAATCCCGGCGATCTTTGATGTCAGCCGGGCCAGGATGTCTCTTTGCTGTCGATCCCCCCGCCAACCGATTCCCCAATTCGATACCCCCTCCAAAGTCAAGTTGCCAATCCTTTATTGGGGCACTTTGTAAAACTGGAAATACCCGTTCCAAAGGCATCCTACTTGCTCTCCCTCTACCGAAAATTCCACTTCGTCGCCGTTTCGAAGATCAATAAAAGAGGCGGGCTTCAGGGGAGTCAACAGGCTGACCTCTCCGTCGTTGGGATCATCCACCCGAAGCTTATCCCCCTCCAGGCTGATTTCAATGAAATATTCGCCGATACCAGGCACTTCTCTGTTCAGTTTGTAGCGCCCCAGCCAAGGCTCCAAAAATTCAATATGGGTGTGATTGATATTTTGGGCCACCCGGTCCAGGATCTCCCCGTTGGGCTTGCCACCGTAGATGGAAAAAGACAAGTAGCAACTGTCAAAGCGCCTGCCCTTAATTACATACTCCTGTTCGCCTCGCAATTGGGTGAAATAGTAAACGGCATCCACATTATCACCGATGATCTTGTGATACCCGCCGAAAAGCAATTTAAAGGACGGACGCAGCGGATCATTTAGTAAATAAAAAACAAAAGAGCAGCCCCGGAGAGCTGCTCTTTTGGGTCGACGGTCTATGTACTGTACACCGTCCTACTCCGCCTCCTTAAAGGGATAGCGGTAATCGGTGGGAACTAAAATCAACCACTATGCGTTTCTACTCATAATATTACACGCATAAAAACGCAAAAATGACCAAGCCGCTCAATCTGACCCTGGACGAAGACCTGATCATAGCAGCCAAAGCCTATGCCGCCAATAAAGGAATGAGCCTGAGTAAAGTGGTAGAGCATTTGCTGTATACGGTTGTCCAACCCGCAGCATACAAGGTAGACAAACTCCACACGGTAGATGTTCCTCCTGGCGAAGACCCGGTAAAAGAAGCCTTCGATTACATGCTTGGAAAGAACGTTTCCGATGATTAAGGTTTACCTGGATGCCAATATCCTTATCGCCCTGTTGAACCGGGCAGAGAAGGTCCATGAAGAGGCCAAAGAAATAATGCGGCTCCAGGAACAAGGTAAGTTCCATTTGTATTGCAACTCAACCTCCTTGATCGTAGCGGCATACAAAATGGAGCAATGGAAACTGAATTCCGACCAAATCCTGGAGAACCTGAGGCTCATCAACGAACAGGTTGAAGTAGTGAATAGCGGTCAGACTGAGATGGATCAAATGTTGAACGACCCCTGGAAAGACCTGGAGGATGCTCACCAACATGCTTGTGCCGTTTCCATCGCCGCCCGATATATCGTGACCAACGATCAAAAATTTATTGCTAAAAGTCGCATCCCGGCACTAAGACCCAAGGCGTTTTTGGAAAGGATACAAGAATAATCCTTCTTCAGACTCCAATCCGTTTCGAAACTTTGGATATCAAAAATCAAAAGAGCAGCCCCGGAGAGCTGCTCTTTTGGGTCGACGGTCTATCTACCGTACACTGTCCTACTCCGCCTCCATAAACGGATAGCGATAATCGGTAGGCGGTACGAAGTTCTCCTTGATCGTCCGTACGGAGATCCAGCGGTTCAAGTTGAAGGAAGAACCGGCTTTGTCGTTGGTACCCGATCCGCGCGCCCCTCCGAAAGGTTGTTGTCCGACAACCGCTCCGGTCGGCTTGTCATTGATGTAAAAGTTGCCGGCTGCATGACGGAGTTTTTCGGTAGCCAGCAGGACGGCAGCCCGATCCTTCGCAAAAACAGCCCCCGTCAAGGCATAGGGTGAAGTATCGTCCAGCAACTCCAGCGTAGCTTCGTATTCGTCATCCGGATATACGTAGAGGGTGAGTACCGGGCCGAAGATCTCCTCGCACATGGTGCGGTATTTGGGGTCCGTGGTCAACAGGATGGTCGGTTCGATGAAATAACCCTTTGATTTATCATATCCCCCGCCTGCGATCACCTCCACGTTCGGGTCGTTCTTGGCCTGGGCGATGTATTCCGAGATTTTGTCGAAAGCCGGTTCGTCGATCACGGCATTGAAAAAGTTGGTGAAATCCTCCGGCGACCCCATTTGTATGGTCCTGGTCATGTTCAACAGCTTCTCCTTGATCTCCGGCCAAAGCCTTTCCGGGATGTAGGCACGGGAGGCAGCCGAACACTTTTGTCCCTGAAACTCAAAAGCGCCGCGCACCAGGGCGGTTACCACATGATCCACCACGGCAGAGGCATGTACCATCACAAAATCCTTGCCTCCGGTTTCGCCGACGATCCGAGGATAACTTTTGTAGTTGGCAATGTTTTCGCCTATGGTTTTCCAAAGGTGCTGAAACACACCCGTACTGCCCGTGAAGTGCAAGCCGGCAAATTCGGGATGCGGGAAGATCACCTC
>CAZXIX010000055.1:3788-26550 GCA_964640855.1 uncultured Saprospiraceae bacterium
AACTCGTCCTGCTGCGCGCCATCCAGGGCGTGATCACCGGCATCTTTTCCGCCGACGAATATGAGGTTGATCACTCCGTCCGGCAGCCCGGCTTCCATGAAGATCTCCATGATCACCTGGGCCGAAAAGATCTGAGAGGTAGCCGGTTTCCAAACGACCGTGTTTCCCATGATGGCCGGGGAACTGGGGAGGTTGCCCGCAATGGCCGTAAAATTGAAGGGCGTCAGGGCAAAAATAAATCCCTCCAGGGCGCGGTACTCGAGCCGGTTCCAGATCCCGGGTGCGTTGTTGGGTTGCTCCATGTAGATCTCCGTCATGTATTGCACATTGAAGCGGAGGAAGTCGGCCAATTCCGCAACCGCATCGATCTCGGCCTGGTGGACGCTCTTGGATTGCCCCAGCATGGTAGCAGCATTGATCCAGGCCCGGTAAGGACCGCTGATCAGGTCGGCGGCTTTCAGGAAAATGGCCGCCCGCTCCTGCCAGGGCATATTTTCCCAGGCGGGCTTGGCAGCCAGGGCCGCATCGATGGCCATGCGTACATGCTCTTGCCCCCCCTTGGAGTAATGGCCCAGGGTGTGGCTGAGCTCGTGGGGCGGATGCATGGCAATTTTATGATCGGTACGGACCTCTTTCCCGCCGATGTACATGGGGATGTCTGCCGGAGAAGCCTTTAGCCGGGCAAGCTCCTGCTTCAGGACCTCTCGCTCCGGCGAACCGGGTCGGTATTCAAATACGGGTTCATTCGTGGCGATGGGGACTTCAAAAAAAGCGTTGGCCATGGGTTAGATCTTTAGTTGTATGGTCTAGAAATTGCGATTTAGCGCAAAGGTACGCCTTACCACAAGAAAGGAAAATGCAACAGATCACCAAAGGAATGAGGAAAGGCTCAATCGGCTACCCGCCAACCATTGATCTGTAGGCCTTTGGGTAAAAACGGACTGGCATCTCCCCCGCCCTTGATGATCTCCCGGACGATCGTGGAAGAAATATGGGAGAACCCCGGCTGGGCGATCAGAAACAGGGTTTCCAGACCCTCGCCCACGATCTGATTGAGCTGGGAAATCGTTTTCTCGTAATCAAAATCGGAAGCGTTCCGGAGTCCGCGCAGCAAATACCGGGCCCCGATCCGCTGACAATAATGGGCGGTCAGATTCTCGAATTGCCCGACCTCTACCTTGGGTTCGTCCCCGAACACCAGCTCGAGCCAATGGAGCCGCTGATCGAGCGGGAAAAGGGACTTCTTCTGAGAATTGGTCCCGATGGCTACCACGATCTTATCGAAAAGGGGGAGCGCACGGCGTACCAGATCTTCATGTCCGGAGGTGATGGGATCGAATGATCCCGGAAATACGGCGGTTTTTTCCATACGTCAAAGGTACAGAATCCCCTATTTCATCCGTCGACCGCCCAGGGCATTCGGTAATTGAAATGATCCTTATTCTAAAAACCGGAAGGAATCCAGAAAGGGGTCGGTCGATGAGTTCAAACTCCGCGATTGAAAAGTGACCGTACTGACGGCAATGTACTGGCCCTTCCTCAAAAAGGCACGGGTTTTGATTATCGCCTTGTCGTCCAGGTAATTTATGCGCCACAGGTACCCCGGGTAGCCCTGCAACTCAATGGGCGTGGAATAAGCCAGGTATCCCCGAACCGTTCGGGTGGCTTCCTCTATGGTTTGCTGAAAAAATTCATCTATCCAGTCGCTGCTGTCGGCAGGGAAAAAAGATTCGGGATATTGAACCCAGGTGAGCTGGTAGATCAGGTTGTCGCTCGTCGCTTCGTCCGGAGTTTGATAATACAATCGGTGAAAGGCCAGGGGACCGATTTCGGTTTCTACCGAATCTATTTTTTCCGTCAACGGACCCGGGCTGTGCAGTTCAAAACCGGCATCGATGTAAATGTAATTTTCCCATTCCTCCGGATCGGCCTCCTGGGCTGCCGCTCCGAACGGCAGCAGCATCGCGATCCAGGCCATAGCACGCACCATTCGCAGTTGGATTTGCCTAAAAAGACCCCACAACTGGCCCATACGTTCGATGAGCCTGTCTATTTTTCCCGGAACGCGATCGGGTTTTCCAGAGACGTCCTGCCTGAAGACGACCGCATAATATCCCGGCTGTTGCCTGTCGGGCATGCGTTGAATTTAATTCTACTGAACGCTTTGCCGGAAAAATTGTCTAATTTCGAGGTTGATTAAAGTCGCCTCAACCCAACTCAGGAGCCTGTTACGACATGATTTTTAAAGAAAAGGCGAAACATACTCGGGTCCATCCCCTAACCCAAAAGCCAAAACCCGGTTTTATACTGTTCTGGGCTATCCTTCTCTTGGTCTTTCTCACGCGCTGTGGCACAGATCCACCTGAAGATACCCGCAGCTCCGATCGATCAGGGCTTACCCTGCCCCCTATTGAAGCCGATTATGAGCCGGCCCAGAAAAAATGGGGCTTCATAGACCAAGACGGTGAGGTGGTCATTCCACCCTTATACGAAGAAACCCGAAGCTTTTCGGAAGGGCTCGCCGTAGTGCGTAGAGGAGCTCAATGGGGTTATGTGGACCAGGTAGGAAACATAGCCATTCCCCTTCAGTTCCGCGGTGCCTGGTCCTTTTCGGAGGGGCTCGCCCGGGTCATGACCTGGGAGGGGAAAATGGGTTTCATCGATCCGCAGGGCGAATGGGCGATCTCTGCCGTCTTTCAGGAGTTATCGGATTATGCCGAAGGGCGGGCCCGCTTTTCCGACCGGGGTCTGTACGGGTACATCGATAAAAAAGGCATGGCCGTGATCCCAGCGGTTTATGAATCGGCCAGCGTACAATTTGAAAATGGTACGGCACGGGTCAAAAAGGAGGGTAAATACGGGCTAATCGACCTCGACGGCAAAGAGATCGTTCCCTGCCAATACGACCGCCTTTCTCTGGCACAGAACGGCCGCATCCGATTCCGGCAAAATGGCCGCTATGGTTTCCTGAACCTTGAGGGACAAGTCGTCATTCCCGCTCAATTCAATTCGGCCGAGGATTTCAATGAGAATCTTGCCGCAGTAAGCACCGACAAGGGATTCGGCCTGATCGACCTCGACGGCAAATATGTGATTTCGGATATCCACGAACGGCTCCGGTATGCCGGAGAAGGCCTGTGGGCCTGCACCCGAAGGCGAAAGATCGGGCTGATCGACCGCAAGGGAAATTGGATAGCCGATCCCCAGTTTGATCTCCTATACAATTTCGAAGAAGGACGGGCCCCCTACTCCATCGACCGGCTTTGGGGCCTGATCGATAGAAACGGGAACATCATCACCCCCCCGCAATTCGGGCTTTCCTGGGATTTTTCGGAGGGGCGGGCCCGGGCCGCCGTCAACGGAGGCATCGCTTTCATCAATCCCTCCGGTGAAGTGGTTATCCCGCCCCGATACCGCGATGTGCGGGATTTCTCCGAAGGGCTGGCCAGCTTCCAGGAATATTAAGAACCGGTACATGGGTTAGCCCCAAACCTCTAAACTCTTCCTGCCATGGTGAGCATCATAATGGGTTCCGATTCCGACCTTCCGGTCATGCAGCAGGCCGCCGAAGTCCTGGAGCAACTGGCAGTTGCCTTCGAGATCAACATTGTTTCGGCGCACCGCACGCCGGAGCGAATGTTCGAATTTGCGCAAAAGGCACACACCCGGGGGGTTCGCGTCATCATTGCAGGGGCCGGCGGGGCCGCCCACCTGCCCGGTATGGTCGCCTCCCTGAGCCCGCTGCCCGTCATCGGCGTACCTGTAAAATCATCCAATTCCATAGACGGCTGGGATTCTGTGCTTTCTATCCTGCAAATGCCCAATGGGGTACCTGTGGCCACCGTAGCTCTCAACGCGGCTAAAAACGCCGGCATCCTGGCCGCCCAAATAATCGGATCCGGCGACCCCGAGCAGATGGTGCGGATGTTGGCCTACAAAGAAGAACTGGCCGAAGGGGTATTGAAAAAAGCCGAAAGGCTGAAGCAAAGCGGGTACAAGAACTACGACAAATAATCCTTTAACTGTCGAGAGCTTCCCACATCCGCCTGACCTGCAGATCGCCGAAGCCATAGATGGCCTCAACCCGGGAAAAGGCCTGGAATACAGCCCCAAAATGATCGCCCAGCTCACCTTTGAGTCGAAGAAGAGCCCGCATGGGCCTACTCCCGGGATCGTTCAGGGGCAATCGATCCAGGTGAGCATCCACCGTCTTCGCCATAAAATCCAGATTGCCCTCAAATTGACGGGACAAGCTTTTCATTTCTGCCGTATTCCCTTTCTGGTAGGCCTCCCAAAGAGAGGCCAGATCCGAAACTTCCTGTGTGGAAAGGAGTATCCGATCCTCAAACGCTTTTTTCAGGGCCTTAGGTCCCATTCCGCTGAAAGCGTAGGGCGTATTGTCGAAAGGAAGGACCAGCGACAAAGAACTTTGCGCGGCACGGGCCTTCAGCAAGGCCAAGGTGCACCACAGATTGACCTGACAAAAAAGATCGCGTTCAAACCAAAGCACGAATTCACCGGCCGGCTCAGCCAAACGAATCCGATCGATCTGCGGCACCGTATCCCGGAAATAAACCTGCTTCGGAATGGCATATTCTCTTTCCATGTATTCCGCCCTTTGATGGTAAAAATCCGGAAATACCAGTTCGGGCGCCGGGCCATCGACCAGACTCTCCCGAAATATCAGCACGTTTTGATCCAGTGGAAAGGGGAAACGTTCCTTCAGGGCATCGCCGTTAAGTATGTGTAGCATCAGTATCGAAAATTGGAAGAAGAACGATCGTTTTCTTTAGGATCCTCTTCGCGCAGCAAGCGAGGCAGAAGCAACAGCAGCACAAGGCCGAATACAAAACTCGCGCAAAGAATCAGGGGTAAGCTGACTCCGTAGGAAGCCATCACCCCCAAGACAACTACGAACAGAATGACAACCAGGAAAAACAACAATAAATCACGTAGGAGGGATCTTGATTTCATGGGAATAGGATGTAGAATTCTCTTGTAGGCGCTCATTTCTTTCAACGATTGTTCTACTTATTAGATTCCTTTTCCCGGCTTTTTCCATAAATTTTATTTCGGCCAAAGGGTTAAAAAACCTTTAATGGTCTTTTCAAAAGGGAGAGAAGCCGTCTTTGCGCCAGAGGCGCCCTGGTGCGGTAAACGGACCCTTTCGGCCGGAAAACGGCCGGGAGCCAAAAGCCTGCCAGAAGGTAATCCGAGGTATTTCCCAGGATCGCGCTTCGAAGCAGGAGGGGGTGATCCATGGACATACTCCGGCCAGGGATTCGTCCGGAAACCGGTAATGTCCCGGCCTATGCTATTTTTAAGCTGGGCCTTTGCCGTTGCGGGAAAAGCACGAGCCCCGACAAAAGGGTTAAAACCATTCCAAAGAAATGAGATGAAAGAAAAGTATAGCACGATCCATTACCATCAGTATCTCGGGCTCGACAAGATCCTGAACGCTCAGGAGATTCGTTCCGATAAGTTTGAAGGCGGCGGAGCTCATGAAGAGATGTTGTTCATCATCGTCCACCAGGTCTACGAGCTCTGGTTCAAACAGATCCTGCACGAACTCCAATCCGTGTTGCGGCTCTTCCGGGAGCACAAAGTAGATGAACGCAATATGGGAACCGCTATCGGACGACTGGAACGCATCGTGGAAATCCAGAAACTGCTCATTCAGCAGATCCGGATCATGGAAACGATGACGCCTCTCGACTTTCTGGATTTCCGGAATTACCTCTTTCCCGCTTCCGGCTTTCAGAGTTTTCAGTTCCGCATGATGGAAAACTTGCTGGGCCTGCCCGAGGAGCAGCGCCTCACTTACCAAAACCACCATTACGCTTCCGTCTTTTCCGAAGAGCAACAAAAGGAACTGGCGAAAGTCCTGCAGCAAGGAAGTCTTTTTGATGCGGTAGAAAAGTGGCTGGAGCGGACGCCTTTCATCCGATACGGTGACTTTCAGTTTTTGAAGCATTATCGCCAGGCGGTCGAGAATATGATCGAACGCGAAAAGAAAGCCATTCGCCAGTCTGCTTATTTATCCGAAAAACAAAAGGCAGCACGTTTGAAAATGCTGGGCAGCACGGATACTTATTTTGAATCGGTCCTGGATCCGCAGGTCCACAGGGAGCTGAGCGCCAAGGAAGAATTGCGACTCAGCTATCCGGCCACCCTGGCTGCCCTTTTTATTAACCTGTACCGCGAAGAGCCCATCCTGCAAATGCCTTTCCGCCTGCTGATCTGCCTGATCGAGATCGACGAAGCCCTCACCACCTGGCGCTACCGGCACGCCCAGATGGTACTGCGCATGCTGGGAAACAAGATGGGTACGGGCGGATCCGCAGGTCACGATTACCTGCAGGCGACGACGCATAAGAATCACATCTTCCACGATTTACACAACATTTCCACTTTGCTCATCCCGCGATCGGAATTGCCCGAGCTTCCCGCCGAATTAAAACAGGTGCTCGGTTTTTATTTTTCCTTTGCAGATACCTAAATTACTTCTCGCGAGCATCTACAAGTCTAAACACAAAATCCATTCCGATATGTCCTCCAAGCTGTCGCGCCGAAAATTCCTGACCGCAGTGAGCCTGCTGGGAGCCAGTGGTTTTATGCCTTCCCCTGCCTGGAGCCTGGGGCTTGGGAATCGAAAACTCAAAGTGGTGCTGGTGGGTACCGGGATTCGGGGGATCAACTTCTGGGGACGCCGCCTGGTCGATGTGTTTTCCGAACAACTGGAATTCGTCGGGCTTTGCGACAGCAACCCGGGCCGCCTGGCCTATGCCCGGGATTACATGAAGGTGAACTGCCCGACTTTCCCCCACACCCGTTTTGAGGACATGGTCCGGCAAACCCAACCCGATCTGGTGATCGTGACCACCACCGATTCCACCCATCACGAATACATCATCCAGGGCCTGGACCTGGGTTGCGATGTGCTGACCGAAAAACCCCTGACCACCGACGAGCGCAAGTGCCAGCAGATCCTGGATGCCGAAAGACGATCTGACCGGAAGCTGATCGTAGGTTTCAACTACCGCTGGAGCCCCTATATGACCCGCATCAAAGAACTCCTGGCCCAGGAAACCATCGGCAAGATCACCTCCGTCGATTTCCATTGGTACCTGAATACCTATCACGGTGCCTCCTATTTTCGCCGTTGGCACGGTCAGCGGGAGTACAGCGGAACCCTCTGGGTACACAAAGCCACGCACCACTTCGATTTGCTGAACTGGTGGCTGGATTCGGACCCTTCGGAAGTATTTGCCATGGGAGCTCTGGAGCACTACGGATCGAAGGGGCCATTCCGGGGTCCGAATTGCCGGTCCTGTCCCCATCAATCAGATTGCAAATTCTACTGGGACATTACCCGGGACCAAGGTCTCATGCGATTGTATGTGGATCACGAGGAGTATGACGGCTACATCCGCGATAATTGTCTGTTTCGGGAAGAGGTCAACATTTACGACAAGATGTCGGCCCAGATCCAATACGCCAACGACGTGGTCGTAAACTACTCCCTGACCACCTACTCTCCCTTCGAAGGCTGGCGAATCGCCTTCAACGGAGTGGATGGACGCATCGAGGCCTGGCAGGATATTCCCTGGCTGGAAGAAGGAAGCCTGGATCAGTCGGCCTTGCATGCCGCCGAAATGGATCAGGAGGGAAACAAGGACCGGATCTTTTCGCCCATCATTGTGCACAAGAATTGGGAAAAACACGAGGTTCAGACCGTAACCTACCAGCGGGGCGGACACGGGGGCGGAGACGATCGGCTGCAGGAAAAGATCTTTCTTAACCCGGACAATCCCGATCCGCTGAAACATGCCGCGGGCTTGCGGGACGGGGCCATGTCCATCCTGATCGGTATTGCCGCCCGCAGGAGCATAGAGTCGGGCGAACCGGTAAGCATTGGCTCTCTGACCGATCTGGTGCCGCGGGCCAAGCGGATTTAAACCGCCTGCGATTGGCAGCCGTCCTCCTTTACACCCGGCACCTTTGCAGACTTCAGAATGCCAACCCTCAATCCGGAAAGCGGTTGATGCGCCGATATACTCTTCTTTGTACACCTTGCTCAGGATCAACGCTTAACACCATCTCACCTGTAGGCGTGAATTCCAGGTTCCAGCCTCCCCATTCCCGGCTTGATCGTGAAACATCAAAATGAGATAAGGATCTTTGGGATTGATTCTGTAGTAACCCGTAATCCTGCCCTCGGGCGTATGGCCTTCCACGAACACCCCGTCCCAACGGAGATGCAGAAAACGCCTCCCGTCGGCTTCCACCCCTTCTTCGCCCCGGCTATCGATCAGTTGCCACAGACCGTAGGCCCTATCCGAAACGCCTTGGGGCAAAGCCTCGATCCTTTTCCAGTTTACGACCACCGGCATACCCTCTTCTTCCCGCTCCCAAACCATACCCTCCTCGATGAAGCTAAGCCGAAAAGGAGGAGCCTCATCGATTATACCCTGTGTTACTTCCAGGGATAAGCTCTGTTCCGCAGGCTGATAATTCCAAACCCCTTCCTCATGCTTGAGCCAGCCATTGCCTCCTTCGTAGGAGCCATCTGCCCCAAACCGGGCCCATCGGGCGGGCGGGGTCATATCCCTGTCACCTACCATGACTTGTTCTGCCTGCCACAAACCGGACAAGCCGGGATCATCCTGGCTATACAAGGGAAGAAAAAAGAGGATCAGCGAAAAAAGGGAAATAGCAGACTTAGGCATAAGGAGCGGTTTTTGCAGCGGATACCGGTTAAAAAATAAAAAGTCGGAAGCTATTCTATTTTTAAACCGGGCCTGTACTGACCCAAAACGGGCGTCAGTATATTCTACGTTTCAAGCATAAAATGATTCATAAAATAGGACATCTTAACCTTGAAAAGTTATAAGATGGGAAAATCGAGGTTTTTGGCGGTTGCGCCTTACCGATCTTCCGAAAGATAGGGTGGAATTTCTTAGCCCGGATCGCCCGGGTGGAAGGAGACCCAAGCCCTCTTACCGCCGCCCCTGCATCAGGATCGCCTCCCATTTCACGGCCAGGGAAAAGACCAGGGCAAAATTGTCGGAGGAGGTCCCGGCGGGCGCTTCAAATACCGCATCCTGACTTCGGAAATAGCGCCCCTCGGCACGAAGCGCTATAAAGGGTACGGGACTAAAATCCAGGTTGGCCGACAAACCGGTGGTCTGAAAACCATTGGGGGTACCGGTCGGCACGATCACCTCGCCGGGATCGGCATAGTATTCAGCGCGGAAAGCAGCCTTCCAGTGATCGGAAAAGGCATACTGCATGATGAGGATAGGCGCCCACCAGAAATCGTATTCCGAGCTGCCCCGGGCGCGCTGGTCCAGGCCGAAATCGAAACCGGCGATCAGACCGATGCGGGAGTTGATCTGAAACTGGCCGTGGATGTTGCTGAAATAGCGCATTTGGCGGGTAGAATCGGGTTCGTCGGTCCCGAGAAAGGTACTCCAGTTGAGAAGGAGATTTTCATTGGGGTGGTAGGCAATCTGCGTACCAAACGACAACAGGGAGTTGCCGGGTACCCGCCGAATGCGTTGCCAGCCGTTGCAAACGACGCCCATGAAATCCCAATTTTCATTGGGGCTGTAGGTGAGCTTGGCGCCGGTCAGGAAATAAGGCGAACCCTCCGCCACCAGGGAGCGGGTCAGGGTAAAGTTATCGATGGAAAGGGCGCTGGCGAAGCCGTGATGCGAAGGAAAGATGCCTACATCCAGCCAGAGTTGGCCCGATGGAAGTAAGCCCAGGCCCACCTGCGCCTCAAAGATGATCCTTTGGAGTCCGGCTTCAAGAGCGTAATTGTCGATGGGATAAGTACCCGTCTGGAGCCCCAGCGCAGCGCGATAGCGCGGGTGGTCCAACTTGAGCTGGACCAGGCCCAGATTCAGATTGAACTCGTTGTGGCGGTTGTGATTGTACAGGAAGGTCTGTCGAAAATCCGTTTCGGGCTGGTTGAAATCGTACGCGTAGAAGACATCGATGAACAGCCCGAGACGAATCTCCGGCCTTGCCTGCCAGGTGGAATCCGGCTGAGCCTGCAAAAGGGGATGGAGCAAAAAAAGGAAGAGAAAAAGCGGGACGAAGGATCTCAATGGTTTCCGGGTTCTTTTACGAAAGGTTTTTCGGGGAATTCCCGGCCGGCCGATCCGCCGGCCCGGGCGATTCCGCTAATCGGACCCAATAGTAAAAAATCCGCATGGAAATCCGAAACAACCCTTTCCCGCGCCAAATCAGTTGGCGAGTTCGGCTTCCAGGTCGAAAACCTTTTCCACAAAAGCCTGGAACCGGGGTTCCAGTTGGTAACCGAAATTGATATCATTCAACCGGATATTCAGCACTTCTGCATCGTCCACTTCCTTACCCTTCCGCAAGGCCATAAGTACCGGAAAAGCTGCGCAATGGATGAGTTTGCCCCGGGCCAGTTTCTTCGCCTCCCGGAACACACGCCCGTAACCGAATTTTTCGTCTTTTATATCGTCGGTGCTTCCGCAAGCGGTCACGAAAGCAAATTCCCGAACGCGCTTCCGATACCTCCGGATAACATCCCGGATGGGCGAGATCAACCGCCCTGTCCAGATCGGTCCGCACAGGATCACCCGGTCGTAGCGAGAAACATCATGGCGCACTGCTCGGATGCCGAAGCTGAGGCGGATCATGGAGAAGACCAGCAGCAGGCCAAAAATATTTCCCCACGGCCGGATAGCCTCGACATCGGCTTCCAGCTCCTGCCCCAGTTTTTCGGTCAGAAAAAGATTATTGCCCGTGCGGGAATAATACAGAATGAGAGTTTTTGCACTCGGATGGTTTGCCCTTTTCACGGTAGGTATGGTTTGAGGGTTATACGATTAGAGCCAGCCTGATTGAGAAGATTTTACAGGGAAGAAAGGAAAAAGGAAATGAGCAGGATTAGGGCCGACAGATGATTTTTGTCTGTAAAAAAGAAACCCAAAGGAATCCGGGATTAGCCCGAAATCGATTACGACAGAAACATGTCTTCAGGATAAGGTGGACCTCGAAACCCATTAGAAGATCTATTTCTTCTTCGCTGTCCGGCGAATTAGCAGAGCCGATAATCCCATGCGAAGCCCTTGTGCTCTCGGCCTCGCATGATTATATACGCGTAGGTATAACCTACGCACTCTGCAGATTAACTCGAGCTTTTCAAAAGCTTCGAATTCCCGATTCAGAAATTCCCTTCGGCCACCAGTTTCACAAAATCGAGAGAACTGATGATCCCCACAATGCGTCCCTTTTCGATCACGACCAAATGATGGATCTGGTTTTCGAGCATGATCCGGGCCGCCGTCTGCGCGTCGGCATCCGGCTGGGTGATGTGGACCACATTTTTGGTCATAACCTGCTGGATATCAACTGTATCGTCGTAAACGCCGATCAGGTCGTCCGAGGTGACGATTCCCTGGAGGGTTATCTCCTGCTTATCGCCAACGGTTACCAGGGGAATAATGTGGCAGCTTTTCTGGTTCATCAGATCCCGGACCTCGCCCACCTGCGCGGGCAGATTCATGGTGGCTACCGGCTTTTGCATAAAGTCTCTCACGGAGATATTCATTACTTGAGAAGTCATAGTGATGGATTTAAGTCGCTTCTGAAAAAGAGATGATAGTCGGTCCTTTAACTTAAAATATAGAGTAATCCAGGCGGAAAACAGGTGACAACGGTCATTGAGCCGGGGTCCAAGTTGTCAGCAAGCCCCGGATTGGTCCGTCCGGCAGCCTCTATAGCCGGCGGCCTCTCCATTCAAAGCGTAAAAAACTGCTTGAATTGCGTTTCTTTCCGGCATGAAAAACCTTCGATGGGTGCCCTATCTGGTTTTGGTTGCGGGGGTGGTCCTTCGTTTGAAGATCTACCTGCAAAACCGATCTCTTTTCCTGGACGAGGCCAACCTGGCGCTCAACCTGGTCGAACTGAACGGGTGGGAGCTTTTCGGCCCTTTGCGCTACGAGCAATATGCCCCTCCCCTGTATAATGTCTTGTCCAAAGCGGGTTGGGCCCTGTTCGGCCCGACCGAAATGGGGCTCCGAATCCTCAGTTTGATCGGAGGAATGGCCTCTTTGTTTTTATTGGATGCCATCAGCCGCCAACTCAAGCTGAGCATCGGGCTGCGCGCAGCCTTGCTTTTCGTTCTGGCCTTCTCCCTGTTCGGTCTGCGTTACAGTACGGAACTAAAACCCTACGGCCAGGATATGGCCTGGACGCTGCTGCTGGTTTTCGGAGCTTTAAAAACCCGGCTGTTTCATTGGCGCGCTGCGCTTCTGTGGGCCCTGGCCGGCACGGTGGCCCTTTGGATGTCATTTCCGTCGGTGTTCGTTCTGGCGGCGGCGGGAGTCTATTTAATCCTTCGTTTTCCCGATAAAAAGGCTCGGCTGAAACTGGCCGGGGTTTTCGGACTCTGGCTGATCGCCTTCGGAGGCCTGTATTTCACTCTCATTGCGCGTTACCTGAGCGTGGACCCCCTGCTGGATTACCATCAAAACCATTTTTTCCCCCTCTTTCCCAACTCCAGGGAAGATTTGGAACGAGCATCCCGGCTTTTACTGGTCCCTTTTCGAAGCCAGTTTGGATATACCGTCCTGGCCCTGGGGCTTTCCATCGTCCTTTTCCTGCTGGGCTTTTACCGGCAGCTGGTCAAGGATTACCGTAGGGCGGCTTTGCTATTCCTGCCTATCCTTTTTTGCTACCTCGCATCCGGACTGGGGAAATATGCTCTGCAACCCCGCCTGGTTGTATTTCTTTTGCCGCTTGTGCTTCTCTTTTTCGGTATCGGCCTGGATGATGTCATTCATCGATTCCACTCGAAAAGAGTCCGCCTATTCGTCGGGCTTGTCCTTTTCCTGCCCATTGCCAGCGTTTCCGATGGACTACCATATACCTATCAGAAACTGGAAATAGAGGAGATGCGCCCGTTATTGAAAGACCTGAACCGGGTCTGGCAAGCCGGAGACCGGATCTTCGTGGATCATTTCGCCGTTCCTGCCTACCGTTTCTACACCCGCTACCATCGGGATGCGGGGGTGTACCGATGGGAAAAAGCCACACTGGGCACCTGGGATAAATCACCTGCAGAGGGGTTAGCCGAAAATCCGGATACGCAACGACTCTGGATTCTATACGGCCACCTCATCAGTCGGGAAGAAAGGGAACGGGCTTCCCGGGAAATCGAAAAACTACCGGGCCAGGCAACACGTATCATCCAACATCCCGGCGTATCGGGCTGGCTCCTGGACCCGCCATGACGACCGCTTGGCTTTCCCCAACCGGACCATCCGGCGCCCGGGATCCTTCTCCCCTCCCGCAGGATCATCGAATGGGTATTCGCCACTCCGATCGTCCGATACGCGTTGGATGAAGCTGGACGAGGGCGCGGAATGACGGGAAAACGATACACTACCTCCTCATTCAAGTCCAGGATTGGATGATGGCCCTAGTCAACTGAGAGAAATTTCCTACATTAATTTTTGAATGGAGAACGGCGGCAGGCTTGTCTGGATTAACCCCCGATCGACTATGCCGCATGGGGAGGAAAAGAAGAATCCGTCAAAAAACAACTTTAAACATGCAACTAACCATCAGCAGAACGCTTCTCTTTGCGTCTCTCCTGGCTCTTTCCGCCTGCGGGAGCTCAGGCAATCCGGAAAGCAGCAAACAAGAAGAAACCAGCACGGCTTCGGCCGGAGAAGAGTGGACCGCCTTGTTCGACGGCTCCTCCCTGGAAGGCTGGAGGGGTTTCAATTCCGACTCGGTGCCCCCGAACTGGGTTATCGAGGATGGCACCCTCAAAGCGCTGGGTACGGGTGGCGATATCGGGGGCGATCTCGTTTACGGAGCCGAGTCGTACGACAACTTCGAGCTGTCTTTCGAATGGAAGATCAGCGAGGGAGGCAACAGCGGGGTCTTTTACCACGTGGTGGAGGGCGAACAGTACCAAGCGCCTTATGAAACCGGGCCTGAGTACCAGGTGCTGGACGACGCAGGTTTTCCCGATCCGCTGGAAGACTGGCAAAAGGCCGGAGCCGATTATGCCATGTACGTCCCCGATCCCGATGTTAAAAGGCTCCAACCGGCCGGACAATGGAATACTTCCCGGATCTACTTCTCCCCGGACCGGGCTGAGTATTGGCTGAATGGTGAAAAAGTAGTTGACTTCGTACCCTGGTCGGAAGAATGGACCGAAAGGCGCAACTCCGGAAAGTGGGATGATTTTCCCGATTACGGGCTGGCCAAGACCGGCCTGATCGGGTTGCAGGATCACGGAGACGTCGTTTGGTATCGCAACCTGAAAATCCGCGAACTATGAATATGAAAAGTGCAATTCTTCTGCTGGCTGGCAGCCTGCTGACCTGGCAGGGCATGCAGGCACAGACCACGGCCCTGTTCAACGGAGAAGACCTCACGGGCTGGACCGTTTACGGTACCGAAAAATGGTACGTAGAAGACGGACTGCTGGTCTGCGAAAGCGGCCCCGACAAGGGCTACGGTTACCTGGGCACGGACGAAACGTTCAAGAACTTTGAGCTCAGCCTGGAATTCAAACAGGGCGCCGATGGAAACAGCGGCGTCTTCTTTCGCTCTTCCATCGAGGGCACCAAGATCACGGGTTGGCAAGCTGAAGTGGCCCCGCCCGGATCCAATACCGGCGGCATATATGAGTCTTATGGCCGGGGCTGGTTGATCAAACCGAAACCCGAGAAGGACAAGGCCCTGAAATTCGGGGAGTGGAACCGGATGAAGATCCGCGTTGTCAATGATGATGTAACTACCTGGCTCAACGGCACCAAAATGATCCACCTGGAAGATGAAAAGATCGGTCAGGCAGAAGGGAGCATCGCCCTGCAAATTCATGACGGCGGAGGAATTAAGGTCTATTGGCGGGATATTGAGATCAAGAGGTTGGATTAGGATCCGAATCGTCCGGGCTGCGGGGGTGGCTAGGTAGCTTCTAGGTAGCTGATCATAAAGTCCCTATCCGGCCTTTCGGATGGCTAACCCACGGGAAATGGAAATTTATTGGCAAAAGGCAGTGATACCCTATTTCGATAAACAAAGAACAAGACATCGTGAAATCAAAACATTATAAAATCAAACGCCGGACTTTCCTCAAGCATACTACCGGTACGTTGGCTTCCCTGGCACTGATGCCTTCCTCTGCCTGGGCTCGCCTCCGCAATGAGCCGATCCGGACGGCCTTCATCGGGCTGGGGTTTATGGGTGTTGAGGATCTCAAGGATACCGCTTCCCACCCCCGGGTGCAGGTCGCAGGACTCTGCGAGGTAGACGCCAAAAATCTGGCCGCTGTTCGGAAAAAATACCCGGAGGCCAAAGCCTTTAAGGACTACCGAAAGATGCTGGAGTCGATGCGGAATGAACTGGAGGCGGTAGTAGTCTCCACGCCTGATCATACGCATGCGCCGGCCTCTCTGATGGCCATGGACATGGGCTTGCCCGTCTATTGCCAAAAACCGCTCACCCATCACGTATCGGAATCCCGCCAGATGGCGAAAATGGCCCGGGAAAAAGATCTGGTCACCCAAATGGGCATTCAGGTGCATTCGTTTTACGATTACAAGTTGGCCACCTTGCTGATACAGAGTGGCATTATCGGTAAAGTGCATACCGTACATGCCTGGTCGCCGAAGAACTGGGGTTATGACGGTCCCGTACCGACCGGCAGCGATCCGGTTCCCGAACACCTGGATTGGAATCTATGGCTGGGCACGGCACCGGAACGCCCCTATAAAAAGGGCCTCTACCATCAGACCAACTGGCGCAAGATCATGGACTTCGGTTGCGGCACCCTGGGCGACATGGGGGTTCACATCTTCGATACACCCTATAACGCCCTGCAACTGGATGTGCCGGAGACGATCACGACTCAATGCCGGGAGCCTAACGGCTATGCCTTTCCGGAAAACAACACCGTGACTTACACTTTTCCGGGCACCACCTACACCGCCGATCAGCTGAAATGGATCTGGTACGACGGAAAAGGAGCGCCTGCGAATCATGAAGACCTCAGCCTGCCCGACAAAGACCTTCCCGAACAGGGAGCGATGTTCATGGGCGAAAAAGGAAAACTGCTCCTCCCCCATTTCATGCAACTGCCCCGCCTGATCGTGGACGGCCGGTATGTGGACCTAGGCGATGAGATCCAAAAATACGCCGATCAGGTCGGCCAGCGGGAAGCCAATTACAGCGTGGCCAGCAAGGATCACTACCACCAGTTTGTTGATGCGATCCTGGGAGAGGACGAGTGCAGCGCCCCCTTTTCCTACGGAGCCCGGCTGACGGAGACCATCCTCCTGGGCACCATTGCCGGTCGATTCCCAAATCAAACCTTGCATTGGGACCGTACTGCAGCCCAGTTTCGCGAAAAGGAAGCCAACTCCTTCCTGAGCGGCGAGTACCGCTCCTTTTAAAGCAAGCCGCTTCAGTTAAGCAGCGGCAGATCCGGACTGGGCGCTTTGGTATGCCCAATTCCTGGAAAAACCATTATCCGAGTGTCTGCAAAAGAAACTCAGCCGGAGCCGGATCGTATACGAACTGATCCGCATGGAGGAAGCCGTCGATCCGGGGGAACAGCGCTGGACTGAGGCCTATGCCCGGGATGGGCTGGAAAGATAGGGATGAGGATTCTGCCCCCGAACCTCTTTACTCTTACGAACCTTGAAAAAACGCAAACTTCGAATCCATGAAAAGAAGAACGTTCATCCAATCTTCGGCCCTGGCCGGCTTATCCCCTCTCGCCCTATCCGCTCATGCGAAAAATCTTCGTCCGGCTCAGAACAAGGAGTGGTATGAGCTCAGGACGTACGAAATTCGGTTCGGGGGAAACCAACGGCTCCTCATCGACTATCTGAACGGGGCCCTTCAGCCTGCCTTGCGGCAAAGGGGTGCCAAACGTTTCATGCTTTTCCGGGAATGGGGCCAAACGGAGCCCGCCAAGCTCTGGCTTTGGATCGCTTATCCGGATATCAACGCCTATACGTTGGCGCAAGACCTGTCGGCCGATGCCGAATTCCGGGAAGCTGCCGCCGGCTACGATCAACTGCCCAGCGATCAGGCCCTTTATAATCGCTACAGCTCCTGGCTACTCCATGCCTTTGACGGATTGCCCCAGGCCCTCGACCCGGGGGATGCCGGTTTATTCGAGTTGCGGATCTACGAAAGCTTTTCGGAAGACGCTCTGCGAAGGAAGATCCGGATGTTCAATAAGGAAGAACTGGACTTGTTCTACAAGGTAGATCTGAATCCCGTGTTTTTCGCCGAGATGATGGCAGGCCCCTACCGCCCCTGCCTGGCTTACATGATCCATTTCAAGGATATGGCCCAACGAGATGCCCATTGGAAAGCTTTCGGCCAACATCCTGACTGGGCAGAAATGCGGGTCAAGGAAGAATACGCGGATTCCGTCTCGAATATCCAGAGGATCTTTTTGGCTCCTTTATAAGCTTTATGGGCTGGGTAAAAGCCTTTCCCTGCTCCGCGGGCCGCTCACTCGAACCCATTCAACATCTGGGTCAGCTCCGCGTGGATGATCGGCGCCACATCCCAGCCGACCGAGTTGATCTCTCCATAGGGAGACTCCTCCAGCCCATAGATGTGGGGGGCTTCTACGTCCCATTCGCTTTTGGGAATGATGTAGCCGATCATATCGTTGGATAAGCCTACGGTGAATTGATATTTTCCCTTCATCCGGGTTCGCAAGGCAGGGACCTCCACGGGTTGCAAAGCAAAATCTTGTCCGGCAGGGGCCTCGATGCCCCCTTCGATGATCTCGGGATAGATCTCTCCGGGCTGATGCAGGAACATGGCCGGCCCCAGGGTCCAGACACATAGCTCCGATCGCAATTGAAACCAGCCGGAATAGCCCCGGTCCAGGATCCCCAAAAACCCGGCCAGCCGGAACAACTTATTCTGGAGGGGTAATTGGATCGTCCGGGCGCGCAGGGCCAGGCTCCCTTCTTCGATCTCGTCGGTCGTAGCAGAATCGGCAAAGGCGCTCAACGCCAGCAGGGCCAGTTGCTCGCCGGCGGCTCTTACCTTTTCAAAAGAGGGCTCCACAAAAACGGTATCCAGGAAAGGATCGGCTATGCCGGTTTCGGGGTCGGTGGTCATCAGGCCACCGATGGAGCCGTTGATGTACACGGCAATTCCCCCCAACCCTTCCTGTGCGAGGGAATCCCGAAAGAAAACCCCTTTTTCCACGCCCTCGCGGAAATCGTGGCAGAAATCCGAACTGATGAGAGTGTTACCTGACCAGACCAGTTCCGGATGATTGGCCCATTGCAGCAAGGTTCCCAGGGTAGCGCCGTTTTCCCGGTCTATGGCCCGGATCAGCCGCAAGCCATGATCCATGACGTAGGGCGGGCGCGTATCCATGACCAGGTTTTGGGCCCCTTCCAGATCCTGGGCGAATTGGAGACGGGCAGGACGCATTTCTTCGACAGCCTCTTCCACGGATAAAGCCGCCTGTTCATAAACATAAGCCATATAGTCCTTGTCCAAACCCGAACGGTAATCGCCATTTCCCCACATGCCCAGCACGTCCGGACCATTGTGGGTGTGGGTGCTGGTCACGATCATGTAATCGACGCCGGCCGTTTCGGACACCCGCTTTCGGATCCGGATCACATCATCCGAACCGAAGCCGATCAGGTCCAGGGAAACGACGGCCAGACGGGTGCGCCCATCGTCGATCACCATAGTCCGGGCCCACAGATCGTCGCGAACGCCCATGGCAGGCTTTCGATTTTGGAAGCCTGCTATCCAGACCGGATCAAAGCGGCCGTTGCCATTGCCGTCTTCGAAGCTATCCCCTTCTTCGGGATCGTAGCGGGCATTGCCGTTCAGATCCGTCCAGGTGTCGGGCACTTCGGGAGTGATCTTCAAGGCAGCAAAACCGGCCTGCAGGGCAGCCGGCGCCCCGGCTTGGATATCAAGATCTACCGAATAGCCGGGAAAGCGGTCCCGGACGCGCCAGTAGAGGATGGATGCGATGGCCAGAATTACGATCAGGAGGATTGCGCCGAAGCGGATAAGCCCTTTTTTCATCTTTTAAATATAGGCTAAAGCGTTAAAATCCGGCTCCTTTCCCGGGGCAGATCCGGCTGCAGGTCGAGCAGGTATTGAATGAGATTAAACCAGCGATCTACCTGGTCCAGCACTTCGCTGTCGGAACTGATGACGATGCCCGTTGCCCCGATCAGCCTTCGATCGGGATTGTTCAGCAGTTCGACCGACCAGTCGAAGCCCTGTTCTGCTGCCACCTCTTGGATTTCGGCCCCCAAGCGGCCACTATTGGAAACGGGCCGATCGAGCACCCAGCAGCAAGGGCCGCTCTGCAAGTCTCGCAAGGCTTTACCGACCGAGAGCAAGGCCGTCCGGGTCTGACGGACCCGCTTGTAAGAGCCGTGCACTCCGGCCAGATCGCGATATGCCCCATCCCGCCCCCGGAAGACGAATGCCCCCGAGAGGAGGCTCTCCAGCACGATCAACTGGTTGAACCCGTCCAGGTAAAAGGTCTGCCCCTTCAAGGCCGTGGGTCTTGCTTCCGCCTCTTGGCGCCGGACGAGTTGTTGTTCGGAAGCGCTGCAGCGCCCCATGGCCAGCCGTTGCCGTTTGTTGAGCCGGTAGCGGTTGCCGACCAGCTGGGTGGCCGCATGCAAGCCGTAGCCCCGGCCCATCAGAAAGGAAAGATCATGGACGGCCTGGGACAAGACGAACCCGTATTTGGGGTGAAATGACTTGAGATCTCCGGGATCCGGACCGCGGTTGCGCAAAGCTTTTTATCAAGGATAGTAAAGTTGGCGGAGATTTTCACCCGGGGAGGCCGGGCTTCCGTTTCCGGAGAAGCATTTAGGAGATAAAAAGGGTCGATGCCCGATAGCCCGCCCCCAGCAGCGGAAAAGCGCATAACAATCCGGCTTCAGCTATTTCCTGAACAGCATTCCCGTGTGGAAAACAGATCTCAGGCTCCGGGCGGTTTCACCTGATAAAGCAGAAACCCGTTCAACGGTCTGCTTCGGGCTGATCTTTTCAATCAACCTTGATAGTCAATTGATTAAACAAAGCTTTCCTTTGGGCCCAGGGAACTCTTGAAATGAAATGACAAAATGAGGTAAACAAAAGTCCGCGGCAAGGTGGTTGTGCAAGCGTCCCAAAGGAACATTGCTATCTTTGAAGCCTTAAATCATTTTATCCATGAAACCATATCTGGCGAGTCTAATCAATGCGATACTTCTGGTTGCCCTCGGAGGGTGGGCCTACCTGAGTTCCGAGGATCCTTCTCCTACGGCTTTGATCCCCGTCGTTACCGGGGTCATTCTTCTTGGCCTCAACCCGGGGGTAAGGAAGGAGAATAAGATACAGGCCCACATTGCGGTCGTGCTGACCTTGCTGATCCTGATCGGTCTGATCCGTCCGTTGACGGGTGCCATCGATCGGGGCGACACCCTGGCTATCGTCCGGGTAGGGATCATGCTGTTGTCCACGGTCTTCGCTATGATCTTTTTCATCAAGGGATTCATCGACGCCAGGCGCCGTCGGCAGGCCGGGGCATAAACCGGGGGACTAAGTGCAAACCCATAATCCTGGAAAAACCAAGATTCGCTTCGTCAGGGGATCAGTTGAGTAGTTAAGTGGTAAAGTAGTTGAGTGGGTCCATTGGGTATCGGGGTATCAGGTATTGGGTATCGGGGCGGAGCGAAGCGGAGATCCTGACAAGCGGGGGAAACATGAGCCTCCTGGAAAAATAAGATTCGCTTCGTCAGGGTATCAGGTACCGGGTATCAGGGTACTAGAACAGTGAGTTTTTCGGAACAGCGGGCAGTGTCTAATCCTCGTAACTACTGATCTTCTCATCAATCCTTCAACCCCTTCTCGCGGATCGCCTTGAACTCGGAGCCCTCTTTCCATTGGGGGAAGTAGTCTTCGTTCGCCAGTTTTCGTCCGACGGCGAAGTAGAGTTCGGCATCCTGCACGATGCTCCCCAGCTCCCACTCCTCGGAAATGTACTCGTCGCTGGGGCGATGGTAATGGCTGGCGGTAAACTCCCGGGCCTTGGCTTCTCCGTAGGCCTTGCCCTGGGAGACATGATCTTTCCCGGAGGAGGCGTACAGGGCCGGCACCCCTACTTTGGCAAAGTTGAAGTGGTCGGAGCGGAAGTAATAGCCCTTCTCCGGATCCAGATCGGGCACGATGTAGCGCCCTTGCTTCCCGGCCACTTCCCGGGCATAGTCCTCCAATTCGGATTGGCCGTAGCCGACCACGACCAGGTCTTGGGTGGGTCCGTAAGAGTTCAGGGCGTCTATGTTGAGATTGGCGACGGTCTGCTCGATGGGGAAGATGGGATTGTCTGCATAATGGGCAGAGCCCAGCAGACCTTGCTCCTCCGCTGTGACAAACAAAAAGACGACTGAGCGCTCCGGCGGCTGCGGCAGCTCGGAGAAGGCCTTGGCGATAGCCAGTACGGCGGCCGTACCGCTGGCGTTGTCAACGGCTCCGTTGTAAATGGAATCCCCTTGCACGGCTTCGCCGATGCCGAAGTGATCCCAGTGGGCTGTGTAGATGATGTATTCTTCCGGGCGCTCGGAGCCGCGGATCAGGCCTACCACGTTTTGGGAGACGTCTTTGTTGAATGTATTCGTAAGCCGGGTGGAGGCGGTCACGCCCAGCGGAATGGGTTTGAAGCCGGGTGTTTGGGCTTTTTCGAAAAAGCGGCCGTCGGTCATGCCGGAGGCCCGGAAGATTTCGGCCGCCGCACTCAGGGTCACCCATCCCTGAACCGCGCACAGGTCCTTGTTGCCATCTGGCGTTTGCAGATCGAGCCGGCTGCCCGACCAGGAGCTGGACACTACGAACCAGGGATAGCCGGCCGCGTTGGTCTCGTGGATAATCAGCACCCCTTCGGCGCCCTGGCGGGCGGCTTCCTCGTATTTGTAGGTCCAGCGTCCGTAATAGGTCATGGTCTGGCCTTTGAAGAAGGTGGTGTCTGCGCTGCGGAAGCCCGGATCGTTGACCATCACCACGGCGATCTTGCCTTTCATGTCGATGCCTTCGTAATCGTTCCAGTCGTACTCGGGTGCCACGATGCCGTAGCCGCAGAAGACCATCTCGGCATTGTTGATCGTGACTTCCTCCTGCTCGCGCTGGGTGTAGAAGACGACATCCTCCCCGGTCTGGAGTTCCCGGCTTCCGTTCGGCCCCTGTATGGACATGCTCGGTGCGGGCATCCCGGTCACCTCCACGAGGGGCACCTCCTGGAAGTAGCTGTCGCCGTTGCCGGGCGCGATGCCCATTTGCACGAGCTCGCTGCGGAGAAAGTCGATCGTCAGGGTCTCCCCTTTCGTGAAAGGCTTGCGCCCCAGGAAGGCATCGGAAGCCAGGGTGGAGAGATAGGTGTCGATGTCGGTGGAGTCGATCTGAACGGCTTCGGAATCGGATGCCCCACCGGGCATTTGACAGCTGCTCAAGCCGAAAGCGATGAGGAGGAGGAGAAGGAAAAGGTTTTTCATGTTGGGTGTGTTCGAATGTTTGGCCCAAATATAGGACAGTTGGAGTGGGTCCGGGTAATTAGCGCCAAGCTTCCCGAGCCTCCGGCTTCCTGACGACCTACGGTGTCGGGATTACAACCTAAAGGGTCTGCCCGCTTTCTCTCTTTCAGCCCGCGCCCCCGACCCCTAAAGGGGAGCCCACGCTTCTTTTCTTCCAACTCGCGACCCCG
>CAZXIX010000055.1:26650-28388 GCA_964640855.1 uncultured Saprospiraceae bacterium
GAGCCCACGCTTCTTTTCTTCCAACTCGCGACCCCGGCTCCTAAAGGGGGGTCTGCCCGCTTTCTCTCTTTCAGCCCGCGCCCTTGAAATTGGAAATTTTTTTTGTGGAAAATCCCTGCACAATTACTCTTTGTTGATAAAAGGAGGTAGTCTTTCTCCGCTAGCAGGAACAAATAATGCATACAGAAGAAGGATCCCATTTGCATGCCGGTGCCCAACCTGAAATATTCCGTTTTGCCGCTCTCCTCAGGGCCAATATGACTGAAGAGGAAAATGTTCTTTGGGAGTTCCTAAAACAGAAACCAAAAGGGTTTAAATTTAGGCGGCAGCATCCTTTTCATGTTTATGTACTGGACTTCTACTGCCACAAAGCCAAACTATCCATTGAAGTGGATGGAAAATTTCACGATCATCCGGATCAGAAAAGGCTTGATGACCGCCGAACGGATGATCTACAAAAAAGAGGGATTACTGAAATAAGGTTCTCCAATGAAGAGATAAGAGCTAATCTGGATAAAGTTCTCTCTATCATCTATAGCCATTTGCCCGAATAAACGATTGCGGGTGGATTTCCCTTTAGGGCCAGGGCGCGGGTAGGCCTTTCTCTGTCTTCCCGCGCCCCCGGCCCCTAAAGGGGAGCCCACGCTTCTTTGCTATCTCCTTGCGGGTGGGTTTCTTCTGCCTATGGCAGAATGTGTTCTGATTGGGAAAGCTCCATCACCCTTCTCCTTTCTTCAGTCTTCATTTATTCATTGATTCGATTGTTCGAATGTTCGATTGTTCCCCTCCTCTCCCGAACCTTTATTCCCAAACGAGGTTTACTTCCAAAATCAACCAGCCATGCAAATAACATCCCTTTTGGTCGTCCTGGGTTTGTGGGCCAGCGTACCAGCGGAGCGTCCGACGGCCGGATCCATCTACGATTTTACCATGCAAACCATTGATGGCGAAGAGGCGCCGCTGTCCGAATATGAGGGCAAGGTGCTGGTCGTCGTGAATGTGGCCAGCCGCTGCGGTAACACCCCGCAGTACGGCGACCTGCAAGCGTTTTACGAAGCCCATCAGGAACAGGGCCTGGAGATCCTGGGTTTTCCGGCCAATAACTTCATGGGACAAGAGCCCGGCACCAACGAAGAGATCCAAGCCTTCTGCACGCGGGAGTACGCGGTGACCTTTCCGATGTTTGCCAAGATCTCGGTCAAAGGCAAGGATCAGCACCCTCTCTACGCCTGGCTCGAAGCCCAAGCCGGCCAGCAACCCAAATGGAATTTCCACAAATACCTGATCAACCGCCAGGGAGAAGTGGTGATGAGCATCAAGCCCGGCCAAAAGGTGAGCGATCCCGATATCCAGGCGGCTATTCTGGCCGAACTGGGCAAGTCGTGAGGGGTCAAGATGTCAGACGCAAGATTTCAGATTTCAGACTATTGCTGACATGCTGAGTTTCGGGGGCACTAATTATTCTAAGTTAAGATGAATTATTTTCGGCCTTTGCTCGCCTTGCCCCTGAAGCCCTCTTCCTGACGGCAGTCAGTGGAGCAAAGTCCTTACAATTCTATCAGCCCGTCCTTCGGCCGTAGCTGGGAGATCTCGACACCATAAGGTCGTCGGGGCCCGAAAATACCTGATCACCCTTTTGGGTAGGGGTGAAAAGTTATTGTGCACAAATAATGTAAAAGTAAATAGTCGTCCCTGAAAAAGCCCTTTTTAGGCCATTCGGGGTTGTAAAAAGAATGAG
>CAZXIX010000056.1:0-3945 GCA_964640855.1 uncultured Saprospiraceae bacterium
TTCGCCCACTCCTGCAGCCGATACCGTCAAGGTCTGGCTGGATGATATGGTGGCCGTTGACTCTTTCGTATTCCGCACGGCAACCGGTTTTCTGGACATTCCGGTCGGCTCGGACATATCCGTGACGACTTTCGCCGCGACGGACACTTCAGGCGCTGTGGCCCGCATTCCCGGTGGCACGCTCACCGAAGGAGAAAGCTACATCGCCATGGCTTCCGGTGAGGTGGGCGTAGATTTCGCGGTTCGCCCTTTCACCCCGGCCAGCCAGATGGCGGATACGACCACCAATGTGGGCCTTTTGGCCTTCCACGGTTCGCCGGATGCGCCGGCCGTAGACATTGATGCTCGCGGCGTAGCCGATTCCCTGATCGATGCATTGGCTTACCCGGCCTTCGACACCGGCTATGTTAGCGTACCGGCCATGTCTTACACACTCGACGTCCGGGCGGATGGATCACCGGCCGTGGTGGCTTCTTTCGGCGCTGATCTCAGCGGACTCGGAGGCGGTGCAGCAGTTGTTTTTGCATCCGGGTATCTGGCACCCGGCGAGGACGAACCTGCTTTCGGTTTATTTGCCGCTCTTCCGACGGGAGATGTCGTCGCCCTGGATCCTCTGACTACGGCCAGTGTACAGGTCATTCACAATTCGCCCACTCCTGCAGCCGATACCGTCAAGGTCTGGCTGGATGATATGGTGGCCATCGACTCTTTTGTATTCCGTTCGGCAACCGGTTTTCTGGACATTCCGGTCGGCTCGGATATCTCCGTGACGACTTTCGCCGCGACGGACACCTCAGGTGCTGTGGCCCGCATTGCCGGCGGTACACTGGTAGCCGGTGAATCCTATATCGCTATGGCCTCTGGTGAGGTGGGTATAGATTTTGCCGTTCGCCCCTTCACTCCGGCCAGCCAGATGTCGGATACGACCACCAATGTGGGCCTTTTGGCCTTCCACGGTTCGCCGGATGCGCCCAATGTCACTGTGGGAGCTCGTAATGTCGGACCTCTTTTTGTGAATCTGGGATACACCGAATTCAGCCCGGGCTATCTCAACGTTCCGGCTTTCCGCTACGTATTAGACGTTACCGATGCTTCTTCCGGCGATCCGATCAGCACGCACATCGCCGATATTCAGGCCCTGGCGGGACAGGCAGCGGTTGTCTTTGCCTCTGGCTTTGCAGCTCCGGCCGATACCATCGAACCGGCTTTCGGGCTCTTCGCCGCTCTGCCTGATGGCTCCGTGGTCGAACTGCCCCAACCCGATTCCGTAGCCGTGCAGATCATCCATAATTCGCCGTCTCCGGTCGTAAACATTAAGGTGATTCCACTCGGAGGCGACACCATCTCCTTTGATTCGGTGGCTTACCGCACCGCCACGCCTTTCAATACTTTGCTTCCCGGCGAATACGCTGTCCGGATCGAAACACCGGCCGGCGACAGCGTGCTGCAGGATACGGTTGAGCTCCTGGTGGGAGGCACCTATGCCGTGATCGCCAACGGACAGCTTGGAAACAGCGAACGACCTTTCGAACTGGTCGTTATTGATCAGGCTTCTACCGGCAGCACTGTAGGCGGATTTGACCTGGGGGTCTTCCACGGTTCGCAGGATGCGCCTACGGTCGATCTGGCGCTCACTCTGGATGAAGCAGGCGTAGTTCCTCCGCTTTTCACCATCGAAGATCTGGCCTATGGAGCCTTCAACTTCCTGCCCGTTCCTAGCCTGGGACTCGGATTCCAGGTCTTCATCCAGGTGATCCCTTCCGGTGGAGACGAACCTGTGAAGCGCTACCAGGTCCGACTTCAGGATATAGTAGATGCGACCGGCCAAACTGCCGCCATCGCTATCGCTTCCGGATTCCTGGGAGGAGAGACAGAATCGGATACAGCCTTCGCCCTGATCGCTGTTTTACCCGACGGACAAGTGGTAGAGATCATGGAATTGGATATACCGACCTCCATTACCGAGTTACCGAATATTGTGGAGGATTTCGTGTTGTTCCCCAACCCGGTACGCGGACGCGCTCAGGTTCGTTTCCGGCTGATCGAAGCATCTCAGGTGCAAGCCGAGATTTTCGATATGCAGGGTCGCCGCTTGCAGGGATTGAACCTGGGTAACTTGCCTGCGGGCGAGTTCACCGAAGAGTTCGACACCCATAACTTACCAAATGGTACGTACATGTATCGCTTGAATACCCAATCGGGTAGTTTGAGTGCTCGCTTCACCGTAGTGAAGTAAAACCAGTAGGTTACTGAAACCCATGGAGGGGTTGTCTTGAAAGAGGCAGCCCCTTTTTTCATTTTAAGTGGATCCGGAAGGCGGGAATGGGGTGTCCGCTAAGGCTGTTGGAAATAAATCTGAAAAAGGTGCCATACCCAATGACCGACCCGCAAAAATGTTGAGTCCGACCGAAGAATGAAAATCCCAGCTTGAGTGGTCCGGACATCCTTTTATCGTTGGGCTTCCACCTTTCTACCTACTATAGGGTACGAGACTTAATGGACGTTAAAATATTGTATATAAGATGTAAACTCAATTTTAAATCGAACGCAAAAATGACCAATATCCGGCATTGTGGCAGGGTAAAACGTGTTTTGGGCGGTAATTTGGCAAACTGAAAGGATTGGATGCTGTTAATTCGCGTGAAGAAAATTTTATTACCTTTATAAAGAGGTTGCATTTTTTAATTCCTTAAATCCATAGTATGAAACGATTTTACCTGCTGTTGGCAGCGTTTCTATTTGTTCTTGGGCTACATGCACAGTCCCAGGTGCAGATCATTCACGCTGCCCCTGCAACTGAAGCGGCAGATGTAGACATCTACCTCTTCGGAACGACCGACACCGTCGGGCCCATTAATCTGGCTTTCACAGAAGCCACTGCTTTCACCGAAGTACCGGAAGATACCTACACGGTTTCTTTCTTTGCGGCTGGCGCAGACACTTCTTCTGCTTCCCCGGCAAAAGAATTTCCCGGTGTTGCCATTCCGGCTGACGACACGCTGATCGTCGCGGCTTTCGGTGGTACGCTGGATGGACTCGATCTGGCTATCGCACAAGGCATCAACGATGTTGTTGGAGCCAACACATCTTCGGTTTTGGTCTTTCACGGATCTCCGGATGCGCCGGCTGTCGATGTGGACGCGCGCGATGGTTCCGCTACCGCTGCCTTGGTGACCAACCTGGCTCCGGGCGAATTCACTGCCGATTATGCCAGCGTGCCGGCTGTCAATTACAACCTGGATATCCGCGGCGCCGGAAGCCCGGATGTAGTCGCCACCTTTTTTGCCCCGCTTACAGAATTTGATGATGAACCATTAGTCGTTGTGGCTACAGGATTTCTTTCTCCTACTCCTGGACAGCCCGCATTTGGTTTATACGCTGTGGGTCGAACTGGATTCGTAGTTCCCCTTTCAGTAGCTCCGAGTGGCCTGGTCATTAACGAAATAAATTATTCTCCTGGCACTTCAGAGTTTGTTGAATTGTATAATGCAGGGAACTCTGATGTGATATTTCAAAGTCCCTTAAAATTGGTGGGGATCAACGGAGGTACTGGACCTAACTTCATAGATTTAGATCTGACAGGTGACACCATTGCCTCAGGCGAATATTACGTTGTTTGCTTTGGCCCAAATAATGAATCATACTGCGATTTGACAGTGGGTGGTTCCACAGTCCAAGATGGCCCCGATGCTGTTGCAATTACTTTTAATATTGATACGCTAGAGGTAATTGGATACGGTGGAGACGCAGAAGAAGTTCCAGCATTTGAAGGTTCTCCAAATCCTGGGGTTGCTCAAGAATTTTCTCTTTCACGTCGTCCAAATGGAACTGATACGGATGACAATAGCGTTGATTTTTCTGCTTTCACGCCAACCCCCGGTGCGGCCAATGAAGGCGACTTCGTTCTGCAACTGCTGCATGCTTCCGATCTGGAAGGGGGCGTAG
>CAZXIX010000056.1:4045-27825 GCA_964640855.1 uncultured Saprospiraceae bacterium
GAAGGCGACTTCGTTCTGCAACTGCTGCATGCTTCCGATCTGGAAGGGGGCGTAGCAGCCATCGGCAATGCGCCCGCCTTTGCGGCCATCGTCGATACCCTGGAAGGCCTGTTTGAGAACACCCTCCGGATTTCCGGTGGGGACAACTTTATTCCCGGCCCGTTCTTTAATGCGGCTGCCGACGGTTCCCTGCGCTCGGTTTATCAGGATGTCTATCAGACCCTGCTCAACGAGCCCGGCCTGACCAACCTGCGCGAAGCGCCCGGTCGTGCCGACATCACCATTATGAACATCATCGGATTTGACGCCTCTGCTATCGGCAACCACGAATTTGATGCCGGTACCAGTCCTTTCGCCGATATCATCGGCACCGATATCCGCGGAACCACCCTGGCCGACACCCGCTGGCTGGGAGCCCGCTTCCCTTACCTTTCGGCCAACCTGGACTTCAGCGGAGACGATGCCCTGAGCGGGTTGTTCACCAATGAGATTCTGCCCAACACTGATTTTATCTCCGATCCTTCGGATCTGGAAGCAGCCGGTGACGCACCCAAGATCGCTCCGGCTACCCTCATCATGCGCGGAGGCGAGATGATCAGTGTGGTGGGTGCAACGACTCAAATCGTCGAAGACATCACCTCCAATGGCGGTGTCACCGAAGTGAGCAGCCCGGGTGTAGATGATATGCCTGCTCTGGCAGCCGTTCTGCAGCCCGTTATTGACGATCTGATCGCGGCCGGCGTCAACAAGATCATCGTGACCACTCACCTGCAGCAGATCGCTCTCGAACAAGAGTTGGCGACTTTGCTGAGCGGAGTGGATATCATCGTAGCCGGCGGTTCTGACGTGCTGCAGGCCCGCGACAATAACGTACTTCGTCCCGGCGACGTGAAGGCCGAAGACTATCCTTTCGTGGCTACCAATGCCGATAATGATCCGATCCTGGTCGTAGGTACTGCCGGCGAATACAGCTATGTAGGCCGCCTGATCGTTGAATTCGATGATCAGGGTGTACTGATCGCAGACTCCTGGGATCGTAACGACAACGGTGCCATTGCAACCCTTCCCGAAGTGGTTGACAGCCTCTGGGGTGCGGATGATGAATATGCTGAAGGAACCAAGGGAGAATTGGTTCAGCGACTGACCACAGCTATTGAGGATTTTGTGGCTTCTCTCGATGGCATCACCATCGGACAGACCGACGTATTCATCGAAGGCCGCCGCGCTTTTGTCCGGACGCAGGAAACCAGCCTGGGTAGCCTGACAGCGGATGCCAACCTGGTTGCGGCGCGCGACTTCGACAATACCGTTGCCATTTCTCTGAAGAATGGCGGAGGTATCCGGGCTGAGATCGGAACGATCGCACAGGATGGAACCCTGCTGCCTCCTCCGGCCAACCCGAATACCGGCCGGCCGGCAAACGTGGTTACTGCGCTGGACGTGACCAACTCGCTTCGTTTCAACAACGAGCTCTCCTTGCTTACGCTGACCTCCGAACAACTGAAAGAAGTCCTGGAGCACGGCTTTGCCGCCTCCGACTTTGATCCGGAGAATCAGCAGGGACGCTTCCCGCAAGTGGGAGGTATCCGAGTGGAAGTTGATTTGAATCAACCTTCTGGCTCCCGCGTTGCCCGTGCTTCTCTGATTGATGATGCAGGCACGGTCACAGAAGATATCATCGTCGGCGGTGCGGTAGTAGATGCGGAGGCGACTTACCGGGTCGTTACCCTCAACTTCCTGGCTGATGGCGGCGACGGCTATCCCTACGACGAGTTTGAAAATACAAACCGGGTCGATCTGGTGGACGTTCTGACCGACACCATGATGTTCGACTTTGCCGATCCGGGAACCGAGCAGGATGCTTTGGCGGAATACTTCAATGCCAACTTCGGCTCCACGCCCTTCGATGGAGAGCGTTTGCCCGGCGAGCGTATTGTTTTCGCCGAACCCGTTTCTCAGGTTCAGGTCATCCACAATTCTCCCAATGCAGGTGCTGCCGACGGTCCTGCCGTGGATATTTATGTGAACGATGCTTTGCTTCCTGCTTTGGATAGCGTTCCCTTCCGGGCCGCTACGCCCTTCCTGGAAGTGCCCGGCGATACCACCCTCAAGGTAGATGTGTATGCCGCAGGGACCGATACCACAGGAAACGATCCGTTGTTCACAACCACCTTCCCCGAGCTGGGAAGCGAAAATTATGTACTGATCGCTGCCGGCATAGCCAGTGAGACCGATGCCGATTCCTTCCGCATTGCCGTTCTGCCCATGGCTCAAATGATGGGTACGGGTGAAGATGTAGATCTCGCTGTTTTCCACGGGGCTACCGATGCTCCTGCTGTGGACGTCGATGCCCGCTTTGCAACAGGCGTGGTTGACAGCCTCGTCGATAGTCTGGCTTTCGGAAACTTCACCATGGGTTATGTTTCCGTACCGGCAGACGATTATCGCCTCGATGTTCGGGCAGATGGCACCCCGGATGTGGTGGCCAGCTTTGTTGCTGACCTCCGCGAACTGGGCGGTGGCGCCGGCGTGGTGTTTGCCTCCGGCTTCCTGGCTCCTACCGGAGATGAAGAGCCTTTCGGCTTGTTCGCAGCCTTGCCCGACGGAACTGTGATCGAACTACCGGCCGACACCATCGAAGAAGCCCTCGTACAGATTATCCACAACTCCCCGGATCCCGCTGCCGACACGGTAGCCATCATCCTGGGTGCGAATACAGTGGCTGTACCGGCCCTGGCTTACCGCGAAGCAACACCTTTTATTTTCGTACCGGTGGATAGCGTGGTAACTGTGGCTACCAAAGGAGCTACCGATACAACGCAAACCACCTTGTTGCAAATCGCTGCCGGAACACTGAACGACAACGATACCGTGGTGGTGATCGCTGCCGGAACTACAGATTCCATGGATCTGGGTGTATTCCCCAACGCAGCTCAAATAGTAGCCGGAGACATGGCCAATGTGGACCTGCTGGCCTTCCACGGCTCCAATGATGCCCCTACGGTGACCGTAGCTGCCAAAGGAGTAGGTGCTCTGTTCCCGGATCTGGCTTATCAGACTTTCTCTGCCGACTACGTCTCTGTACCGGCGGCTGACGGATATCTGCTGGATGTCATTCCCGCAGGAACAACCGTCCCCGTTGCTACTTTCGGCGCTGATGTAGCCGCTCTGGCCGGTGGAGCCGGTGTTGCTTTTGCCTCCGGATTTGTAGATCCGGGCGACACGCCGCTCCCTGCTTTTGGACTGTTTGTAGCACTGCCTGACGGAACTGTTCTGGAACTTCCGACCGTAGAAACGGTAGCTGAAGTTCAGCTGATCCACAATTCCCCGGATGCCGGTGATGTGAGCATCATTCTGGGTGCCGACAGCGTATTGGTGGATTCCTTCCCCTTCCGGGGAGCGACTCCCTTCGTTGAGGTGCCGATCGATTCCAGCATCTCCATTGTACCTTTTGGAGACACCGACACTTCCAATGCCGTTCTGACCGTTGCTCCGCTTTCTTTCAATGCCCAGGAAACTTATGTGGCCATTGCTACGGGCGAGGTTGGCGATATGGATCTGAGCGTGGAGGTTTTTGAAGGAGCGCTGCAGATGGCGGCAGAAGATTCGGTTTCCCTCCTGGCTTTCCATGGGGTATCCGATGCGCCTCCGGTGCTGATCAATGAGCGCGTGTTTGTCGGTGGTCCCATCTTCGAACCGCTTTCTTTCAAGCAATTCAGCTCCGCTTATACGACTATTGTGCCGCTGGGAGGCTACATCCTCGATGTGACTACTCTCACGGGAGATCCGATCGCCAGCTTCCTGGCAGACGTACAGCCGCTGGGTGGACAAGCCGCTACGGTTTTTGCCTCCGGTTTTGCTGAGCCTGTAGATGATGAGCCCGCTTTCGGACTCTGGGTTGCTCTGGCAGATGGTACGACCTTCGCACTGCCCTCGGCTGGTGATTCGGCTCTGGTGCAGGTCATCCACAACTCGCCGACCCCTGTGGTCAATATCGAGCTGATCGCTGTAGATGCGGATACGGTCACGGCTTCTCTGGATTCCGTAGCCTACCGCACAGCCACGCCTTTCCTCTCCTTGGCCGCCAGCTCTTATGCCGTAAGAGTTGAGACTCTGGCAGGCGACAGCGTGCTGCAGGATACCCTGATGATCATGCCTGGAGGAACCTACGCCGTTATTGCCAACGGAGAAGTAGGTAATGCAGATCGGCCGTTTGAACTGGCTGTCACCGAGCAGGTAACAACAGGAAGTACGGTAGGAGGATTTGATCTGGCTCTTTTCCACGGTTCTCAGGATGCTCCTGATGTGGACCTGGTACTGACGCTCGACGAAGAAGGCCTGGTTCCGCCGCTTTTCGCTATCGAAGACCTGGCTTACGGCGATTTCAGCTTCTTGCCTGTGCCGACCATCGGTCTCGGCTTCGAGGTATTCATCCAGGTCATTCCAAGTGGTGGAGTTGAAGCGGTAAGACGTTATCGGGTCAGACTTCAGGATGTGATTGACCTCACCGGAGAGTCCGCTGCTCTGGCCATTGCCTCTGGATTCCTGACAGGTGAAGAAGGTAACGAAGCCGACTTTGCCCTGATTGCGGCACTACCCAATGGGGATGTCATTGCGATCGAGGAAGTTGAAATTCCGACATCCATTCGCGAACAGTCGCCTGTGGCAGCAGATTTCAAATTCTTCCCCAATCCGGTACGCGATTTTGCCCGGGTCCAATTCGATCTGCTCGAAGCGGCTCAGGTTCGCTACGAGATCTTTGATATCAATGGCCGCCGCGTGGAGGCTGACCTCCTGGGTAACTTGCCTTCTGGCAGATTCACGCAGGATCTGAATACAAGCAATTTGCCGAACGGTAGCTATATCTATCGTTTGAGCACGAATAACGGAACCCTTTCTGCCCGCTTCACTGTCGTGAAGTAATCGGATCGGGTTACTTAAAACCCATGAAGGGGTTGTCTCGGAAGAGGCAGCCCCTTTTTTTTTGCTCTCGCCATCCCGGTGGCCGGTCTTCCTGCCAAGTCTGCCGATTTGGCGACAGTGGGAGACACTAAGCAATTTGTGGATAAATACTACTTTCACAGCAGGGAACATTTTATTACTTTTCTATGCGGTTGTACTAAGTTTTGGATATGGAAGAGGAGTTTTTGCACCCGGAAGGCAGGGTGTACAAGTTTAGGGATTTGAAGGTATATGCCTCTACCGAGTGGCTTGCTGACAACAAAAAGAAGTATCGGCAGGTCTTTGACCGGTACGAGACGACCTACGTATATGCTGAATTGTCCTTTTACAATAAACTTTTCGATGAGGAAGAATGGGAGATCGAGGTTGAACTGAAGTGCTACTCCCTGAAAAAAGGCCGGAAAGAGATCTGCACCTTGCCTTTGCGGAAAAAGGTGAGCAAATACGATCAGGTGGTCTACATCCGCGAGGGGTGGGGCAATAAAAGCGAAGGCGCCTTCTGGAAAAAAGGCACCTACTACTGGGAAGCCTGGATCGAAGGGGAGAAAGTAGCGACCAAGTACTTTTACATCGAAGATGCCGGCAAGGATCGAACGCCCGGCGAAAACCCCTATATCGAGGTCGAATCCCTTCGCCTGTACGAAGGGCCATATGATGATGTGGTCGAGGAAGACCGCGTTTATTACCGTCGCTTCAGCGCCGAAGAAACGCGCTACATCTACGTCGAGATCACCCTTCGCAACCAGCACCTCAGCCGAAACTGGCATTGCGAGTTGTTTACCAAATTCTACAACGATGCCCGAGAGCTGAAAGGCCAGGTGGTCCGTTTGCATCACGTTGAGAAGAAAGATGAATACATCCGGATCACCGCGGGCTGGGGATCCAATGTTAAAGGTTCCTGGCGGGAAGATCGGTATACTGCCGAGATCGTATTCTTTGACCGGCTGCTGGCCGTGATTCCCTTCGAAGTAGGTAGCGATTTCGAGGAGGGGATCGCAGGTGTTCTTCTGCCCGACCGCCATGCTCCCGTACAATTGACCCCGGATCTGGATTCGGGCCAGACCTTTGAGGAGGTACTCGCTCGCCTCGATGCCCTGATCGGATTGGACGCGGTCAAAGCCCAGGTGCGGGATCACGCCCGCTACATTCAATTCTTGCAATTGCGGGAAGAAAAAGGCTTTGAAGAGCGGGAAAGTATCAATGTACATTCCGTTTTCATCGGTAATCCCGGCACGGGCAAGACCACGGTAGCCGGCATGATGGGACGTCTGTACCAAAAAATGGGCCTTTTATCCAAAGGGCACGTACATTCTGTGGATCGCGTCGACCTGGTAGGTGAATACATCGGGCAGACGGCTCCCAAGGTCAAGGAGGCCATCGAAAAGGCGAGGGGAGGGGTGCTCTTCATCGATGAGGCGTACGCACTCGCCCGCTCGCAGGACGACACCAAGGACTTCGGGCGGGAGGTCATCGAGATCCTCGTCAAGGAAATGTCCAATGGCCCCGGCGACCTGGCCGTCATTGTAGCCGGTTATCCCAAGGAAATGAAACACTTCCTGGATTCCAACCCCGGATTGAAATCCCGGTTCAAGCTATATTTCGAGTTTTCGGATTACCTGCCCCAGGAATTGTCACAGATCGCCCAGTATGCCTGCGAACGAAAAGGGGTACAACTCTCGGAAAGAGCGAAGCTACAGGTCGACGAGATCATCGTCGAAGCTTTCCGGACGCGCGACCGGACTTTTGGCAACGCACGTTTCGTCTTCGACCTGATAGAGAAAGCCAAGGTAAACCTGGGGCTTCGCATCATGGATCACGAGGAACCCAACGAGTTCGACAAGGAAGCCTTGTCCTACGTCATCCTGGACGACGTCAAACGGATTGAAGTAAAACCCAGCCGGGTACTTCCCAATATTCCGGTGGACGAAGATCTGCTGCGCGCTTCGCTGGAGGAACTCAATCGCCTCATCGGGATGCAGTCCGTCAAGGCCCAGATCAACGAGTTGGTACGCCTGGTCCGCTACTACCGGGAAACCGGCAAGGATGTGCTCAATAGTTTCTACCTGCATACCGTCTTTATCGGTAATCCGGGCACGGGCAAGACGACGGTGGCGCGTATCCTGGCCCAGATATACAAAGCTTTGGGCGTACTCGAACGCGGGCACCTGGTCGAAACCGACCGGCAAGGGCTGGTAGCGGGATACGTCGGCCAAACCGCCATCAAAACCTCCGAGAAAGTAGAAGAGGCCATTGGAGGCGTCCTGTTTATCGACGAAGCCTATGCCCTCAGCCAGAAGGCCGGGATCGGACAAGGAGATTTCGGCGACGAAGCCATACAAACCCTTCTCAAGCGCATGGAGGATCACCGGGGCAACTTTTTCGTCTTTGCCGCCGGCTATCCCGATAATATGGAGGCTTTTCTCAAAGCCAACCCCGGCCTGAGTTCCCGCTTCGACAAGATCCTCAAATTCGAGGATTACTCCCCGGACGAATTGTTCCGGATTGCCCTCCGCATGTATTCCGAGAAAGGTATAGTGCCCACTCCGGAAGCAGAAGGTCATCTGCGGGAATACCTGTCTTATCAATACGAATACCGGGATAAGTATTTCGGGAATGCGCGCACCGTGCGGCAGACGGTGGAAGAGAGCATCAAAAACCAGAACTTGAGGCTGGCTTCCATCTCTCCCGAAGAGCGCGAACATACTTCCAGCCATATTCTCGAATTGCAGGACGTAGAAATGTTCACCTCTGAACATGCCAAAGGGGTTTTCACCAAGAAATCCATCGGTTTCCATCGAAAAGGAGAGCCTCCATCCGCCCGTCCGGACGATACGCCCGAAGAGGAAGGCGAAGCCTGGGGCGGTACGCCCTGAGGAAGGGGCCGGCTCGGTGTTTAGGTGTTTAAGAAGGACCCATCCGCCCGGCCCTATCAGGTCTGTATAGTCGGGAGGCGTGGAAAAAACCCCAGCCTCCAGGGTTTCCAGGCGAAAGGAACCAGACAATAGTGTTCTTTTTCCCTTCTTCCTTCCTGAAAAAACAGCAGGCCCATGTCAAACAGATCTATGCTTAGGCTGACCTCTGGCAGGGCCTTCATTTCTGCCCAGGCATTTTGCATGCCTTCTGACCAATTGATGTCATCGACAACGACCAATGCATTCGGGCTTAAGGCCGTGCGAAGGGTCCGGATATTCTGCAAAACCCTTTCTTGCCGGTGGTCCCCGTCCAGGTAGACGAAATCGATGGGTGCCAGATGGGCGGCCTGCCGGGGTATCCATTCCTCAAATGGGCTGTGAATGATCTCTACATGGGAGAGCCCGAGATGATTCAGGTTCTGTTGCGCCCATTCGGCGTAAGGTAAATGCCCCTCCAGGCTCAGCAGGCGGGCTCCCGGTCGACCGGCGGCCAGGTAGGCGGTCGATATTCCCAATTGGGTCCCCAGCTCCAGAATCCGGGCGGGCTTGTACCAGGCCGAAAGCCGAAACAAAAATTCTCCTTTTCGCGTCCCGCAACTGCTGATTCCAACCAGATCCCTTACCCGGACCAACTGACTTGAGAGCTTTTGGCTTCCGGCACCCCATTCCGAGTGGGTAATCCTGCGCTCATCCTTTTTCAGGCGGCGACGCATCCGGCGGATTCGGTCGAAGGCATAAAAAGTCCGCTTGTCTTCCAACACGCTTTCGGTAAAATCATGGACAAAAGGGGATTGTACGTCATACCTGGTTTGCGCTCTCCGGTAGAAGGTCAAAAAATGAACTATTTTGTGCCAGATTTCTTTCAAAGGGATCAGAGCCGTTTAGGGGTTAAGGTAGATTTTTGGCCTTTAAATTAAGACAGGATCACAACCGGTAAATCTGCCATTTCACATACTAGGAAAGGTTCAAAAGGGTTTAGTTTGAGAGCAAAGAAAAAAAGTTGTTGAATTTGATGCATGCCAAGATCGCTTTTGCCGCAATGGGCTTAATCGTTGGAGCCCTTTTTTCGTTCAGCCAGCTACAGGCCCAGGCTCCTGCCAATTGGTTTAACCTGGACCTTGCTCAGGATAGCGCCATTGGCGTTTCCACCGAAATGATGTATGAAAAACTGGTAGGTGACCGCCAGCCGACTACCGTGGTGGTTGCCGTTATCGATTCCGGAGTAGACTTCGAACACGAAGACCTGGACGATGTGATGTGGGTCAATCCCGGGGAAATCCCCGACAATCAGCTAGATGACGATCAGAACGGTTATGTGGACGATGTGCACGGCTGGAACTTTCTCGGCGGTCCAGACGGTGAAAACATTCGATATGAAAACCTGGAACTTACCCGCTTGTATGCCGCATACAAGCCTGAGTTTGAGGGCAAGGAGCGGGAGGATCTGCCCAAACGAGACCGCGAGCGCTATGATCAATGGAAGGAATGGGGAAAACTGATCGATAGGAAAATGGAATCGGTCAAGGACAACTATGCCGATTACGAGGTACTGAAACAAGGATTGGAACGAATAAAAGAAGAGATCCCTGCCCCGGTCACGCAGTCCAAACTTGAGGATTTCCAAAGCGATATAGACATTCTCAATCGGGTGGCGGATTTGTTCGTGGGCATCATGAAAGAATACGAAACCGATTTCGAGGGTCTGGAGGCCAATATCAATTATTGGTTTGACCATTTTGCCCAGGAAAAGGCTTACTACGACGTTGACCTGGAGGTGCGTTCCCTGGTGGGAGACGATCCCGATAACCCCAACGAACGTTACTACGGCAACCATGACGTGCGGGGCCCTGATGCCTTGCACGGTACGCATGTGGCAGGTATCATTGCTGCTGAGCGGGAGAATGGATTGGGAATGGACGGTGTCGCCTCTCACGTCCGGATCATGTCCGTAAGGGCCGTCCCGCAGGGAGATGAACGGGATAAGGACGTCGCCAATGCCATTCGCTATGCCGTTGACAACGGCGCCCAGATCATAAATATGAGCTTCGGCAAGGGACAGTCGCCCAACAAAAAAATAGTGGACGAGGCCGTCCGCTATGCCATGAAAAAGGATGTTCTGCTGGTTCATTCGGCGGGCAACGAAGGGGCGGAGAACAACAGCACCGAGCATTTCCCCAACGATCGCTTCCTGAAAAAGGGGCTTTTCAAGCCGCGCTATGCGGAAAACTGGATCGAGGTTGGCGCCTCCGCCTGGGAGGTCGATGAAAACCTGGCCGCCGGTTTCTCCAACTACAGCAATTTTTGGGTGGATCTGTTCGCTCCGGGCGTGGAGATTTACTCTACGGCCCCTTTCGATCAGTATGAAACCTTGCAGGGCACCAGCATGGCGGCGCCTGTAGTGACCGGGGTGGCCGCGGTGATTCGTTCATATTTCCCGGAAATGACAGCCCGGCAGGTCAAACAGATCATCATGGATTCCGTACAGAAGACCAACCCACTTGTTTATCAACCCGGAGAAGAATCCAAAAAAGTGCCTTTTCGGCAACTATCCGTCACAGGCGGGATCGTAAATGCTTACCGGGCCTTCGAACGGGCCACAGGCATCAAGGGAAAAAAGAAAATCGATGACCGGGCCGGAGGGAAGATGAAAGGAGAAAAAAAGGAGCAAGCCGCCGAACAAACGGATCGTTGATCACCGGATCAGGACTTCCCGTATGTATTCTTCTCCCAGGGCCTCGTTCATGAGGTCCCGGATTTTTTCCCGGCTCATGCTGAGCTCCTGCCGGAGAGGCGCAGAGTCCACTTCCACAATGAGCCGCCGGCGGTGTACCTGCAGGCTGAGGGTATATTTTTCGATCATCGGCCCCATGAGTTCTCCCCAGTGATTCCGGATCTTGGCCTGGTGGTATTTTCCCTTCAGCCGATAATGGCGAAGCATCTCCTCCAGTACTTCTTTCAATGGCTTTTCTTCCTGCATGTCTAGGATCCTGGCTTTTGGGTGACCTGCCCCTGATGAATGTAGAATTTACGATAATCGCGGAACTTTTGCCCGATGAGTGGGTCCAGCCGCTCGCTTTGCGTGTCGGTGATGAAAACTTGTCCGAAAGTAGTCCCGGAGATCAACTCCAGCAAGGCGCTCACGCGTTCCCGGTCCAGGCGGTCGAAAATGTCGTCCAGCAGCAGCAATGGAAACTTGCCGCTCTGTTCCCGGATCAGTTCGTATTGTGCCAATTTCAGAGCCAGGGCCAAGGACTTGGTTTGACCTTGGGAGCCGAACCGTTTAACGGGTTGGTCATCAAGCGTTAAGATGATGTCATCTCGATGAATACCGCAGGTGGTTCGCAGCAGGTTCCGGTCCTTTTCCCGCGTGTCTTCCAGCAATTGGCCGAAGTCTTCCTCTTCCAATTGGCTTCGGTAGCGAAGCGCAACGATTTCCCGCTCGCCGGAGAGCCGTTGGATGGTCTCGGCCACCCAGGGGGTCAGCTTTTGGATCAGTTGCCTGCGGGCCCGGTATATGAATTGAGCGGGAGCGATCAGTTGTTGGCTGTAAATATCCAGCAGGTCGGCCTGAAAGGATCTGTTTTCCCCAAATTGTTTGAGGAGTGCATTGCGCTGTTGCAATACCTTATTGTATAAAATGAGTTGGCGCAAATAGTCGGGATCGATCTGCGAAAGCGTATTGTCCAGAAATTTCCTCCGCGTCTCGCTTCCTTCGCGGATGAGGTCCACATCGAAAGGAGAGACGAATACCACGGGCAAAAGGCCAATGTGTTCGGATAGCAGGGGATAGACCATCCCGTTGCGCGAAAATTCCTTTTGCTTGCCGGGTTGCACCTTGGCGACGATCTCGAGGCGGCGTTCGTCATGGGTAAAAGTACCTTGTAAGCGAAAGAAATCCCGACCTTGGGTGCACAGATTCCGATCGTTTAGACCCAATGGACTCCGGCACATGCACAAGTAATAGATCGCCTCAAGCAAGTTGGTTTTGCCCATGCCATTCAAGCCTGTCAGCGCATTTAACTGCTCCGAAAAAACCAGATCCGCTTGGGTGTAGTTCTTAAATTGGACCAATTGGATGCGGGACAGATTCAACTTTTATCTTTTCAACTTGATTAGGTACAGAGGGAGAACAAGTGTTTTGGTTTCGGGATCCCGGTTTTTTTGATCCCTCGAAAACCAACGGACACTAAGGTGGAAAAGCTTCTTCAATTCCGTTGCATTTTTTCGGATTTTTGTTCTCCAGCTATAAAGCCCCTCCAAATCCTGTATCTTTGGAGGGCGTAACCATTCACCATACAAGACTCAAATGGCGTCAACTACAAAGAGTAAACCAATCAGTAAACAGGAGAAAGTCAAAACCAACTTCAGCAAGGAAACCTACCTCCAGTGGTTTGAACTGATGTTTCGGATCCGCAAGTTTGAAGAGCGTGCTCTGATGATGTACGGACAGCAAAAAATTCGGGGTTTTCTCCACGTGTACATCGGTCAGGAGGCCGTTGCCGCCGGCATGGAATCCGCTTTGGCCGAAGGAGATGCCATCGTGACCGCCTACCGGCAACACGGTACTGCGATCGGTCGGGGCGCATCCACAAAAGCCTGCATGGCTGAGTTGTTCGGAAAATCCACCGGCATCGTGAAAGGAAAAGGGGGGTCGATGCACTTTTTTGATAACACCAACCGCTATTTTGGAGGAAACGGCATAGTGGGAGCGCAGATCCCCATCGGCACGGGCATTGCTTTTGCTGAAAAATACAAAGGCACGGATAACCTCTGCGTTACCATGTTCGGGGACGGAGCCGCCCGACAAGGTTCCCTCCATGAATCCTTTACGATGGCCAATGCCTGGAAATTGCCTGTCCTTTACGTCTGTGAAAATAACGGATATGCCATGGGCACTTCCGTGGAGCGCACCTCCAATGTCCAGGATATTTACAAATTGGGAGCCGGCTATGATATGCCGTCCGAACAGATAGACGGGATGAGTCCGGAATCCGTGCACGACGGGGTGGCCCGGGCTGCCGAACACATCCGCACCAAGGGAGAACCTTACTTTCTGGAAATCATGACCTACCGCTATAAGGGACACTCCGTTTCCGACCCGGCACGGTATCGCTCCAAAGACGAGGTGAAATCCTACCAGGACAAAGATCCCGTCAAGCAAACCGAACTGCGCATCCTCGAGAACGACATTGCCTCTGAAGAGGAGGTCAATCGTATTAAAAAGGCGATCAAAAACGAGATCGACGAAGCCGTAAAGTTTGCCGAGTCCTCCGATTGGCCGGATCCGAAAGAGCTGTACAACGACAACTACAAACAGCCGGACTATCCCTTTATGCGGGATTGATCCTCTGAACCAGTAAAAAATCCCTCTACAAGTCATGAAAGTTAATGCTTCATGACCTGTTTCATTCTGGTTTTTCCATCTTCGTTCCATTCGGGTTGATACCCCGATTGCCAGCCCGGGCCGCCATGGAATCCCCCTTGCAGGATGCTATCCTGCCGATTGTCCGGAAAAGGAACCTAAAGACATCAGGCTTTTTCACCGGAATCAGCCGGACAACCAAAACTTTCTTTATTTTTGCCAGACTTTTGAAAAACGGGTATTCCCCGGATCGAAAAACAAAGCTTTAGCAAGGCATGGCCACAAGAAAGCAGGGAAAGAAAGGGACCGACGAAACACTGGTCGATATCGTAGAAGTGAGGGACCAGGCACAGGATTTCATGACCCGCAACCAGAACTATATTTTCTTTGGTCTGGTAGCTGCGGTGGTTGCCGTCGGGGCTTTGGTCTTCTGGAATATCAGAAACGAATCCCGCAACGATGAGGCTATCGAGCAAATGTATCAGGCTCAGTACCAGTTTGAGAGAGACTCCTTTGCCTCCGCACTGACCAATCCGGGCGGGGGCTACATGGGATTCCTCGATATCCTCGACGAATACGGAAGTACCCAGGCCGGAAATACAGCCAACTACTACATCGGCGTCTCTTACCTCAACCTTGGCCGCTACGAGGCCGCCATCGATTACCTCAAGGATTTTAAACCCAAGGACGACATCATGCCCATCATGAAAAACGGAGCCCTGGGGGATGCTTATTCCGAATTGGGCGACCTGGATAACGCCCTCAAGTTTTACCAGCGAGCCGTCGATGCGGGGAAGGTCGATCAGTTGCAAGCCTACTACCTGAAAAAAGTGGGTTTGTTGCACGAATACCAAGAAGAATACGATCAGGCCCTGAGGGCCTTCCAGCAGATCAAGTCCGAGTATCCCCTTAGTCCGGAAGGAAGGGATATTGATCGATATATTCTGCGTGTTTCCGGAAAAGGTTAAACTATCCGTTGGCTAACGGGTACTAAAAAGGTAGCTTGTCATTCGCAGGCTGCCTTTTTTCGTTCCCTCACAATCAGAATGTCATGGCGACCACACACAAAAATCTAAGCTCATACGACGATGCCACCATTCCGGATGGCAAACCCTTTAAGATCGGAATTGTAGTAAGCGAATGGAACCAGGAGATCACCCACGCCCTGTATGAGGGCTGTTACGATACCCTCCTTCAACACGGGGTGCCCGGGGATCAGATCCATACGATACAGGTGCCCGGCTCTTTTGAACTCCCGGCCGGTGCCAAAATGCTCTACAGCAAACACAATCCCGACGCCGTAGTATGCCTGGGATGTGTCATCCGCGGCGAAACCCGGCACAATGAGTACATCAACCAGGCCGTAGCCACCGGGCTCAGCAATCTGAGCATTGCTTCCAATACACCCTTCATCTTCGGTGTTCTCACCCCCGATAACCTGCAGCAGGCCCAGGACCGCGCCGGTGGCAAACACGGAAACAAAGGGGTGGAAGCAGCCGTGACGGCCCTCCGCATGGCTGCCCTGAAAAAAGACCTGGGGCGGTCCGATAAACGGATTGGATTTGCCAACCGGCAGGCCGGTTAAAGATTTCCCTTACCTTTTGGGGAAAACACGCCTATGAAAATTCATCCGATCGAAACCGGTTTTTTTAAACTGGACGGCGGGGCTATGTTCGGCATCATCCCCAAGCAACTCTGGGCCAGACTCAATCCACCGGATGAACGGAACCTCTGCACCTGGGCAATGCGCTGTCTGCTCATTGAAGCGGGGGATCGCAAGATCCTGGTCGATACGGGCTTGGGCGATAAGCAGGACGAAAAATTCAGATCCCACTTTCACCCCCACGGAGAAGATTCTCTCCTGGGGTCTCTCCAGGAAAAAGGTCTGCAAGCGGAAGATATTACGGATGTACTGCTTACCCATCTCCATTTTGATCACGTCGGCGGAGCCGTGAAAAGGACCGGTGAGGGCAAATTGGTACCTACCTTTTCCCGCGCCCGCTATTGGTCCAACGAAAAACACTATCAATGGGCCCTGAATCCGAACGCCCGGGAGGCAGCTTCCTTCCTGAAAGAGAATTTCGTTCCTCTGCAGGAGGCCGGCGTTCTGCATTTTCTCGATATCGGAGAAGATGATTTTGAATGGCTACCCGGCATTAAGCTCAGGCTGGTCTATGGCCATACCGAGGCTATGATGGTCGTTCTGATCTCACAGGGGGGCAAAACCATGGTCTATTGCGCCGACGTCATGCCCTCCACCTTCCATTTGGGAATGCCCTATGTGATGGGATACGACCTCCGCCCCCTTTACACCCTGGAGGAGAAAAAACGCATCCTCGAAGACGGACTTGAGCACGGCCATCTGCTTTTCTTCGAGCACGATCCCCAAACCCCTTCCTACACCTTGAAGCGCGATGATCGGGGGAGGATCGTACTCGGAGAGAAAGTTTCGGTTTACGATTTTTTCAACGGGTAATCCTCACCCGGTCCGCCGGTGACCGCCTTTTTCAAATGCCTCCTGCCTGGCCTACCGTAATCCATCTTCCCCTCTGCCGGGCATGAATGCTGTTGTCGTACATGGCTTCGCAATGAACGCCGGGCAGGTAAAAACGCCCTTGATAAGCCGCATTTAACTGGACATAGTAGGTGGCCGAACCCCCAGGCGACAATCCAAAAAAGGTATATACCCGATCATCCCGAATATCCTGGTAATCGCTGGGGGAATTCTCGTACTGGTTCATTCCGGCCATTCGACTGTTCAGGATTTCCCAACCCGAGGGGAAAATTTGATCCAGGGCGATATTGTCGATCGGGTAGGGACGTTCGCCCGTATGGGTCACTTCTACCCTGGCGATCAGATCGGAACCCTGATTCAGGCTGGTCGGGTCGATCTCCTTTCCGTTGAGATCGAGATAACTTACTTGCATTCGAATTCCGCTGGCATTGGGGTTTTCATCGCCCACGAGGGGCTTACCTCTGGATACCAGTCTGGCAAAGAGGAGTCCTGTTCCCTTGTTTTCCAGCCGGATAGGTATCTGACCTTGCAATTGTTCCTGAGGGATATCAATCCGGGCGATCGGAAGATTGGAGCCCCTGTTCTGCAAGTTTCCTTGCCCCAGGGAATAGGCGAAGGCCATCTCGTTTTGGGATCCTTCCGCCCCGAGTAGCTTTCCGATGGCCAGCAGACAATAAGCTGTGGTTTGGGTGCTGTACCATCTGGCCCTGCCGAGTTCTTCCGCTATACGGAAGGCCAGATCCGCGGCTTCGTTTTCCTGTTCCAACAGGATGCGGGTTTCCAGGATCATGGCCATATCCCTCAGCGAAGAACCGTACGTAAGGCTAAAGCCAGAATAAGGCGAAAGCTCAGCCGTCTGTCCGGATACCAGGCGTTCGGCTACCTCTCTTTTTCCTGCCAGCGCATAGGCGGCAGAAAGGCGCCAGCTTGCCTGCGTATTCAGGTCCTGTTGCTCGCGCAGGCGATTCATGCCAGCCATATCGGGTTGTTCGGCCAGGGCAAGGGTGTACAGGCGATAAGCCTGGATCAATTCTGCTTCCGCTTTTTGGTTGCCATAGCCCAATTCCCGGGGGCGATTGTCCGGTTCCCAGAGCCGGCTGGTCTTTTTCTGGAAATCCAGGAAGCGTTGCCATAAACCGCTGGGAACGGAATATCCCATAGAGCGGGCTTCCAGCAGGAAATGACCGGCATAGGTGGTGGCCCATTGATCGGGTTGGTTTCCTCCGGGCCAATAGGCAAAACCTCCGGCAGCGGTTTGGAAATCAATCAGGCGTCGAATGGTAGCCTGGACGTTTTTTTTCATGGCTTCCGCCTGGGCGGGCTCAAGGTCCAGCATCCGACCTGCATACAGTTGCGGAAAAGCGGCCGACACGCTTTGTTCGACACAGCCGTAGGGATATTGGATCAGATAGTCCAGTCGTTCGCCCAGGTTCAAAGGCGGGAGAGTAGACACCTCGAGGTAGGCTTCCCGGCTCCCCTGGGTCCCGATGGGAGAGAGGTTCTCCTCCCAACTTTCACCGACCTGGAGGCTGGCCACCCGGGTCTCCGTCTGGACAGAATTCGGATTCCGGATCTGGATCTCGATTTCTTGCGAAGCTTGCTCGCCCTGGCCGCTGGCTTCGATCCGGAAGGTGGCCCGACCAGTGTTGCTGCCTGCCTTGGCATCAAAATACACCACCTGGTTTCCCGGAGCGTCGAATCGGACTTGCTGCCGCGAGGTAACTATATCTACCAGGCCGCTGCGTTCAGTGACCGTAAGGCTTACGTTTTTGACCTGCTCTTTCAGGGCAAACACATTTACCGGGATCCGAATCTCCTCACCGGGCCCCAGCACACGGGGCAAAGTGGTCAGCACCATGAGGGGTTTTCGAACCGGCACGGTTTTTTCCCCGGCGCCGTAGGCTCCGTCTTCAGCGGCAACCACCATGGTGCGTACAGCTCCTACGTAATTGGCCATGGTCAGCCGGTGCCGCGCCGTTTGTCCCTTTTTCAACCGGAAAGGGCCCAGGTGCATGACCACGGGCTCGAATCGATTGGCCTCTTCGGCTTCGGGACTGACTTCCTGCGATCCGTCTCCTCCAACGCTCAGGATCCGATCCAGTTGTCCGCCGTAAGCGCCCAACACCTGATCGTACACATCCCAGGTGCGAATGCCCAGGGCTTCTTTGGCATAGAAGGCATTGTGCGGATTCGGGGTTCGGAATCCGGTCAGGCCCAGCAGACCTTCGTCGACTACGGCCAGCGTATAAGTCATCGGCTTTCCACCGGCTTCGCTGACCTCTACCGAAAATTCGGTTTCAGGCCTTATCTCGTCGGGTGCGCCGACGACGGGCTTTAGTATAGTCTCCGGATCTTCGATGGCTATGGGCAGCACGCCATATAACCGGATCGGTCGATCGTTTTTTACCTGTCCGTGCACCTGCACGAGGGTAACATGGGCGTAGACATTGGGCGCCATGTCGGCTTTGGCCCGGAAGCGATAGGTATTCTCGCCCGGCTCCAGATCCACCCATTGGGTCTCCAGAATGTTGGCACCGGTTTCCAGGCTGATCAGGGCCCGGCTGTTCTCTTCCGCCGGTATCTTCAAGCTCACTTCTTCCCCTACCTGGTAGGTTTCCTTCTCGGCCGTGAAAGCCAGCAGGGCTGCGTCATCCGGGCGGACATCATCCTCTCCGTAGGGGTATCCGACGTAGAGAAAATCGCCGGTGCAATGTCCGCTTTGCTCGTCGCAGACCCGTACCAGATAGCGACCCCAGTCGTCCAGTTGCAGGTTCCAGGTAGACACTCCCTCGCCATTGGTTCGCAGGTCAGCCGAAAGCTGCTCTTCCAGGTTTCGGTCGTAATTGTAAGTGGAAACGTTGTTTCGGTTGCGTTCCCACCACCAGCGCCACTCCACCCGGTATACTTCCCCGGTCAGTTTTCGGTTGGGGAGGGGGTTTCCATCCTGATCGACGACTACCAGTTTCAATTGACCGGGTTCCTGTATGTCCATCCGTTTTTGGCGGTATTCATTTTCCGGAAGTTCCACGCCCACATAGGCCTGAAAAGGACTGATTTCCAGCGATTGTAAGGCTGTGCTGAAATCTCCGCCCTTTTCCACCACCCGGGTTCGCAAGCGGGCCGTCATTTTGCCGGAAGGGAGGGTTCGGGGGAGAAAAGCCGTTTGAAAAGAAGCTTTACCGTTGTTGTCCAGGATGCCTTCATAAATGACCTGCGACTGCCCGTCAAGCTGACGGGTAGGATCGTCAAATTCATAGCTGGGATATCGGGAAAAGCGGGTGTTTTTGCTTTGTACCTGACTTTCCACCACGGCTTCCAGGGCAGAAGCGGGAGCCCCGTGCAGCCAACGGGCAGAAAGTTCGGCCGTAGCCTGGCCCGAGGAAGGCAACTGGATGGATTCTCCGCCGAAATCTAGGTCGATCTGAAGCCGGTTGGGCTTGATGGTTTCGATCATCAGGCTTTTGTTGAAAACGGCGCCGCCTGCTTTGACCTCCGCTCTCCAGGTACCTGTCGGGTCGTTCTTTTCGGTGCCGAAGGAAAGATCGTACACGTGATTGACATGCGAGATTACATTTCTCCTTTTCACCAATTGATTGCGGGCATTGTATATCTCGAGAGTGATCGGATAATTTTCGGGTAAGGATTGGGAAGTGTTCTCGAGGATGAAATTCAGAAATACGGAATCCCCGGGCCGCCAGGCCCCCCTTTCGGCATAGAGAAAGCCTTTCATGCCTTTTTGGGCCTGGTTTCCGTCTACATCGAAACGACTGAGGGACAATGCATTTCCATCTTGCAAACGCAGGTATCCCTTGTCCGAAGCCCGGGAAGCGACTGCGACAAAGGGTTTTTCCTCCAATTGCAGGGAAAGCGTGCCATCGGCTCCTGTTTCACCTGAACCGATCAGTTGCTGATAGAAATTGTAAAACGTGACGATCGATCCGGCCACAGGCCGGGCGGTGCGCAGATCGTTGACGGCTACCAGGAATTCATTGCGGTCGTTTCCTTTGGCGATGATCCCCAGGTTGGAGGTAAGGACATTCCTCCGAATGAACTTCTCGTAATTGTAATAGGCCGGTTTGCAGGGATTGTCGCGGTCTTCCCATTCATAGCCGGAATAATACCCTTCGTAGCCGTACCAATTGTCCAGCATGGAGCGCAATTCCTCCGACGGATCGTTGACTTGGGTCAGTTCCTCTTCCTGGCCGGTATAGTTGTTCGCGCAGGCATATTGAGCATAGGCAGGTTTGAAACCGATCCGGATCTGGTAGATAGCATCCCGGTCCTGCTGAAAAAGTTCGCTCAAATCGAGCGCATACCTGCCCCAGGTGGTGGCCTCCGCCGTTGGGTTCAGGAGCTGCAGATCTACTTTTTGTTGAAGAATGAGCTGCCCTACCCGATACAGCTGGTCCTCTCCGTCGAGGTCGTTGGTTTGCAGGAATTGGAGAATGTTGTTGTCGTATATCTTAAAGATCTCGACCAGAACCGCATGAAGTCCGACGGCCTCAAATGGGAAAATGAGCCCTTCGGATTCGGGCATAATGACCCCTTTGCCTACCAGCCGCACAGCGGGCTCCGGCATATTTAAAGCTACCGTCCAGGTAGAGGATTCTTTCATGCGATCTCCGCGACTGTTGAGAATCCCGGCAGAGGCCCTCAGTTCATATGTTCCGGAAAGTTTCCCGGAAGGAAAGACGAAAAGTTCTGTGCCGTCGATCAGAAAGCGGAGGTCACCCGTATAGTCTTTGAGACTGATCAGGCCGCTTAGGTCCTGGTTGGTTCGCAAGGGGTCGGAGAATTGGAGAACTATGGCCTGCTCCGGATCCTGAATGGCCCGTACGCGGGTAATCCAGAATTCATCCAGGGCGGGAATCGCAAAGGATTGGCTTCCGCTTCGATCGACTTCTATGGATCGCCCATTCCAGGAGAGTTCCACCTGCCCGGATTCCGATCCCCGCAGTATACCCCGGACGGTAAAGCGATGCAGGAGTTGATCGGCACTGTGTTCCCACTGGATGTCAAGCGCTTCTCCCGATTGGGACGCTTGCAGGACCGGCTCTACGGCCGACGGATCCGCCAGGTCGGCGGAATACAGAACCCCCCGGATCTCTTGGTTTTCGGGCGTTTCAGGGCTGGCAGGGTACAAGCCATCGAACTCAATGTCGAAGTCCTGGTCCCGGGTGTCAAAATTGAAGCTTACCCGACGCGCCGGACGGGGTGCATCCGGAAACAGGCGATCCAACTGGAGGACGGCCTGGTAGGCTTGCGAACCCTTGAGATGCGGATCGGGATCGAAACGGAGCGTCCGGTTATCTTCCCAATAGAGTTTACCCTCAGCGCGAGGCGATAGCTGGAGGACGGAAGCCTCGATCTCACCCCCTACCTCTCCCGGTTCGATCGGACTTTGGGTAAATCGAATCCGGACCGGGCCTGCTTTGGAGAGAATTCCGCTCGAATAGCCCGAAATATAGGCTTTGGCCTCTTCGGGCAGCTCTGACGGGCCGGCTGAACGGTCGCAGGCGAAGAAGAAAAGAAGGAAAATACATGCCAGAAAGCAAGTGAAAGATGACCTGAACATAAGCTTAGGTTTAAATAGTATTGGGTGGGCGTGCAACATTTTGATTATTCATTCTCCGGGGTGAACTTGCAGCGGGGGAGCGGGTTTTGTAAGCGTAAACGAGCGTTTCCCGAGTCCTGTCAAAATACTTGATTTATGTCGGAATTTCTTCCTCAGTTTCCTCTACAGATCGTGGTTTTTCCTGGTGAGCAGGTTAATCTCCACATCTTCGAACCCCGATACCAGGAGTTGATCCGGGATTGTGAAACGGAAGGCCTGAACTTTGGCATTCCGGCATTCGTCAACGGGAACGTACAAACGACAGGAACGGAAGTGCGACTGAGCGAGATCGTAAAGAAGTATCCGGGAGGGGAATCGGATATCCGCGTAGTAGGAGAACGGATCTATTTCATTCAAAAGTTTTACCCGAAGGCGGAAGGAAAGCTCTATGCGGGGGCCGATGTAGAATGGAAGAAGATCGACATGCGGGGAAACCCGGCCATGCGCGCCCAGATCGCCGAACAAGTCCAGGAATTATTCCAGCTTCTGGGCGTCAAAAAAGACTTGCCGAAAGATGCCGATCGCTTTTCCGTGTACGACGTAGCCCACCACCTGGGTCTGAATCTGCAACAAGAATATGAACTGTTAAACCTGTTTACGGAATTCGAACGCCAACAGTACGCTCTCAGTCATCTGACCAATACGCTTCCTGTGGTTCGGGAAATGGAAACCCTGCGGACCCGTGTGCAGATGAACGGTCATTTCCGCAATTTGAAGCCGCCGGAATTCTGAGAGAGGCCCATGGGGAGCAAAGGAAGAATGATTGCCTGACCGGTAGTGATTTCCAACCTATTATAAAAGCGGGTATGCCCAAAAGGCGCCACACAGACATCCGGGTAGTTTGGACCCGATAAAACAGGATTTTGGACTGCTGATCCGGTTCGGTAATCCCCTTGTCTTTCGCAAGAATCCCGCGGAAACGGGATTGGGGCCCGCCCTAGTCAGATCAAGTCAGGCCAATATGTGATAAGTGTTGACCCAAACTCTTCTGATGCCCATGTGGCAGCGAATACGATTGTATTCAACAACAAGTTTAGGCTCCTTGGAGCAGCTTTTCAAGGTTGAGGAGCGCTTTGACGGAGGTTTAACATTTCAGGCACCCGTCTTTCGGCGGAAAGCCAACCGAAGGGAAATGATGTGGGAGTAGGTTCTGCGGCTGTCTCCCGGGTCTGTAAAAGCGTAGTCCAGGAAAAAGGTGTGAATCCTGAATCCCACTCCAAAGGAAGGTCTTACCCGGAGGTTTTCTTCGCCCATAAAGTCCCTTTCCTTCTGGAACTGGTTGAGGCCCCCCCGGAGGAAAACGAAATTCCCATAGCCGAATTCCAAGCCAAAAGAGGGGTCCAGGCTGATGGGGGCGGCAGAGATCAGCGTGTTGCGGCGGCCGTCGGTGGTGGCGGTGAAATTGATTTCAGGCAGCAGGCTTACCTTTCCGAAAAGAAACTGATACCCGACTCCCAGGATCAACTGGGGGTTGGTGATCTCCACACTGTTGATCGGCACTTCATTGTTGGTCAGGTTGAGCACCTCCTTCTCGTCCTCGGTAAAGGAAAAGGTCCAGGCATTGAATGTAGTGGTGATGTCCCGGGCCAACAAACCGACCCGGAGGCCTCCCAGGCGATATTGCAGGCCCAGATCAATACCGAAGCCCCACGAATTGGCAAAAGGGCCTATCCTTCGGTAGATCACCTTGGCGCTCCCTCCCAGAAGGAGCTGACCCTTCTGGAGGGGGAGCGCCTGGCCGTAGCTGATCAGGAAGGCGTAGTCGGCCGCTGAAAAGCGGGTCACGTTGTCGAAATTGACCGTACCATCGCTTTCGTACAGACTGAGGGTATTGGGGATCTCGTCAATACCGAATCGGATGAAGGAAAAGGCGAGCCTTCGTTGGCGGCTGGAAAAGGGGATGGAGACGGAAGCATAATCAAATTTGCCCACGCCGGCAAACCATTCTGCGTGCATGGCGCTGAGGTCGATCCCGTAGGTGGAATCGGTAGCGGAAAGACCGGCCGGATTCCAGTAGGATGCCGTCCCGTCGTTGACCGAAGCCACTACGGCGTTTCCCATGGCCTGGGCTCTCGCACTGACGCCGATGGACAGAAACTCATTGCTGTATTTCTGAGCGCCCAGGGGCAGGGCAACGCATGCCAGGATGAGCAGAACACCCGTGCGCCAGGCGCAGGAGAAGATCATAAGGGAAGGTTTGTGTACGGACAAGTTCATAACGAAGGCCAAGGAACAAAATTTCCGGAGGAAGGGTAGATCGTCGACAAAACTAAAAAACGCTGTCCTCTTCATCCAGAGTCTTTTTGAGGTCCCGGTTGACGGCTATGGAGGCATTCAGTTCGTAGCCGATCAGCAGGCTGATGGCGTTCAGTTGCATCCAAAGCATGATAACGATGATCGCGCCAATGGAACCGT
>CAZXIX010000057.1:0-27144 GCA_964640855.1 uncultured Saprospiraceae bacterium
CTCCTTTCGGGGTCGACAACTCGGTGGTCATTTGCGCGCCCATAGCTTCGTTGAATTCCACCGCCGGGCAGTAAAAACCTCCTTTTGGAAAGGGGGCCGCCGGAGGAAAGACTGCAGTTCTTTCAGGACGCAAACGGTTGGTCAGCGGGTACTCCGCAAATAGCCGCATCACAGATCATTTCTTCGCAACCCTTCCATTTCTCGAGAGGGTGTTTGGAAATACCGTCTTCCCGCCGATTCGTTCATTTACCCATCGGATAAATGCTCTAAATCCTGCAGCTTGTCGGTTTCCATTTGTCAATCTGATGATGGAAACGTACTTTGGTCTGCACACAACCCACGCATGAGCACGGTAACACCTTACTCCCTCTTCTCCGACTTCGACATTTATCTGTTCAGGTCCGGCAGGCATTACCAACTGTACGAAAAGATGGGGAGCCACGAAGTAACGATCGACGGAGAGCCCGGCACCTACTTTGCGGTGTGGGCACCCAATGCCGAACAGGTTTCCGTCATCGGAAATTTCAACTATTGGTCGCCCAATGCACACCCCCTCGCTGCCCGATGGGACGAATCCGGCATCTGGGAGGGCTGGATCCCCGGCATTCGAAACGGCGAATTGTACAAATATCACATTCGTTCCAGCACCGGAGAAGAACTCGAAAAGGGAGACCCCTTCGCCTTGCTTTGGGAAATGCCCCCGCGAACTGCTTCGGTAGTCTGGAATACGTACTACGAATGGAGAGATCAGGAATGGCTGGAGCATCGCAAGAAGGTTTCGGGAAGTCCGCAACCCTATTCCGTTTACGAGATTCATCTCGGATCCTGGAAAAAACGTGGCGACGGCGCTGAATCCCTGAGCTATCGGGAGTTGGCCGACGAGTTGGTTCCTTACGTAAAAGAACTGGGTTTCACCCACGTGGAATTGATGCCCGTCATGGAGCATCCTTTCTTTCCCTCCTGGGGATATCAGATCACGGGATACTTCGCTCCGACCTGCCGGCTGGGCGGGCCTCAGGATTTCATGTACCTCGTTGAGCGTTTTCACCAGGAAGGGATCGGAGTGCTTCTGGATTGGGTGCCCTCCCATTTCCCCAATGACGAACACGGTCTTGCCCGCTTCGACGGCACCTACCTATATGAACATGCCGACCCCCGCAAGGGCTTCCATCCGGATTGGAAAAGCGCCATATTCAACTACGGCCGGAACGAAGTGCGCTCCTTCCTGATCAGCAACGCCCTCTTCTGGCTGGATCGCTACCACATCGACGGCCTCCGGGTCGACGCCGTGGCCTCCATGCTCTACCTGGATTATTCCAGGGAAGAAGGCGAATGGATCCCCAATGAGTACGGCGGCCGGGAAAACCTCGATGCCATTTCTTTCCTCCGGGAATTCAATGAAACGGTCTATCGGGAGTTTCCGGATGCCATCACCATTGCCGAAGAAAGCACCGCTTGGGGAGGGGTATCCCGGCCAACCTATCAGGGGGGCCTGGGCTTTGGTCAGAAATGGATGATGGGCTGGATGCACGATACCCTCCATTATTTCAAAGAAGATCCCGTACACCGCAAATACCACCACAACGAGATTACCTTCAGCCTCGTCTATGCCTTTACCGAGAATTTCATGCTGCCCTTAAGCCATGACGAGGTTGTGCATGGAAAAGGCTCCCTGATCCAGCGTATGCCCGGAGATGAGTGGCAGCGCTTTGCCAATCTTCGGCTCATGTTCAGCTACATGTTTACCCATCCCGGTACCAAGCTGCTTTTCATGGGCGGGGAATTCGGCCAAACCAGCGAGTGGAGCCTGGAAAGCGGCCTGGAATGGTGGTTGACCGAGTATACTCACCACTCCGGTATGCAGAGGCTCATCAAAGCCCTCAATCAATTGTACCGAAACCAAAAAGCCCTGTACGAACAGCAATTTGACCATTGGGGCTTTGAATGGATCGAGATCGGAGACTACGAAAACAGCGTCATCAGTTTTGTGCGCCGGGGCAAATCCCATGAAGACACCCTCGTGGTGGTATGCAATTTTACGCCCGTCGTCCGAATGGGCTATCGCATCGGCGTTCCCGAACCGGGTTCGTGGGTAGAAATTTTTAATTCGGATGACAGCTCTTTTGGCGGAAGCGGCTACCACCACCAAGGCGAACGCTCCACCTCGGAAGGAGAGTGGCACGGCCGGCCCCAGCATCTTGCCATAGACTTGCCGCCCCTGGCGGCCGTCGTCCTGGCCAAGAGCTGATCCGATTCCTTATGCGGTGAGAGATCAGTAGTGCAAATCCGCGTGTTTGACGAAAAAAACAGCGCAAAGCAGAAATTCTTAGTAAGTTATACTCCTAAAAAATCGAGAAAAATGGAACCATTGGATCAACCTACTCAAGAACCTGAAAACCTGGAATACTCCAACGATGACAAAACCATGGCCATGGTGGCTCACCTGAGTGCGCTATCCGGCTATGTTATCCCCTTCGGAAATATCCTCGGGCCCTTAGTTGTCTACTTGACCCAAAAAGATAAATCGGAGTTCATCACCTATCACGCCAAAGAATCCCTCAATTTTCAGATCACCGTCTTCCTGGCTTTGATCGTGAGCGGGATTCTGACGATCATTGTCATTGGAATTCCTTTGTTGATTGCCGTTGCCGTCGGTAGTCTGGTGTTAACCATCATTGCGGGAATCCGTGCCAACGAAGGGAAAATGTACCAATATCCCTGGAAGATCAAATTCATCTCTTAAAATAAGCCGAAACATCCTCTCGGCTCAGTGAGCATACCGGCAGGGAAACCCCTTGATGGGGCTTCCAGCTTCAAGGCGATCCGGCGGGCAAAGTCCTGCCGGATCGCCTTTCCTTTTTGGGACCCAAGCGCAATTAGCGCGATTTCCATTAGGGCATATGCCCTTATGGACCGCACCTGATAATTTTTAGCGTTTTCTTAACAGCCTTTGACCTTCTTTAACTAAACAAGACGCAGGCGATATTGTCATATGCCTGTAATTTCGCCCACCGGTAAGGAACCATATGGCCACACACAAGAATCACTCACTGACGAAACCTCTATGCGACTTCTACTATCCCTGATTTGCTTCTCTTTTCTGATCACCGCCATCCACGCCCAACGCCCGGGTGGAGGTGGAAATTCCGCAGCCTCCGACATCAAAGGGAAAATCACCGGGAAGCTCATCGACGCTCAAACCGGCGAACCGATCGAATACGCCACCGTCGTTCTCATCGACGAACAGACCGACAAACAGGTCAACGGAACCGTCACCGATGAGAATGGCGAGTATAAATTGACCGGCATCCCGTTGGGCACCTACAAACTGTCTTTTTCCTTCATTGGGTACGAGACCCGTGCCCTCGCGGACGTGGAACTCACCCCTCGCTCACCCGACTTCGATGCGGGATTGCTGGAATTGGTCGCCGACGGCGTTATGCTGAATGAGGTGGAAGTAACGGCCGAGGCGGCTACGATCGAGAACCGCATCGACAAACTGGTATATAATGCCGACAAGGATCTTTCCACCCAGGGAGGAGATGCTACCGATGTGCTGCAGCGAGTTCCGCTTCTGGAGGTAGACCTGGATGGAAACGTCAGCCTCCGCGGCTCGTCCAACATCCAGATCCTGGTCAATGGAAAACCCTCTACACTTTTCTCCGGTGGCGATATTGCCAACGCCTTGAGGTCCATACCGGCCGACCAGATCAAAAGCATAGAGGTAATTACCACACCGACAGCAAAATACGATGGCGAAGGGGCCACGGGCATCATCAACATCATTACCAAGAAAAAGACCATAGACGGATTTACCGGATCCGTTCAATTGTCGGGCGGCAACCGGAACAACAGCGGAAGCGTGAATATGAGCCTGGCCAAAGGTAGATTCGGGTTCAATGCCAACGCCAGTGGTTGGTTCTCCATCCCACAGCCGACCACCACCACTTTCCTGCGGGTAGATACCCTGAGTGGAGCGGAAAACTTGCGCACCCTGGAACAAAATGGAGAGGGAAAAGGTAATTTTTTCGGCCCGAGGCTTTCACTGGGGGCATTTTATGACATCAATGCCTACAACAGCATCAACGTCAGCCTTTCAGGGCGAGGTTTCGGTCGGACAAACGACCTCGAGACCTTTGCCACCTTCGATGACCCTTCTCAATCGCTCATGCAGGAATACACCCGATCGAACGAATCTTTCTCGACCCGGGCCGGTTTCGACATGACCACCGACTATACCAGAACCTTTGCCGAGAAAGAAGGGCAGAAGTTTGTTTTCGCATTCCAGGTGAGCGGCGATTTCTCCATCACCCAAAACGAGTTTGATCAATTCGACCTGGACACCAGCAACCTGGACTCGGACCTGAACATACGGAACCGAAACGAAAACGATGGTATAAACCTGGAGTACACGCTGCAGATGGATTATGAGCATCCCTTATCGGAAATGATCAAAATGGAAGTAGGGGCTAAGAGCATTTTCCGGCGCATCAACAGTGATTTCGTTTACGAACTCTACGATTTCGCCGAGGAAGAATTCGAGCTGCAACCCGATCAATCCGACCTGTTTTTCTATGACCAGGACGTTTTTGCCGGCTATGCTTCCTTCAATTTTTCGCTGGGAGAAAAATGGGGCCTCATTGCCGGCGCCCGCTACGAGCATACCTTGATCGACGGGCGGTTTCGCGATATTGAAACCGCCTTTACCAACAGTTACGGAAACGTACTTCCTTCCGCCATCCTGAACTATCAGATCTCCCGGGCTTCAGGCATCAAACTAGCCTATAACCAACGCATTCAGCGGCCCAGCTTACGCACCGTAAACCCCTATGTCGATATTTCTGACCCGCGGGACATATCCTTCGGAAACCCGGATCTCAATCCGGAGCTTTCGCACAACATAGAACTGGGCTACAACAACTTTATCAAAGGCCTCGTCATCAACGGAGCCGTTTATTACCGGAATACGATCAACGAAATTGACCCCATCACCACCGTCGACGATTCCACCGGCATTACCCAAACCACTTTCCAGAATCTGGGCAATACCGACGTGATCGGATTCAATTTTTATACCTCCTATACCATCAAAAAGGTGGTTACCCTGCGAGGTGGAGGCAACGTCTTCTGGTCCAACTTCAGTGGCACGGTCGCCGGAGAGCCCCGCACGCGCTCCGCCTGGCAATATCGCTTCAACGTGAACGGGACAGTCAAACTTCCGGCCGATTTTCGGTTCGAAGTTTTCGGTTTCTTCAATGCGCCGAGGCAGTCACTGCAAGGGTCCCGGGGCGCTTATTCAGCTTTCAGCATCGGAGCAGCCAAAGAATTCTGGAACAAGCGGGCGAGCCTGGGTATCAGCGTCCGCCAACCCTTTCAGCGTACCATCTCTTTCCCCCAGGAAACGGCCGGCCCCGGCTTTTTCCAGGAATCCGATCGGGAAATCGTGGTGCGTTCCTTTAATATCAACTTCAACTACCGCTTCGGCAAATTGGATTTCCGCCAGCGAAACCGGAAAAGCAACATCAACAACGACGACCTCGAAGGAGGTGACGGAGGAGGTTTTCAGGGAAAAAGATAGGACCTGGCCTCTTCGGCTTTCGAAGCGCTCCGTAAAACCGGAGCGTTTCGCATTCCGGGATTGGGGGTAAACGGAAATCTTGCTATTTTCGGCCTCCGATCGAGCGTTTTCCCAATGAGTTCCAACCCCTTTACGTTAATAACCGGAAGTAGCATGGGCATCGGTAAAGCCTTCGCCCATGAGTTTGCCAGACGAGGGCATCCCATCCTCATGGTGGCGTTGGATGACGATAACCTGATTTCGGCCCGACGAGAGATAGAGCAAACCCATTCGGTAGTCGTAGATAGCCTGGGAGTAGACCTGAGTTGTGAAAGCGGCCCCCGGAGCATCTGGGACTGGGTCCAGTCCAAAGGGTATTCCGTCAACATACTGGTGAATAATGCCGGTTTCGGCAGAAACGGTATCCTGGAAAGCAAAGATTGGTCGGAATACAATGCCATGATCCAGTTGAATAACCGGGCCATGGTCCAACTGACCTATCTGTTCGCGCCCATGCTCAAACAGCATCCCGGAAACGCCTACCTGTTGAACATGAGCAGTATGGAAGTGCCTCTGATCATACCCTACAAAGCCGTCTATTCCGGTACCAAGCATTTTGTTTTTGGTTTCAGCCTGGGCATGCGGGAAGAACTCAAATCCTTTGGCGTATCGGTGACCACCGTCTGCCCCGGCCCGGTGGTGACCAATGAAGACGGCCTGCGGCGCATCCAGTCTCAAGGCCCCAAAGCCAGGCTGTTGGTATTGATGCCTGAACAGGTTGCCAGACAATCGGTACAGGCTCTTTTTAAAAGAAAGCAAGTCATTACCCCCGGGCGCATGGCCTACTTTCTATCCCACCTGGCCCACTGGGTGCCCTGGCGCTATCGCATGCCGCTGCTGGAAAAGATGTTCCGCAGGTATAAAGAGACTTGAGCCAAAAAGGGTCGGCCATGCCATGCGCAGCTCTTTTTTCCGGTCTTCTCCGCGCATCAATCCGGAAAGTAAGAGTCGATCCCGCAGAGCTCCAGGCTTTTTTCCCATAGCCGGCCAGCCACTCTTTCGTCATTGGATTCCGCGGAGGAGGATCGGGGCTTGCAATCATCCCAATAGGTGCCGCTGTGCTGCGTCACTTCGGGTTCTCTAGACAGGTGTATGGAGGTAGCCGCGCCCTCGGCAGGAGTTTTCCCTCTCCAAATGCTTCGGCGCAACCGCCAGGCCAATGCGTGCAGGGGCGTAGTATGCTTCAGTCCGATATCCGTAAAGACCAGGCCGGGCTGGACCGCAAAGACAGAGACGTGCGGATCGGGCTTCCGGCGGTCGAATTCCTTGGTAAAGAGTACGTTCCCCAATTTGGATTGGGCGTAGGATTTCAGTCCGTGGTAGCTTTTCTCCAGGAAAAGATCATCGAAGTTGATGGATGCCTGAAAATGGTTGTTGGAGCTCAAATTGATCACTCGGGCTTCTGGGGCCTTCCTGAGCAGGGGGTATAATTCCTGGGTCAGCAGAAAAGGCCCCAGGTGGTTGACGGCAAATACCCTTTCGATACCGTCTTCGGTGAATTCCAGTTTGCTGATCCAGGTCCCGGCATTATTGACCAGAACATCCAGGTGGTTGAGCTTCCGGCGAAGTGCTTCGGCGGCGGCCCGAATCTGGCGCTGACTCGCCAAATCTGCCTGAATGAGCTGTATCTTTTCGTTTCCCGTCTCGGAAACCAGCATGGCCCGCGCGGCATTTCCCTTTTCGGCGCTACGACTCATCAACCAAACTTCCGCGCCATCTGCCGCCAGCGCCTTGGCTGTTTCGTAACCAATACCGGCGTTTCCTCCCGTAACCAGACAGACTTTTCCTTCCATAGGCTATTATATGTGAGCGGCAAAGGTAAAAAAACCGCCGACTCCCATTTGCGGAACACCCGCAGGAACCATGTGATTTGCCAATTGTTTAAAGAGTATGAGACAAAATATTCCGGAACGATATCTCGATCGACTCCATGACTTTATGGAGCGACATGATTATCATTTTATGCCGGATTGGAATCAATATCGAGAGGAGTTCCCAGGCGGCTTTCGATCAGTTATTCTTTCCGTAAGCCAATACAACGAAGGCACTTTCCTGGAGGCGCATCTGGGCGTGAGAATACATGTCGTGGAGGAATTGGTTTATCCGCTGTTGAATGGCCTCAATCAGTTCAGGCCCCATTCCATGACGTTGGTCACTCCCCTCAAAAAAGTATATGGGGATTCCGGCGTGCGGGAATTCGCGGAAAGCCGGCAAGACGAAGAGCGTTTGATCCTACAGATACAGGACCAGCTTTCCCGAAAGGGGTTTTCCTTCCTTCGGCAATGCAGCAGCACCCAGGCCATGAACGAACTGTTCAACGAAAAACCCCTGGAGAAGCTCTTTTTGGTGAACAATCAATACTATCGCTGTTTTAGGGGTTTGGCCCTGGCCCACCTGACGGGCCGGGAATCCTTCCAGGAATTGACCGCCTTTTACCGCAACCTTCTATTCCGCGAAGGGGCGATCGAACCTGTACGGGAAAATTTTGAAAAACTGGTTTCTTTTCTGAATAATTATTCGCCGAACTGAAATACCCAACAATTTCTCCGATTCACGGTTTATCAACCGAACAGCCTAATCGAAAACATCCTCGCTTCTCCGGCTCAACTCATCCGGAAAAATTAAGTCGGGACGTAAATGAATCGACTATGACCGTTGAAGAACATATGGTAGTCACCGTGGCTTATGAATTGCGAAAGGACGGCCCCGGCGGAGAGATCCTGGAGGTAATGGATCACCGATATCCCTTCGTTTTTCTCTGCGGAACCGGAAAGCTGCTGCCCAAATTTGAGGAAAATCTTTACGGACTCTCCGAAGGAGATACCTTCTCCTTTCCGCTCAGTCCGGAAGAAGCCTACGGCTGGCGCGAAGAAGGCAACATTATCGAATTGCCCCGAAGGTCATTTGAGCAAGCTTCCGGGAGCGACACCGTTCAGGTGAGAGAAGGCAATTACGTAGCCCTGACCGACGACGAGGGGCTGGTCCACAATGGGATCATCCGATCTTTCTCCGATGAGAACGTCACGGTAGATTTTAACCACGCCATGGCGGGTCTGCAGCTCTTTTTCCAGGGGGTCATTCTCCATATCCGCAAAGCCACTATCGACGAACTGGTTCGTCAGCATCCTATCCCAGATACCGGCACCCGCCGGCAACCCATTTAAATTTACAAGGAGCCTCATATGAAGGAAGAAAAGCTCCTTACCCGCCAGGTGCGCGAACAGGTGGCCCGTCTATCCGAGGCTCTGACCTCCGTTTTGCACGAACGAGAGGAAGTCATGAAACTGGCTCTGCTCTCCGCTATTGCCGGCGAAAGCATCTTTCTGCTCGGCCCCCCCGGTGTAGGAAAAAGCCTGGTCGCCCGGAGGCTCAAGTTCGCTTTCCGGGATGGAAAATCGTTCGAATACCTGATGAGTAAATTCAGCACGCCCGACGAGATCTTCGGGCCGGTTTCCATCAGCAAACTCAGAGATGAGGATAAATACGAACGAAAGACTGAGAATTATCTCCCGGGCGCCCACATTGTTTTTCTGGATGAAATATGGAAAGCAGGGCCGGCCATTCAGAATGCCTTACTCACCATCCTGAATGAAAAGATCTACCGCAACGGCGAAGAGGATATTACGGTCAACATCCGGGCCATCCTCACAGCGAGCAATGAACTCCCGCCCGCCGACCAAAGCCTGGCTCCCATCTGGGATCGTTTTTTGTTGCGCTATGAGATGGGTAACATCCGGAAACTGGATCGCTTCCTCGACATGATCACCGACACCCGCGACGTTTACGTAGATACCGTTCCGGAAGATGTGAAATTGAATGCGGCCATCCTGGATGAATGGAATCAGGCCATCAAGCAGACAGCATTGCCGGAGGAAGTGCTGAATACCCTACAGGTCGTCAAAATAGAACTTGAGAAATACAACGAACTGCCCCAGACGGCTTTCCCGATACGGGTCTTCGACCGTCGGTGGAAGAAGATCGTCCGCCTGTTGCGGACCTCCGCCTTCCTGAACGGACGCGAGCAGGTCGATCTGATGGATTGCTATCTGATGGTGCATTGCTTGTGGAGCCGGCCGGAACAGAAGGAGGTGTTGGAGCGAATGGTGACGGAAGCCGTTCGGCAACACGGCTACTCACTGGCTATCAACCTGAAAATGATCCGCCAGGAAGTGGAGGATTTCGAAGAGGATGTCGACCAGGAGATTCGAATCCGCCACCAGGTCACGGAAGAGCAATTGCTGCCCGTCGATGACGAATACTACCGGCTCGAACCCATGGACGAAGTTTTCGAGGGCGATCGGGTCCGGATCAAGGATCACCGGGAACTTTCGCTTGATGAAGAAAGGGTGACCAATGTTTACGACGCAGAGAACAATCTGGTCAATCGCCTGAAGATCCGCCTGGGAAAAGCAGAGCACAGCCTCGAGATCAACTTCAATTCCCGCATCTATCAAGCCAGATTGCGAACGCATAAAACCACACGGACCGAGATCATCCGGAAAAAACCCCACCCGCTGGTTCTGAAATTCTGGGAAGAACGCTACCAGCGGGTAGAGGCTTACCTGAAAAAACAACTCGGACGCATTGAGGAAGAGGCGGAGCGTTACATCCAAGAAACGCAAAAGCACCATTTCGTGCCGCAGACCTTTGCCTCCGTCGTGCTCGCCAATATGGAAGAGATGAAAGACTCCCTCAAAAAACTTCTTTTGCGCCTCGAAAAACTGCGCTATCAATATTCCGGGGAGCATGCCTGAGGCAAAGGGTAAGAATGCTGAATTTCAAGCACGAAGATGGAAATGCTGCAACGGGAGTACGATAGATTTATCGAATTCGGACAGCTGCTCAACAAGCAGATGAGGCGTTATCTGGTGGCCTACCTGAAGAATCAGCTGAGCCCCCAGGAAGAACCGCTTCCCAGGGAAATCAACGATCAATATTTCCAATATTTCAAAAAAGCGCTGGACCAACTGCTCCATGATACCGGTCTGCTCGATCTGCTGACCGGCAAGGAGCGTCTGACCCGACAAGTGGTGACCGAGTTGCTCCGTTGGCTCCGTAAGGCGCACCAGAAAGCCACCACGCGCAATCCCTTCCAGGATGAGAAGCAACGCCTGGAAAGCTGGTCGATCACTCCGCTCCACGTGTTGGAAAGGCGTTGGCCCCACCTGGTGAATTACCTGAACCAGGAATACCGCAGGGACGAGCTGGATACCGGCTTCTTCCGGCAAGAAATGCAAACGCTTCTATCCAGCGGAAGCCTGAAAGAATTGGCGCCCGAAAAACGGGAGCGGCTGGAGCTTCTTTTCACCGATCTGCTGGCCCAGTGGGATGCCCTTCTTCACGCTCGCATCCTGGATTACGAACTGCGCCACATGGAGGAAGAAAAACAAGCCTACCAGGACTATCTCTCGGCAAAAGTAGACGAATACCGGCGGTTGGAAAGCCTGTTGGCGCCGTTCAGCGACTACCTCGGCTGGGACCTTTCGCGAAAACTCTGGCAGGAAACTTCCTTCGACGTACTGGAACAATACGATGCCTTGCTGGAGCAGGAAGAATCCATCCGCGAACTGGCAGACCTGCTGGGAAAAATGCGGGAGGCCGAGATCGAGATGCAGCAAGAAACGCTCGAAAAGACCATCATCCGGCAGGAGTGGGTCGCCGATCCCTTCATACGATCGCAGGTAGTAGGCGTACACGAGAGTGACGATCTGAACAATCTCCTGAGCTCCGAAGCAGGCCTGCTGGGTGCCCCGCAAACCGAGGCTCTCTTTTTGAAAAAATTCGTCGACAAGAATCTGCTAAGCCTTCGTTATGAGGATCAACGATTGGAAACCAGCACCGACAAGACCACGGAAGTCTACAATAAGGTTAAGGAGAAAGAAAAAGGGCCCTTCATCATCTGTGTGGATACGAGCGAGAGCATGATGGGCCGACCCGAAGAGGTGGCCAAGGTCTGTACCCTCGCCATACTCAAAATGGCTCTGCAGGAAAACCGCCCGGCCTATCTCATCAACTTCTCCCAGGGGATCGAGACACTCGACTTGCAAGATGTGGCCGGCTCGCTCGATGCTTTGGCCGGATTTTTGAAAATGTCCTTTTATGGCGGCACAGACATCAGCATGGCTTTGCACGAAAGTTTTCGCCAACTCCGACAGGAAAACTACCGGGAAGCCGATGTGCTGGTCATTTCCGACTTCATCATGTACCGGATCGACCCGCGTATCCTCGACGAAGTCCAACATTTTCAGCACAATCAGGGAACCCAGTTCCACAGCCTGACCTTGGGCGATCAGGCCAATGCCAAGATTGTAGAGGCTTTCGATACCAATTGGCAATACAACCCCAAAGAAAAGGGAATAGTCCGAAACCTTCTGAAGACCGTAGAGCACCTTCGCCACTAATCACGGGCATCTTTGGCATGCGAAGGGATAGCCAACCGGCAATTCTCTGCCGAGGATGGAAACCCGGCGAGAATGATTATTCCGCCACCTTTTTCTTTTTCCGACGGGTCTTGAACAATTCCACAACCTCTTTTTCGGTCATGAATCCCAGGTCTACGAAGTTGGTGCTTACGAACTTCTTGATATCCTGGTAGTCTTTCCCCCGTTTGTCGGTGTAGCGTTTTTGCAGCTTTTTGATGTAGGCCAGCGAACTGTCTTTGAGGTCCTGATTGAATTGCTGGTTGCCAAAGATCTCAATGTAGCGCGGATAGTACCGGACCAATTCAAAGAACTTGGGATACTCATCGGTAGAGTAACTAGCCAGTTCGCGGCGGAAGTATTGCAGGATAGCCAGGCGGATGGCGTCGTTCACCAAAGACAATCCCGGGCGGGAATTGTAAAAACCTTTTACCTTTTCCTGTACCTCCTCCGATTCAAAGCCTTTTTCGTGAAGCAGTTCCGTCAGCATGAAGTAACCGCTGATGTCATCTTCCGGCTTTTTATCGATCAGCTCGGACAACCAAAGCTCCGCTTCCGGTCGGTAGTCGATCTCGTCACTGCGGTAAAGTTCCAGCAAAAACTGCAGGAAGACTTGCGAGAAGTCCGGCAAAGACTCCCTGGATCGGGCTATTTTTTCGGCCACCTGCTTCCGGGATTTTTCGTCCCCGTCCATAAATGCGACGTACGTAATGCAGGCTTCCAACTGCTCCGGCGTTTGATCGAAAGCTTCCCGGGTACACATTTCGAAGAGCGGCGGGAGCAGACTATCGTTCGGGAAATCCCGGCCGATCCGGTAAAACAAAAAGTGCTTTAAACTCGAATACAGGATGGAGAGATCTTCCCGGTTCTCCGGGAATTCCGCTGTCAGGAAGTTCTCTTTCCGGAACTGGCGGGCATAATTCCGATACCCATTGATCCGCTCTTCCAGGAAGCGATACCGCTCCAGTTTCATGCTTTGCAGGTAGTAGCGAACCTTTTTATTTACGACTTCGTTGATCAGGTTTGTCACCCAGATATCGCTGCTCAAGGCAAAACCCACCTGGATGGACTGGCCGATCCGCTTCCGAAGTTGGTCGAAATTGGCCGATTGAGCAATGGCGAGCAGGATATCCTTGAAGTGATCCTGAGGCCGGACGTATTTCCAGTCTTCTCCCACCTCTCCTCGCAGCACGGAATAGCCCAGGATCTTGGGCAGAAAAAGGCCCTCAAAATTTTCATCCAAAAGGATCTGCTCTAGGTGAATCAGTTGCAAAGGTACCTGCTCGGCTACCTCGGCATATATCTGACTGATCCGGGGTTCGAACTGGTCCTTGAATCGGATATAAAGCTCTTCTTCCTCTTCTTCCAGATATTGGGCCAGTTCTTCTGAGGACTGTATTTCAGCAGCAAGCTCTTCCAACTGGGTAACAAACCGCTCCTCCAATTCGTACATGATCCGAGTATTTAAAGATAAACCTGATAGTGCAACTTAAGGCACTACCAGGTTCACTTCGTATATAGAAATAAAGTATAGCCGGTATTGCGGTTCAGGAAGCCGGGTTGATGTGGCTTCCAGAACGTCGGGAAAAGCAAAATACTTTTCCGACAGCAAATATAATAAGCTTTGGAAGAGAAATCAAAGAAGAAAAATGCGAAGGAATTCTTGGAAATGCCCTTGGAAATGCCCTTGGAAAGGAGGATCTTTTCCCGGAAAACTATTTCTTCTCTTCTTCGGTCGATTTTTCCTCTTCTTCCTCAGCAGGCGTGGCTTCTGCTGCCGGTTCCTCTTCTTTTTGCTCAACAGCTTTGGCTTCGGCCTCCTCAGCAGGCTTCTCTTCCGTCGCCGTTTCTTCCTCACCGGTAGCCTCTTCTGCGGCAGCTTCCTCAGCCGACGCCGCTGCCCCCTCTGTTGTCTCTACTTCCGCTTCTTCGTCGGCCGGTTCTGCTTCTTCCTCGACTACCTTGACCTTGGGCGCCTTGCCAAACAATTTGGCAAGCAGCTCATCTTTTTCCTTTTGGGTCTGGACTTCGGCCTCCTTGATCTGGGATTCCTTGTTGGCCACCCACTCCTGGTATTTGGTTTCCGCTTCCTCAACGGTCAGAGCGCCTTTTTTCACGCCCCGCATGAGATGCTTTTTGTAATAAACCCCTTTGTAGCGAAGGATGGCCCTTACCGTATCGGTAGGCTGGGCCCCCTTGACAAGCCAGTCGTAAGCCTTGTCGCGATCAATATCGATGGTCGCCGGCTTGGTCATGGGATTGTAAGTACCGATCTTTTCGATGAAACGCCCGTCGCGCGGAGCCCGGCTGTCGGCAATTACGATGTGGTAGAATGGACGCTTCCGACGCCCCTTTCGCTGCAATCTGATCTTTACAGGCATTGGTAAATTTGAAGTTCGTTAACGTAATACCCACTTACTCCCGTCAAGGGACGGTGGATTTTTACCGGCCGCAAAGATATACTTTAATCTTTGAAAACCAAAGTTTCGTTTACACCGCTGATCAGGCCGGGAAAACAATCGGGCCCGGGGTTTTCAGCCATGAGGACGTTCGATGATCTCCTGTTCGTCCACCTGCTGAACCGGGTCGATCCCAAACATGCGAAGCAACAGGTAAAGACCGGCCAAAATCACCAGGACCCAAAAAATACGGCTCACGCAGCTCCCTCCTGATCTTTGTTTTTCCTCCTTCATGTTTCAGTATGCGTATCAGGCCCGGCCACTGTCGATCAGCATGCGACCAAACCTTTTGTTGAATTCGTCTGCTCTGAGAAGGTCTTCCAGGGAAAGGTGCATTCGATACCGCCAATAGTGTTTGGGGTTCGCGGGAATGTTGATTCGCTCTGCATGGGGATCTTCCCGGCGCAGGCTCCCGTCCATTCCCAAAATATCCTGTAGCTGAAAAACACTCAACATGGCCGGGCTGTAGAGATGTTGCTCTACGATCATACGGTTGATCGCCGGGGTACAGGTAGAGGGAGCCGGCCCAGCTTGTCCCAATTCCTGGTTGAAAAAGCGTTGCCGGATGGAAGGATCTTCTTCCCACCATCCTCGTACCGTGCTCATATCGTGCGTACTGGGCGTTACCACACTCAAATAGGGCGCAAAGTCCGGACGAAAGAATTCCTGTCCCGGATCCTTGGGCATGCGTTGGATCTCCAGACTCAGGAAACCCAGGTCTTTCATCACTCCCGGCACACTTTCCGGAACCATCCCCAGATCCTCTCCGCAGATCAGCATTTCTGTGGCAGACTTGATAGCCGGTAGTTTTTCCATAGCCTCCCGACGCCAGAATTCATCCTGCCGCCGGTAGAAATAGTTTATGTATAGTTCGTTCAGCTTATGCTGGACACCGGTGTCCAGCGCTCCGAAGCTCAGCGTTTCCTGCATCCGGATCCGAAAATGAAATTCGTTTTCCGGATCCACCTCGTCCGGAATCAACAGGACATTGCTGATGAGATCGAAAAGCGGAACGATCAGATGTTCTTTCTCCGGATCACCGGATAGAGCTTTTTCTACCTTGCGTTGGGTATTGAAATCCTCCTTTAGTCGATAGCGAAAGGAATCGGAAAGTTCGAGGAAGTGTTCCCTGACATACCCGGCCCACTCTCCAAAAATGACTTCTATCACCTCGCGGGTTATGTAAGGTTCCGTAAAGCGATCGGCATCAAAATGGATGCCCCATTCTTCGAATTCCTCCAGCCGTACCGGAAGGCAGGGCACAAATCGCCCCAGGATCCCCTCGACCGCATGGATGGGGATGCTCCAGATCCGGAAAAAACCCAGAATATGGTCGATCCGGAAGGCATCGAAGTAATGGCTCATTTGCGAGAAACGCTGAATCCACCAGGCGAATCCGTCGGCCTGCATTTGGGGCCAATTGTAGGTCGGAAACCCCCAATTCTGCCCTTTTACGGCAAAGTCGTCCGGCGGAGCCCCCGCCTGGGCTTCCATGTTGTACAACTCGGGAGCCACCCAGGCGTCGCTGCTGTCCCGGTAGATGCCTATGGGCAGATCTCCCTTGAGGATCACTCCCCTGGCATGAGCATAGTCAACGGCTTCTTTCAACTGGCGGTGCAGATGATACTGCACGAATAGGTGCAGCCCGACCTGATCAAAAAGTTCGGATTCCGGATCGAACCAGGGCTCTATTTGAGCCAATTCGTAGTCTTCATAAGGGCCCCATTTCTTAAAATCCGCCGTGTTGTACTGATCGCGAAGCTTGCAAAAGGCGGCATAAGGCTGCAGCCAACCCCGGTTGGCTTCATAAAAGGCCTGGTACTCCGGATCCGCCAGCCAGGAGGCCTTCTTGGTTGGATACAGGCGGTGAATGGCCGCCAGCTTTTCGGTAAAGACAGCCTCGTAATCGATTTCTTCCAGCTGGTTCAGCTCGGCCCTTCGCTCTTGCAACCCTTCCGGGATCTCAGCCATCTCCTCCCCGGCCACTTTTTCCAGGTTGAGGTAGATCGGATGAAGCGCAAAAACAGAGATGGGGGCATAGGGGTAACTGTCGGTCCAGCTGAAATTGCTGGTAGTATCGTTGATCGGTAGGACCTGGATCACCTTCAGGCCGACTTGGGCGCACCAATCGGCCAGGGCCGGGATATCCGCGAATTCGCCTATACCAAATCCCTGATCCGAACGAAGGCTGAAAACCGGGATGGCGACCCCGGCCACTTTAAACCCGCTTAAAGGTTCCCGCAGGAATCCATCGTGGATCAGGGTCAAGGGGGCGCCCTCTTTCCGGGGGAGGTTCCGGTTCTTTCCTTTCTCAAACCGAAGGAACTCCCCCGTTTCCCGGCGACAGACACCGAACTTATATTGCCGGTTTTCCGGCTTGGAGATTAAGGCGACCGATAGTTCGAACCAGTCCCTGCCCTCCACCATCGGCAGGCAATTTTCGGTAGACCAATTTCCCAGTTCTTCTCCTTCACCGAGCAAGCAAACGGATTCTCCGGGCGAAAGCAAAGGGGCTTTTACCCGGACCCGATGGGTAACTTCTGCGGGCAGATCCTCTTCCTTCGGGGAAGGTCCCCGCTTCATGAGAGAAGTCCGGAAGGGTTTGGTCAGAAAAGCATTTTCCAGGTTTCCGGGATAATTCCAGAAGTCAAATACATGCAAGGGCCCCGACTGGAGATCGTCCGCCGAGATGCTGCGATCCGCCTGCCATTCCATAGACAGGGTTCCATCCGGATTTCTCAGCAAGTATTTATAATGCAGCTCCGGACTGTCTTCCGGCACTTCCACACGAGCATGCCAATGTTCGGCATCCAGGTACTGCAAAGGTAAGGCAGCCTCCGCCTCCCCCATCCCTAGGGCTTCCCAATTGCCGGAAAGAAAAAATTGCTGTCCGAACTCGGACCGAAAACGAAGAAAAAAATGGACGATCATAGAAGGTGGGCTCCGGTGCGTAATTAATGCCTTTCCTTTGGGGTGAAATATAGCAAAAGGCGCGATTTTTTCCCGATCCATCCCCTGCCCATCCTCTTAAGATAAGTCAGCCGGCTTCACTTCCTCCTCTCAACCGACCTACAAATCCATCCGCAGACGGAGATTGAATCGCCGGGATGTCAGATTATTGGGAATGGCGTACTGCTGTTCAAATATGGTTTTGATCCAGGTATTTCCGGATTGGTTTTGCACGCCCAGCAGGTTGAAAACTTCAAAGCTCAGCCAGGTGCCGCGCGAGAAGCGGAGAAAGTGTTGGGGATGCTTCTTCAGGAAGGAAGGCTCGAACAGCGCCACTGCGAAACCGATATCGACCCGGTAATAAGGGCGGAGGCGATAGGAGTTGCGATAGACAATATTGTTTTCGGGAAAGCCGAAAGGAAGACCGGTACCCAAAATCATGTTCAGCTTCAGTTTGAAATTGGGGTTCTTCGGCAGGTGATCCTGAAAGTAGATCGCCAGAGAAACCCTCCGGTCCGTAGGCCTGGGAACGGAATTCACGGGTACCCCCTCTTCTTCGCCCCTTTCCCTTGCCCGGTGCTGAACTCCGTCCAGTCGTTCGCGGGCGGTCAAAAAAGAAAGATTGATCCAGGATTCCTCCCCGGGAACGAATTGTCCGTTCAGGCGGAAGTCAATCCCGGCTACGTATCCAGTGGCATCATTCTCTCCGGAATAGCGGATTCGAACGTTATCGATCTCGTAAGAAACCAGGTCCCACAAATGCTTGTAGTAGATCTCCGAGATGAGGCGAAATTTGTTTGGGTTTTTACCGAGGAAGAAATCCCAGGTGAGCCCGCCCACCACATGCGCCGACTTCTGGGCCTGCAGATCTTTATTGAGCGTACCATCCAAACGGCGCAATTCACGATAAAAGGGAGGTTGCGCGTAGAGTCCGCTGGATAAGCGAAAAGAAATATCCGCCTTCCAGCTTAGCGGTTTGTACAAGATCTGCCCCCGAGGAGAAAGGATCAATTCCCGATTGAGGTTCCACCAGCTGGCCCGCAGGCCGATGGAGGCTTTGAATTCCCCAATGCCGGCGGCCCGCCAGGTGTAGGTTTCTTGCAGAAAACCGGAGATCCGGTTGGAGGCCAGTTCGTTCCGGCTTTTGATCACCCGGAAGACCTGCACCGCCTCGGGATCGTAAGGCAGGGAATACCCCGCCGAATCAAGTCGTTCCCATTCGTTTAACTGGTCTTGGATTATTTCGTGTTGGTATTTAACGCTCCACTGCAGGAAATGGGTGCGGGTCCGACTTCTGCTGTTCAGGACCTGAACTTCCAGTCCGCCCCGGTGCTCGGCATTGTAAACCCCGAGGTCCAGAAAGTTCCTGACATACTGTTGCTGGGTACCGGTACCGAGTTCTGCCAGTACTTCACCGAATTCCGAACTCCCCAGATCGGCGTCGATCTGCCGGAGGCTGTAATCCCCGGTGACGTCAAAGCGCTCGTTTTCCTCCGACCGGAATCCGGATCCCATAAATTTCAGGAAGAAAGGATTTCGGGCCCGGTCCGGAAGGTAGGTCAGGGATACGCCTCCCATGGAGGTGGTGAAATCATCGACCTGCCGCCCGTCGAAAACCGTAAAAAGTTCCAGGGCAAAATTGATCAATCCAAAGGCCGTACTCCGGGCATCGGGCACAAAGCTGTATTCACTGCGGTTGTAGTTTCCCAAAATTCCCAGTTGCCAGTTTCGATTCAGGTCAAAAGTGAGATAGGCCTGTATATCGGCAAAGTTGGGTATGTATTCCCCGGTAATGTCCAGACTCCCCAACAGGTAGCGGGTCGTTTTGTAGCGGGCGCCCGCCAGGAAGCGGAAGCGTTGATACCCGTCTTTTTTCAAAGGGACGCTCCCCTCCACGTGTGCCGACCCGCCGAGCAGGCTGAGCATGACGGAGCCGGCCAGCGTATCGGGCAACTTATAGCGGATATCCAGCACAGAAGACAGCTTGTCGCCGTACTTCGCCTCAAATCCACCGGATGAAAAGGTAAGGGTCGAAATCAGGTCTGGATTGGGAAAAGTGAGGCCTTCCTGTTGTCCGGAACGGATCAACTGCGGCCGGTAGATCTCAAAGTCATTGACGTAGACCAGGTTCTCGTCGTAATTCCCCCCGCGGACCTGGTACTGAGAGCTCAATTCCCCGCCTGCCCCGACTGTGGTGCCCAAGGCGATGTGAGGCAGGGCCGTTTCGAGATTGCCCGTGGTGGTCGGGAGCAGTTTGATGGCCCCAACACCCTCGGTGATCAGGCCTTCATTATCCAGCTGACTTTCCCGGACGATGACCTCCAAGCCGGAATCCTCCGGCGACAGGTAGAGATCTACCCTTCGGCGGGCACGGGCCGGCATGGGAGTGAAGTCCCGGCTAACCTTTCCGTAACCGATCCGGGAGTAGACCAGGCGAAAATCTTTTCCCGAAGGGACTTCAATGCTGTAGCGGCCTTCGTCGTCCGACTCCACGACGGTATTCGTGCCGTCTACGTAGATCAAAACGAATCCCAGAGGCTGATCGTTGGAGCCATCCTTCAGTTCTCCGAATACCTGAGCCGTTTGTGCCGCCAAGCCTAAGGGCCCAAGCAGGAAAAGGACGGTAAGAAGGCAGTTTTTCATGTAGCGAAAGGAAAAGGATGACAGTTTACAAACGACAAGGTTCCATAAGCAGTGTGAAAGGGGCTGGCGGCAAGGCGACAAGGTAGCGTTTCGTCAAACAAATCGATCCACCTCATGGCCCATATCTTTGAGTTGGCGGATGACTTTTCGGGGATCCTGGGCGCCGAATACACTGCTCCCCGCCACCAGTACATCCGCTCCCGCCTGAAGGATGCGTTGTGCATTTTGCAAGCCGATCCCACCGTCTACCTCGATCTGGGCCGGCAAGTTGCGAACGATCAGTTTTTCTCGCAGCTGCTCGATCTTGTTCAGCGTTCGATAGATAAACTTCTGGCCTCCGAAGCCCGGGTTGACCGACATCAGGCAGACCAGGTCCACTTCTTCCAACACCTCATCCAATAAATCCACCGGACTGTGAGGGTTAAGGGCCACACCTGCTTTGGCCCCGGTCTCGCGGATCTGCTGGAGCGTACGATGCAGATGCGGACAAGCTTCCAGGTGAACGGAAATCAGATCGGCCCCGACTTCCCGGAATCGATCGATGTATCTCTCCGGTTCTGCGATCATTAAATGGACGTCCATCGGTTTATGGCACAGGGGCTGGATGGATTTCAGAATGGGAAATCCATAGGATATATTGGGGACGAAGCAGCCGTCCATCACATCAATGTGGTGCCAATCGGCTTCACTTTCCTCGATGATCCGAACCGCTTCTGCCAAATGAGCAAAATCAGCGGCAAGCAAGCTGGGCGCGATAAGATGACTTTTCATGGCGCCAAAAATAAGAAAAGCCGATCAGTGAACTGATCGGCTTCTTCAAAGAGCTTTGAGAGGCTATCTACATACCAAAAAGGACATCCTTTGATATCCTGACTTTTACGTTCTCATATTGAAAATGTGATGAGAACTTTTATTTTTGTCAACCGCCTTCGCGGATGAAACTTTTTGATTTAATCCCCTTTGGATTTCGTTCGTTTACTATCCTTCCGGGTACATGACAAAAGTACACTCAAATACCCCCCCATTGCAAATTACAGGTACCCCATGATGTTGGGGTTTGGGGAAAAAAATGCGCCATTTACCCCATGGGTATGGGGCTAAAACGCAACAAATACAGGCTTTTTGAAAAAAAATGGGGGTGGGGGTTGTTTTTTTGAAAAGCTCTTTACCCCCCATTTCACCATCCGGCGGCCCGGTCTGTCGAAAAGCGGTATCCGGAAAAAAATTATCCTGCCAATCTTGAAATGGGGGTTTTGTGCATTTCTTTTTACCTTAATTTTAGTCACGAAATAATCCCATTCACCGATTTGACTAAATCCAATATGAGACACTATTTCAGAAACCCGATCCATCGGTCAACTTTTTCTATTCTCAAAATCCGGTTCCGTACGCTTATCCTGATCTTTTTTTTCGGACTCCAGGCCTCGTTTACCTTCTCCCAGTATGATCCTTACTCACCCTATCCGGCACGCGAATTCCGGGGTGTCTGGGTAACCACCTTATTCCACATCGACTACCCCAAGGAGCCCACCACCCATGATCCAACCCTGCAGGCCCAATGGATCGAATTGATAGATGCCCTCAAGCAAACCGGTTTCAACGCCGTCATCGTCCAGGTGCGAGGCATAGGAGATGCCATATATCCCAGCGAGTTCGCTCCCTGGTCGGAGTACCTGACCGGCCAGCAAGGACTGGCACCTACCCGAAACTTTGACCTCCTCCGGTTTATGGTGGAAGAAACCCACAAGCGCGGCATGGAATTTCACGCCTGGTTCAATCCCTATCGGGTCAGCATGGATCTGGATACCTTTTCCCTGGCTCCGAACCATATTTTTAACCGGCGCAGGGAATGGGTGGTGACCTACGGAGGCAGGCTGTATTTGAATCCGGCCTATCCCGAAGTCTGGCAACACATTACAGATGTGGTCATGGAGGTTGTCAAAGGCTACGATATCGACGCCGTCCATTTCGACGACTATTTTTATCCTTACCCCAATGCGGAGGAAAGATTTTCCGATCGAAAAACATATATGATGTATCGACGGAAAGACGAGTCCCTTTTCGAGTGGCGACGGCGAAATGTAAATTCCCTGATCGAAAAGGTGTCCACCAAAATAAAGACGACCAAGCCCTGGGTTCGTTTCGGGATCAGTCCATTCGGTATCTGGCGCAACCAGCAGGACGACCCCCGGGGTTCGGCCACCCGGGCAGGCACCACGAGCTTTGACCACCTCCACGCTGACGTGCGAAACTGGCTGGAAAAAGGCTGGGTGGATTACGTGATGCCCCAACTGTATTGGAATATCGGATATGGCCCGGCTGACCACCGGGCCCTGGTGAACTGGTGGGCCAGCAATACCTTTAACCGACAATTGATTATTGGGCATGCTGCCTTTAAGGTAGGGTACGAGTACGGACCGGCCTGGCAGAACCCGGCGGAGATTATCCGGCAGATCAACCTTGCCCGGTCCAATCGGGTCAGCGTCGGGAGTTGCTTCTTCAGTGCCTCCTCCATTTTGGATAATCGTTTGGGACTTCGCGATGTTATACGGGGCATGTACCGACGGCCGGCCCTTCCCCCACCCGTCATGTCTACGCCTTATAATCCGCCAGCTCCGCCCCGGAAAATGGCGGTCCGCCTGAAAGACGAGAGCGTACGGGTGATTTGGAAAGCCGAGAAGAAAAGCAAAAGCCCTACCCCATCCGCTTATGCGCTCTACCGTACGCGGGTCGACAGGGCTCCCAGCGAAAAAACCAACACGGAACTTATCGATGTGATACCCCATGATGATGGGGTGCGGAAATACCGTTTCAGCGATCCTCAAACGAGTCCGGGAGCAACCTATCAATACGAAGTATCTTCGCTCAACCGAATGCACCAGGAAAGCCGCCCGGTAAAGGCCGAACCCATACAGACGAAGAGAAGGCCCAGTCAGGCCTAGGATCTGACATGTTCGTAGGCCCCCTCTTCAATAAGGGGTAAGCGACGGTAACGCATCATGAGCTGAATGGTGGCCAGGACGTCCTTTTCGCAGTAGTGCGCGATGCGGTCTACATCCTGGGTTTGCCAGAAAACCTTTCCTACCTGGCTGCCGTCCATTTCATCTTTGGGAGAAGGGAAATCCAGCAGAGCAGACAGGAGGCGCAACGAAGTGTAGTTTTTGCGGTCTCCGAACTTCCAGAGTTCAAGAGTATCCACCAGGTGCTCGGTTTCCCAAGGTTTTTTCCCTTGTATCCGAAAGGGAACGGGAAGCTCCATACCGTGCCGGACGTACCTTCGACACAGGTAAGGGACGTCAAACTCCTTGATGTTGTGACCGCAGATAAAGCTGGACCGGGTATCGGTGTAGGATTTGTCCAGCAGCTGGCCGAATTGAACCAGTAACTCTTTTTCGTCTTCTCCGGCATAGGAAGTCAGCCTCGCCTGGAAAGGGCCTTCGGGCTCCTTGCGAAATAAAAAGCCCGCAGAAATGCAGACCACTCGTCCGAACTCCGCAAATATAGCCGCGCGATCCCGGTAAATTTGTTCGCATTCTTCCTCTGAAAGAGGCTCTTCCGAACGGCTGATGCTTTTGGCTTTTATCGCCCAAAGTTCCCGAAATTCTTCATCCAGTTCTGCCCAGGTAGGGCTTGCCGATACGGTTTCAATGTCGAAGAAGAGACCGCGTGTCAGATCCAGCTTTTCAATCATAGGGCAGGTTGAGTTCCTTGTTCCGACTGTGCTCCAACCGGAAATCCTTTAACTATTGACAATTAATGTAGTAAATTTAAGACTATCTGCTTTTTGGAATAGGCTCCTAACAACTTGCTTTTGGATTCCCCTGGATCAGAAATTTAATCCATGACCACACCTACAAGACCTTCCGGTTCCCGCAGCGGGACCACCGACAACCGACAGCGCCTGATCGTTGGGGCGGCTGTGATCATCATTTTGTCCCTTGGCCTGAACGCCTATCTTCTTTATCAAAATATGAAAAAAGGCGAGGAAGTACTGGCCGTCACCAACGAGCTGGACGAAAGCGAAAAATTAAAGGCCGACCTGGAGAGACAGTATTACGAAGCCCTTACCGACCTGGAAGAACAACGGACCCGCAACGACGACCTGAATGCCCTCATCGACCAGCAAAAAGAAGAGTTGCGACAACAAAAAGAACGGATTGAAAGTATGCTTGGCGACCGGAACCGGCTGCGGGAAGCCCGGGCGGAAATCCAGAATATGTCGGTCAAGGCCGATCAATACCTCGCTGAGATCAACCAATTGAAATCCGAAAACCAGATCCTCACCGCCCGTAACTTGGAGTTGAACCAGGCCAAATCGCGACTGGAGGATACCCTGAAGGGCCAACGAAGGCTCAATGAAGAGCTTTCCCAAAGCCAGGCCGAACTGGAGAGAGCCAAGAAGTCTTTGGAAATGCAGCGGGAGACCCTTTCGCAAAAGGTCGAACAAGCCTCCACCATACAGATCGGGAATATTGATGTCGAAGGGCAAAGAATCAACAACCGGGGCAACGCCGTCCGGCGCAAGGCTGCTAAAAACGTGGAGCAATTGGAATTATGTTTCGGCTTTGAACTAAATGAACTGACTCCACCGGGAGAAGAGGTCTTCTTCATCCGGATCATCGACCCTTCGGGCGTGACGCTTGCCATCGACGAACTCGGATCAGGCGAATTTACGCCGGCCGACAAGAACGACCGCATGCGCTATACCTTCAGTCAGGCCATCCAATACGATCAGACCCCCGGAAGATGGTGCTCCAGATGGAACTCCGGACAAAGTTTTTCCTCCGGCGATTACCAGGTTGAAGTTTATCACCGGGGGTATTTGGCAGGAACCGGGACATTTTCACTCAAATGACAGACCTTTTTTCATTTAGCTTTGTTAGCCAGGCTAAATGGATATTGTATAACTGATTACGAAGCGTTATGGCTACATCCTCAGAGCAAGACAAAAAGGTAGTAAACCCCATCGATCCGGATAAAGTAGCAGAAAACCCGCACCTGCTCCCCTACGCCCATACCGTTGGCGGGGTGGTCATCAAGCCGGTAGATCGAGGAAAAATCAAAGGTCGCGCGATCAAATCCATGTACGAGCAGACTGACCGGCAGCTCGATCAGATCCGCGAGCAGATCGAACTACTGGCCAGGCAGGCCAACCACCTGCGCGAACGAGTCCAGATTTCCGAAGCCATCTATCAATCCGAAATGGGTTTCGAGCCCCTGGTCGGTAAAACCTATCACCTCTACAAGCGCCAAAACGGAAAATTTGTCCTTTCCCTGCTATCACCGGGCGAATGGGGGGCTCATCCGCCCTATGAGTTTGTAGCCTCAGCCACCTTGCTGGCAGATCATACCTGGGACGTGCAGGAGACCGGAGCCTGAAAACCGGTTTTCGACCAGTGTACGGGTACCTTGGATGGAAGCCCGCTCATGCCCTCCCTTTTTCGTTTATATTTGCAGCACCCGGGCAAAGAATGGCCTTTCTCTGCCCATTTTATTCATTTTAATGCCTTATTGCTGCTGTGACATTCTTGATCGTTTACTACATACTGCTCAGCTTATCCCTTTATTTCCTTTTCCCCAAAGCAGGAGAAGACGGATGGAAGGGACTCGTGCCGGGATATAATTTCGTCGTCTGGTGCCGGCTGGTCGGCAGAAAGGATATTCACGCCATCTGGTTGCTGGTGCCCCTGGTCAACATCTTCATCTACGCCGGTTTGGCCATCGATATGGTTCGATCTTTCCGGAAATACTCGTTCTGGCACAGCGTATTGGCGGTTTTGTTCACTCCCCTGTTTTTCTTATATCTGGCTTTTCGAAAAGATGAATCTTACGATGGGCCTACACTGGTCAAAGAGCGGGAATACAAAGAAAAACTGAAGCAAGCCCAGGAAAATAAAAAGCCCCAGCAACTGAAGAAACTCCTCGCCCAGAACCCCTATAAGAAGACCCAAGTCAGAGAATGGGCAGAAGCCATCATTTTTGCCGTTTTCGCCGCTGCCTTCATCCGTATGTTCTTGATTGAGGCCTATGTAATTCCCACCCCTTCCATGGAGGACTCTCTGATGGTCGGTGATTTTCTGTTTGTCAGCAAGGTCAATTACGGCATTCGGACGCCCCAGACCATCGCTATGGTCCCTTTGCTCCACAATCGGATTCCCCGCTTGGGCATGGAGTCCTACCTCCGTAAACCACAACTCGCGTATAACCGCCTCCCGGCCCTTGAATCTATCGATCGCAACGAACCCGTGGTCTTCAATTATCCCGAAGGAGACAGCGTTTATGTTTTCCCCGACCGAACCTGGAGCATTTACGATTACCGGAGAGGAGCCATTCAAAATCCGGCCTATATGCGCCAGATCAAAACCGGCCGCAAGAAACTGGTCGTCCGCCCGCTCGACAAAAAAGACCATTACATTAAGCGCTGCATCGGGCTTCCGGGAGATTCTCTGCAAATCATCGATAAGCAGGTCCACATCAACGGGGCTCCGGTGCAGAATCCGTCCCAGATGCAATTCGTATATCGGGTCAGCTCCCCCAACGGACCGATCAACCTCCGCCGTTTCGAAGATTGGGGCATCTCCATCAACGACGGCATGGGAGGATCGGGGGACATCCTGAGCGGCACGGCCGAAAACATGATCGTAGTACTCACGGAAGAACAGAAAGAAAAAGTCCGCCAAATGGATGCTTCCATACAGGTGCGGCCGATCGAATGGCCGACCGATCAGGATGGAAAATTCTTTCCTCACGACCCCGAACACTTTGGCCCCTGGACCTGGGACAACTACGGTCCCATCCACATTCCGGCCAAAGGGCAGACGGTGCCCCTCAAGCCCGAGACCGTTGCCATGTACCGGCGAGCCATCACGGTTTACGAGGGGAACTCGCTGGAGTTGAAGGACAATATCTTTTACCTCAATGGGGAACCTGCGGATAGCTATACGTTTCAGCAAGACTACTACTGGATGATGGGCGACAACCGCCACAACTCGGAAGACTCCCGGGTCTGGGGTTTTGTGCCTGAAAATCACGTCGGTACGCGACGCCACCATCCGGG
>CAZXIX010000058.1:0-5228 GCA_964640855.1 uncultured Saprospiraceae bacterium
GCCGGATTTAGGAAGGGTTTTTCCCGTTTCGGGATTTCAGAACAAAGATCCCTATAAAGCTTGCTTGGGTTCAGACCCTTTTAAACAGGGCAGGTCAGAAAGTCCCGGACTGGACCACAGGAGATTCCGGTGAATAATCTATTTTGAAAAAAAATAGGCCATGAGATCGTTCATTTGGATTTTCCTTCTCTGTTTTACCAATACCTCGATTGTGTCGGGTCAATTTAAACCCCGGTTCATTGAGTCGAAAAATCCACCGGTCACGGTGGGAGAAGGGCAAGCCTTCATCTTTGGTTACCTGGAAGTACTCGAAAACCGGGAAAAGCCCACTGGGCCCACCCTTCGGCTTCCCGTATATATTTTCAAAAGCCGTAACCCAAACCCCAAGCCCCATCCGGTTTTACTGACCCTGGGCGGCCCGGGAAACAGCAGCCTGGGCGCGGCGGCCTACATGAAATACTACCGATACCTGGACGACCGGGACCTTATTCTATTCGAACAAAGGGGAGCCCGCTATGCCGAGCCCACGCTGAGTTGCCCGGAGTGGAGCCAGGCTGCCCGGAAGGCAAGAGACCCCAGATTTTCTGCCGGGGAAGCGCTGGAACTGAAAAGGGCCGCTGCCAAAAAATGTAAATCCCGCCTGAGGGATGAAGGTATCGACCTGAATGCTTATACCACAAGAGCCATAGCCGCCGATGTAGAGGACCTTCGCCGGGTCTTGAATATCAATCAGTGGAATTTGCTCACGGTGTCCTACAGCACAAAGATTGCCCAGGTGCTCATGCGCGACTATCCCGGGACCATTCGCTCAGTGATCATGGATTCTCCCCTCCCTCTTGAGGTGAATTACGATGAGGAAAGTGTTGCCAATCTAATCCAATCCTTTTCCAACTTGTTTAAAGATTGCCGGACAAATGAAGACTGCCGGGAAAAATACGGCGACCTGGAAGAAGATTTTTTTCAATTGCTCCAGTATAAGACAGCAGACCCGTGGTTGGTCCCGGCCCGGGAACTCATCCTGCCTTACCGGGGACGAGACATCCTATCCACCCTGGATGTGGGCTCCACCTACGAGATACCCGGGTTGATCGACAAAATAGCCCAACTGTGCAAAGGGGACGCAACTCTTTTGGCCGAATCCGCGGATGGCCTTTTCGAGGAAGCCGATGCAGGCTATGGCATCGGAATGCGGCTCTCGGTTTGGTGTGCGGAAGAACTGGCTTTTGCTTCGGATAAAGTGATCCAGCGAGAAAAGTCGGCTTATCCAGGCCTATCCGGACTTTCGCCCGCCGTTTTTGAAAGGGAGATCTGTGATGTTTGGGGAGTGAAACCGGAAGCGGCATCCGAAAATCGGCCGGTAGAGAGTACCCTCCCGGTTTTGCTGATCAATGGAGAGTACGATCCGGATACCCCGCCGAAATGGGCAGAAGCTATGCTGGCCCGTCTGAAAAATGGCCATCATTTGGTATTTCGGGGCTATGGCCACCTCCCGGTTTTCTATTGGCCAGATCCTTGCGCCATGGAAATGGCCAACGCCTTTTTCAACGATCCCACGAAAAAACCCGATCTTCCTTGCTTTTCTGAAATTCAATCCCCCGATTTTGTTTCGGGGAATTGAAAATCCCCTTCCCAAAAAACAAGCCGTCTTCTCCCGAAAAGCAGGATATTTAGCGCTCAAAAATCCTTTCACCATGCGCCACATTTTCTTGCTTGTCCTTATCCTTGGCTGGGTACCCATTTCCCTTTCCGCACAAAAAGAAAAAGACATGACCCATTCGAATCCATCCAGCACAGAACCTGGACCCAAGGAAAAGATCCAGGGAGACTTTGTCCACATGGTGTTCTTTTGGTTAAAAAACCCCGAGAGCCAGGAAGACCGGGCTCGTTTTGAAGAGTCGCTTACCCGCTTGATCCATAACTCCCGATACGTGGCATCCGCACACATGGGCCAACCCGCAGGCACCGATCGGGAGGTCGTGGACAACAGCTATACCTACAGCCTGGTAGCCACTTTTCCGGACAAGGAAACCCAGGATAAATACCAGGACGAACCCGCTCACCACACCTTCATTGCCGAATGCGAGGACCTGTGGGAACGGGTCGTGGTGTATGATTCGATCCTCGGATTTTGAACCTCCATTTGGGGCCTGCGGGAGTACTTGCCAAATTCTGCAGATTGGAACACATTTCAAGTGATTCTATTTGAAGGATTGCAATCCTTTGGAACTTCTTTTTCTGGCTGGCGGTTGTAGCATTTCCCAATCCCAAAAACACCAGCCATGATCATCACCCAAAAAGCCGTTCCCTGTGTCCTGAAAGACCTGGAGACCGATCCTCAGATCCTTTGCTTCCTCCACCCGCCTCCCTCCAACGACTTCCAGATCCCCAAGGGCACCGTCGAGCCCGGTGAGGCGATCGAAAATGCCGTGCTCCGGGAATTGCAGGAAGAAAGCGGTATCGGAGATGCAAAGCTCATCCAGAAAGTGGGCGTGACCGAGTGGATCATTCCCGCAGATCACCACGGCCTGGAGGAGCCGGAGCAGCAATTCTGGCACATCTATCACCTGGAGGTCAACCGATCTTTACCCGACCAATGGCTGCACACCGTCACCGGAGAGGGAGGCGACGCCGGCTTACTATTCGACTATTTCTGGCAGCCTCTGTACGATCAGCGTTTATATAATTACCACGCCCCTTTTCTGGACGTGATGGATAGGATCCGGAGCTATCTCGACGTCAGCCAGGCAGTAACCCGCTGAAAAGCAGAAAACCACTTTCTGCCTTCGTCTGCTAACCGAAGGTCCGGGACATCAGGTTTTTTTCCCTCCTTGTGCCAAAGCGTCTATCAATTTTTGGCAGCCCCCCTTCTGTATGTAGTCCGAATGCGCATCCAGGCTCTTGAAGTCCCGGCCTGCAATTTTGCGGCAAAGCATTTCCGACCCCGTTTCTTCCTTGAATGCCTTGAGTATGCTTTTAGCAGCCGGATTATTGAAATAGGGCGGATTTTTCCCCGGATTGGCTTTACACCAGTCCAGCGTTTTCATCCACACGGCGGCCGCCAGTGCGCCGCAACCGTTGCCGCTCAAACCCAGTCCGCCGGCAAATCCCGCCACCATGACGCTTTCCTTCTCACTTCCTCCCATCCTGCGCACTACCTCCGATGCGCAGTTCGCAGTCGGCTTCCCAACTTGTTCCGGTTCCTCCGCCAGGCCTTCCCGGGCCGAACGGATAGCCTCCGGTGCCCACTCGTCCGCCAGGTTATAGCAGGTATTCTTCCGGCTGCCCTGAAGCGTGGTTTTCAGAATAAACTTCAGCAATCCGAATGTTTGGCTCAGATCAATCCCGATGATTTCCCTGCAATTGACGGTTTCGGCTTTATCCGTGAAGGACGCGATGATATCGCGGGTGGCGGCCAGGGCGACGGCCGTGGCCTGGTCGAGATCTTCGTGCCGGCGATAGGATTCGGCACCGGCGGCCAATGCGGCCCCCCAAAGCATGCCGCACTAATGCCCCTGGTGCATAAGCCCTCCGGCCAGTGGGTCGAGCGCGCGCTCCTCTTCTTTGTTGATGTGGCCGAATTCCCGGTTCAGAAGATGCCCAAAGGTTTGGGCGCAGGTACCGCACTGCCTGAACACCTGAATGGTATCCGCAGGATGTCTTTGTGTATCGTTCATCCTTCTTTTCTTTTTGAGCCAGGTACACCGAAAGCCTTCGCCCAGGGTTATGGAATGCCCCGATTGGTATTACCCGCAGGGCATGCTGCCACGAGGTGAAAAGAAAATACGCTTTGAACGCAGGATGATTTTTTAGGGGATTAACTGTTTTCCCGAAACGGGGGAAAGCCGGCAAACCCGTAAGATAGCCCCGGGCAAGTGCGAAAACAATGACAAAACCACAACGTTCCGGCCCAAAACCTGTTTTATTGCGGTTGGCTAGGCTGACATTCTGACACGAACCCACTTTGGTGCGACGGCTTTTGGAAACATCGCCTGCTGTTTTTCCAAGCTGGCCGAAAAAAGGATGAATTGATCTCCTTTCGATGTCGTCTGCCGCAATCTGCATGCCCTTCGGCGTATTTTTGGAATCCTACTTCTTAAAAGCTTGTTAATCCCCCCACTCAGAAGCATATTCTCGTAATTTGATCTGTCTTTGTAGCAGACCCATGCCCGAACCACAACGAAGAACATCCGCCGTCCTCTTTGCTGACATCCAAGGCTACACCCGCCTGATGCAGGAGGATGAGAATAAGGCGCTCGGCCTTCTCCAGCGGTTCAAAGATACCCTGGAAAGAGAGGTCCCCGAATGCAAAGGAAGGATCATTCAATATTATGGAGACGGCTCTCTGGTCACATTCGACCGGGCGCAAGATGCAGTCGCCTGCGCGGAAAAGGTCCAGCTGGCCTTCCAGAAAGGCCCCGTGCTGCCGGTCCGCATTGGGGTGCACGAGGGAGATGTGGTCTTCCAGAACGGTAACGTTTTTGGGGACACCGTCAACATTGCCTCCCGGATAGAGTCCCTGGGCGTGCCCGGTGCCGTTTTGCTTTCCAAAAGGGTAGGCGAACAACTGAAGGACAAGAGCCGGTTCCAATTGGCTTCGATGGGTAACTTCTCTCTGAAGAACATTACCCAGAACGTACACATCTTCGCCCTGGCCAACGATGGTCTTTTGATACCGGATCCGAAAAGCCTGAAAGGAAAAGGAGTGATTGCTACAGATAAAGCCTTTCGAAGAAAAACCGCTCTGCTTGTCGGAATTCTTTTACTGGCGGTTATCAGCCTGGCTTCCCTTTGGTTTTCCAATCAACGTTCCGCCCATCCGGCAACCGATCTGAATGCCCTGACCGTTTTCCCTTTCGAAGTAAAGGGATCTGCGGAAATAACCTATCTGGGAGAAGCCATGGTCGATCTGATCAGCACCAAATTGGACGGCATCCCCGGTATCCATCCGGTGGACCCCAACCGGGTTTTTTCGGAAGTGAACGGCCAGGCGCCCATGACCCATCAATTGGCCAGAGCCACAAGGATCTCAAATAGGCTCGGCGCCTCGGAGTTCATCATTGGCAACATCGTTGAATTAGGAGATAAGCTCCAGATCTCTGCCTCCAAATACGATCGCAAGGGTAACCTGATCTCCAAAATGGTGATCGATAGCGAAAAATCGGATCTGGCGTCCAGCATTGACCAACTTACCCAAGACCTCATTGTGAAGGAATTTCAGGATCAGGGCC